>JAEWGC010000003.1 GCA_023388495.1 Bacillota bacterium | reverse complement strand
CTGTTAGCTCATTTATAAGATTTGTAATTTCCCCTGTAAACTTATTGGATTCTTCTGCAAGTTTTCTTATTTCCTCTGCGACTACAGCAAAACCTCTCCCTAATTCCCCAGCCCTTGCTGCTTCTATAGCTGCATTTAAAGATAATAAATTTATTTGTTCAGATATACTCTCAATCATCTCACTATAATTAGCAATTTTTTCTGTACTTTCATAAGTGCTTTGAATGGCCTCTTGAGTTTGACCAGCTAAATTGCTGCTAACATCCATCTTTTCTACGAGATCTTTTAAGATTTCCAGTGCTTCATCCTTTAAACTATTTACTTTTTCCACAGAGGTATTTAACTCCTTCATCATATTTCTATTATCCTTTATTAAGTTTCCAAGTTCTAAAATAGAAAAGTTCCCTTGTTCTATATCTTTTGCTTGTTCACTTGCACCATGAGCAATATCTTCAATGACTACTGCTACTTCATTGGCAGCTGCAGCTGTTTCTTCACTTGTTGCAGTGAGTTGTTGGGAAGCAGCTGCCACTTGCCCTGACATATTTAATATATTTTGTATAACATTTTTCATAGCATTTTGCGTCTTATTTATAGCTTCAGATATTTCACCTAGCTCATTATTCTGATTCATTAAATCTTTTGGTATAGGATTAGATAAATCTCTTGATGCTATAAATCCTAATTTTTCTTTCAATTTATCTATAGTTTTTACTACAGAATTTGACATTCTGTGTAAAACAATTCCTAAGAAAATGAAGATTATTATACTTAAAATACTAAGTGTAATAACATTTTTATAGATAATCGACTGCATATCTCCCACGGAATAATCTAGATGTAATGCTCCCATATGATTCCTCTCAATGATTAAAGGAATGCTTATTGCATAAACTTTTTCTTTCTTCTCAGGATGAAAATATTCACTAAAATGTATAGTACCTTCCTCTGCAGCTATCCTGCTTCCTTCATCCTGAAATACTTCTCCTATAAGGGTTTTATCACTACTAGCAACTATCTCCATGCCCCTATTAAGCAGGATTGCATCAATTATGTCTTCATGAGACATTATATTTTCTATTTCACTTTGATAGCTTAATTTATCTTCAATGTTCTTGATTTCATTGGCGGTTATCCCTGCTTGAACAAAATTTCCGTTCGATCCCTTAATGTATCCAAATTTTACAAAATCGCCTGACAACGTATCTTTTCTAATATCTTCAAATACTTCATTTTCATTATTCTTGATGAAATCATATACAGGATGCCCTTCTGTTGCTACCCATCCTATATTGTCAGCTATGGTAGAATAAATAATTCTACCTTCTTTATCGTACCAAGATATTTCATTAACCCCTAATTCATTAGATATTTTTCGTAATAAATCATTATTTATATTATCTTCATTCTTAATAACAGCTTTTCCCACATCACTGATTCTAACTTCTAGCATTGAATTTAGCGTTTCTAATAATTTTGAATTTTGTATAAGCCTTCCTATAACAGTTTCAGATATAAATTCTATATTGTGCCTAATTTCTTCCTGCAAGCCTTCCCTCATCATATAAGAAGAAGTAATCGTCACTCCTACTATGGCTATAAGCACAATTAATAATGGCATTAAAATTAACTTCTTCTTAATTGAACCTTTTTTTGTACTTCTCCTTAAAGTTTTTGTTAAATTTTTTCTTAAACCTTTGCTCTCCAAGTTTTCCACCCTTTCATTTTGTATTTTGTTATCTATAATTTATAAAATGCATACTTCTACTATCTCTTAAGTATTTTTAAATTTATTTTAAATTTCTATAGATTATAATTTAAAATATAAAAAATATTGTAGAAAATAGTAATAAGCATGCGCTTTTATTCATTTAAGAATAAGAAAACTACAAAATTATTCAGAGAAGGTTCCCTGAAGAGCCGTAGCATATATGTCTAACTTCTCTAGAACGATATTATTATAACACATATAGAGTTATAATAACACTATTAGAGTTAATATTTATTGTAAAATGATATAATTTGTCGAAAATTTTATTTTAGTTATTTGTTTCCATCTCAACCATTACTTTTATCACACGTAGGATCCTTTCTTGCTCTTTACTTGGCAAGTGATTTATTTCCTCCCAAAGATTAGAGGCTTTTATTTCATTACCCTTAACTAAAACATCCTCAAGTAGTATATCAGTAGATACTTCCAAGGCATTAGCAATCCGTATAAATGTTTCTAATCTAGGAATCTTAACACCCCTCTCAATAGCGCTCATATAATTAGGACTTAAGCTCACACACTCTGCTAACTCTTCTTGTTTTATCCCTAATTCTTCTCTACGACTTTGAATTCTTTTTCCTATATTTGATAAATCCATTTTTTCACCTTCCTAATAGAGTTACTCTAATACCTTTAGTATAGTTTTTTGACTAATTCTAATACAGTATCTATAAGCGTTACATCAACTCTATAGGATATGTAATTGCACAAAAATTACACGAGTTTAGTAATATGAATTTTCATTCTTATGGATTTCCTTTGATTTTATTACATTTATCTTTTAAGGTTTATCCTACTTAATCCTTAAACACAGCTTTTCCACATGATTACCTTCTCTACATATTATTAATTCCCTTTTACACATTAAAAACTATTTTTTTAAATTAAAAAGCCATACACGCTCTGTGTAAGGCTATAGCTAATGTATAGTATATAAAAGATGTGTCACATAAGCTTAGAAACTTATGACTAAATATCCCTCACTTTCTTTTTTATTAATAGTTTAATAATAATAGCAATAAACACAATCAATGCAACAGCTAATCCATATATTTTAATACTTGTATACCAAGGTGCTGACTGAATTTCATATAAATCTACATGCTTTTGCTTAGATTTTCAATATATATTTCAGCCTCATTTAAATCATTATTTATTATACCCATATATAATTCTAGAGCTTTATCTCTTTGATTTTTCAAAATAAGTATTCTAAAGTCTTCATCTAGACAATTTTCACTCTTTGTACCATCATCATTAATATAGAACCCATCAATGATTTCCCTTATTCCCCCTCCAAAATACCAGTTATTTGATTCAATAAAATCAATAAATTTATCCCAAAACTCATCTTCAGATAATTCCATTGGCACCTCTATACATCCATTAATCTGAAATTCCCTTCTCATAGCCTATCCTCCTATTCCACTCATTCCAGAATGCTATATATCCATTTCTATCAGACTCATCTTCTAGATATGGATATTTCTCACTTAAGTCTATGTGAAGTATATATTTATGTCTTAATCTAAATAAAATTGTATCTTCAGCTTCATATTGTTTAAGTATATTTTCGAGAATTTCCCTTGATTTGTTTTCTGTGTTTACATCCATATCTACCAGTCCTTATATTAAAATTTTACTAATCATTTAGGTAATAACCTAGTCTTTCTTCTAGGCTACAACCATCTAATGAATTCCAGTGTATTTTTTCAAATATTTCATAAATACTTTTCCCATTAAATACTTTGGCTTCTAAAAAATCTTTTTGGTTATCATAATCATAGTCTTGCGACCCATTATAAAGAATTGCTGCAAACTTTACTATTATTAAACCCCTGTCTTCATATTCTTGTATTTAAATATAATTATTAATTCATAGTTGTGTTTATTTTATCATATAGATTTTATCAAATAAACCTATATTTCCTTATTTTACTCATCGCCAAATACAATCCATCTTTCCCCATCATAATCTTCATATTTTTCTGTAGTTACATTTTGTTCATAGTAAACTCCTAGAAGTCTTTTAATATCCTGATTATCTGCCCTCTTAGCTGCAAATCCTTGGTCTTTTAAGCTCTTTTCTATTCTTCTTTTTAAATACTGCTTATTATCATCAAAGTTTTCCTTTGAATTAAGACAGAGCATTTCAATTTCAGCTATACATTTTAATACAGTCATCAAAGCATATATCCTTGAACTTATGCTTTCATCTGATAGTACCGAAATATTAGTTGGATGGATTATAAAATATACTAACTCTCCATATGGAGTTTTGAGATTAAAATCTGTAATTTCTTCAATACCAATTAATTCTCTTGTAGATTTCTTTTGTTTTTCTTTTTTCTTCTCATTTTATAATCTCCACTCAAATAATTGTTGTTTTAATATAAAAAAGCTACAAGCATACTTGATAAAATTCAATATGCTTGTAGCTTCAAATTGTATGGTTAAAAAGGCATATACTGCAGTTATAACAATTGCTGACATAAATCATAACTGGGATAAAGCAAATACAGAAATAAGAAACCCTATTCCAATAATTACAATGTCTTTTAATTCCCATAGCCATAGTGTCACTTTAGCCTTTAGATTATCAGGATACATATACATTATTTATTCATCCCCTATTCTTTTTGTTTTCTTAAAAGTAAGCGTACAATAATCTCATGGATTTAAAAGTGTCAAAAACCATGAGATAATATCTCTACAAAGTAGTCCTAATGTTGCCAACACACTTTGTCAACATTAGAACAGTAGGGAGATGATGATTTGAC
>JAEWGC010000054.1 GCA_023388495.1 Bacillota bacterium | reverse complement strand
CCCCCAATCTTCCTTTTCGCGCGACAAACTTTTTTATTTCTCAAAATCTATTAAGTTAAGCGATTAGCGCCACAACGTGCCCTTTATCCTTTGTAATCATCTGCACTTGCTTCTAATCATCTGTTTTTTTTCACAGAGCATACTCATGTCCGCCTCAATCGTCAAAGGCACCCACCTATACGTGCTCTTTTTCACCCGCACATCCTATCCATAATCACGCTTTCGAGCAGGAGATATGCTTTGATTTTTCAAAGTAAATCCTCCTACAAAGGAGCGTAAACCCATGAAGAAAAACCTGTTAAAAATCCGACTGTCAGTGGAGATTTCCACGAACAACCTCAATTTGCGCGGCGGTATCGTTCATCTGACGATGCCTGAAGATGCAGAACATTGGAAATCCAAAGCCGAAGAGAACGCGCAGATCGTTATGAACGCCATGCTTGCTATGCTTGGAAAGAGCATTTGCCGTGTATCTGTATATCCCGAGGAAGTGCTGAAATCCGAGGTTTTCATCAACATCGAACACGAAGAGATTGAAGGAGGTCTTTATCACGAGCTAATTGAAGCGAGAAATTACCATATTGGTTGGTCAACGGCACTTATCGCTGACATCAGAGAAGCAGAAACAGACCTTCGGAGGAGACCTTCCGAAATGCTGTATTACCTTGCGCGTGAATACTACATTGGCGATGTGGGCGAAGAAGGTGAAGAATATGGATTCTTCCCTCGACATTAAGACTCACTTAAAAACGCGATTTCAGAAACCGCCGGGCTGTATACCAACGGCCCGGCGTTCTCCCGGACGCGTAAGTTGCCCCTCGATACCATGCTGCACTTTCTGATTGCTGCCGAGGGCGGTTCACTGGCCAAAGAACTGCACCGGGCGGGGATTGAGGTTATCCCCACCGCCGTCTCCCAACGTGGCGCTGAAATCCCGCCCAATGCCTTTCGGGAAGTGTTTGAACGCTTCAATGCCGCTACCATTCATACGGATAACTAGATGTTTCGCGGGTACAGGGTTCTGGCTTCAGATGAAAGCTCGGTCAATATCCCTTTCAACCCGGACGCTGATAGCTTCCTTCGCGTTGATACACACCCAAAGAGCGGTTATAACGCCCTACCATCTCGCCACTATTTGATGTGCTAAACAAAACTTTCGTTGACCTGACCATTCAGCCTGAATCCCGCATGGATGAAATAGGTGCACTGATAGAAATGATAAAGGGGAATAATTTCCACGAAAAGACGCTAATCCTTGCGGATAGAGGCTATGAATCATATAATCTTCTGGCATACCTGTTAGAAAAGCCTAATATCTTTTTTGCAGTGCGGGTCAAACAGCACCACGGCGCATTGCGGGAGGTCGCAAGTCTACCCCTGCTAAATTTAGATTGTGATATTGCGTTTACTCTTAGTACGACGCAGACTAACTCCGATAAGGCAGGGTCAAAGGCCAGACAAGCCCGATGGGATTTCCCAAGTCCCTATCAAATGCGGCTTAGAATCGTTCGCTTCATGCTTGATACTGGGCAGTTTGAGACGATTGCCACCAACATGCCTCGCGACTTCACGCCCGAGGATATTAAGGCGCTTTACCATTCTCGTTGGGATCTGGAGATAGCCCTACGAAATGCTAAGCATACGATCGGATTGACAAACCTGCACGGACGCAGTGGCACCTACTGTACGCAGGAGGTATACGCCGCTCTGATAGCCTTTAACTTTGTGAGTAGGGTTTCCCGCGCGGCGGTGATTCGTCAACCAGAGAACGGCGTCTACGCCTATAAGGTGAATTTTAAGATGGCAACAGCGCTGTGCCGCGAGTATCTCCGGACATCGGACGCGGACGGTGCGAATCTGCTCACGCAGATTGCAAGGTACTCCATTCCTATTAGACCGTGGCGGGCAGACCCACGCAAAATCCGCCCTAAGTCGTTCGCAGACTTTGTCTATCGTGTAGCCGCATAGGACGAAAAAAATAGGGGGTCACGGTTTTTATGCCGTGACCCCCTATTCATATTTTTTTGAAAAAGCCCAAAATCGCCCTTTATCTCAGCGATTTTCAAAAAATAAATGCTACCATGCTTTACAGGTGAAAAAACCGCAATAAAATATCAGAACATCATTATTCTTTTATTGTTGGTAAAAGTCTGATAGTACTATGATTTTTACAACATAGCCATGACTTGTTGAAAATATTCGTTATTTCACATTATTGGGTTTGATGGACTTTTTTCCATCATTGCATAGACTTGTTGAGATTTGATAGATACGTATGTAGACCGTTTTGAAAACGTCAATGATTATTTGATTTCTTGTTCAAGAGTGCGAAATATGTCAGCATCAAAAAAATCACATAGCGATATTTCAAAACCGTCGCATAGTTTCTTTATCGTAACAATCCCCGGATTTTGTGTTTCATCGTTTAGTATGCTCTTTATTGTGGATTGAGGCACGCCTGCCCGGTAGCTAAGTACATTTGGCGTTATACCTTGTTCTTTGCACAGATTTATAATGCGTCGTGCAATCACTTCTCTTGTATTCATAAATAAACCTCACCCAGTGCTTTACCACTAGAATAAGATTTATAAAGATTTCTTGTTAGTGGTATGGCACTAACAAGAAGATTATGCTATACTTTTAAATATCGATTCAAAGTTATGGAGGTATATTAAATGAAAAGAAAGCTGTTGTCTGTTCTGTTGTGTATCTGTGTCCTGTCTACCTTTACCGTTCCTACGCTTGCGGCGGGGTATACGGAGGTTGTGTCACCTAAGTATGATATTGTAAGTAGATTCAGTGAAGGTATGGCGGCGGTTCAACTGAATGGCAAATGGGGCTTTATCGATAAAACTGGCAAAGAGGTCGTACCGTTTAAGTATGATGATGCATTCGCCTTCCGTGAGGGCATGGCGAATGTTAAGTTGAATGGCAAAATTGGCTTTATCGACAAGGCTGGCAAAGAGGTTGTGCCACCTAAGTATGACTACGTGCAGGTTGGTTTCTGCGAAAGCATGGTGGCGGTTCAACTGAATGGCAAATGGGGCTTTATTAACAAAACCGGTGAAGAGGTTGTGCCTCTTAGGTATGACTGGGCATTGCCTTTCTCCGAAGATGTAGCTGCGGTTAAGCTGGATGGCAAATATGGCTTTATCGACAAGACTGGAAAAGAGGTTGTGCCGTTTAAGTATGATGATGCGTCGAGTTTCAGCGAGGGCTTGGCGAAAATCAAGCTGAATGGTGGAAATGGCTTTATCGATAAAAACGATGAAGAGGTTGTGCCTCTTAAACATACTCTTAAAGCTATTGGAGCATTTGCTAATTTTCATGAGGGCATGGCAATGGTTAAGCTGAATCGCAAATACAGCTTTATTGACAAGAATGGAAAAGAGGTTGTGCCTCTTTGGGTTGGCGCATCTTCTGGGTATGACGACGCATTCGATTTCCGCGAAGGCATGGCTGCAGTTAAATTGGATGGCAAATGGGGTTTCATTGACAGGACGGGCAAAGAAGTTGTACCTCTTAAGTATGGCTGGGCACAGTCTTCCTTCGGCGGTAGTCGTGAGTGGCGTGTACGTGATTTCCATGAGGGTCTGTCGGCTGTCGTTCTTAATGGGAAGTGGGGCTATATCGACAAAACTGGCGAAGAAGTTGTGCCTTTAAAATATGACAGGGCGCAAGATTTCAGTGAGGGCTTAGCAGCTGTTGAACTGAATGGAAAATGGGGCTTCATCGACAAAACCGGAAAAGAGATTGTTCCTCTTAAGTATATGGGTACAGGATCTATCAATGAAGGTATGGTTGGGGTTGAACTGAATGGCAGATGGGGTTTTATCTCGGTAAGTAACATTACTGCCGTACCTGCCCGAATACTGGCTACTCCCACCGCCTCCAATGTGCTTGTCAACAGCGAACAAACAGCCTTTGACGCTTATACCATCGGCGGTAATAATTACTTTAAACTTCGTGACCTCGCTCATGCCCTGAACGGGTCGGGTAAGCAGTTTGAGGTAACATGGGATGGAGAAAACAACGCAATTTTACTGACATCAGGCGCGGCGTATACGAGTGTTGGCCGCGAAATGGAGAACAAAGGCACAGGGGGAAAGACTGCCGCGCCTACAACCTCTAAAATCCTTTTAGACGGCAAAGAAATTACCCTGACTGCCTATAACATTGGCGGCAACAACTATTTCAAGCTCCGTGATATTGGACAGGCTTTTGACTTTGGTGTTACATGGGATGGTACAAAGAATACTATCTCCATAGATACTACCAACGGATATACTGAATAAGACGGCAAGTGCGGCGCAAATACTGCGCCGCCCTTGATTTTTAAGTAAAAAAAAGACCCCCTCCCATTTTCTGAACGGAAGAGGGCTTTTTCGTTTTTGCGGGATTTTGGGCTTAAGTTAATGGCATTGGATATTCCTCCTGTCTTTTTTAGTGTATAACTTTAAGTTGAAACATATAAAAAACTATTGAAAAAGTGTATTGAAAGTGTTATTATATAAATACAGACACTACATAAATTAAAAATAACCGTACCCATACAATGGAAAGGAGAGACCAAAAATGAAAGAAATGAATACGAAGATATTAACAAGAGTGGGTGTCCTTATGGCTTTAACTACTGTGATGACTATGGTAATTCAAATACCTACAGGAACAAATGGATATTTAAACTTAGGAGATATGGTAGTATTTTTAGCAGCTATGATGTTAGGGAGGAAGGGTGGATTTTTAGTAGGGGGCCTTGGATCAGCCTTAGCAGATATATTGTTAGGATATAGTCACTATGCACCTATTACATTTGTAGTAAAAGGACTAGAGGGATATATTGCTGGAGCCCTACTTGATACAAGGCTAGGTGAAAAAACACCAATTATTCCTACAGTAGTCGGTGGAGTATGGATGGCATTTGGATACTACTTTGCAGAGATATTTATGTACGGTGCAAAGGCTGCTTTAGCATCTATACCTGGCAATTTAATGCAAGGATTGTTTGGAGCAGTTACAGCAATCATATTATATACAGCATTAAAAAAGACAAAAATAGCAAACTAATCAAAAAAGACGGGTACAGTTAAAACTGTATCCGTCTTTATATTAGTTTCCTGTTTTTAGTTGTTTTCTTAAATTATATCCCTTAGCTTCCGATGTCTTTTCTTTTATATCATTTAAGTTGTGTTTTTTATTAAGATTATTTGATTCAAGATTTTCCTTAGCTACAGATAACATTAATTTAATTCTATTTTCCTGATTAACCTTTGTAGCTCCTGGGTCGTAGTCAATAGGGACTATATTTGCAGCAGGATAAATATCCTTGATTTTTCTTATCATTCCTTTTCCCACTATATGATTAGGTAAACAGCCAAATGGTTGAGTACATACAATATTTTCATAGCCCATTTTAACTAAATCAACCATTTCAGCAGTTAATACCCAACCTTCACCCATTTTACAACCGTGATTTATTATATCAAGAGATAAGGATTTCAAATGTTTGAAGGAAGATGGGGGAATAAAACTGCTATACTTTTTAACAGCATTAATTATCATGCTTTCGTACATTTCAAGATACTTCATTACTAATGATGCACTTATTTTCTTTAGCTTATTTCCGCCATATATATTAACATCTTCTATTGAATTGTCTATTGTATACATTGCAAAACCCAAGATACCAGGAACCATGACTTCACAATCCTCATTTATAAGAAAATCTTCTAGGTGATTGTTTCCTAATTTAGAGTATTTTACATAGATTTCTCCTACAATTCCAACTTTTATCTTTTCCTCTTGAAAAACAGGTACTTCCACAAAGGATTTCACTATTCTTTCTAGATTTCTTTTTATTTGGTTTATTTTATATCCCTTATTATACTCAAATTGTCTTCCTAGGTGTTGGATCCAGAAGTTGACTAAGTTATCGCTATGATTTTTAGTGACTTCATAGGGTTTAACCTGATTTTTTAATAGCATTAAGGTATCACCATAGGTTAGAGCTACTAATAGATTATTTATCATAGGTAATGTAAGTTTAAAGCCACTATTCTTTTCAAGTCCCTTAACATTAAATGAGATAATAGGAATATGATTATATCCAGCCTTATTTAAAGCCTTTCTAAGTAAATATATATAATTAGATGCCCTACATCCTCCGCCTGTTTGGCTAATGAGGAGAGCTACCTTATCTAAATCATACTTACCACTATTTAGTGCATCTATCATTTGGCCAATAACAAGTAATGCAGGATAACAGATATCGTTATGCACATGCTTCAATCCCTCATTTACAACGGAAGGTCCTTCATTTTTAAGTAACTCCACCTTATATCCATGTTGCTCAAAAACCTTTTTAAAAAGAGAAAAGTGAATTGTAGACATATCTGGGATTAAAATAGTATAATCCTTTTTCATTTCTTTAGTAAATACGACATTTGAATCTTTCATATCAATAGTATTTGTCATATTACCAGGACTCCTTTCATTGGTAGAGAGCTTCCATTAGGCTGCGAAGTCTAATTTTTACAGCTCCAAGATTTGTTATTTCATCTATCTTTATTTGAGTATAAATCTTTCCTTTACTCTCTAATATCTCACTAACTTCATCTGTAGTGACAGCATCTAGGCCACATCCAAAAGAAACTAACTGTACTAAATTCATATTATCCTTATGGCCAATATATTTTGCAGCAGCATATAGTCTAGAATGGTAGGCCCATTGATTTAAAACTGAGGTTGGAAACTTTAGAACATCTCCACTAATAACATCCTCTGATATAACTACAGCACCCAGCTGGCATATTAGTTTATCTATGCCATTGTTTATCTCTGGGTCCGCATGATATGGGCGACCTGCCAGCACTATAATAGGTAAATTGTGTTTACTTGCATAATCTATATATCGTTTACCCATGGCCTTAATATTTTCCAAATAAGAATAATATTCTTCATAGGCCTTATTTGAAGCGGATTTTACTTCCGTTGAGCTTATATCCTTAAAGTTTTTATTTAAGATTCTATAGATTTTCTTCACAAAATCCTTTGGTCTATGAAGGCCAACATAATCATATATAAAGTTAATATTTTTAATCTGTGGTATATTTCCATCTACGACTTCGGGATAATAGGCAACCACAGGACAGTTATAATGATTATCTCCCAGATTTTCATCTAAGTTATAGCTCATACAAGGATAGAATATGGTACTAACCCCCATATCTATTAAGGATTCAATATGACCATGAACAAGCTTTGCCGGATAACAAATAGTATCAGATGGAATAGTATGCTGACCCTTTAAATATAAATCCCTATTAGATATTGGAGAAAGGATTACTTCAAATCCCAATTCCGTAAATAACTTATGCCAGAAGGGCAGTAGTTCATACATATTTAATACCATAGGTATTCCTATTTGTCCTCTGTTTCCCTTAATAGGCTTATAGTTATTTAATAACCTTATTTTATAGTCATAGATGCTTAACCGTTTCTTCGCTTCCTTCTTTTCTAGGGGTTTTTCGCATCTATTACCACTAATAAATTTTCTATTATCACCAAATGTGTTGACTGTTAATCTACAATTATTGCTACAAAGACCACAGGTAGTTCCATATACTCTATGAGAGAAACTTTTAAGTTTATCTTCGGATAAAATATTAGATACATCCTTAGAATTTGATTTCCCATAGAGGGCGGCACCATAGGCGCCCATTAGTCCAGCAATACTTGGACGAATGACTTCCTGTTTAAGTTCCAATTCAAAGGCACGGAGTACCGCATTATTCAAGAACGTACCTCCTTGAACTACAATGTTTTTACCTAAGCCATCCTTAGATGTAACTCTAATTACTTTATATAATGCATTTTTAACTACTGAATATGATAATCCAGCTGATATATCTTCAATAGTTGCACCATCTTTTTGAGCCTGCTTCACTGAGGAATTCATAAAAACAGTGCAACGAGAGCCTAGGTCTACAGGACTTGCCGCAAAGTTACCTAGATTTGCAAAGTCTTCAATACTATAATTTAAAGCTCCAGCAAAGGTTTGCAAAAATGATCCACATCCAGAGGAACATGCTTCATTTAAAAATATATTATCAATAACACCATTTTTTATCTTAAAACACTTAATATCTTGTCCACCTATATCCATTATAAAGTCCACATTAGGCCTAAACTTCTTAGCCGACGTAAAATGTGCAATAGTTTCTACAATTCCATAATCTATTCCAAAGGCATTTTTCAGTATTTCCTCACCATATCCAGTTACAGTACTAGATTTTATAGTGATATTTGGGAATTTAACATAAAATTCTTGTAGAAAGTCCTTTACAATAGACACAGGATTTCCTTGATTTAGAAGATACACTGAATTTAAGATATTTTCATTTTCATCAATAACTACCATCTTTATAGTAGTAGAACCTGCATCAATACCAAGATATGCATTTCCATTGTATTCATCTGGATTTGAATATATTACCTTTTCTTCGCTATGTCTAGAGATAAAGTTTTCATATTCCTCTTTATTATTAAATAATGGGGAAGTATGGGCAAAGTCTCCATCATTATCTTCATTTTCAATTAAAGCTATAGCAGATCTAATATTAATTTTCTGAGACTCTGACATAAAGGCTGCTCCTAAGGCAACAAAGTATAATGAATTATCAGGGCAGATACCATTTGTATTGAGGATTTTATCAAAACTCTTTCTAAGCTCTGATAGAAATGTTAAAGGACCTCCAAGGTATACGATATTACCTAACAATTCTCTACCTTGGGCTAATCCTGCAATAGTCTGATTTACCACAGCATAAAAAATACTAGCGGCAACATCATTTTTCTTAGCCCCTTGATTTAATAGTGGTTGTACATCTGATTTTGCAAATACGCCACATCTTGAGGCGATAGTATATAACTTATCATAGGACGCAGCCAAATCGTTCATTTCACTAGGAGTAATATTAAGTAAGGTTGCCATTTGATCAATAAAGGCCCCTGTGCCACCAGCGCAAGAACCATTCATACGGACCTCTAATCCATTAGTCAAAAAGAGTATCTTTGCATCTTCTCCGCCTAGTTCAATAACCACATCTGCTTCTGGAATGAGCTTTCCCACTGCCACCCTAGTTGCATATACTTCCTGTACAAAAGGAATACCACATCTGTCAGCTAATCCCATTCCAGCAGATCCAGATATAGAGAGATTAGCGTATTCATCAGATTTGCATTCTTCAATAATTCTTTCTAATAGTTCTCCTGTCTTTTTATTGATTTGAGAATAATGACGCTCATAAGAACTAAAAACTATATTGTCATTTTCATCTAATACAATAGATTTTAATGTTGTAGAACCCACATCAATGCCGATTCTCATTGTTATCGTCCTTTCATTTTATATATTACTTCATTATACAATACTATATCACAGTTATTCCGTAATTCAATAGTTAGATACAGTAAGGAAAGAATGGGTATAATATAGTATATATACTATATTGAGGTGGATAAAATGACTAGAGAAAGCAAAAATATAGCTAAGGCTGTGAATACTCCTCCAGGTTCTTTAATTCATGTGGGGGAGAAAAGAGTTGATAAAGTAAAGATTACATATACGAAGTATAATAGTGAGGAATTCAAAAGGAGAGAGATAGATAACCTATATGAGTTCATAAATGATAAGGATAATAAGGTGAAATGGCTAGACGTAATAGGACTACATGATACGGATTTAATAAACCAGATATGTAAATCATTGAAGGTACATCCATTGGTAATGGAAGATATATTAAATACAAGTCAGAATCCAAAGCTTGAGGATTATGATGATTATATGTTTTTAAACACTAAGCTTATGTACTTTAATGAGGAAGAGGAATTGGAAACAGAACAGATATCCTTTATATTATTTAAAGATAAACTTATATCCTTTCAAGAACTAGAGTCAGGAGTATTTGAAGCGGTAATTCAAAGGATTAAGGAAGGTGTTTATATAAGAAAAAATGGAGCTGACGATTTACTTTATGGATTACTTGATGCAATAGTAGATAATTATTTCTTGATAGTGGAGGACATAGGGGAAAATATAGATATGATAGAGGACGAGCTATTATTAGATCCTACAAAAGAAATACTTCAAAAGATATATATATTAAAGAGAGAATTAATTTATATTAGAAATTCACTTTGGCCTATGAGAAATGTAATAAGCAGCTTATCTAAAAATGAATATGATTTAATAGATGGGAAGACAATTTATTATTTAAGAGATGTATATGATCATATAATTCAAATGATAGATATTATAGAGACCTATAGAGATATCTGCAGTGGGATGTTAGATACTTATCTTTCCAGTATAGGAAATAAAACAAATGAGGTAATGAAGGTATTAACCATATTTTCTACCATATTTATTCCATTAACTTTCCTTGCAGGAGTATATGGTATGAACTTTAAATATCTACCAGAATTAAACTGGAAATATAGTTATCCTAGCTTTTGGATTATAAGTATTATAATAACTGGAATTATGATAAGATTTTTTAGAAAAAAAGATTGGCTATAGAAATTTCTTAGCCAATCTTAAGTTTTCTTCCTTATAAGGAGGATATAATAAATTGCTGTCTAGACTTCCTCTAGATTTAAATATACTTTTTTCATGGGAGAAGGTGTCAAAGCTGTATTTAGAATGATATCTTCCAATACCGCTAAAGCCAACTCCTCCAAAGGGCAGGTTAGAATTGGCAACATGTGATATTAAATGGTTAATGCATCCTCCGCCAAATTGGATATTATCTATAATATAATTCTCTATTAGCTTATCCCTTGTAAATAGATATAAGGCTAAGGGATAAGGATTTCTTCTAACTATATCTAAAACTTCAGAAATATCCTTATATGTTAATATGGGAAGGATTGGACCGAATATCTCCTCTTTCATAATTGGATGAGTGATATGGACCTTGTCAATTAATGTAGGAGAAATGAATCTATCTTTTTTACTATAATCTCCGCCTATAATGATATTAGTATTTTCTAATAGATATATTAATCTATCAAATCTTTTCTCGTTAATTATCCTACCTAGATTTTCGGATTTTCTAGGATTATCACCATAATATTTGCTAATATATGATTTCATTTTATCTATTAAAGCTTCTTTTTTCGATTCATGCACCAATAGATAATCAGGAGCTACACAGGTCTGTCCTGCATTGTAAAATTTAGCCCAAGTAATTCTTTTGGCTGCTATATCTATATCAGCATCCTCATGAACTATGGTAGGAGATTTCCCTCCTAGTTCTAACGTTACAGGTGTTAAATGTTTGGCGGATAGTTCTAGTATCTTTTTTCCTACATTAACACTACCTGTAAAAAATATATGATCAAATCTATAATTTTCTATTAAAGGTAAGACTACTTCAGAGCCTGGCCCCTCCACTACACTGATATAATTATCCTTAAATGTATCATTAATTATTTTAGAAAGGATTTTTTCAGTTTCCTTTGACTGATTAGAAGGTTTTAAGATCACACAATTCCCTGCGGCAATTGCACCAATCAATGGTGATATGGCCAATTGAAAAGGATAATTCCAAGGACTTACTATAAGGACTACTCCCTTTGGCTCTGGATAGATATAGCTATTGGCTGGCTGCAAATATATAGGTGTAGGAACTTTTTTGGGTTTCATCCAAGACCTAAGGTTTTTTATTGTATGGTTTAACTCTTGATAAACTACCCCTATTTCAGCGGTATAGGACTCAAATAAAGGTTTACCTAAGTCTAATGTGAGAGCATTAATTATAGCTTCTTCATTTTTCTTAATCATATTTTTAAGATTTTCAAGTTGGGTTATTCTAAATTCATAGACTCTAGTATTTCCATTGTCAAAGAATTCTCTTTTTGAACTATATGGGTCTTGTAGCATAGGATCATTCCTTTCCCAATAAATTATATTTATATAATACCACATAATTTAATAGTCATGTAAGTAGGTCAAAAAAAGACAGGAGCGCCCAATAGTACGGGCACAGGCGTTTATCCTGTCTTTTTTGTAAAGTGAAGCTTTATATTATAGTTTTCCAAAACATTTATCTCTATTCTCCCATATCCAAATAAGCATTTCTCTATTTCTAATGGCAATATTTTTATAGGTTTCCTCTGTTAGGAACCATGCAATAAAAATCATTTGAATAGAGTAAATCACATATGGGATTGCAAACTTCTCAGCTTCTGTTAATTTGCTGATTTCATCATATCCAGAGATAATTCCCCTGAGAATCTCATCCCATTTATCAAATCCATCCGGAATATCATCAGCCTCTGATAAGATTCCTGTTGCACAGTAGCAGGGGTCAAAGATTCTTACGTTTCTTTCACTAATTACAAAGTCGATAAATCCACTAACTTCACCATTATGAAACATAATATTTGATGGACTAGCGTCACGATGAATTATATGTCGTGGCAATTCACTATAAATTTTGTTAAGACTTTCAGTAAAATCTTTATAAAATTCATCTGGTAATGGACAGCCCCATTGCTCCATAGTAACCTTTGCTTTTGGAAGAGCCCAATTAAAAACAGTTTTAAGGAGATTACTGTCGTTTACTTCCAAGTTATTATCCTGCTTTTCAAGAATTTTGTGCAGATTACCAATGGCTCTACCATATTTTTTACCTGTTTCAATCCTATTTCCTGTATAGCGTTCTTCAGGTGTTAAAAATCCACCTTTAACACGATTTGTAAGACAAAAGTATCTATCATCTTGGATGATAAAGTCCTCACCACTGATAGTTTTAATAGGAGTTGCTGCAAGCATTTTAGACTTTTCTATTTCCCTAGAAATAGCAATATGTGTCTTTAAGCCAGCAATATTTTTGCCTGTTTTGAAAATATAGTTTTCACCTATTACCCATGTTTCCTTGTTTTTCACAGCACCACCTGCAGAAAAGGTATCTTCTATTTCTAACTTTGTGTCTATATCCCAATTTGATAATAGTTGTTTTATTTGCGTTTGTGTCAACATAATTTTTGCCTCCCTAATTAAATTTACTGCTATTGGCCTTTTAACAGTATTTAGTTTTAGAAATTTTGTAGGAGAGCAACCAAATTCACGCTTAAATGCCTTAAAGAATCCTGCATAAGTATCAAAACCATAAAGATAAGCTACGTCAATTGTCTTTTTGCCACTTTGAATCTCATAGATTCCATGGTAAAGTCTACGTTTGGTTATAAAGGCAGCTACAGGCATACCTACATATATGGAAAAAATCCTGCAGAAATGATATATTGAAAATCCTGAGATTTCTGCAAGCTCTGATAATGAAAGTTCAGATCTTAGATTTTCTTCAATATAGTCAATTGATTTTTGAAGCAACTTAATAGTGTTCACGGCTATTCTCCTTTCAACCCTAGGATAATATGAGTTTAACATAGAGATGAAGCAAAAATATTTCCTATGTTGCTATATTAGTTTATTGTATCATAATTTTAAATATCTTAATTAAGAGTTCCTATATTCTGTTATAATATTAATAAAGAGAGGTGTGTTAATATGACTAAGGTACTTTTAGTAGAAGATGATGTAACTTTAGCAATGGGGATAGAGTATTCTTTGAAAACTGAAGGGTATGATGTAGATGTGATAAATGGTATTGCTAAAGGGAAAGAGTTAGTAGATAAAGTAGATTATGATTTAATAATATTAGATATAATGTTACCAGATGGAAATGGTTTTGAACTTTGTAAATATATAAGAAAAGATAAAACAACACCGATTATATTCCTAACAGCTCAAGATGAAGAAGTAAATATTGTAATGGGGTTAGATATCGGTGGTGATGATTATATAACTAAGCCTTTTAGAATAAAGGAGTTAATTTCTAGAATCAAGGCAGTACTTAGAAGGACAGCTAATGTAACCCAAAGAGATATTTTAGTTTCTAGGGATATAAAGATACATTTAACAGAATATAAGGCCTATATTAAAGGAGAGCTGGTACAACTTACACCATCAGAATACAAGTTGTTAAACATATTAATGAATAATCCCCATAAGGTCTTATCTAGAATGATGATATTGGAAAAGCTTTGGGATGTAGATGGGGAATTTGTAGACGATAACTCCTTATCAGTATATATAAGAAGACTTCGAGAAAAGATAGAGGAAGATTCATCGAATCCTATATATATAAAAACCATTAGAGGTGTAGGATATAGATGGAATGTAGATGTAAGGTGAGAATAAAATGTTTAGAAATCATGAATTGAAATCTATGATATTAAAACTTATACTACTACAAGTAATATTTGCTGTAGTAGGCTTTTTTGTTGTAAATGCTTTTATAGACAATATAAATAAAAAAATAATAGCAAGAGATATGGCCTTAGTTGGCAATACAATAAAAAATCATCCTGAATTGAAGGATGAAATAATTCCATATATAACTAAGGATGTATCAGATGAAGATAAGTTGATTGGACAGGAAATATTAAAAACATATGGCTATCATGAGAAACTTAACAAATCCTTTCAGCCCATATTAAAAGGGAGTAATTTACAAATACTTATATCTTTACTAATTCTTATATTTACAATACCTCTAGGGTTTATGGTAAGAGGAGAATATAAAAAAATATATGAAAAGGTAGAAAATGTATATAATGCAGCAGAAAAAGTAGTGGAGGGAGACTTTGGAGTATATTTAACTGAGGAAGGAGAAGGGGATTTCAATATACTCAACCATCAGTTTAACCAAATGGCCAATAGATTAGAAAATAGTCTAGATACATTAAAGAGGGAGAAGGTATTTCTAAAGAATATGATATCGGATATCTCACATCAGCTTAAAACACCCCTATCTTCTTTAATAGTAATAAATGATATTTTATCAGAAGATGAAAATATGGAAATAGATACAAGAAAGAATTTCTTAGAAAGGGAAAGATCTCAATTAGAGAGAATGGAATGGCTTACAATCAATCTTCTAAAGGTAGCTAGAATAGAGGCCGGAGCCATTGAATTTAAAAAGCAAAGGGTACTATTACAGGATATAATTAATATAGCTATAGTTGCATTAAGTGATAAATTAGAAAATCAAACCCTGGAAATAGAAGGTAATAAAGATGCTGTTTTTTATGGAGATAAAGATTGGACTGCAGAAGCCTTAATAAATATAATCAAAAATGCCACAGAGCATGGCAGAGGAAAGATTAATATTAAGCTAGAAGAAACACCACTATTCAGTAGTATTATTGTGGGAGATAACGGAGAGGGTATAGATGAGAAACATTTACCTCATATATTTGAAAGGTTCTATAAAGTAAGCTCTGAAGTGAAGCCAGAGAGTATAGGTATAGGACTAAATTTAGCAAAGCTAATAGTAGAGTCTCAAGAAGGGACTATTTCTGTAAAGAGTAAGAAAGGCAAGGGAACAGAGTTTACAATGACTTTTCTTACTAAATTGTAATATAGATATTCACTAAGATGTAAGATTGATATTTTATAATATAGTTAGAAAAATGAAATAGGAGGAAGTAAAAATGGATGTAGTAAAGGTTGTTAATTTATGCAAATCTTACGGTACAGGAAACACTAAAGTAGATGCTCTAAAAAACATTAATCTAACTATAAACAAAGGAGAATTTGTAGCAGTAGTAGGGGCCAGTGGATCTGGAAAATCTACATTGTTACATTTACTAGGAGGAGTAGATAAGCCAACTAGCGGAAAGGTGTATGTTGACGGAGTAGATATATATGGCCTATCAGAAAAGGAGCTAGCCATATTTAGAAGAAGAAAGGTAGGATTTATTTTTCAGTTCTATAATCTAGTTCCAGTTCTTACAGCAGAAGAAAATATGTTATTACCTATACTTTTAGATACAAAGAAGGTAAATAAGGAACATTTTGAGGAATTAATAAATATTCTTGGATTACAAGAGAGAAGACACCACCTACCTAATGAGCTTTCAGGAGGGCAACAGCAGAGGGTCTCCATAGGTAGAGCATTAGCTTATAGTCCATCTATAGTATTGGCTGATGAGCCTACTGGAAACTTAGATAGTAAAAATAGTAAAGAAATAGTTGATTTACTTAAAATATCTGTAAGAAAATATAACCAGACCTTGATACTTATAACTCATGATTTAAATATTGCGTCACAAGCTGATAGGATAATAACCATAGAGGACGGAAACATCGTAAAAGATGAGGTGATTAATAGTGCGAAGCTATAAGGAAATCACCTATAGATATTTAAAAGGTCAAAGAAATAGAACTCTCCTTACAATACTTGGGATAATCCTTTCAGTAGCACTTGTTTCAGCCATAGGCACCATAATAGTATCTGCTAGGGGAGCATTGATAACAGAAGCTATAAGGGAAAATGGGGCTCATCATGCCATATTTATGGGAATAGATAGAGAGAGTACTGATAAACTAATTAACCATGTGGCAGTATCAGATGCAGGGATTAGTAAAATTGAAGGTGCAGCTATAGTGAAGGAAACTACTAAAGAAGAGCGTGAAGACTATGGCTGGGATATTCCCTATAGATATTTAGAGATAGAAGGTTATGATAAGAAATCACTAGAAATGCTTCCTTTTAATATTGAGTCAGGAAGAGTTCCAGAGACTCCAGAGGAAATAGCTCTAGAGCATTGGGTAATTGAATACTTTGACAAAGAAGTAAAACTGGGGGATAAGATTAAATTAAACCTTGGAAATAGAATATTTCAAAAGGATGAAAATCCTGAAGGAGAAAAGGTAGTTACTAAGGAATTCTTTGAGAAAACAAAAGAAAAGGAATATACAGTAGTAGGATTTATAAAACCTCAATATATTTGGAAAGGAAATCTAGTGACTACTGCTATTATTGGAATGAGTAATGAGATGGAAGAAGGAAACTATAATGCTTATATAAAAATCCCTAATGTAAAGGATGCTAACAAAAAAATAATGGATATAGCAAATGATATAGGGATTAGTGAAGGGAATGTCCAATACAATAATAAATTACTAAGGCTTTATGCTGAAAGCTTAAGTGATACTTTTAATAAGTCTATGATAACTTTATTAGCATTTATAGTTGGATTAATTGTAGTATCTACAGTGGCAGTAATATATAATGCATTCAATATATCTGTTTTAGAGAGAATATCTCAGTTTGGACTATTAAGGTCAGTAGGAGCGACTCCAAAACAAATACGAGGAATCGTTCTAAAGGAGGCTTCAATCCTTAGTGTAATAGGTATACCTATTGGGTTATTTTCAGGGGTATTGGCAATGAAGATAGTACTGTATGCAATAGGCTTACTAAAATCAGACATACCCCTTTTTAAGGATATGGAGATAACCATATCGGCAGCAGTATTTTTAATTAGTTCTGTAACTGGATTAATAACTGTATTTTTATCTGCAATAGGACCAGCAAGACGGGGAGGAAAAGTATCTCCACTAGAGGCTGTTAGAAATACTGGTAATTTTAAAAAGGAAACATACAAGAAAACAAGAAACTCTATATTTATAAGAAAAATCTTGGGGGTAGAAGGAGAAATAGCCTACAAGAATTTAAAAAGAAATAGAAAAAGATTTATAATCACTGTATTTTCTATGGTTATAAGTATAGTATTAATTATCACTTTTTCTAGCTTTTCAGATTTTATGTTTAAAATGGGGGTTGTAACAAATGAAGAAATGGGAGACTTTACGGTCTATGGAAATATGGATGGTAAATCAGAAGAGATATATAATGAGTTAAAAGCTATGAAGGATGTAAATAGAATTTTTAAAGTAAAAAGCACTAATGGAGAAGCCTTATTAGAAAAAAATATGATTAGCCAAAAGATGATGGATATGGCTCCCAGCCACTTTAATGATAAGAAGGATGACTTGATTAAGATCCCTAACATAGAAATATATACTATTGGGGATGAAAATTTTGATATATTAAAGGAATTGCTACAACAAGGAACCCTAGATATTGAAGAACTAAATAAAAACAATGGAGTATTAGTTATAAATAATACCTATGCCCATAAAGAAAAGAACAATGGAAGAGTTTTCATGGAAGGATATAAGTTAAAGCCAGGAGATAAGATACCATTTTCTTCTTATAAGACAAATAGTAAAGAAGATATAATCTATAGTGAATTAACAGTAGCAGGCGTGCTTGAAAAGGGCATACTTGAGAGAGTCTATAGCTATAATGGAAGCATCAATATTATAACTACAGAGACTGTGTTTAATAATCTATTTGGGACAGATGAAGTATCACCAAATACTATGCTTGATTCATACAATCATTTATATATAGAGATGGATCAAAATTCAGATATTAAGGAAATTAGAAATTATATAGATGAACTAAGTAAGACTACATCAGGCCTTAACTATATAGATTATCAAGAATATGCTAAGCAAATGAGAACATCATCAATCGTAATAAGTATATTCCTATATGGATTTGTAACTATAATAGCTTTAATTAGCTGCATAAATATAATAAACACAATAAGTACAAATATTATCCTAAGAACTAAGGAAATTGCAATGATTAAAGCAGTAGGGATGACTCAATCAGGGATTAAGAGAATGGTAGCCTTTGAATCCTTATACTACGGATTATATGCAGCCGTATTTGGAGGAGTCATAGGAACAGGACTCACCTATGCTTTATTCAATATAGTAATTGGAATCAGAGAATTCGAATGGGTGATGCCTTGGCAAAATGTAATCATTGCATGTGTAGGGGCCACTGTGGTGGCCTTATTATCAGGAGCATATCCACTTAAGAGAATAAATGATAAGATTATAGTGGAAAGCATGAAGACAGAGAATTAGGGACTGTAATTAAATCTGTGCTTAAGTGAAAATAAATGCTCTTTTCTGGCAAGAATCAAAATAAGATTAAAACCAGAAAGGAGCATTTTTATGTCAACAGCAAGAAAAGAAGTTTTAAGAAATAT
>JAEWGC010000036.1 GCA_023388495.1 Bacillota bacterium | reverse complement strand
TTTTTTGGATTATATTTTGTAGGTGGTTTTATATCAATAAGCTTATCTTCCAATAATAACTTTGCATTTTTATGAGTTAGACATTCAAATTCTTCAGTAGACACAATGGACTCTAATATTCTTAATGCATTTTTTACCTTAGGTGATCTCCCCCTATTTGTATGGGCATCTGTACCTAAGAAATGAACCATATTATGTGCAAGAAGTATCTCTGCTGTCTCTCTAATTTTTTCTCCATACTTACCTTCTAAACTAGGAAGGTTTAGCTGAACTAATGCTCCTTTATTTATATAATTATATAAAATATTAGGATCTTCTATTATCTTAGTATTTCTCTCTGGATGGGCTATAATAGGAATATATCCCTTCAACAGTAGCCCATAGATAATATCTTCAGTATATAATGGAATACCAAACATAGGTAATTCTATTAAGATATATCTAGTACCATTTAAAGTAGATACCTCATCCCCTTCAATGGCCTTTACTAAATCCAGTGATATATAAGCCTCATTTCCTAAAAGGATTTCAAGCTCTATCTCTTCCTTCTTTAGTTCTATTCTCAGCTCTTCTAAAGTTGTCCTATTGTTTTTTACAGAAGTCGCGATACTCCCATCTATATAATGAGGTGTAGCTATTACTGTTTTTATCCCATTCTCTAAATATAATTTAGCTATTTCTATAGACATAGCCATATTTTCTGACCCATCATCTACTCCAGGTAATATATGTGAGTGAATATCTATCATGCCTTAGCTCGCCTCTTTTTCTTTTTTCCACTATTATCCTCTCCATAGTATCTATCATATTGATAATAGTGGTATTTATAATAAGACCTACCTTCTATAGGTATCTTATTTAATACTACACCTATTATATTTGCTCTAACCTTATCAAGAGATTCCTTTGCCGTTTTTATTACTTCAACATCAGTTTGTCCCACAGCAACAACATACATTAATGCATCAGCTATAGTCGATAAAACAGCACTATCTGTTACTAATCCTATTGGTGGAGTGTCTAATATAATCATATCATAATCTTCTTTGATACTATCTAAAAAACTTTTCATCCTATTAGACCCCAATAATTCTGCTGGATTTGGTGGAATAGGGCCTGATGTAAGTATATTTAAATTATCCATAGAATCATATTTATAGATTACATCAGACAGACTTTTATCTCCCATTAATACATTGGTAATCCCCTGATAATTACTTATTCCAAAGTTTTGATGGGCTCTAGGCTTTCTAAAGTCACAATCTATCAATAATACTTTTTTATCATTTTGAGCTAATATAGAAGCCAAATTAGCAGATACTGTACTTTTCCCCTCAGTAGGAGATGAAGACGTAACTATTATAGTCTTTATTTCCTTGTCTATGCTTGAAAATTGAATATTAGTTCGGAGTGTCCTAAAGGCCTCCGAAACTGGAGACTTTGGGTTCCTCATAGAAATTAATTTTGATTCTTCATCCTTAACAATTGGTATGGCCCCTAAAACTGATAATCCTAGGTGCTTTTCTACATCATCTGAAGTCTTTATTGTATTATCTAAAAATTCAAGTAAAAACACTAAAAATATTCCTGACATAAGTCCCAACACCCCTGCTATTGCCATATTTAATATCGGCCTTGGCTTTATTGCGCTATGAGGTACCTGTGCCATATCTATTACTTGTACATTTTCTACCTTCATTATAGATTTAACACTATCTATAAAAACACTAGCAGTTTCATTGGCAATATCAGCTGCTAAGGAGGGGTTACTATCTATTACTTGAATCTTAATTATCTCTGTATCCTTCACCAGGTTTACACTAACCTTATCTCTAAAAGCATTATATGATAAATCTAATCCTAGATTTTCAATTACTTTATCAGTAACCACTCTACTTTTTACTATCTCACCATATGTAGATACAAGTTTTTGATTTAGTATAAGGTCATTATATTCGAGCTTACTATCCGTTTGATAATCTTTAGGTTTACCCACCATTAAGGTGGTAAAGGTTTGATATTCTGGCTCTAATATGTAATAGCTAACTACTCCTGCTACAGTAACAGCAATAGCAAATAAGGCCATAATCAATCCTATCCACTTTCGCAATATAAAAAATAATTCTCGTAAACTAATTTCTTCCATAGTTTATCCCCCTCTACTCTTCTTAGTTCTGCCTAAATGAATCTATTTTCCCATTTACATTTCCTACTATTATAGTATAATAAGTATTAGTTCGACATATTTCTACATAATAGGAGGTTTGTTTATGGAATTATATACTGCAATTAAAAAACTATATAAAAGAAAAAACTCTAAGTCCTATTATAATTCAGATTATATATTAACTGCAAAAGAGAGACAGCTTCTTTTAGCTAGTGGATTTATACTTCTTTTTCCCGTTGTCATTGCAGCTATTATTATATTATTTAATTAACTCCAAGGTAGCCGCTGACTCCTTATATCCCAAAGATAATTCTTCCTCTATTCCTATAGGCATATTAGACCTATATGGATTATATGTAGGGACTATATTTGCTAATGCTTCCTTAATTTTTCTATTATCTGGTTCAACTAGTGTGTCTTTTAGTAGCTCTAGTTGTATTTCAAGTTGTCTATAATTAAATTTCATTGGTCTTTCAATGTATATTTTGTCAAACTTAGTCTTTGTCATTTCTTGTTTATTTAATAGAATTTCCTCATATAATTTCTCTCCAGGCCTTAGACCTGTAATTTCTATCTTAATGTCTACATCTGGTTCTAATCCAGATAATGTTATAAGATCCCTTGCTAAATCAATAATCTTGACTGGTTCACCCATATCTAAGATAAAAATCTCGCCGCCACTAGCTATAGTTCCTGCCTGTAGCACTAACTGACAAGCCTCTGGTATGGTCATGAAGTATCTAATGACTCTTTCATCAGTTACAGTAACTGGTCCACCTTCTGCTATTTGTCTCTTAAATAATGGAATCACACTGCCATTGCTACCCAATACATTTCCAAATCTTACGGCTACATATTCTGTCTTACTTATCCCATTATAGGTTTGAATAATCATCTCACATATTCTCTTTGTTGCCCCCATTACATTTGTAGGGTTGACAGCTTTATCCGTAGATATCATAACAAACCTATTTACTCCATACTTATCAGCAGCTTGCACTATATTAAGAGTTCCAAATATATTATTCTTTATGGCTGCTGTTGGATTATTCTCCATTAAAGGAACATGTTTATGTGCCGCAGCATGAAATACAATATGTGGTCTTTTTTTATTCAGTATCTCATCTATTCTATTCTTATCCCTAATAGATGCAATAAAAACTGTTAAGTTTAAGTTCTTATGTTTTTTTAGAAGTTCGTTCTGAATATCGTATGCATTGTTTTCATATATGTCTATTATCATTAGTTCGCCTGGGTTAAACTTAGCAATCTGCCTACATAACTCAGATCCTATAGAACCTCCTCCCCCAGTAACTAATATTCTCTTACCACTAATAAAAGATGACAGCCCTTCTAAATCAAGTTTTATCTCATCTCTGCCTAGTAAGTCTTCTATCTGTACATCCCTAATTTTCGTAGCGTCTGCCTTGCCATCTATAAACTCATATACTCCTGGTAAAATCCTAGTTTTACATTTTGTCTTTTTACATTCATTTAATATATCTCTTCTATCTTCTGAATTGACTGAAGGCATAGCAATAATTATCTCGTCTATATTATATTTATTGCATACCTTTACTATATCCTTTCTATTCCCTACTACGGAAATCCCATTGATTTTATTTCCTTTTTTCTTTAGGTCATCATCGATAAAGCCTATAGGGTTACTATGTAAGCCTTTATGATTTCTAAGTTCCTTTAAAACCATAACACCTGCAGCACCTGCTCCAATGATTATTACCCTATTTTTTCTATCATTATTATGGAATCCAACGCTTAGTCTCTTAGATGCCCTAAAAGAAAATCTAATACCTCCAATTAAAAAAGCATCTATTACTGGCACCATAAGAAAAATGCTCCTTGGAAAATCTGCATTTACCATAGTCCAATATCCTGTTGTTACAATGTTTGCAAAGAATACAGCAAATCCAATTTCCATTAATTCGTCTATGCTAGCATATTCCCAAATACTATTGTATAGCCGAAACATGTAGAATATAATTAGTTTTACCATTGTTACAATTACCATATGACTCAGATATTTTTCAATGATGCCACTAGGTATTTTGCTATCAAACCTCCCATAAAATGCTAAAAAATATGAGGTGTTTAGTATGAAGATGTCAAATAATATAAGAAATATCGTTCTCCCCTTTTTCACTTAGTATATTCCCCCTGTAAAATACATACTGTTACAACCATAATAGCAAATTTTTACCAATTATACTAGTGCTTTCGAACTACTTATATTTTAAATATTATTAATACATTTCATTACAACCATGGTATAATATTGTCATTAAATTGTTGGGAGTGATATTTTGAATAGGAAAAATAAACTTATATTAATAGGGATAATAGCTATACTTTATTTAGTAATTGTATTAAATTTTCATAAGATTAGATTTGCTCTTAGTATATTACATTTATATGGCCAGGAAAAAAAGATGGATTCTTCACTAGATACTACATCAACTACTAAACCTATTGTGGATAACCCTCTCCAAGATATTTTGAAGTCTGTGAATAATGTTGGTAACCATGAAGATGTTGATAATAATGATGATTTAGTTGTGGACAAGTCTGTGGATAAAGTTGATAGTTTGAAAATTAAAGATAAAACTTCTGATATTAAAAATACTGAAAGGTCCTATATTAACATTGTAAGTGAATATAACAATAAATTGCTTGATTTGAAATCTACATTTGAGGGTGAATTAGATGCTCTAATTCAAAATGGCATAGAGGAATACTCTAAAGGACAAATCTCTAGCACTAAATTAGCTAATAAGTATTTATCCTTGGGGGCTGATCTTGAAAAATCTAGTGATCTTAGGTTTAATAAAGTACTAAAAGAGATGGAAAAAAGTCTTAAAAACAATGGACATGAAACCTCTATAATAAAAGACATAAAAGATTATTACATAAGCTTTAAAAATACGAAGAAAACTGAAATAATTGGTCGTGGCATGAAGTACGTGAAATAACTTTAATAATATAGGAAAGGCCCTAAATTGGGGCCTTTCCTATATTTATTTTTATTTATTATATAGTCTATAAACTGCAGTAGCTGCTTCTCCTCTAGTAGCTGTTCCATTTGGGTTGAAGTTATTGTTACTTCCAACCATAATCTCAGCCTTAACTGCCTTTGCTATACCTAGCTTAGACCATTCTTGAATAGATGTTGAATCTTTAAATTGGCTTAGTAATCCATCAACTTCAGTAGACTTAACTTCCATATCTAATGTATTTCCTAAGATCATAGCCATTTCTGCCCTTGTTATCTTGTCATTTGGTTTGAAGGTATTATCTCCATATCCTCCTGCAAGACCTGATTTAACCATAGTGGCTACATAGCTTGAATGCCAATCTGTAGCTTTAACATCTGTAAATCTTCCATCATATTTTACTAAATCAAGTTCTAATGCATCAACTATCATTTTAGCAAATTCAGCCCTAGTGATTTCACCCTCTGGTCTAAATGTACCATCACCATAACCGCCTATTACATTTTTAGCAGCCATAGATTCAACAAATAGTTTTGACCAGTGACCTTTTATATCTTCAAAAGTTAATTTTGATTCTAATATAACATATTTACTGAAATGTTTTAATCTTAAAACAGCCTTGCTATTCTCTATTTTACCTGTTACAAATTCTAAGGTATTGGTTTCTTCATTTAGATAGTATACTGCTAGTTTATCTTCATTACCTAAGCCTTTTACATCTAGTTTAACTGTAATATAGGTTCTGAATGTAGTTATTTTTGTTTCTTCTATTCCTTTTACAAGTACTAAATTTAAATCAACAACTTTTTTAATATCACTTGACTCAGGAGTTGATTTAGATGCTTCTGTCTTTGGAACCTCAGCTACTCTCAACTCTAACTTAGCTCCTGATGGGATAGTTATTCCTGATAAAGTTGAAGCTGGAATTGCAACCTCCGAATTAGCTGTTTTAATTTCTAAATTAACATTATTTTTAACTAAGGCTTCTATTAATTTGCCTGGTAATTCTAGAGCAAAATCTAGACTCTTTATAGTATCTAGGTTTATAACTATTGCTGCTTCTCTGTCCTTTCCTGCTGCCTTTCTTAAATCTTCAACTATTTTAATAGTTTCTGTTTCTTTAACCTTAATAGTACTAGTACCAGAAGTGTTCGTAGTAATTGTTACACCTTCCTTGCCAACAGTTGCAGTAGCTGGTGCTTTTGTATCTGCTGGAACTTCAATATTAGCTTGTGGAGTTGTTGGTGTTGGTGCTGTTCCGCTGCTGCTTCCACCGCCTCCACCTCCACCGCCACCACCTGATGGTGGAGTACTTGGATCAGTTGGCTTATCTACTTCTACTTTGTCTATTAATTTTATAGCATAAAGTAATCTTCCAGTAGTATGTTTTAAATCTGGTGATAATACATTTATAGATGCAGCTAAAAGACTATTTATAATATCCTGATGTATAGAAGTAAAAGGTAACTCTTCATCATTGCTAATCTGCTTGTTAATTGTTTTAATTTGATCTTTTGTAACAGATAACCCAAGTGATGTCCATTTATTAGTTGATAAGCTATAATTTCCTGTGCCAACCTTCTCATTAAATAGTGCATTAACAACACTAATCATAGCATCTATCTTCTTATTCCTTGTATCTGCATATTTCTCAATGCTAGCTTTTGTAGCTTGTGGTAAACTATTAAATAAATCCATAAGTAAATTATCTAAGTCATCACTTATATCGGAGTATTCCACTGTTGTACTCTTAATTATTGATTCAATCAATTCTCTGCTATCAATCAATGTGTTAAGTATATCATTGATTGTATCTTCAGTAATACCTTTTTCATTCAAATATTCAGAATTAGGTAGAGCATTGAATATACTAGATTTGTTTGCTAATATTGCTGCTAATATTAATATCCCATCATTCACATCATTGCTGTTTCTTACTGGTGCAAATTTTGTTCTTAATTTATTGAACAGCTCTTCTCTTGAATTTGTGGCTTCTGCATTAACTCTAGCTGGAGCTATAACCCCTACTATCATCACTAACGCCAATACCAATGATAATAATTTCTTCATACTTGTATTCCCCCTTTATTTTTCCCTTTTTCTACCCCTTATTTTTCAATAAGGTCAAATAGCTTCTTTATAATTTCAGCTGCTTCTCCCCTAGTTGCAAAATCTTTTGGATTTAACATGGAGTCTGTTCTTCCCTCAATAATTCCATATTTGATTCCATAAAACATATCTTCAGCCGCCCAATTAGATATCTTATCTGCATCTTCATACATCAAAATATCCTTATCAAGCTTTTCTAGAGTAAAAACAATACCCTTATCCTTTAGTATCCTCATGAGAATAGATACCATTGCTTCCCTACTAACCTTACCATCTGGTGAAAAGGTTGTAGAGCTTGTCCCTGAAATTATCTTATTGTCAAAAGCAGCTTTAATATATTCATAATACCAACTATCTATCTTCACATCTTTAAATGCTAAAAGTTCGTCATTAGTTGGTTTTATACCTAATACCCTATATATGAATCCCATAAACTCTGCACGAGTTAATTCTCCATCAGGATCATATTTTTCAGGAGACTTTCCTGCAATAATACCTCTCTCTCCTAAGAAAATAATAGCATTCTCATTTTTGTGTCCTTTAATGTCCTTAAATGATAGCTTTATTAACTCTTGTTTCTTAGGTTCCTCTTGTTTCTTAGGTTCCTCTTTTTTTGGCTCTTCTTTACTTGGTGGTGCAGCCCCACCTCCGCCAATACTTCCACCTCCTGGAGCTGTTTCTACTGAATTCCCAGCAGTATTCACCAATTGTCTTATACTATTAGAATCTCCACTAGATATATAATTAACTAGCTGAGTTCTTTCATCCATACTCCAACTATTTAGCCTATTTAGTTCTGTCTTTATGTAATCTAAGCTATAGCCCATTGAATTAAGAGTATTAATATTATCAGTAGATAAGTACGATGTTAAATCTTTCTTTAAATTCTCTACTCCATTACTTTCATTCTGTAAGTAAATATTTAATACCTGTGCTCCCAAGGTTCTTCTCTCTTCACTCATTCTTGCAAATATATCTAAGAATTCCTCTAGTGCTTCACTAGAAGAAGCCCATGATATTGTAGTGGAAAAACTACTTGCAATTAACAGTAATACCAAAATTATCGATATCTTTTTCTTCATATCTTTCCCCCTTAAAAATTCCTACTATTGTCCTACTTCCATATAATTCCATTATACCAAATATTCTATATAAATCTACAAAATTAATTTCTATTTAATCAAAGAATAGTAATTGTTATAGTACTTCTAACGGAATAGTTTTTTAATAAACATATTAAATATAAAATTACAATATAAGCAATCAATAATCCTATAGATTTAAAACTCTTAAACATAAATCATTATTTTAAAAGTAAAAATTAAAAGATATCAGTAATATTAGTATATAAATAAATATATATTTATAACTTCAACCACGATAATTATCGTGGTTGAAGTAAAATTTATATTTATTCTTGTATTTCTGGTTCTTGAGGAAGTTGTGGCGTTTCTGGTTCTTGAGGAAGTTGTGGCATTTCTGGTTCTTCAGGAACCTGTGGCGTTTCTGGTTCTTCAGGAACCTGTGGTGTTTCTGGTTCTTCAGGAACCTGTGGTGTTTCTGGTTCTTCAGGAACCTGTGGCGTTTCTGGTTCTTGAGGAACCTGTGGCATTTCTAGTTCTTGAGGTTCTTCTAAAAGTAATTCTTCTTTAATGGATTCTTCTGCCACTTCACTTTTTACTATAACTATTTCCTTTACAGCCTCTTGTCCTGAAGCATCTATTAATTTAAATACAAATAAATTTTCTCCATCTACAAGGTTTACTATAAATTCCTTAGTTATTTCCTTAGGTCCTACTACAACTCTACTAGAAAAATCATTATGATAGAATATTTGACTATCTCCTTGATATAATTCAAAGTATCCAAGATTATCACTCATAGTAACGTTTAGTGTAGCTGTGTCAGAGTTAGTTTCTCTCTCTAATACTTCGATATCCAAAGTAGCTGGAGTAGTATCCACATAGAATCTTCTTGTTACACTACCCTCGTTGCCAGTTGCTGATACCGCTACTATTGGAATCTCATAATATCCATCTTCTAGTTCAAATTTTCCATAGAAGTGGTATGCTGGTCCTGCATATATAAGCTGTGTTTCATCATCTGGATGAGATAATTCAACATGCTTAGCATACTCAATTTTAGCTTCCCCTAGTTCTCCAATAACAACTTTGTCAAGCAATTCAAAATTAGTTACATACCCTTCAAATAGTATTTCATTGTCTGTATATACCTCTAATAATTCTGGGCTATAAATATAAATATTTGGTACTACTTGCCCTACTTCTGTTAATACAGTATTATATCCTTCATTAAACGCTCTATCATATGCTACAACAGCTATTTCATATTCTTTATCTTCTTCGATAATATTAGCAATATTTAGCTTATATTTATTTTCAGCTAAATTACCGTTTGCTGAAATAGTATATTCGCCATTTAGGTAAATGTCAAAACCCATGATTCCTGAACCATTCTCTTCGATAGTCCAAGTCAAATTAGCAGTTTTACTATCAAATATTAGATCTTTAACTACTGGAGCTACAGTATCTATCATTACAGGAATTTTCTTGCTTTGTATTTCTGCTCCTGCATAATGGATCTTTGATTTTATTTCGAAAATATAATCACCATCTGGCAATATCTTACCATCTACTTTACCATCCCACTCAGCATCCCATATTATACTTTGCAATGCTCTTGCTCTACTACCATCTCTATAGTGTTTCCTAACAAAACTTTGCATTAAAATAGTTCTTAAAAGGTTTTGATCTTTATCTAATATATTGTATTCAACCATCTCAGCATTTCTTAGGAAAGAAACATAAGGTATCATAGATTGAGTACCATATTTATATCCACTTTCTGTTCCAGGACTTAAGAATATACCATCAGTATAATAGTATCCTTTATCTTCTACATCAAATCTTAGAATTCCAGATGTATTGAAATATGATGTTCCAACTGGATCAATAAATCTCATATTGTCAATAATCTTTGGTTCTCCCCAATCTCCATAGAAACCAATGAAAGGTACTCCTAGGGCTGGATTTACAGCTAACTCTCCTTCTCTAGCATCTTCAAATCTTACAAAACCTTCTATAAACATATTCTTGTAGATTGATTCATCACCTGAGAAATCCACTTCTATTATGAATTCTTTAGTAGCATTTGGTGGTATAGTTATTGTCGTAGGTCCATCAATTTTCGCATTAACATAGTCAGACTCTAGAACATTCAATGCAACTGGCGTTGAAATATCAATATAGTCTTTCAATACAGTAGTATTTACATTATAAGTTAATTCTTCATCTGAATCATTTATTGCCACAAAGTCCATAGTAAATGATTTAGTTTCGAAATCCTTTAATTCAAATTTTGCTTCATTAGTATTTTTATTTACTATTCTAACTGGTGTATTAATAGCTGCATTTACATTCATTATTCCTGCACCTTGTCTTCTTGGTGATACTTCTACTTTCCATTTATCAAAAACTGGAATAGCTGTATTCATTAAAAGAACCTTAGCAAGTCTTGCTTGTTCTGATGGATCTAATTCCATATATCTAGAATCTTGTTTTAGATATTGCATTACGATTGCAGAACCACCTGCTACATGAGGTGCAGCCATTGAGGTTCCACTCATAATACCATACTTGTTATTGTTAAATGTTGAGTAGATTTGTCCTCCTGGTGCTGTTAGCTCAGGTTTCATTTCAAGTGAAGGCGTAGTACCCCATGAAGTAAAATCCGACATTAATCCACCTGAAGGATTTGCTATACTTAACATTTCTGGTTCAAATCTTATTAACTTTGCAGCACCAGCAGATTCTACAAATCCCCTAGTTGATACTACTCCATTAACATCCTTATAGTTCACAGTAGATGGAAGGTCTTTAACTCCCACCTTATTACCTAGTATATCAACAATTAGGTCTGTATTTAACTTCAAATAAATCGGTAACTTTGAGTTATAAGTTGTTATCAACTCTTCTTGTGCACTAGCATTATTATTTAAAAACCTTATATCATAAGCATTTGATGTCAATATTATAGAGCTATAAGGAAGTACCGGAGTCGTTCCTCCCATTTTCTTTATTGCAGCTCCATGACTATTACCGATAAATACAGCTGGTATTTTCCCTGTATCTGGATACAACATGGATATTAAGCCTTCTCCACCTGATTCATGATTATAAACTATGGCTCCTGTTGCCCCTGCATTTTGAGCATTTATAATCTTATCCGTAAAAGCACCACTAAAACTTGATCCTGGGGCAGCTCCACGAACCATTAATGCTACTTTACCCTTTAAATCTTTACCTACAAAATCTTCTGGTGCTCCAAAACCAGCATCTACGACTTCAACCTCAGTTTTAAATATATTTGACGGATCTATACCTCCAGCTATGACCATAGGAGCCTTTTTAATTTCTCCATTTACTTTATATGAAAGGTAATTAACTAATTGATTAGTATTTTCTACTGAAGCTATCGATATAGAATCTCTATTTAATGATGGTCCACCTACTACTCCAACATCTGGATTTTCTCTTCTTGGATATCCATAGTTTGGTGCACCGCTGGTCCCATAGACATTATATCCAGAGTTCCCAGCAGATATTACACACACTACTCCGTTATCTACTGCATTTGTTATAGCAACATTCTCTGGACTTTCATCTATAAAGAAGCTAGCTGTTGAACCTAAACTCATATTTAAAGCATCTACTCCTAACATAATTGAGTGCTCTATAGCCTTTAAATAAATATCACTAAAAGTTGTCGCATATATTGGGTCATTCGAAAAAACCTTCATAGCTAAAAGTTGTGCTTCTGGAGCAACCCCCTTGATCCCACCATTATTGATATCTCCATTAGCTCCTACTGTACCTGCTACGTGCATACCATGTGGCCCATCACTAAAATCCAATATTTGATTATTTAAATCATAATAATTGTATCCAAAAGGAACCTTTTTAGAGAAATACTTTCCTACACCTATATCAGCAGCTTCTACATCTTCTTTGGTCAGCTTAGGAGTAGTATCATCACTAAGTACCATATCTCTATGACTAGGATCAATACCTGTATCTATTATGGCTACCACTGTACCTTCTCCTTTGAAGTCTGTTGCCCACGCTAGTTGGGAAGATACCATCTCATTGCTTGAAAGCATGTTGATTTCAATTTCAGGTCTATTATATTCATTTGCTATATAAACCTTTTTTACCTCTGGTAATGCTTCTATAGATTTAATATCTTTATATCTTACCTTACCACTAAATCCATTGAATGTAACATGGAAATTATTTATATGTTCCATATTTGTTATCCTAGAAATACTATCTTTCACCTTTTTTTGTTCCGTGAAAATATTTCTTTCAATATCATCAATTTCTGCTGTTGATAATTCGGAATATTCTACACCTCTACTTGTAGCATAGGTAATCCCTGGACTTGAATCTAATTCTACTACGATTCTAACCTCTTGTTCTGGAGTAAAATAATCATCACGATTTACATCTGCACTTTCTTGCATCCCTGTAATGGAATTTTTTAAATCTCGATTAAATGGAAATTCTTTTTCTGCAAAAGACATGCCTGGTAAAATCAAGGATAAAATTAATATTAATGATAATAATTTGTTAAACCTTTTCAAAACATTTGCCCCCTTTTTTTATTATTTAATTAAGTATATAATTATATTTACTTAATTAGTGGTACATCTTCAAAAGTATAAATTAGCAATTTATCTTTATCATATATCCTGACTTTTATATATTCTGTATATCTAATAAGTGGCGGATTTTCAGAACTTATCAAGGACATAGGTGTTTTCTCTATTTCCCCTGCAGCTAATTTATAATCAATCTCATACTGACATGCTTGAGGTAAATTTTTTACTTCTATACTTACTGTTCCAAATGGCACAAGTTCTCCGACTGATACCTTTGCTTTAAAGGTAGCCTTTATTGTCGGAGTCTCTTTGTATATAGAAAGACTTACATTTTTGAAGGTCCTTAATAAATTTCCTGTTGAATCATAGATTCTAATAGTTACGTATTCAGTATATCTAAATATAGGTGGATCTGTAGAACTTAGTTTTGTTCTTTCTGTAGTATGCACTTTACCATTTGATAATTTATAATCTAATTCATAAGCATCTGCACCTGCTAGATTAGCAAGATTTATCTTAACTACTCCAAATGGAACTAATCCATCAGCACTAACCTTAGTTATAAATTCTGCAGTAATAGTTGCATTTGAAGCATCTTCTAAGGTTAGTTCTACATCTTTAAAGGTTCTTAAAACATTACTCTTTGAGTCGTATACTCTTACCGTAACTAATTTAGTATAGCGAATTAATGGCAATTCATTTGAACTTAATAAAGTTCTTGGAGTAGTTGCCTTAATATCCCCTTCCAGTTTATAGTCTATTTCATATTGATAAGCATTTGGTAAATTAAGAACTTGAAGTTCAACATTGCCAAATGGTACAATTTCATTTAAATTAAGCTTAGATATAAATCTTGCATTTATTTCAGGAAGTTTGGCAGTCTTTATAATAGAAGAACTATTACTATTAGCTGATTTTGCTATTTCTTTAGTTTCTTTTATTCTAACTATAAAAGTATACTCGGTATCAGGAATTAAATCAGTAAATATATTAGAATCCTGCCATGATATAGAGTTTAATACCTTCCCTCCTATTGAATAAATAGAATATTCTACTCCATTAATTTTATTAAGAGCTATAGTATCCCATGTTGGTGCACCGCTCACGGTTGGTGCATTTGGCGTTAAGCTTAATGTTCTAATAGAAGTAGATTCATTGCTAGTGTATGATGATAAATTTGTACTTGTACTCCTTATACGCGCAACAAAAGTATATTCAGTATTTGGTTCTAAATTTACGAATATATTAGATGTTTGCCATAATAAATGATTATTTATTATGCCACCTTTTCTATATATTGCATATTCCGCACCCACAATAGGATTTAATTTAATACTATTTGAAGTTATATCTCCCAATACTGTTGGCGCTTTAGGTGTTTCTGGTCTTGATGGATTTACTGGCGGTGTTACTGGTGGAGTTGGTGGATCTATGGGTGGTGCTACTGGTGGAGTTGATGGTTTAACTGGTTTAGCTGGTGGAATTGTTGGTTCTATCGGTGGTATTACTGGTGAGGTTGGTGGTTTAACTGGTCTAACTAGCAATTGTGATTCTTCTATTATTTTTATTAATTCTTCTGGTACATTAATGTTTAGTTTTTCTCCCAAAGCCATAGGTCTTTCAGTATTCAACTGTGAATTCATAGGTGTTGACAATGTATTTACCAGCATTATTGCTACAATACTTCTAGGTATTGCTAATATATAATCATCTTCTTTTTCATCAATACCTTTTAATATTCCTATCTCTTTTGCCTTATCAACTGCTAGCTTATATTCTACATTATGTCCTAGAGTTCTTAATAGTACAGATGCGTACTGTTGTAAAGTAATTTCCTCTCCAAACCCAAATCTTTCAGGACTATGACCTACAAAATACCCTTTTGCAAAAGCCCAGGCCAAATATGGCTTATAATGAGAATTTGTTACATCTAAAAATGTGAATTTGTCTGTTGGAAAGTTTTTTGCTTCTTCCTCTGCTCCCATCAATCTAGCAATTATTATTACAGCATCTTGTCTGGTTAATGTTTTGTCAAGTAATAAATCCCCTGTACCATTGCCTATTAAAACCTTTTCCTTTTGCAAGAAATCTGCAGCTTTTTTGATTACATCTTCTTCCCCATAGACAAAAGAAAAAGTTGAAAACAAGATCAAAAAAGCAAGAAATATTGCAAGCTTTCTTTTCATTCTCTACCATTCCCCCTTTAATTTATTAATTAACAAGTATTTTACCATAATATGGATATATATTCAAGAGAATATTGTGACTTAATATACTTTTATGAATTATCAAACAATGGTTGAGGAATATAATAATTAGGCGGAAGTAAAAAGCATCTGAGTTTTTTTATTTTGGCGTCTAAAAAAGGAGATAACTATGTCATCTCCCTAAACTTTTGCACCACATTTATTATTAATCACTTATATCTACTTAGGCAAAACTATATTTAATAGAGGTATCTTTTGTAAAATTTTCACAGCAAAATGCGATATTATAAATGTCATAATACTCACTAATGGGATACCTATTATAAGATTAAATGAAGAAGCCTTTATACTTATCCCAATATCTCCTGATGAAATAATATTTAGTACAAGTAAATGTACTAGATATACTCCAAAGCTAGTTTTACTTAAACTTGAGATTATATTTTTTATCATATTATTATCTTTAATGATTCTTTGCCAATTAATATCCCTAATTAATACAAATACAGCTATAGCTGTAAATATAACATTAGGAGCATAATATGAATACATATGATCTATGATAATTCCATTGTTATCCTTAGTCAATATATATGTTAGATATACAGTTGCAACTAATCCTAAAAATCCAAGAATATAAATTGCATTTTTTTGTTTCTTAGAGAGATTGTACTTGCTAAGAATAAAGCCTAATACAAAATATCCTAGACTCCAGTGAAAGAAATTTAAATTAAAAGCCAATTTATATCCAGTAAACTTCTCTGAAAATCCTATTATTCCATTTGAAATAAACCAAATAACTATAAAATACATTAGATTGTTCTTCTTTACATTATTGACATAGGGTTTGATAATAGGTGTAATTAAATATAATCCCACTATCATATAAGGATACCATAAATGAATATGTACCTTTCCTAAATAAAGTCTTTTAAAAAAGGATAAAATAAATAATCCATCCCTATCTATAGTAAGTTGATTTGTCCTAGCCATATAAATAAAACTCCAAAATACTAAAGGAATAATTATCTTTATTAATCTTCTCTTTAAAAAAGGCAATATTTCCTCTTCCCTATCATTATCTAGCATAAGCTTCCCACTAATAATTATTAATACTGGGACACTCCAGCGAGTCGCAGAATCTATTATATTTCCCATCCACCACCACTTAATTCCATTAGCATTCATATCTGCGACGAATGGTGCTGAAACATGTAACAATACAACTGAAAAGACTGCAATAATTCTCAATATATCTATGTACATAATTCTAGAGTTTTCTTTTCTTTCTATGGAAATCACCTCTTTTGAAATTTCTTTATAATACTATAATAATTCCCCTTAAGCAAAAAGATTTTTTCTTTAAATCTATTTTTCTTAAGGGGACTAATATCTTTATCTATACTTCAGATTTAGCTAATATCTTACCAATCTTATAATCTACATCATCATTTTCTTTGTAATTAGGTACTATGGTTTTTACATAGGCCTTTATATCTTCATCTGTGCCAGTTTTTATAATTCTATTAGCCTCTTCTAGAGATCTTAAAAGTAGTTTGTAATCAGTAAAAGTTGGCTTTCCGATGAAAATCTTGTCATGCTTAGTGGTAGATATACCCTCTTCATCAAGTAACAGCTCTTCAAAAAGCTTTTCACCAGGTCTGAGTCCTGTGATTTCAATAGGTATGTCCACATCCGGCTCAAAACCTGATAGTCGAATAAGGTCTTTAGCCAAGTCCAATATTTTTACAGGCTCTCCCATATCTAAAATAAAAACTTCACCACCATTAGCCATAGCACCAGCTTGAATAACCAACTGTACAGCCTCTGGGATAGTCATGAAATACCTAATAACATCTTTATGAGTTACCGTAACAGGTCCACCCTCAGAAATTTGTTTCTTAAATAAAGGTATAACACTTCCATTACTGCCAAGAACATTACCAAACCTTACAGCAACAAAATCTGTCTTACTAACACTATCTATAGATTGAATAATCATCTCACACATTCTCTTACTAGCACCCATAATATTTGTAGGATTTACAGCCTTATCTGTAGATATCATTACAAACTTTTCTACCCCAGCTTTATCCGCAGCTTGGGATAAGTTTAATGTGCCAAATACATTATTCTTTATAGCCTCCTTTGGGCTATCTTCCATTAAAGGTACATGTTTGTGAGCGGCTGCATGGAAAACAACATGAGGTCTTTCAATGTTCATAAGTTCATTTATTCTATCCTTGTCCCTTATGGAAGAAATAACTGTCCTAAGATTTAAGTTCTTATATTTTCTCAATAACTCATTTTGTATATCATAGGCATTATTTTCATATATGTCTAAAATGATTAACCTCTTAGGATTAAAGCTTGCAATCTGTCTACAAAGCTCTGATCCAATAGATCCTCCACCACCAGTAACTAATACTACCCTATTAGTTATATAAGAACTAATCTCTTTTAAATCAGTCTTTATCTCTTCCCTGCCTAAGAGGTCTTCAATGTTAACTTCTCTAATGTTCTTTATATTAACTTTTCCATCTATTAATTCAAACATACCAGGTACTATTTTTAACTTTGTCTTTGTTGTTTTTGCAATCTCAACAATTTCCCTTATCTGTTTCTTAGAAACTGACGGCATAGCAATTATTATCTCATCAATCTTTAATTTTTCTGCTACTGCCAGAATATCTGATCTCTTTCCAACTACAGGTACTCCATTTATCATCTGTCCCTGCTTTTTTTCACTATCATCAATGATGGCTACAGGCTTGCTATTTAATTGAGTATGGTTTTTATACTCACGAATCACCATAGCTCCAGCATCACCACCACCAATTATCATAATCTTCTTTTGATTATCATTCTTAAATAGTCCTCCACCAACAGTACCTATAGCTCTAAAGCTAAATCTAAGACCTCCTATAAGTACCATATCTAGCAATGTAGCTAGTATATAAATACTTCTAGGTAAATTAGATTGCCTAATAAACATATAGCTAAGTATGGCAGCATTGGATACTACACTGGCTGCTACAATGTTCATCAACTCATCAATACTGGCGTATTTCCACACAGATTTATATAGCTTAAAATATAAAAATATAGCAAGTTTTATTATTGTAATATATATGAAATGTTCCTTATATCTTACAAAGTACTCTAAAAACTGATCTCTTGTTATATTCCCCTCAAATCTTATATATAATGCTAGTAAATATGATAAGTTAATGAGTAAGGTGTCTAAAACTAGCAAAATAATAGACCTTTTTCTTCCCATAATAATTCCCCTTTTGCATAAAATTTACAGACTAATTTCACTTAGACTATATAAATTATCTTCACTTTTTTATTTAGAGAATATAGTCAAGTCCATAATATCAATATATCCCATATCATTTCCATTATGTTGTATTCTTATATATTGATTCCCTGGCTTTACATCTTCATCTGTAGTGAATTCAAATGAATAGGTTTTCCAGTCATCCCTTAGCTCAATACCTGTAAGACTTCCCTGATTAGGATCTGCTGCCCCATTTGCCCAAGCATATAGATTAAATGTTTCAGGCTTTGTATTGCCTCTTGCCTTTAGTTCCACTATATAAGTAGTATTTGGCTCTAGGCTCAATGGGTAAACATATTTAAATCCGTATACTTCTCCTTCATTAGTTATTCTAATGAAATTATTTTCTCCTTCTACCATAGATTCATGTTCAATTTTTGATCCCTCTGGTTTTGACACTAACAGCATATCTATATTCTCATCATTATTAATATCTAGATCAAAATAATAGGCAAAGTCAAGGTTCAATCCTCTAGCCGCTAAATCTTGAAGTCTATCCAAATTTTCATACATAAATTGTGTTTCACCTATATATTTAACTAGTTCCTCATCTTTTTCTAATGGTCTAAAAGATTTTTCATTTATCTTTTTAATTTCTTCTTTTACTTTGAGAGCCCTTTCTAATATATCTCTTGCCTCGTCATATTCTCCTCTAGATAAATGAAAGTCTACAACTGCCCTATAGCCCATTAATTTTTGAGTATAATTGTAACTTCTCATAGGTTGAAGTTCAACAGATTTGTCAAACTGATCCAGTCCTTTATCTACTTCTCCTATAGAAAAGTTAAAGTTTGCAACATTGGCATATGCAAAGGAATCATATGGAGACAATTCCATATATTTATCAACAAGTGCTACTGCCTTTCTTACATATTCTGTATCGTTGGTTTCCCTATATTTCCCTATATAACAAGATGCTAAATCCATTTTATAGGTGCCTTCATATTTATCATATTTAACTACTTTTTCAAAGTTCTTGATAGTCGTATCTAAATCATTGTTTGCAAATGCTATTGCACCATTATCCTTAAACTTCTGACTATATAAAATCATAGAATGATTATATGTTAAAACGCAAGCCATCAGTATAACGCCATATATATATACCTTTGGATTTATTTTATTGAGTCTAGCCGTTATTTTAGTATCTAAACCATTAAGCTCGTTAGCTAATATCCCTATTATAACCCAAAACATTATAGCATATGACGGTAAGGACATATCAAAGTCGACTATAGCATGTACTAATATGGTGATAATCGTTGTCGTTAATCCGGCAATGATGGTTTTCTTATTCGTATCTTCGGATCTTTTGTAAATATTAAAAGAATAAAAACCTATTATTATCAGCATAATTACAAATAGAAGGACTCCTACTGTACCTATTTCTATCCACATCTGCAATATATAATTATGTGCCAAAGTTGTTGAATATGGATATGATTGATACATCTGATACATTGAAAACCATCCGCCTCCACCTGCTCCTAAAATTGGATTTTGCTTTAAGACCTTCAGACCATCCTTATAAAACACCATTCTGGCTACAAAGCTATTTTCTCCAGCACTTATACTCTGAATTCTACTAACAAAACTTTCATTTAAATACTTATACTTCAATGGTATTTTCTTTACTATAGATGATGTTTCTTTATCAACAATATTTGCACTTAAGATTTCAGCCTTAGTATTCTTATATACATTTTGGAAATAAACTTTTATCCCCATTGAATCTTCTGGGGTAGTGAAATCTACCTTTGTACTATTCTCTCCCACCTCTACTAGGTTTTGGGTACTTAAAAGACTTAGTTCTCCTTTACTATCCATATTATAGACTCTTACTAAACCAACATATGGAGATTCACTATCATTAGTTCCTATATAGTCTATTTCTAAGTCATAGCTACTACTAGGTAGAGTAGAAGAAACATTTCTGATAACAGTTGTCCATTTATCCTCCGCTGTCAAATTCTCTATTGTTAATGATGTAGTAGAGTTAACTATATAAACTACTCCTATGGAAAATAATATTCCTATAACTACTAGTGATATCAATAGTTTTTTTATTGACACCTTTCTAAACTTGCTATCAAATAATGAAATCAAAAATACTACAGCACCAGTACCTATCAGAACTAAAAGATATAAATACCAAAGCCCAAAAGAAGGCTCTGGTAATTTTTTATTGAACATAAAGGCTACTGGTATAGATATAATAACTGATGAAATAATATATAATATTGATTCTATTTTTCTTGTATTAGGTAGGATTATAAAGTATGCAATAAGAACTAAAGGAAATATCAGCCACATTGCCCTAGATGAAGTAAGTATCAAGACGAATATAAAGTTTCCTAATAAAGAACCATATATTACCTTTAATATTTTCTTATCTTCATTAATTAATGCTGTCATAGCTATAAAGTATAGTGCTGAGACATATGCTGCTAAAGTATTTGGGTACTGAAATGTTGAGCTAAGTCTTCCCCCTATTACTGCTCCAACATACTCCCATGTACCTATAGCACTACCTATACCTATTATAGATACTAACACACCTCCAAATAGAAGTGCATTAATTATCCCTTTCTCATACTTCTTATTCTCTGAAAAATCTTTTGCCATAATAAATATAATGAAGTATGCTAGGTAACGGGAAAACTCAAATATTGCTTCCCGTTTATTTATTCCATAAGTAATTGATATTAGATACATCAATACTACTCCTATAAACAAATAATCTATAGGAGTAGATAGTATTTTAAAGTTTTTTTCTTTTGATTTATATACTGCCCAAGCTATAAATAATATATATATACTTATCAAAGTAGGTAATAGCTCTTTTTCAAAGTATAGACCTCTAAACATAAGGGGTACTGTTATAACAAGAGCAAATAATATTAAAAATATCATTTGCATTCTTTGTCCTTGATTTTTTACTATTGTTGTATTTTTAGACAATTTATCATCACCACTATTCTTTAATTATCTACCTTGCTAATTTTTTAGCTTCTTCATTAGTAGATTGCCAATACTCTATAAAAAATGCTACGAATACCCCTATCATTAATCCCAATACTAAGGATATTGCAAGGTTTAATGCTTTCCTTGGTCCTACTGGTCTTGTAGTTGGATAAGCAGAAGAGATAATATTGATACTTAGCTCTCCTAGCTTAGCTGTTTCTGATACCTTTAATTCCTCATATTTTCCACTGAAGGATTCATATGTTTTTTGAGCTATATCAACTTTTTGCTTTACTACTTTTTCTTCATACTGCTTGTCCTGGTATTCAACTTGAAGTTTTTCTATATGCTCTTGTAAATCTTCAATTTGATTCTTTATACTTGATATTCTACCTTCTGTCTCAGCCAAATCAATCTTCATTACCTTGTTGCTATCATCAAAGGATATATTAAAGTTATCTCCTAAGTTTGGTTTTACTATCATACTACCTTTATTATTTGAAGATTTTTCACTTTCTTCAATGGCTTTAATAAGTCCATCTCTTTTAACTTCTAATTCATTTAAAGCAGCTTTAAACTCAGTGATTTGCTCGAAACTGCTATCTAACTCTAGTCCTAGTTCTTTTGCTCCTCTTGGTTGGGAAAGAATTTCCTTTAGTTCAAGCAAGGCTTCTTCATATTTTACTTTCTCTGTTTCCATTTGAGTCTTTACATATTCTGAATTCTTTGCAAATCTTTCTTGTGCCTTTTCTGTAACAAAGGATATAAAGTTCTGACCTACAGTATTTACTATCTTAGCAGCCTTCTCCGAATCTGTATGGGTCATCTTTATAGTAATTAATTGAGTTTCTTTAATAGTCTCTAAGGTTATTCTATCAGCCAAGGTACTAGGTCTATATTCATTTTCTAATCCTAAATCCGTAATAGTCTTTCTCAATACTTCTGGTGCCTTAATTTGTTGCCTATAAGTCTCTAAACTCATATCGGGATACTGTGACATAGCATTCAATAAACTATCAACTTTATCTATATCCCCATTTGTATTTAACTGATTTCCTAGGTTTGATGTCATCATTACCATTTTAGCTTCATATGTAGGTTTTAATATAAAAAAACTAAAGATTGTAGATATAAGCACTGATGCAGCAGTTATAACTGCAATCATTTTCTTTCTTTTAATTAGTATTTCTATAAGTTCTCTTAAACTTATTTCTTCCATCATATTGTTTTGCTCCATATTTCTATCCCCCATTTATTTTTGTCTTATTTAATTTTACCTTAATTGAAGGTATAAATCAAGGGAATGAAGTCTTTGAATAGAAAAAAGAGAGGAAATTGTTTCCTCTCTTTTTTGGTTAGATTGATTTATTGTGCTGTAACTCTTGCTGCGTATACTACTGAACCATCTTTTACTAATTCTATATAGTAAGTTGAGTTTTGAGTAACGCTTGTAAGGTTAGTTACAGGAGCAAAATTAGCATCCTTAACAGTTACAGTGTAATCTGTTAGAGCGTTATCATCTCCGTAAGAAGTTACTTTGTAAACACCATTTACTTTTTGTAATGCAAGACCTAAGTCTGGAGTTACACCTTTGAAAGTAAATTCCTTTCCGTCAGCTGCTTTTACTCTATATGTTACTCCATCTAGTACTGGTACGTTAGTATTTATATCAAATGATGTACCAGCACCAGCACCTGTTCCTATTTGTACTACATAATTGTTATCTGTGTCATATACTTCATATACAACAGCTGATACCATACTATAGTTAGCACTTACTTTTATCTTCTTTGCATTGATTATTGAAACTCCAGTAATATAGTCGTTAGTTTTTAGGACATCAGAACCTAAGAAATCCCATTCAGTTCCATCAGCCTTTTGTCTATTATCTGCATAGTCTACAGCACCTATCTTAACTGTTAGGTAGTAAATTTCTGATCCCTTAGTAGAATAAGAAATACTTACTTTGTTCTTAGCAGTCGTTACTGAACCTTGAACAGTGCTCTTTACTTTATTGTTGTTTTTGTCAAGGTAGTATATTTCATAAGTTGGACGATGATTGTCATTTAATTCTTCATCATATTCTACTACAACTGTTTGATTATTAGTCGCTGTTACACCAACTATTGATGGTGCAACATCATCATAGTAGTCTGCTGTAAATTTAAGTGAAGTTACATTCTTTCCACCTAAATCATTTGCATTAAATGTAACAGTATACTCAGTACCATAAGTTAATTTTCCAGTAAATATAACTTTCCACTCTGTTTCGTGAGTATTATCAGAGTATTTATCTACTTTTTCAAAAGTCGCACTAGGACTAGTAACACTAGTAATTTCTACTGGTTCATTGAAGCTGATAACAATAGTTTTTGCATTAGTTTGCTCAACATATTCAACTGTTGGAGCCTCATTAGCAACATTTACAATACCTGTAAAAGTCTTGCCTGTTATATCCACTTGGTTTCCTGCCGCATCTTTAAATATAGTATTAGCTGGGAATGTATATTCTACGCCACCAAGTGCAGGAGCTGCTGTATAAACCACTGTAGTTCCGTCATTTATATAACCACTACGAGTTAATGTTACTCCTCCTACTGTTATAGTTGATGGGGAAACATCTATAAGTTCATCGAAGCTTATATGAACTTCTGAGCTGTTTTCAGCATATGCATAGCTAAAGCTTGGTGCAGTAACATCTAAAGATGAAGCTATTGCTATAAATGAAACTTCTCTAGATGGCATTACATTACCATATAAATCTTCTACGTTTTCAATAGTCACTTTGTAAGACTTGTTAGCTGTTAGACTATCTGTTGTTAATGTTACAGTGTCATTTGTTACATTTGTCTTAGATACAGTTGCTTTAATAGCTGAACCAATATCTCCATTGATCTTATAGTTTGTTGGGTCTTGTGCTATAGCTTTGTTTAATCTTTCACTAAATACTATTACAACACCTTTGTCTGTATGTTTAACAGATTGTACAGTTGGTGGAGTAACATCTTCACTAGTACCAGTGAATGTCAACTTTCTAGTTGATTTCATAGCATTACCATATTCATCTTCTACATTACTTATTTCAATAACATAAGGTTTTCTATCTACTTGCTCTTCTGTTTTTAATATTACACCTTTATAAGCATTGTCATATGCATCTGGATATTCATCTGCTAATGCTTCTGCTTCTAATATAGCAAGTTCTAATGTTTCACTTCCATCTTTATATGTGATCTTATAGTTAGAAACATCTGTCATTGAGCCTATACTCATAGCGCTAGTCTCATTAAACATTACTCTAACTTCGTTACCATTACCACCTACTGCGCTAAGAACTGCTGGTGCACTTTTATCTGCTCTCATTCCTCTGAATGAAAGAGTTTTAGTCTTTAAAACATTCATAAGAACTGAATCGTCTGTAACTCCAGCTACAGTAAGTTTGTATGATTTGTTTACATCTTGTTCGCCAGTTGTTAACAATACAGTTTCATATAAATAGTCTTCATCTAAATCATATGCTTTAGCTTCTTTAACTTCTAAGCCTTCGATTGTGTAGTTTTCTACTTTTTCTAAGGACTCTTTGTTCATTCCGAATGCGCCAGCATTGAATGTTAATTCTACTAAAGTACTGCTTATAACTTTAGGAGTGCCTTTAATTGTTGGAGCTGTTGTGTATTCTATAGCTCTAACGTTTTGGTTAAATTTCTTCATTGCTACATTGTCACTATTTGTAAGTCCTTCAATAGTTATTTTATAAGTTGTATTTTTCTTAGCTGCATCTACAGTTAAAGTAACAACTTTTCTGCTTGAACTTAATGTAGCATTAACTACTTTAAGATCTTTATCAAATGTATAGTTTTCTACATTAGTAGCTGTAACTTTATCCATTCTATCTGAGAATTCTACTTCAAATGTATTAGTATCTACACCTTTAACTGATTTTACTGTTGGAGCAGTTTTGTCTACTGCAATACCTGTAAAGTTTAATGCCTTACCATTTGATTTTACAGTGTAAGATGTTCCAGCTGTTAAAGCTTCTGTTTCTAGAACGAATACTTTAGCTGATTCTTTAACAACATCTTTGATTTCTACTTCTGTTGTAGTACCTTTTTTAACGATTGTGAAGTCAGCTACTGAAGCAGCTACTTCTTCTTTAACTTTTACTTCAACCTTGTTGTTAGCTATAGCTGTTGCTGAAGTAATTTCAATGTCAGTTGAAAGTTCTGGCTCTTCAGCTGGAACATCAAGCTCTAATTTTTCAGCTAAAGTTTCTTTTGAATCTTTAACATTTGTTCTAAGAGCGTTTAATGTCATAACTGCCATGTTTCCTCTTAGGAAATCAGCTTTAGCGTCAATGTTTTTCAAAAGTCCTAGTTCTTCAGCTTTTGCCATAACATCGTTCCATGTGATTTCTTTCTCAACTCCTACTTCGTATCCTAATATTCTTAGAACTACTGAAGCATATTCTTGAGTTGTTATATTGTCGCCAAAACCAAATTTTGTTTCACTATGTCCAACAAATGTACCATCTTCTTTTGCCCAAGCAAGTAGTGGCTCATATGCTTTGTTAGTGATATCTTTGTATGTTGGTTTTGTTGGGAAATTTTGAGCTACCTCTAATTGTCCCTTTAATCTAGCGATCATTACTACCGCTTCTTCTCTTTTTAAGCCGTCTTCAAGTCTTAGACCTGCATCGTCGCCTGTCATAACTTCAAGCGTCTTTAGGATTTCCCCAGCTTTTTCTTCAACAGTTTTTTCTGCTGCGAAAGTAACTGAGAAAGTTCCTAGAACCATAACTAATGCTAATACTAACGATAGGGTTCTTTTCATCTTTGCAAAACCTCCTTAAAATTTATAATAATTTTTGTTGCAAATATAGCTTAGTAGCCATAAAACTTGCAATCTATAATGTATTATAGCATTCAACCCCTACTAGGTCAATATCATTATGAGTTTGTAACGATATTGTAATACTTCATAAGAGTTTAGCTACTTGTCATATTGATATTATATACTAAATCTTTGTGAAATACTATTACAGTTGTGTTACAAGTATATTACAAATATGTTTAGGAGGGACCCCTTAGTTATTTAATATTCCCTCCATATAGTCATACCTTAACTCGCCTTGCATATAGTTAATTAGATCTACTATTAGCTTTGCTGCCTCTCCCTTAGTCAAATCTCTTTTTGGATATAGATAGTCGGAGTCTTCTATAAATCCTAGCTCCTTTGCTACATATATATAATCCTTTGCCCAAGGCTGTATCCCATTTTCATCTTTATATCCCAAGGAGTATTTTCCTATAGGAGCTAAGTTTTCAAACCCTAACATACGGACTATTATTGTATATGCTTCTGCCATTGACAATGGCTTATCTGGGTTAAAGTATCCGTCTATTCCCAACATTATATTTCTCTTAGCTATTTCTTCTATATAATCAAAGTTCCTATGATTTTCATCTACATCCTTGAATAATGGCTTAGCCGATTCTACCTTTTTCCTACTTCTAGTTTTTACTTCCTCCTTTATAATTGGTATATTCATTGCCTTTACCAATGCCTTGGCAAAGTCTCCTCTACTCATTGGTGAAGATGGTCCTATTGATGTACTTTCTAGTGGGAGCCCCTCCATACTTGCAAGAAGTAGCAGCTCTTCTTCATACTTATGACCTAGTACATCCCTTAGGGCTGGTATATTTAGTCTAGAGATATTTGGATTAGTATCTAAATAGAGACTTTCTCTACCTACATTTCTACCTTTATTAGTTTTATTTCCTGTTAGTTTTGGTAAGTCGTATTTATACTTTAGCACATTCTCTTCTTTTTCTGTAACTCTATATCCACCTCTGAAGCTTATTTGATGTGGAATATTTTCTGCATAGGAATAGTCCTTCGTCTTATTATAGGAAGCTTCTACTGTAGCTGTACCTTCCCAGTTATTTGCCACATTGGTTTTATCTTCATAGCTTAGGATATACTCTATAGTCTGTGTCTCTGTTGCTGACCAAGGACCATTGTATCCCACTAGGTTTCCCACTGTCTCCACTATCAAAGATTCCTTGCCCCTATCTATATCATAGGTCTTTCTAGCTGAATAGTCTCCTGCATAGTAGCTGAGTATTGGTGTATTGTGCATTACTGAGCCTTGATTCCATTGATAGTGAGAGTCCTTTACTTCGTATTTCTTCCTATTAATATCTATGGTTTCTTTATATTTTTCTAAAGTCTTAGTTGATGTTATTTGTTTTCCCTTTGGCTCTAGAACTTCCTTTAAAGTAATGCTCCTCGATAGCTTTGCATTTTTTTCCTTGTTCTCTAACTTATAGGTGTAGGTTTCTGTTACTGTATTATCCTTTTCCTTAGCTTTTATAGTGAGAGTTCCTTCCATTGTAATAGGCTCTCCTGTAACAAAGATTACTTCCTTATAAGTGGTTTCATTTTGAATTCCACCTTCGTAGCCTGGTATATTAATGGCTACTGCACTAAGGGGTGAAAGAAGTAAAATTAATGCAATTAGTGTTGATATTGTTCTTTTCATTTGTTACCTCCTTAGTCCTCTATAAGTAGTATATAGCTTTCTTCCAGAGAAGATGACTTTTCTTTTATTGTATATACTCTAGCTCCTACTCTTAGGTTATATATCCTATCTATTGGGAGTGGTATATCATTTAAAAGTATGACAGATTTTCTTATATTCAATGTTTCATCTGCTGCATTTTCCCATCTGTTATTTAGTGTATTATAATTCTTTGTTTTGGTTATGGTTATTGTACTCTTGTCATAGTCTATGGATTTTATTTCTCCCTGCGTAGAGTAGTTTAGCCTTACATTTTGACCATATGTCTGATGATGTGGTGTAAGGTTTAAAGCTAGTAGCTCTTTTCCATACTCACCTTCTCTAACTACAAAATAAGCTTGCTTATTTTTATAATAATTATTTTTCACTCTATTTCTTAATGTCTGATTTTTTATATCTGTTAAGTTTGTAAATCTAGAAGATATAAAGTAGCTGGCATCTATTCCTTCCTTTAGCTCACTATCATAGATTAAGGTATCTTCTGACATTGCAAATCTTTGACTATCTTGTACCTCTTGCCATTTTTGGTCTTGTAGCATTAAGTAATCTAGTTTGTAATTTAATTTGCCTATTTCTATTTCGTATTCATATATATCTTCTATCTTTCCTCTATAAATTGCAATCTTAGTTTCATCTGTTCTATTATCTAAAATATTAGTTGTCATAGATATTAATGATGTATTCTTTGTTCCCATTATATTATCTACTGTGGCTATTACATCATCACTTCTATTTATATTTAATGGGTCTACTATTCTATTGTTCTTGATAACTATGGTTCCTTCGTTGAAATGGATTAGGTTATTATCTACTACCATTTGTCCTGAATTATATTGGATACTAGATACTTTAGCTTGGTAGCCTTGGGCTAGTCCATTTTTCACTGTTAATTTACCTACGTTTAATCTCCCAAAACTTTCATCATAAGCTATATATACTTCTTTTCCTTTCAATGCCTGCAGTCCCTTTAATGTAATCCTTTGACTTCCATTATATAGATTATCTCCTGTAGTCTTTAGCTTTATGGTATATTTAGTGGGGGGAAGCCAAGTTCCTTCCTTATATATATATGGCATTTTCACTAGGACTTCTTTGTTTCTCTCATCTACTAATTCTATTTTCCCTCGAATTACTCCAGAGATTGTTTGCTCTTCATCTTCTATTTTAACTGTAGCTACCTCCGAGGTATAGATGCTATCAAAGGTTAGTAGTACCTTGTCTCCTTCTTTGATTTGGTTTAAGCTAATACTTCTATTTCTTTTTTCATAGCTTGTATTTGGTGTTATTCTATATTTCTCTCTGCCATCCTTTGTCTTTAGCTCTATTGTAGTTTTTGATATAAAGAGGATTTCTCCCCTTTTAAACCTACTTCCTGCCATTATATAGCCGTCCCTATCTGGGTCTTCTTCTATAAAGCCCATTACTTTGGTCCCTACTTTGTTTTTATGTTCTATATCTATTTCCTGTCCAAAATAGAAATCTGTCAGTTCTTTTTTAATTCCCTCTATTTCTAGCTTTGTATTTGGAACTATTTTGATTGTATGAATTTTACCATTATAATCTAAGATAGTTATTGTATTTTCTTTGAAATTTAGAGCTTCTATGGTGCCTGAGACCATAATCTCTCCTACCCCATAGGTGGGGTAGGAGGATAATATTAATATTGTTATTAACAGTATTAGGATTTTATTTTTCATATTTTTGTCTCCTTATCTGTCGGATAGGAGGATGTATTTACTCCTACCTTTTATATCTACTGTTGTAGAGTTTAATTTGTCAAAGCTTCCTGTTTCTCCGTTCATCTTATATAAATTAGTATTTTTAGTATTTGGATAGACTATAGTATCCTGATCTAGGAATATCTTTCCAGCTCTTAGTAACTGATTGATATCTATAGAATCCTTACCATATATATAGTCAAAGGATATATCGTATGCCTTTGATGCTGCTCTTTTACCTCTTGGCAGATGATCTCCTGTTGTCTTATCTATATGGATTCTTACATAGGAGTCTTCATCCCCCTTATCTAACTTACTTACTGCAAGAGTATATAGATCTCTTATATTGATTATTGTTGTCATTGTACCATCCTTGATTGTAATCCTATTATCCTTTCTTGCTAACTCTATTGGCATAGCTATGGTGATTTTATCTTGGTTTTTGTATTTAGATAAAGATAAATCTATAGATCCTGCTCCTCCTGTGAATCTACTAGTACCTATAGTTATATATAGTCTTCCATTTTTTAATTCTTCTTTTCCGTTGGTTTTTAGTTTGTTTTCTTCTTCTTTTCTTTTCTCTTCTTTTTCTCTTAATTTTTCGTCTTGTCTCTTATCTAATGTCTTCACTGTAACTGTGGCGAAGTCTATTGCCGCACCATATTCATTTAATGCTCTTACCATAAATGTATATTGTGTTTCTGGTTCTAAAGACTTTACTAGAAAATCTGCGTTTTTTGTGCTACCTATAAATGTATTATCCTTGTCCTTAGTTTTTCTACCATAGACTTCATAGACACTTGCCTTGTTTAATATATTTGCATCAGATTTTGACCATATTAGTTGTACTGTTGATTCATATCCTGGTATACCTTCTAATATTAGAGGCCTTGTTGGTATTGGTTTCTCATATTTAAAGTTATTATACGGGTCTGATATTCCACCATCTGGATTTATGATTATCAAGCTGATATTTTCTAAATCATTTGTTTCCGGGAAGGTTACTTTGATTACTTTATCGCTTTCTACTTTTATAGTTGCTGACTCTACTCCATCTACTACTGCTACTTCTCTATTGATATTGTTAGAGTCTACTCCTATTATACCTTCTCCTATTATAAGCATATCTGGTGTAACATCTTTTTTATCTACTATTTTACCCCCTACTACTACCTTAGCTCCTGTTTGGAACATGGTACCTGTTAGAGTTATTTCTGTCTCCGTATCATTAGTAAATAGCTTGTTTGGCGATACTGTTTCTATAGTTGGCTTAGATATATATTCAAAAGTAATCTTGCCAGTTGTCATTGTACCATCTGGGTTTTCCACTCTAACTGATATATTGCCTAGTTTGTTAGATTTTGGTGTAATCAATTCTATGGTATTATGAGTAATACTTTTGATTTCCGTTGCTTCTACTTCTCCGAAGAATACTCTTAACTTTTCTCCTTCATAACCCTTCATATTTTCTCTAAAATCAGTTCCTGTAATGACTACTTTTGTTCCTCCTGCGGCTGAGCCTTTACTTGGAGTTATTGTAGTTGTCTCTGGATCTGATTCTCCCTTTGTTATCTCTATAAAAATTGGTACATATAGCTTGTCAGATAATGCTGATCCACCGTCTGTATTTTGTACTATTACTGGTAATAGCTTGCCTACCTGCGATTCTGGTACTGGCGGCATGGTAAAGGTTAATTTTGTAGGAAGATTATATTCTAATGCTTCTTCCCCTATGGTCAGTATATTAGATAATTTAACTACTGCTTTATCTCTAAAGTCTGTTCCTTCTATGGTAATTATACTTCCACCTTTGTAGTTTACCTTTAGGATTTTGGCCTTACCATTTATTTCTTTTCTAAATTCTTCTATTGGTTGTCTACTATCTCTTGTTATATTTAAAATAACTGGGTTTGAATCTGGGTTCTTATACTCAAAGTTTCCACTACCTGTACCACCATCTGGATTGATTATAAATATTGGAGTCTTACCTACTGTATAATAGGATGGTGTTTCTATACTTACATGAGTATTATTTACAAAAGTCGTCTTTGGTGCGTACCCCCTATCTACTAGCAGTCTACCATCTTCTATGGCTACTCTTACTAATTCTTTTCCTGGATATGAATCACTACCTGATTTTAGTAAGTTTATTGGTACATATCTTTCTTTGTTGTCATAGTTTGTAATGATTTTCTTGTATTCTACTCCACCTTCTTCTATTGTAAAAGTCAGGGTGTTATAGTATCCGTTATATTCTACCTTTAACTTACCTGCCAACTCTACTGTTGCTTTTTGATTGTTGATAAGTCCACTATTATCTTTTTCTCTTTCTATATTTCTGTTTGTTATATTTCCTAGTCTGATTATTGGCATCGTCTGCACATATGGTATGTTGTCATCTTTATACACATATATATTTGTCGGCGCAAATCCTGTTCCATGGATTTCTACCTTATCTCCACCCTCTTTTCTGCCTTTATCTGGCACTACATCTGTTATGGCTACCTTTGTAGCTTCATAGGTATATGGTGTCTTTCCTGATATTCCACCATCGTTATTTAATAGAAACACATCTACTTTACCTGGTGCATGAGGTGGTGCCAATACTTTGATATATCCTAGGCTAAACTCTACTATTTGGGCTTCTTTGTTTCCAAAATAAATCTTTGGAAGTATTGGTGAGTCATAGTAGTGTTCAAACTTTGGATGGGGCGGGCTGAATTTTGTCTTTCCTGCCTTTTTATCCCAATCATCTAAATTTAAGTTTCTTAAATCATCCCATTCTTCTCCGCCTTCATTTTTATATAGATCATTGAATGGCTCTCCCTCGTCGTACTCTAAGTTTCCATTTAAATCATCAAAAGGCTCAAAGTATCTAAAATCTTTTCCCCATATCTCCACTACTTCATAGCCTGCTGCTGAACCTTTGACTGGTGATATTTTTGTTATTTGTGGACTACTTGAAGGTATTACATAGAAGAATCCCTTCTCTTTATTTGCAGTACCACCGTCTGGGTTTAATACTACTACTGGCACCGGCCATCTATCTGTGTTTTTATCTTTCTTTAAATCTCCTACATATTTTGGTACAATTACTGTTATTCTCGTTCCCTCTATATTTACTTTAGTATCAGCTTCTGGTACTTCTACTGCATTTATATAGACCTTTGGTTTAGTTGCCACATTTGTTTCAAAATTTCTTCCTATAATTTCTATTGCATATCCTCCCGATACTGAACCTTCTTTTGGTATTATTTCTGTAATCTCTGGTCTTCTTTCTGGTTGTTTTACGAAGAAGAATCCTTGGTTTCCAGTTTTTTGGTCTTTTTTAGTATCTGGGTTTATTATAATTAAATCCTTATAGCCTTCTGGATGGTTGTTCATAATAGGTACTGTAAAATAGATGGTTTCTCCGTCAATAACCTTCACCCTTTGCCCTACTATTTCAGTTCCATTTATTTTATATGGTGTAATATAAGTTAGCTTTGTTTCAATTCTATCTGGAGCTGTCAGGGTTATATGATTATTTTGAACATCTACGCTGTGTACTAATCCACCTTGTTTGTTGGCTATAATCTCTTCATTTGCGTTTAACACTATATCATAGTTGTTTAATCCACCATCTGATAGTTTTATTTCTCCTTTGGTACTTACGGAAAGAATATATTTTTTATTATTTTCGTCTTTTAATAAAATCCCTTGATAATATGGCTTTACTTCTATTTTTTTATCATTTATTTCAAAAATTGGGTTCTCTGGTAGATAGTCTACTAACTCTATTCTATTGTTTTGTGGATTTCTATTGTATTCATTTAGCTCTAAATCATCTAAAAATACTCTTGTACCTATTAGTCTAAATATATTTTCTTCTGTTCCCATAGGGTCAGGTCTAAGAAAGTTTTCTCCTTTTATCATTACTATGGTACCTGAATTACCTCGCTTTGGATTAAAATCTATTATTTTGGGATTAGTAAAGGTCTTTACATAGAAGAAGGGTCTTGTGTCCATTCCCCCTGATGTATTCATGACTTGAATCTGCGTTTCTCCCTCTCTTCCTTTTGGTGCTGGAAATGTAATTTCTGTACCATCCTCTTTTCTTTTTATTCCTTTAACTACTGCTCCATCTATGATTACTTGTACATCTCCTTGAAAACCACTTCCCGTTATTGTAACAGTTTCACCACCATCTACAGATACAGTATCTGGCTTTACTGTGTTGATAACTGGTATTGTGCCTGATTCTGGTACTACAAATTCCACAAAATCTTGCTTTATATCAGACAAACCTAGTACATTTGAATTTCTCATTGGATTTTGTACAGTTACCGCTTCCTTTGTAGCCTTAGATACCCTTGCACCCTTTGGAAGCATTAATAGTATTTTTGTGCCTATATCGTTGTTTTCTGTACCATCTAATTCTGCTCCCTTATCACTAAATATCCTAACGTATAAATCAGGATTTTCATTTTTATCTATTACTATATCTCCAATTTGAATTCTAGGATATCTATATATTTCTTTTCCTTGGTCGTCTCTATACTTGTGAACCATGAAGTTGTTACCATAGATTGCAACTATTCTATCCTCTGGAATTTCATATTCTAATCCTTTGGGTACAACTTGTATTTTTTCTGGTGTAATTGATTTTATCTCTGGTTGTATAGTACTTAGAATATATCTATAGCTTGATTTTTTCTCTGCTCTCTCTCTTATTACTATTTTGTCTCCATTGCCTTTGGTAAATATGGTAGTTATCTCTACTACTACATCTTTTATGGGGCTAGTATCACCTATGGTTATTTGTGCCGTTCTTACTCTTATTCTGTCTAAGGCTGTATTTAGTTCTATATCCCATCCCGTATCTTTTTTAAGGAAGGTTGCTTCTCCACCTATGATTACCTTTATTTCTCTTATAGCACTAGATATAGGCTCATTATTTGCTCCAAAAACACCTGACCCATAGTCTATTGTTAAAGTTTTTGGCTCTGATCCTATTGCCGTTATATCTTTTTTGTTTGGATTATCTGGAGTAAATTCATCTATATTCATTGTACCTAAAAACGTACCACTGATTGTAGTGTTAGAGCCTGTATCTGGTCCAAATGCTGGTAGTACAGATTGTATAAATGGCTTTTTTGTTCCATCTACTATTGTAAACTTTTGATCCAATATCTTTCTTTGGGTTATTTGTTTGGCAGGGTCTGTACCATCTGCTATATTAGTTAGTACTACAAAATAGTCTCCTACTGGTATATCCGGTATTTCCACCGTAAGTATGTTGAATTCCTTTCCCTCTTTCATTACTTTGGATTGAAATCTTCTGTTTTTACCTTTATTTAATACTTTATATCCATCTGTACCATCTATGGCCTTTAAAAAGAATACATCATATTCCCTTAAGTCTCTACTTGTTCCTGTAACTGGAGATTCAAAGGATACCGTCTCTCCCTTAGATCCCCTATTTGGTGTCATCTGTAGATTATCTACTTCTATTTCTTGGTATAATAGGAATTGTTCTTTATATGTGTATGTTACTTTTACTTGTACTTGCACATTTTGGTTTGCTTGGTTAAATGTCTTTATTTCTGTTGTATTTCTTTCGAATACTATATCTTGTAATCCCAAGGCTAAGGTTATATCGGTTATAGTTGCTTCTTCATTGCCAGATGTAAAATTATATGATATGTCTTGAATTGCACCTTCTTTGTATATTTGCGCTGTAATTTCTCCATTGCCAATGGATGTAAAGTTTGTTCCTTTTAATGTTAGTTCTCCATCGTATCCTGATTTTACCTCTGGTGACACTTGTGTAAGGGTTGGCATTGAACCTTCATTCAGATTTATTTCTGTGGAACCTACTTTTATTTTGCTACCAACTTGATCATTGGCTAATACGAATTGCAATGTAGTATCTGTATTTCTCTCTCTATTGGTGAGTACTATATCTCCTGTATTAGTTATCATGGATACGTCTGCATCCTTTAGGTATTTTCCGTTGATGGTTAATCTTCTACCTATTGGTTGTCTGTTTCTATCGTATATCTTATATAGAATAACCTCAGTTATTGTATATTTATCTTCATCATAGGCATGGACTGTTAGCTGGCCTATGGGAAGGAGTGGAAGTATTATCGATATTAATAGAATATAAGATATTATTTTTTTGAATTTTGTCATTCCTATTAGCCCCCCTTTTTTAATTCACTCTACATTGTTATCGACAAAATTTGGATTTTCTTTATAAATATTGTATATTTATATAAGGTTTATGCCGATAGATATTAAAACCAGTGAATAGTGAAAAGCGAATAATGAATATCTTTAAGTAAGGCTTTTGGGTCTTTTAATCTTTTAGCTATTAACTACTAGCTATTAGTTATTCACTAAATTTTGGAGGGATTTGTATGCGGAAAGGTTTGAGTTTATTTTTATCAATGGTTCTATTATTTTCTTTTATTCCTTTTAATGTTGAAGCTAATAGTTTTGTAAAGGATATCGATGCTCTCTTTGGTGATTTTCAGTTGAAAGTCAATGGCAAAAGAGTAGTTAATCATAAGGAATCTTTTTTATATGATGAGGAACTATTTGTTTCTTTGTCTGATTTGGCTAAGGGATTGGCTATGGATATTAATATAAGTAAAAATAATGCCCATATGAATTCCAAAGGCAAATTAAATTTTAATGCTGAAACTGGGAAGGAATCTATAATCTTTCAAAGGGGCTATGAAATCTCTGCCAAGGAAAGAATAATCGAAAGTTTGGATGATGAAATTCGCATACTAGATGGAAAGGCTCCCGCTGGTATTGATTATAAAATAAAATCCAATTTAAAAAGTATTAAGGTTGGCTTCGGTAATATAAATATTTATTTAGATGGAAAAAAATTAAATCTAGACAGTGATACTCTAAGGTATAAAAATGATATTTATGTGGCTTTAGATTCTATTGCTCCTTATCTTTATATTACTCCTACTCTGAGTAAGGACAAAACTACTATAAATATTGATGCTAATGGAATTTTAATAAAAGATAGTTATCATTCTACTATGGATAATCTTCTTGCTGCTAGAGAAGGTAGAAACTATTTAATGGATATACAAAGGGCTGAATTAGAGAAGAGAAAATATCTTCTCGAGGAATTTAAGCTTCCCTATAAGAAGTTGACTACTATTAACTCTCTGGAAGATTATCTGAATAAGAATTTTAATAAGGTTGGAGAATTAGATGTAAATCTTGATATTGTACAACAATATAATTTAATTAATTTAGATATTAGCTTCCCCGCTTCTAAAAATAACCTTTGGAATAAATTAAGTAGATCCGACGTAGAACAGTGGATTTGGAATATTTATACTGCTATATTAAATCTTTATAATGATGAAGCACTGATTTCTGGAGTTGTGAGGAACCCATATTACGCTTATTACTCTAACTCTGATTTAAAAAATTATATCACTTTCTATTCTAAGGATAAGGACATTTACTTTGACTTTACTAAGAGTAAGTTAGTTGTAGATAAGAAAGTTGATCCAGATTATCTAGTGGAAGTATTAAATAAAAACTTACCTAAGTATCAGAACACAAGCTTTACCTATGATGCTAAGATGTCAGGAGATAAGCTAGAGCTTATGGCATATCCTAATCATGATAATTTTAACAAATTGTCACTCTTTATAAAGATGGGATATCTAAAGACTCTTAATAAAAGGATCAAAGAACTGTATCCTGATTTGGTAGTGGAAGGAAAAATAGTATATCTTAGTGATAATCTTCCATCACTTGATTTTTATATCAGTGAAAATAGAATTAGCTCAACTAATTTATTGAAAGAAACTGAAAAGTATATAAACAACAGCTTTGGATATTTCTCCCACGGAAATAATGGTTTCAAATTGAAGCATTCCTTATATGAAAAGGATTTGAAAAATTATCATTTAGACATTGAGACGGATTTTTCCATAAATGATAGTAAGTGGGTTAATGCTGGGGATATGGGTAAACAAAAATTGAGTACCAATGTTCACAATGCTCTTAGCTTTATTCTTTCCTTATGGGATGCCAATATATCTACTACGGTGGTAGATAAAAATGGAGTTTTGATTACTGACTTTGACTCTTACCAAGAGACTGTATCTGTTGTACATGCTAATCCACCTAGTGGTGAAGTTGTAGAAGGTTCAAAGATTTTGTTATCTACGGACACTTCTTTAGCAAGTATATACTATACTTTAGATGGTAGTACTCCTACTACTTCTAGTCTATTATATGATGGAGAAGGAATTATAATAAATGGTGATGTAGAAATTAATGCTATAGGATACAAAGAAGGCTTAGGCTCTGGACCTGTATCTACCTTCAGGTATACTATAGTAAGAGATGAGAATATATCCTATGGATTAACTAATCTAAGTGTTGACCCTGGTACATTAAATAGACCATTCTCCAATACAACTACTGCATACACCGTAAATGTAGGCGAAGATGTATCTACTATTGATATTACTCCTTATGCTACAAATGGTGTAATTACAGTAAGTGGTAGTACAGTTGTAAGTGGAGAGTCTATATCGGTAGCATTAAACAGCGATTCAACTACTATTCGTATTTCTGTTAAAGAAAGTAACAAAAATGAAAGAATATATACAATAGTTGTAAATAAAGTTGATGGTGGAAGTACCAATGTCTTTAGTGTAGTAGATATAAGATTTAACACTCTATTCGGATTAATTTTCAGCGGTCGAATTAGTCATGGAAGTATAAGTGATTTTAGCGGCTATGAAGTAGAGGTTTTGACTAAGTCTGGGGTTAGTGTAGCAACTGTAGAAGCATCAAGTGATGGAGAGTTCTCTTTCCCTAATACTCCTGTAAGTGCCATAGATAAAATCATTGGATTTAAATATAGGGTTTATGACGGGAATGGTAAGTTGGTTGTTCCAGATAAAAACTTGAACTAATATTATTTGGAGGAGTGGTAGTTTTGAGAAGGATTATATTAATTGTTCTTTCCATAGCTCTACTCCTTCCCTCTTTTGTCTATGGGGAAGGGATGGCTGATAGGGAATGGATTGTGGATAAGAAGTATTTTGGTGTTGGTGGATTAAATTTGGATAAAAAGATGAATAGAGCCGAGTTAGCTACTATGACTATTCGTTTGATAGGACTTGAAGATGCTGCAAATGAATATAAGGGAAAATCTTCCTTTAGAGATGTAGATAATTTCCAAGGTGGATGGGCAACTCCATTTGTGCATTTGGCTAAGGAAAAAGGACTGATTTCTGGAAAATCTAAGGATATCTTTAATCCTAATGGTAATGTGACTTATATTGAACTCCTCACTATCTTTATGAGAGTTCTAGGGTATGAGGATGGCATCGATTTTATAAATTATCCTGATGATTATTATAAAAAGGCCTTGGAGATTGGTCTTGCCCATATGTACATATCCCCTAATGAAGAAGTTCTAAGAGAGACAGTTCTTTCAACTATGGTAAAGGCTCTAAATATAAATTTAAAGGGACAGGATTATACTCTATTTGCATCTATTAATTCTGTAACTGACAAAGAAGTTTCATCAAAGGAAAATCCTAAAGAAATTATAACTATAACTAATATCAAATTTAACACCATTATTTCAGGAGTATTTAGTGGAATATTGAAAGGCTCTAGGGATTTTACAGGATATAAGGTTGTTCTACTATCTCAAGATGGTGCTATTTACGGTGATACTGTCCTAGGTAAAGATGGAATATTTTCTATTGATAAGTTTGATGTTGGAGCATTAGCAAAATTAAAGGGATATAGATATGAAGTCTATAATAAAGAGGGAGATTTGATTCTAAAAGGAAAATTACAATAATGGAGGTGGTCATATGAGAAAAACCCTTATACTTTTACTAGCCATCACTTTAATATTTGGCTCTTTTACCTCTTTTGCTGCTGATGGAGATATTATCCATACTGGACTCAAAAAGATTTATAAAGCTGGAACAAGTGATATAACCAGTGATTTGATCAATGATGTAACAAATAATATCTCTAATCCTGGCTTTCTAGGGCAGTATTATAGAGAAAAGACCATTGACGGAAAAATTAAATATATAAATGTAGTAGATGAAGAAAATGCTCATTTAGTATATTTAAGGTCTCTGGTCAAAGATCCTACAGATTTGGAAAAATATATTAGAGATAATGCTGCCACTGTTGAGGCAGCATTAGAGACTAAGACAAATGACATAGCTAAGACCTTTGATGAGATTCTTGACAAAAACAAAGGTAATATTGAAGATTATATAGGTAGCTCTAGTGCTCGTAAACTAAAGAATCCAGATAATTACTCTACTCCTATACCTGGAGTTGGTGATAATACCACAAGGATTATGAAATTAACTAGACCTAGTGGTATTGGTGCTACTAAATGGATATACAAGATTGTAAATACTCCTACAACTTTAAAGCCAAATGATGTTATAGATGGACAATCCTATACTGCACAGACTGATATCCCTATTAGTGACGGTAAGTATTTACTCCTTTGTGCTACTGATAAGGATAACAAGGTGAAGGCCTATGATAATATAGCTATAACTGCTAATATGATTAAAGTCCCAAGGGTTACTGTTGATGAAGATAATACTATAGAAGCTAACTTTATGGCAAGTGTAAAGAAATCAGGCGCTACTGTGGTTAGTGGGTTACCTAATGGCACTTGGAAATTAGCTGTACTTGATGCTGAAATTGATAAGGTTTATGAGGACAGTAGATTTGTGGATTCTATGGATTATATAGATGGTATGGACCTTGTTGTAGCTAGTGATGATGAGGTTGACAGTATGCCTGCTGATTTTAAGAAGGCTATATTGATATATAGTGCGGAAAGTGGAAAGATTAAGAAATATAAAGTGTTTAGTGTAAGTAATGATAAGATTTCGGGAGCTTTAGATGCTAAGAAGCTTTCTGAAGATAATTACTCTACTCCAGTAAAAGGTAATATTAGTGGTGCCACTAGACTAGCTAAGCTATCGGGGCTAGACAGTTTCGGTGCTACTAAATGGATGTATACTTTCGTGGAAGGTACTGATATAGTACCTAAGCTTGATAGAGTGTATACAGATAGTGTTAGCTATGAAGTTGGACAAGACATCATTGTTGAAACTAAGTATTTGATGATACTGGCTACTGACAATGATGGCAAGGTTAGGGCATATGGGATTGTAGAACTTAAGGATGATATGGTGAAGGAGTCTTTAGCTAAGGAGCTTACAAGGATTACTAATTATACTGATCCTGTAAAGGGTTCTGAAGTTGGTACTACTAAAATTGGCTATCTAAATCCCGTTGGCATTCCTGGAGAGGTGGTTACTTGGAAATATGTAATTAACAGCAGCGAAATTGATGTACCTGAATTAAATAGCAGTCGTATATATGATGGAGATATTTTAGTTAACACGGATATAAATATTGGGACTGAAACTGAACTGAAGGTTAATGATTTCCAAAGGAATATGATGATTTACGGTTTGGATTCCAGTGGCAAAATTAAGGCATACAAAAAGTTTGTACTGGATAGCTCTAGTGTAAAGATGCCTACTGCTGATTTACTAGTAAAAGGTACTTCAGTTCCAGCAAACTATTCAGAGCCAAAGAAAGGTAATGGTTCTAATACTACTAGAATAGAATTTTTAGAGCATACTGGATTAACTAGCACTGTGTTTAAATATAAGCTAGTAGATAATGAAACTCATCCTGATTTTAATGAGAAGATTGAAGGCACTCAGGAGATTAGAGTTAATATGGACAGGCCTACCACTGCTGGGAAATATCTGCTCCTACTTGCTGTAGATAGTTTCAATAGAACTAAGGCATATGCCAATATACCATTATCCTATGACACTAATGTGAAGGCAGGATCTGCACTAAAATTAACTATTACGACTAATTATAAGGAGCCTGTACCTGGCAGTTCATATGAAAGCACTAAGTTTACCTATTTAAATTTACCTTCTGGTGCTAGTAAATGGATTTATAAAATTGGTGATACTAGCTTTGGTATTCCTGAGGCTGGATCTAAGGTTACAGGATATACTGAATATACTCCCTATAATGAGATTGTTAATGTTTCCACTGGGAAATATCTAATTTTATTTGCTGTAGATTCTAATGATAAGATAATTTCATATATAGAATTTAGATTAATTGATAGCCAAGTGAAGGGCAGAGAGGGTGTTCAGCTGGAAACTCCTAATTACACTGTAATGAAAGGAGATAAGCCTGGTACCTCTAGGCTAAAGCTTGAGCCTTTAGGATTTGAAAATCCTGCTAGTATAAGATGGAGATATCAGTTAACAGATGATAGTACGAAAAAACCTTATACTAATGAAGTAATCTCAGATAGTATTTTATATAATATAAATTCTACCACTGGACTTGGTGGTGATATCAATGTCATCAATGGTAAATCACCATATAAGTATATTTTAATTTTAGCAACTGATACAAGTGGAAAGATTCAGAAATATAAATATGTAGAATTAAATAGCTCCAATGTACGAGAATTTGCACCTGCTATTGAAGGCATTGTCTTTAGTGAAGGTAATGGAATAGATACTGTAAAAGTAACGGGAAATGGTACTCTTAAATATCTAATCACTAACTCTCAGCCTAATACACCTGCTATAGGCGATCTATTGCCTACGGGTGTTGTAGATTATATATCTGGCGAAGATATTAGAATTAAAATAGGTCAATATTTGAGTATTTATGAGGTTGATGGCACTAACAAAATCATGAGATATAGTAGTACTCAGATTACATCTGTAAATCAAGGAAAAGCTAATTTAAGTGGAGACGCTCTTCTTGAAGGTAATATTAAAAATGGTGGCTCTAAATTTACTATCACCTTAAATGATGCTACTTGGGTTAATGATATTACAAGCAATAAACCTATTCGTGACAAATTATTTAATGGATTTAAGGCTAATAGTGAGTCCATTGAATGGTCCAAAGTTATAGCATCCATGATAGCTGATGGTAAGGGTGCCATTAGTGTAAACAGCAATATATTGACTATATTATTACCTCAGACCCTAGACTATGATATTAAAGAAGAGCAGAAAATTTCTTTGGTCATACCACCTGAGGCTATAGATGGAGCATTAAACTCTATTACTGCTGCTGGTACTATAACTATAAAGCCTACCATAAGTGCTACTATATCTGGCGATGTGGTAAATAGTATTGTTAGGCAATCTGATATTAAAGCTGGTGGCAAGACTATAGTAGTTGAGTTGGCTGATGGTATATGGGCTGATGATATAAAGGGAATTATAAATGGATTTAGCGGGGGAGAAAATTGGGATTTAATTGCTGATAAGGTAAGGACTTCTGGTACCATAACAAGAAATTCTGGTACTAAGATAACAATTACCCTTCCAATGGTAGATGTTGACTTTGATATTAATAGTGAAGTTATTTCTTTAAAAATACCAAAGTCATTGATACAAGATACAACTGGGGATGTAGTAGCCAGTCCGCACTTTACTCTATATCCTGATATATTGAAGGTTGAAGGAGAAGCTATTAAGGATGAACTTGATGGAGATATTCCCGTGGTACTAATGGCTCCTGATTATAGGGTTGTAGATGCTAAAAGTAATACTTGGATTATTGATGTAACTTCTGGAACATTGAAAAGCACTATTAATAATAGCGATGTAATCATAACCGGACTGCCTAAGGGACTTGTGGCTACTGTATCTAAGGTTGATTCAACTAAGATAGGAATTAAGATATCTGGCACTGCTTCTACTACCTTGTCTAATAATATAGAAATTAAGGTGAAAGTTAAAGGTACTGCTGTGACTGAACCTAATTCTATTGATTCTAATGAAATAGGATTTAAGCTAATTAAAGGAAATTCTTTAATGGATGAATTGATAAAAGTTAAAATTAATGTAGTTGATAAAAAACTTGAAAACACTAATTCTCAAATGCAATATAGCTTAAACTCTACAAATGGAACTACTGGTGATTGGTATGATTCTTCTAGCGGAACTGATACTACTATCCCTGATGACTTTAAGGCTGGCAAGGTATACGTCAGAGATAAAGACAATCATAAGGTCTTTCATTTAGTAGCTACTTTAAGTCATGGGAAAGCTCCTACGGGAATTAATATTAGTGAGGTAAACTATGATTCTACTGATACAACAGTTAAATTAAGCGGATTTGAGATTGGAAAAGATTATGAATATAGCACTGATGGTGGAAATACTTGGATGAACATTGAGCCGACTACAGAAATCATCTTATTATCTGAGTCTGACCTTAGAGTTAGATTTAAGGCTACAGAGAGTAATCTACCATCACTAGCTACTGCAAAGATCTCTCTATTAAGCTTGAAAAACGTAACCATGAATGTTGGAGAAGGTAAGATATTGGGCACTACTACAGCTATGGAATATAGTCTAAATGATGGTGAAACTTATACTACAGCTAAGGCTAATGAAACCCCTGTAAGCTTTATAAAGGATAGAAAAGTAATTATCAGGGAAAAAGCTAAGCCTTTAAATATGCATACTCTTGGAACTGTAGATATTGTCCCAAGCCCTAGTACAACAAATGTAAGTTTTAATATTCTAGCTGGTACTATTACAGATACGGAGAAAAGAGGTCTGCAGTATAGAATAGAAGCAGATAGCTGGAAAGACTTATCTGCTACTGAAACTTCAACGGTTGTAGCTTTTAAACAAGGTAAACTTGAGATTAGAGCTAAGGGAACTACTGGAAGCTTACCTTCTGAGCCTGTTGAATTGGCAATCATAGTTAGTCCTGCTTCAGCTCCTGAATTGATAGTTGATGATTTTACTAAGGATATTATGTATTGGAATGGTAGTAGTGAAATACCATTAGAAAATAGTACCCTACTGGAATATAAAATAAATGATGGTATTTGGCAAAATAGTAGTAACTGGGCTACTGACAAAGTAACATCCACAATAAAAAATGGAAATCCGAAAGTAAGCCTAAGGATTAAAGCTACTACGAATACTCTTCCTAGCTTAATCAAGGTAGTTAATTTTACAGGAAATCTAACCTTTGAAAATGTAAAGCTTAATGTGGTTGAAGGAAAAATTGATGGTACTACTACTGCTATGGAATATTCCTTGAACTCTACTGATGGTAAGAATGGTACTTGGATTGATGCTAAAGCTAATAGTACTACAGTAACTTTTATTCAAGGTATGAAAGTATATATTAGAGAAAAATCTAAACCTTTGAACTTCGCTGAACTTAGTGGTGGTATTGGTGCTGAAACTAATATCGCTACTGATGATTTTAGTTATAGTATAGTTGATGGTAGTATAACTAATAAATATACTAATCGAATTCTTGAATATAAAATGGGCGTAGAACCTTGGAAATCCATTGATAGGTCTAAAACAATATATGGAGTGAAGTTCGAGCCTGGAGCATTACAAATTAGAGCTAGGGGTACTGAAACTACTTTACCTTCACCAATTGTTACTAGGACTATAAATGCAAAATCCTCGGCTCCAGAACTTAAATATGATGATGTAAATTATACCATTGAAAAGATAGGTCTAGGTGGGGATAGCGCCTATGAATATAATATCAATGGTGGGACTTGGATCCCGGGTACTGTAGATACTCAGTTTGAAGGTAGCAATGTGGTCCTTGTAAGACTCAAGGCTACCGAAGATTCTCTTCCTAGCTTAGAGCAGAAGATTGTATTTACAAATAATCTATATTTAGGAAATGTCATATTAAATGCTGGAAGGCTTCAACTGGAAAATACCAGTACCTTAATGGAATATAGTTTAGATTCTAATAATGGGGAAGATGGATTATGGTTCCAGTGTACTGCTACTAGCACTCCTATATCATTGAAGGAAGGTATGACAGTCCACATTAGAGAAAAATCTAAGCCAAGGAATATAAGGAAGGTTACAGTAAATCCTGTAGCTGTAAGACCATTTGCAGATGGTAAGAGTTTTGTAAATAGTAATTTAGATTATAATATACTAGAAAGAACTATATCTATTCAAAATATTGCTGATGGACACCAAGATATTGTAAATGGCTTACAATACAGAATAGGCGATGGAAACTGGACAAACATTGACTATGTGGATTTAGGAAATGGAGCTACCTCTAAGGTATTAGTATATAATGTGAATTTTGTTCCAGGAAATCTAGAATTTAGACTTAGAGGAAATGAGAATCAACTTCCATCTAGGAGCATTTTCAAAGATACAATCCTAGCTTCAGCATCTGCACCTCATGTATCTATAGGATTTGATACTTTCAAGTATAAAAATATAGTTGATGGTGATGTAACTAATCTAGAGTATAGCTTTGGAGAAAATGGACCTTGGATAGATGGAGTACATCTAAGTACCGAGGATTTAGTCGGGAAAGTATATTTTAGAATTAAGGCTAAAAAAGACACCCTTCCAAGCTTAATTAAAACTTTAGAATTTACTCCTGTATTAAATCTAAAGACAATAATATTGAGCACTTATGTACAGCCTTTAGAACTAAATGGCACAACAGATCAAATGGAGTATAATATTTACCTGACAAACGGTAACAATACCGGCTGGATTAACTGTTCTAACGGCAATACAAAGATGCCAGATTGGTTGTATGATAGCGTAAACACCACAAACTCTTTTGTTAAACTGGAAATCCGTGACAAAAATCAACCTAAGAATAAAATACAAGTTTATCCACAACCATAAATAAAAATGCGACAGCGAGAACCGTCCCCGCTGTCGCATTTATTTTAATATCTCAATTGCTTTCTTTAGTTGTAAATCTTCTTTTTCTGTATTTTCTACTTTTATATTTGGTTCTATTCCCTTCCCATGGATTGAAATTTTATTTGGAGTTAGGTATTCTGCTGTAGTTAATTTTACCATACTACCATCTGATATGGTAATAAGGCTTTGTATTATGCCTTTACCAAAGGTTTTAGTACCAATTAGTGTTCCTGCTTTTCTATCCTTGATTGCTCCTGCTACTATTTCTGAAGCTGATGCCGAGCTTCCGTTAATTAGTACTGCTAGTTTATACTTTGACTTTAACAACGTAGACCTATGAGTTACTAACTCCTTATTCTTTTCCTTTACATGGACTATAGCTCCACTAGGTACAAATAACCTTGATATTGCTAATGCTTCATTAAATAATCCTCCCGGATTATCTCTTAGGTCTAGGATTATCCTTGTTATACCTTTGCTATCAAATTCCTTTAGAGCCTTTTTCACTTCTGCTGTAGCTTGTGAATTAAATTCCTCTATATAGATATATCCTATGTTTTTTTCCAATATTTCATAACTAACTGGGTTTATTGTAATTGTATCTCTAGTTACTTCAAAGGTTAAAAGCTTTTCCCCTCTTTTAATTCCTACTTTTACTTTTGTACCCTTTAGTCCTTTTATCATAGATGATGCTTTGTCTAGTCCTATTCCTTTTATATCTTGATCATTTACTGATATTATTAAATCATCTTTCTTAATTCCTACCTTTTCTGCCGGCTGTCCTTTTATTGTATTTACTACATTTATATATCCATCTTTTTCTTCTATATATATGCCTATTCCACTAAAGGTTCCATATATTGGTGAAAGCATAGCTTCCGCTTCTTCCTTTGTATAATAGTTGCTATAAGGGTCTATACTTTTTAACATCCCTTTTAGAGCTTCCTCTATTAGCTTACTATCATCAACCTCAAAGGGGTAAGAGCTTTTGACAAGATTAAATATTTCTTCAAAGAAAATTAAATCTGCTTTTTGTTCTTCTTGATAATAGAGTTGTGTTTCTGCTAACACAAGATTAGGTACCAATAATACTATTACAAGTAGTAGTGATATAATCGATTTTTTCATAGTTGGCCTCCTTTTAGTCAAATTCCATATATATTATTGTTATTATTTTACAGCATTATTGTATGAAGGTCAACTCCTGTCCCTCTCCAAAATAATCTTGATATACCTAGTCCCTTTAGATAAAATGGAATTATAATTAATATAGAGAGTGGGGTTATTTATGGGAAAATCTGCAGTTTTATCATTTCTAGGAGGGGCTTATGAGATAGGGGCAAGTTGTATATTGCTTCAAATTAACAATAAAAATATATTACTTGACTCTGGAATTAGGCAAAGTAGTACAAAGGATGTATTGCCTGATTTCAGGACTATTCAGGAAAAGGGTGGTATTGATACAATCATAATAAGTCATGCTCATTTAGATCATATTGGCTCCTTACCAATTATTAGCAAGGAATATCCCCATGCTAAGATTTATATGAATAGTATGACCAAGGATTTAATTAGGGTACTTTTATATGATAGTTTGAAAATAATGAATAGCAAAGAAGCAGAGATACCTCTTTATGCTGAAGCAGATGTAATGAATATGTTAGATAGAGTTAAACTTCTTAATTTTCAAGTAGAAAGAGAAATATTAGATGGTATAAAGCTTACCTTTTATCAAGCTGGTCATATAGCTGGTGCAAGTTGTGTTTATTTAAGTACAAATGAAGGTAGTGTTTTTTACTCTGGAGACTTCTCCATATTCTCCCAGAGAACTGTAGATGGTGCAAAAATACCTAAATTGAGACCAGATATAGCTATTTTTGAATCAACCTATGGAGATAAACTTCACAGTAATAGGGAAGTTGAAGAAGAAAGATTAATCAATATTGTAAGGGAATGTATTGATAATAATGGTAAGATGATTATTCCTGCCTTTGCTTTAGGTAGGGCACAGGAAGTACTATTAATTCTTAAGAAGGCTTTAAATAATAAAAAAATTAATGGCGTTAAAGTCTATGTTGACGGTATGGTTAAGGAAATAAATAGGGTATATAAGTATAATCCTCTATATTTAAAAAGTAGTCTAGGTAAAAAAATCCTAAGAGGAATAGAGCCTTTTTATGATGATAATATACAGCCTGTAATGACAAAGGAAGATAGAGAAAAGATATTAAAGGATAAAGACCCCTGTATCATAGTATCTAGCTCAGGGATGTTGACTGGTGGTCCAAGTCAATACTATGCAGAACATATAGTTACCTTAGATAATGGTTATATAGTTATTACAGGATATCAAGATGAAGAAGCTCCTGGGAGACAACTACTTCAATTGTTGGATTCTACAGAAGAAGAAAAGTTCTTAGAAATAAATAATAAGGTATTACCTTTAAAATGCAAAGTTGAAAGGATAGGACTCTCTGCTCATGGAGATAAGGGAGAGATTAAAGCCTTAATCAGCACCTTAAGCCCAAAGAATGTTTTCTTTGTCCATGGGGATGAAAGTATCATTGAAAGCCTAGCCATGGAGGTTCAAAAAGAATGTTTCGGAAGGATTTATGCTCCAAGGTCTGGCGAAATAGTAGAAATAGACATTAAAAATCCTAGAAAACAATTAAAAAAGACCTTCGACTTTTATATGAAGGAACAAGAAGAAATCCATAGTTCAAATATTTATAAGCTTTGGAATTTTATACTAGAGAACTATGGAAATAGATTGTTCACCATAGAGGAACTTTTAATTATATGGTATGGTAGGTCAAATATAGATATGATGGAAGTAGAAAACTTACAAAAGATATTAGCTGATAGCCCATATTTTGAAAATGACCTTAGAAGGTTTTTTATGTATAAGGCAAGAAGTAAGGCTGATGTAGAAGAGGATTTGAAGCCTAGGGAGTTAAAGCCCAATGAATTAACGGATTTAGTCAATCAATATTTTAATGATTTTGACTTTAAAAAATCAAGTTTTCACTATGATACTAAGACCATAGTGTTAAACTTTGATTTTCCCAAGGCAGTATCTAATTCTATCTTTAAATCAATTAAAGAATTTCAATCTAATGTAGATTGGAATGTAGAAATAAACGAAAATACTAATATCACAGTCGCTGACAATTTGATCAAAACTCTTATTGAGCCTAATTTAATTAAGAAAATTTCTCATTATATCTCAGAGGAAAGAGTAGAAGTAAATGTTTATAGTATGAATGAAGACTATGACAAGGTAAAGGCAGAATTTAAATCTAAAACAGGTCTTAATTTAATTTTATTTGATGATAACAAGAAAGTTTCAGTTGATAATCAATTAAATACATTTAAAAGCCAAAGAAAAGAAACTATGGAACAAAATCAAGCATTAAATTATATAGATAAAGAATTTAATATGGAAGAATTAAAGCCTTACAAAAAGAGTATAAAGGGAAAAAATTATATAGAACTTTCCTTTATTTCTCCTATTGTAGGACGTAGATATGCTAAAAAGATACAAGATATTTCTAATGAAATAGGGTGGGATATAGGCATCTCAAACTCTATAAATCAAAATGAAGTTATACAATTAGCAGAAAGATTGTGCAGAAAAAATGACATCCTACTAAGTAAAAATCCCTCCTTTAGACCAGGTGATTTAAAGATTGTTATCAAACCTGTGGAAGCAGATGAATCTAAACTACAGGAAATCAAGGAAGAATTTGATTATCTTACTGGATGTAGTTTAGAATGGTAAAATGCGATAGGATCCCTATCGCATTTATTTATCTCACTGCCTTTAATTTTGCTATATCATATGCACCTTTGGTAGCCATCATCTCTACTAGAGTAAAATCATTACGTAATTCCTTTACTTCATCATGGACAACTTGAATTTCTGTTTTCAACTCTTCCACTACCAGTTCGAGATCCTCTTTGGTTGCCATAGTAGCTTTTACCTCTTGCAACTCTTTCTTCATCTCTTGTAGCTCTGACTTAGTGTTTAACAGTTCAGCATACAGCTTTTCTAGTAATTCATAAGCCTTTTCATCCACTTAGATTCTCCTCTCACTTTATCCTTAAATAAATTATATCATTTAGAGGTTACTTTATTCAATGACTATAATAATATTCTATATTCAAGAATTCCTTCCATAGTCCCTTGCCACTAGGGCTCAATTCTTTTTTATATTCACCATTTTCCTTGAAGAAAAGTTGATGATTTACATCTATTTTTTCTTTTATATCTAATATATCCTGCATATATTCATTACCTTCCCAACCTAGGTACTGGAATAGTTCTGCCATAAGGAAGTTTGGACTTATATCATTTCCTTTGCCTATAAAGTCCTTTCCAAGGGTTTCCTTTGCCCCATCATTTCCCCAGATTAAATATGGAGTTTCGTAGTAGTTTTTAAATCCTTCAATAGTTGATAAATCTAAGTTTATATCTAACATGGAATATCCAGAGTTTCCTTGTCCTAACCAAGGGTTATGATCTCCGAATAAGATTATTATGGTTGGATCTTTTTCATTTTTAAAATAATCAAATAGCTCTTTTAATGCCTCATCGGTTTTATTTATTCCCGTAAAATAATTATTGATGATATTATATGTTTTTTCATCATAATTAGGTTTTTTCTTTAGATATTCTTCCTTTGTATATTGCTCTTCTGAATAAGGTCCATGATTTTGATAGGTTACTGAAAAGTTAAAATAGGGTTCTTTATTTTCCTTATTCTTTTCATAACCTTCTATTATATACTGGAAGAAATCTTCATCCCTTAGATAATCTGTAGGGATATCTTTGTATCTATTGTCATAATGCTCAAAGTAATCAAATCCCAGATACTCATTGACATTTTGCCTATTGTAGAAAGCTCCCGTGATAGGATGCATGGCCTCTGTTCTATAGCCCTGCTCCTTTAGATACCATACAAAGGAGTTAGTCTTTTTATAGTATTTAGGCTGATTATAAAATCCGGTTAAAAAGCTTCTTTCTGTTTTTATAGTATCTCCTGCAAATATATTGGTAACTAGATTGCCATGGATAGATTCCTTTTGAATATCATGAAAGTTTTTATAGATATCTATACCTAAATCTACATTAGGAAACTTAGAAAAATCATTATATGATTCTAGCATAATTGCTATAATATTTACTTTCTCATCCTCTGGTATATTCTTGTATCCCCTAGAATTAAAGGCCTCTACAGCCTCCGCCTTATTATAACCCTCAGGCTTTATATCTATTGCATCCTTAGCACTATAGATAAATGGATATACAAAGCCTCTCACCTGAAACTGTTGGGACTTTATCCATATATTTATACCAGATTTATCTCCTACTTTGTTATATATTTCTTGGTTAAAATAATATCCCTTGAATATGATGGTGCTTATAATAGTTAGACTTACTAAAAGTGTTATTCTAACCTTAGAAGAATTGATTCTATACTTAAAGAAGAGTTTAAGCATTAGGGCCATACCAATAAAGATAAGTATCATCATTATTATTTCTTTGCTTAGGTTTATATCATATTTTTTAGCCATAGTCATAGACTCACCAAATAATTTTAAATCTATAAATGTAAATGGATCATCTCTATATGTTAGTTTAAACTTGTTTACTATGGATAAAGTGATAAATAGTAGACTGGTTAATGTAAAACTAGCCCATAGTCGGTTACATATTAAATAGGTAAATATCATAAATAGAAATATAGGTATAAAGTTCATTAAGATTAATAATGTATCTTTAAAATAAATCTTTAGTAAATTTGTATCTGCTACGGCTCTTGAGAATAATAAAGTTATTGTCATAATGGAGAAACTTAATATAATCATAAGAGCTATAGTAACTATTGTTTTTAGAGTTTTATTCTTCATTGTATCATCGCCTATTATAAAAATTTTTACTACATCTATTTATTTTATAACAATAAGAGGCTTAGGTCAACGAAAGCTGGTGGGTAATATTTGGAATAGGAAAGAGGAACGACTCCCCTATGGCAAAACTGCGAAAGGAAAGCCGTCCCTCTTGTTTCAATAATTATACTAATCCTCTATTTACCATTTCTGTAACTACAAATGTAGCTACATCTTCAGCAAAGGAGCCAGTGCCGAATCCTGCATCATAGCCTAATTCCTTAGCTAATTCGTGGCTAATTCTTGGTCCTCCGCAAGTAAGTACTACTTTATCTCTGATTCCTTCAGCTTCTAATAGTTCTACTAATTGTGTAAGGTTTGGTATATGCACGTCTTTTTGTGTAACTACTTGTGATACTAATATAGCATCTGCATTTAGCTCTATTGCTTTTGCTACTAGCTCTTCATTTGGTACTTGGGAGCCTAGATTGTATGCTTCTACACCTTCGTATCTCTCTAATCCAAAATGTCCTGCATAGCCCTTCATGTTCATTATAGCATCTATACCTACTGTATGAGCATCTGTACCTGTACAAGCACCTACTATAACTACTTTTCTTTTTATATTATCCTTAATATATTGTTCTACTTCTTCTTTGGATAGTACATCTACATCTACCTTTGGTACTTCTATCTTAGTAAAGTCAACTGTATGTGTACATTTACCGTATACTACGAAATAAGTATATCCTACACCTAAGTCTTTGTGGTATACTACTGACGGTTCATCAAAACCCATCTTTCTAGCTAATTGACGAGCTGCCTCTACTGCTTCGTCTCCTGCTGGTACTGGGAGCGAAAATCCTAACTGTACCATTCCGTCATTCATTGTATCTCCATATGGTTTAATCCCTGTTAAATCTACTTTTTGAGTTTCAACCATTATCTGTCACCTCCAAGCATCAATTCAATAAATGGATTAAAGTATCCTGAGTCTTTCTTAGCTACTCCGTCTAATCCTTTTCCACCTGTACGTGATCTCTTTACTCCACCAAATTTACCTTGCTCTATAGTTTGGAATAATCCTTCTTTCTCTATTTGAGTTAGAAGTGCTTCTGCATTCTTAAGTACTTCTTGAGCTCTAGTTTGAATCATTCCGCCTTCTTTAAACTCTATTTCATCTCCAAGGCTTCTTGCATTGTTGAATATATATTGAGCATTTTCAATGGATAGATATCTATCGTGTAAATGTGGTGTATGAATTGCTTCTGTTAACATTCCTAGCAATTGAATCCCTTGATTTGTCATGATGGATACCATGTTGAATAATGCATTTTGCACATGACCTTTGAATATATTTCCTGTCATGAATTTTGTTGGAGGCATGTATTTTAATGGGGCCTTAGGGAATATCTCTCTTGCCATTTGAGCTTGAGATAATTCTAATAAGAACCCATTTTCTACTCCTGGATCCATTTCAAATGCGTGTCCAAGTCCCATTTGCTCCTCTGGAATACCAGCCTTAAGTGCAAATTGCTCATTGATAAATTGTGATGCCAATACTGTATGTGCTGCTTCTACTGCATCATCTGTGGTTAAGTAGTTGTCTTCTCCAGTATTTATGATAATACCTGCAAAGCCATTAATCATTCTTGAGAAGTATTGGTCTACTAATGTTCTTTGCATATTGATATCTCTAAATAGGATACCGTATAATGCATCGTTTAACATCATATCTAGTCTTTCCATTGCTCCCATTGCTGCAATCTCTGGCATACAAAGTCCTGAGCAATAGTTAGTAAGTCTAATATATCTGCCTACTTCTTCGCCTACTTCATCTAATGCTCTTCTCATTAGTTTGAAGTTTTCTTGAGTTGCATATGTTCCACCAAATCCTTCAGTAGTTGGCCCATATGGTACATAGTCAAGTAATGACTGACCTGTAGTTCTAATAACTGCTATAACATCAGCACCTTGTCTAGCTGCTGCTTGGGCTTGAGTGATATCTTCATAGATATTTCCTGTAGCTACTATTACATATAGATATGGTTTCTTACCTTCACCTATTGTATTTAAATAGTTTTCTCTCTTTTCTCTGTTAGCCTTAATCTTTGCTACTGAATCTTCAGCTATTTTATATATTGCTTCTTTAATTTTTCCTTCATCTTGAGCTGGTAATCTCGTTATATCGATTTCACCTGTCGCTACTTTTTCTGCTATTTCTTGCGGTGTAAGTCCTGTATTTACTATTGCATTTCCTATCCAGTATGCAGCTCCTCTTTCTAGTCCGCCACCTTCTTTAATATTATCTACAACTACGTTTGGTAGTGGTTTTTCAATTTCATCTACTCCATCTACTCCAAGAAGTCTTACTATTGTTCTTTCTGTTGCAGTTGTAGTGTGAGCATCTATAAATTTTTGTACTTCATCTGCTATATTTTTAGCTGCATTTCTTGAGCTTTCTATTAGCTTTTGATCAAGATTTAATTTACTCAATTTTTTCACTCCTTCGGAGTTCTAATTGACAATTGACAGTTGACAATTGACAATTAAAACATAATATTTTATTAGTTTGTATTTACCTCTTTAATTAAAGAGTTCTTTGTTGATTTTACTATAGAATTTAATATCTTATATAACTCTTTTGCATCCTTAAGATATGCTGAATGAATATCTCTATCTAAATAACCTGTCTCTATAAGTAATTCTATCCAATACTCTGTTTCCCTTGCTTCCTTTAAAGAAATATTCATCTTTCCCAAAAAATCCTTTTTACTTTGACCATCAATGGCTTCTCTTATATTAGCACCTATACTCGTCCCTGAACGCAAAAGTTGTTTTGATAAAACATATTCATTTTTTTCACATAAGTATTTATATATTGTAACTGTATCTATTGCAAATTTAAATGATTTATTAACCACAACATTATCAGCCAAGAAATCACCTCTTTTAAAATTGTCAATTGTCCATTGTCAATTGTCAATTAAATAACTTTCTGCTATTTTAAGTATTTCCTCATCTAGCCCCATTATCCTAGCTATGTTTAGGGCATCCTTAGGGACTGATGCATCTTTTTCTACTACCCTTAGACGGTAGTCCATATATTTGTTGATTATCTCCATCTTTTCGTCACAATCTATTTCTTTTGCTAAGTCAAATATATTGACCTTCGATAATCCTACTACCTGGAGATGAACAACATTATCTAAATTTGCCACATTGTCATAATGTGTAGTTAATAATGTTATGGAGTTTTTATCCTTTAGGTATGCTACTATGGCCTTAGATATGGCATAGCCTTCCTCTGGATTTGTACCTCTTGCTAATTCATCTATTAAAATTAATCCCTTGTCACTGGACCTTGATATGGCCTCTTGAACTATTTTGATTTCTCCTCCAAAGGTAGATAATCCTGAGTCTGTTGACTGCATATCTCCGATAGAGGACTTTATAAATTGATTTAATCCTAATGTCATTTTTTTTGCCGGTACAAATAGTCCGTATTGTGCCATGGCTGATAATAGTCCAACTAGCTTTAAGCTAATGGTTTTACCTCCCATATTAGCACCTGTTATACAGGCTACTCCTTCCTTTAAGGATATGGATATAGGGGTGAAGCTTAACTCTTTAGTCTTTAAAAAGTCTGCTACCTTTGGGTGGATTCCCTCGGAGATTTCTACTTTATGCTCCTCTATTATCTCTGGCTTTACTCCATTTATATCTAATGCATACTTTGCTTTTCCAAGGATTAAATCTAATTTTCCTATGTTGGCTATATTTCTAAATATTTCTTTTCTTCTCTTACCTATTTCCTTTGAAAGATTTTCCCTTATTTTTAGCTCTTCTCTCTCTTCTTTATCTTTCAATAGAAGAATTTCTCTATCCAGTTCAGTCATCTTTTCTGTTGGCTTTATGGAAAACTTTATATTCATATAGGTCTCGGAAACATAAGTAAGATAGGGATAGTTTTGGATTTTTTCTATTAATTCCTTCTTGTCCTTTGATATGACTACAGAGGAATCAGGTCTAAGATCTAGATTTAATTCTTTTTTTATTTTATCTTTTATTTCTTTTTTCTCTAGCTTTATTTCTCTGTCTGCTTCTCTCTTCTTTTCTCTAATTTGTCTCAATTCATCTGAGTAAGCATCATATATATAAAAAGTAGATATTCCAGTATCCTCAGGGTCTAAAGATTTTTCTAAAGATTCTATTGGCTTTATTTCCGTGTCCTCAAAGATGGGAATATTGTTTTTCTCTATTAGTCTATATAAATCTCTAATTAAAAATAGGAAGTTTTTTATCTCAAATAGCTCTACTTCAGTAAGGATAAAGCCTTCCATAGCGCGTCTCACTGAAGTTCTTAAATCCTTTATGTGAGCAAAGATATTGTTAAACTCCCTTCTTATTTCTTTATTTCGGACTGAAGGTAATAGGGCTTCTATCTTATCCAACTCTTCAATAAGTTTGTCTTCCTGACTGGGTTCAAACGCCTTCATTCTACCTTTATACATCATCCCATAGGGTGTAAGGGTGGAGATATTATTTAATATATATTGAAAGTCTAAAGACTCCTTCGTACTTTCATCCATAAATACCATACTACTCACCACCTAGCATTAAATCCATTACCGGTACATGACTTATGTAAGATTTCATTTTTGATAAAAAATCTACTGGTTCAAAGTAATATCCTGCTGGCGCATATGGGTTTAATGTTATCCCCACTAAATTTATTTTATCTAAAACCTTAACCTTTACACCTTGCCTCATAAACTTTAGCCAATCCTTTGGCTCTATAAATATCTTTGTACCGTCTGTGATTATTATTTCTATATTTTTATATTTTCTTGTGGATCTTGTTAAATCCTCTACTGTGCTTTTTACCAAAGAACCTGGGATTACCAAGTATTTTGAGTCGTCCCTTAGGTGGTCTCCTATTATAGCTCCTGCATTTAGTGCTGTTCTTAATGGAATAATATCTACTTCATTGTCTTCATCTATTACTGCTATTTGATTTTCAGCTATTATACTTCTAATGATTTCCTTTATTTCTAAATCTTCAACAGCCGGAAGTCCCAAAGTATTCACCACATGAATTGTCTCTTCTATTACTTTATTTATATCCCTAGATAATACAGCCCCTGTAGCTAAAATAGTAGCCTCTGATATAGCTGGAGCTGCTTGGGATAGCCTATCAAGAGCTCCATCTATGATGACAAATTTAGCACCTAAATCTAACATAGTATCAGAGACTGCTTTTATTTCAGAAAGACGCTGGGGGCCTGCTATTTGAACATAGCCCCCATCCCTTACTTTGCCTATTATTATTTCACCTAAAGGTGTCCTATATTCTGTTACCTTCAAAATCTCTATATTGGCATCACCCAATTCTAGCATTCCTGTAGCTGTAGCAATCAAGGTTCCTTCTTCTACAAATATACGTGGCTTTTCTGTTTCAGTCACTATATCTAAGGATTCTCCATCACGACCTATGGAAGTAATACCAATATGTAGTCCCTCATTTATAGTCTCTTCTATTAAATGGTTTAGAGCTACGGTCTTTCCACTATTTTTAGACATACCTACTATAGATATTGTTTTGTATTTGCCATTTATTAGTTCGATTAGCATGAGGCACTCACTTCCTTATAGTTTTATTTATCTTTTCTATGTCTTCTTTCTAGGTAACTTGGCTCCATTGCTTTTACCTCTGGACCTTGTAATAATCCTGCTACTCCTGTGATTTTTGCTTCTCTTTCACCTTTACATACAGGACAGTTACATGGTTCTTCTATTATTTGTGGCTCTGTATATGTTGTGATTATACCTTCGTAGTTTCTTAATACTATCTTAGTTGGTGATTGTGATATTACATATTGAGGCATTACTGGAGTTTTTCCTCCTCCACCGGGAGCGTCAACTACAAATGTTGGCACTGCATAGCCTGATGTATGTCCTCTTAATGCTTCTATTATTTCGATACCTTTTGATACTTTAGTTCTAAAGTGCTCAATTCCCATGGAAAGGTCACATTGGTAGATGTAGTAAGGTCTTACTCTCATCTTAACTAATCCATGTACTAAGTCCTTCATTGTATGTGGACAATCGTTGATTCCTCTAAGTAATACTGATTGGTTTCCTAGCGGGATACCTGCATTAGCTAATTTCTCACAAGCTGCCTTTGATTCAGCTGTTATTTCCTTTGGATGGTTAAAGTGAGTGTTTAACCAAATCGGATGATATTTCTTTAGCATATTTACTAAATCATCTGTAATTCTTTGTGGTAATACTACTGGTGTACGGCTTCCGATTCTAACTATTTCAACATGTGGAATTTCTCTAAGTTTGCTGATGATATATTCTAATACATCATCTCCTACTAATAGAGCATCTCCACCTGAAAGTAATACGTCTCTTACCCCTGGAGTATTTCTAATATATTCTATACATGCATCGATTCTATCTCTAGGCACTCCCATGTCGTTTTGTCCTGCAAATCTTCTTCTAGTACAGTGTCTGCAGTACATTGAGCATTGATCTGTAATTAAGAATAATACTCTATCTGGATATCTATGTGTTAATCCTGGCACTGGTGAGTCAGCATCTTCATCTAATGGATCTTCTAAGTCTGATGAACTGATATGTGTCTCCATTAGTGTAGGTACTGCTTGCATTCTAACTGGACAGTTTGGATCATTTGGGTCCATTAAAGAAGCATAATAAGGTGTAATACCTACTCTAAATCTTTCAAGTACTGCACCAATATTTTTTTCTTCCTCTTCTGTTAAGTTGATTATTTGTCTTAATGTAGTTACATCTGTAACTCTGTTTCTTACTTGCCATTTCCAGTCATTCCATTCTTCTTCGGTAACATTTTTCCAAAGTTCGATTTCACTATACTTTCTCAAAATAAGCCCCCCTATTTTATCACATTAATCTATTTAATTAACTAACTTATTTAATTGACTTAATTAATTGACAATTGACAGTTGACAATGAAAACATAAAAACGCGAAAGAATAAAAATAGCTAAATAATAATTTTCTTCTTTTATTAGTTATTAATCTTTTAATCATTTAATTGTCAATTGTACATTGTCAATTGTCAATTCGTAAACTTTGGCAAGCCAAAGTTTACGCGTATAATTCAGTGAAGATCTTTCTTAATTCTTCTGATTCTCTCATTAGTTCTAATGATATTGCTGCGTGATCTTTAGTGTATCCGTTTCCAACTATCATAGTTACGTCTTTACCTACTCCTTCTGCTCCTAATGCTGCTTTTGTGAAGCTTGTAGCCATACTAAAGAAGTATACTATTCCTCTGTCTTTACAAATTAGGATTGATGACATTTCTGTATTTTGAATGTTTACTGTGTTGATTACGATATCAGCCATTTCTCCGTTTGTAGCTTCTTTAACTTTTTCAAGTATTTCTACTGCATCTGTTGCATTTGCTTTAATGTATACGTCTGCTAAATTAGCATCTTTACATCTTTGTAGAGTAGTATCTCTTGAACCTATACAGATAACTTTACCTGTAACTCCTGCTCTTTTCTTTGCTTCATATAGACAAAGCATACCTGATTTTCCTGTTCCACCAATAACTACTACTGTATCTCCTGGTTTAACAAGTTTTGCTGTTTGAGCTGGTGCTCCTGCTACGTCTAATACTGACAACGCTAAGTTTTCAGGCATGTCTGATGGAATAACTGCATAGATTCCTGATTCAAATAATATTGCTTTACCTACTATATCTACTTGGTCTACATCTTGTCTAATTTCTTTGAATTCATCAATTCTAAGTGGTGTTAAGGATAATGATACTAATGTAGCTATTTTGTCTCCAACTTTAAGGTCAGTTTTTCCTTCTAATGCTGGTCCAATTTTTTCTACTGTACCTATTAGCATTCCACCTGAACCTGTAACTGGGTTTTGGTGTTTACCTCTATCTGCTACGATACCTTTCATTATCTTTTTGATTTCTTCTATGTCTCCCTTAGCTTGCTCTTTAATTTGTGTAAAGCTTGCTGAGTCTACATTCAATGTTTGAACGTTTATAAGTATTTCGTTATCATAAATTTCCATATCATTGTCAATCTTCAATGCTGGTTGTGGTAAAACTCCCTTTGGTTCAATAACCCTATGAGTACCGTATGGACATCCTTTTTTCATATTACATTCCTCCCAGTATTTAAATTAATTTTTTCACCATATAAAGTTTAATGCAAAACTCATGCCAAATATTTGAATTAGTAATTTTAAATTTAAAACTGTTGATTGTTAATTTAAAAACAAGGGTTTTGGGTGTTTTTAGGGTGTTTTTTACCTATAAACAAGTTTTCGGTGATTTTAACAACGAAATTAATGCCGAAAATTAGGCGGTATAATAGTTTATAGAATACAAAAGCTGAAGATTTAAATCTTCAGCTTTTGTATTCTATACTGCAATGTTTGCCTAGGTATCTTCAACAGCTCCGCTGTTTTGGTTATGTTGTTATCTGTTTTCTTTAGTGCGTCTTTTATTATACTTCTCTCCGTTTCTTCAAGTACCTCTGAAAGGGAGGATTCGTATATATTATGGTCTTTCTTATACTGCCTAAATTTATATGGTAGGTCTTCTATATCTATGATTTCAGGATCTGATATGCTCATTATACCTTCTATTAGATGTTCTAATTCTCTTACATTTCCATCCCATTCGTAACTATTAAATATATCTAATACTTCCTTGGATACCCCCTTTACACTTTTACCTAACTTCTCATTAAACTTATTTATGAAATAATTTGTAAGTATGGGTATATCGTCTTTCCTAGACTTTAATGATGGAATTTCAAAGGAAACTACATTCAATCTATAATATAAATCCCTTCTTATCTGCCTTTTTTCCACGGCTTCTTCTGCTGATATATTGGTTGCAGCTACTATTCTCACATCAACCTTAATGGTATTAGTGGCACCTACTCTTCTTATATTGCCATCTTGAAGAACCCTAAGTAGCTTGGATTGAAGCTCTAGAGGCATGGAGTTAATCTCGTCTAAGAATAATGTACCTCCATGGGCTAATTCAAATAATCCTGGTCTATCTTCAGCTCCTGTAAATCCTCCCTTTATTGTGCCAAAGAGGATTCCTTCTAATAAATTTCCAGGAAGTGCTGCACAGTTTTGAGTAATAAAAGGTTTATATTTTCTACTACTTGCATTGTGAATTGAATGAACAAATAATTCTTTTCCTGTCCCTGTATCTCCTGATATCAATACAGAAACATCTGATTCTGCAGCCTTTAATGCAAGGGATTTTAACCTTATCATTTCCTTATTCTCTCCAACAATATCTAATAATGTAAACTGGGCAGACTCATTGGCCTTTTCTACTGAGGTCTTTTCCTTTTTATTTTTATATAGCTTGTTTTGCAGATCTACTATTTTTTCTGACATTTGACGTACTGTTGTTATATCCTTTGATATTTCCAATGCTCCAAGGATTTTACCCTTAGCAGTTATAGGTATGGAGGTATTTATGGTGGTAATCTTTTCTCCCTTATAGTTAAGGAAGGTCTGCTCTTTTTTGTGCATTGGTTCTCCTGTACGAATTACTGTAAGAAGAGTACTAGTCTCATCTGTAAGAGATGGATATACTTCAAGCAAATGTCTGCCTATAACCTTATCTCTTTCTATTCCATCTATACTTTGGGCAAATTTATTATAATAGACTATTATGCCGTTTTTATCTATTATATGTAATCCTTCTTCTATATAATCGAGAATCTCCAATACATTTTCTCTAAAAAATAAATCCTTCATATTTTCCCCTCCTTTCCCTTTAGATTTTCGCTTAATTTTCGGCAGTGGTAGCCAAATTTTAGGCGGTTACCCGCCTAAAATTGCTCTTTCTACAACCCCTATTTCTTTTCTTATTATATTGCCACCTATTCTTTGAAACTTATCTGGGGCATCACTTACATAATATTTATAAATTCCACCATCTATCTTTTCATTTAATAGTCCTTTTTCCTTTAATATGCTTTTAGTTAACCTTGCTGTTTCATAAGCTGGATTTACTAAGATAACTTTATCTCCTAGGACCTTGCCTATTGTATATCTTAGAGCTGGATAATGGGTACAACCTAGTACCAAGGTATCTATATTGTGTTCTTTTAATTCTAGTAGGTATTTTTGAGTGGCAACATATGCTACATCGGAATTCTCCCATCCTTCTTCTACTATAGGTACAAATAAAGGACAGGATACTCCTATAATTTCTGCCATTGGAAGTGATTTTCTTATTTCTCTTTGATAGGAATTAGAATTTATTGTTCCCTCTGTTCCTATTATTCCTATGGAATTGTTCTTAGTACAATTTATAGCAGCCTTAGCTCCTGGCTCTACTACTCCTATAATGGGTAAATCAAATCTTTTCTTAGCCTCTTCCATTGCCAATGCAGATGCAGTATTACATGCTATTACTATCGCTTTAATATCCTTGGTCATAAGGAAGTTGAAGGATTCTATTACATACTTTATTACAGTTTCTTTTGATCTAGTTCCATAGGGAATACGAGCTGTATCTCCAAAATATATTATATCCTCACCAGGTAATTGCTCCATTATTTCTTTAAGCACAGTAAGCCCACCAATGCCAGAATCAAACACTCCTATTGGCCTGTTGTCCATAAAACTCCTCCTCTATATCCATTTTACTAATAATATATGGATTTTTCAACTAAAAAGAACACATCGTAAAGATGTGTTCTCTAATTAGTCTATGGTTATGGTGCTGGCGTACTAGGTACTTGCTCTATTTGTTCTATTTGTTTTTCCATTAATTTCATTATACTTATTGAGTTCTTTTCATTTACCTTAGGAATCATTACTCCTAAAACCTTGCTATTAATATTATAGTTTCTTGATGTATAGCTTATTCCTAAGTTTATTATACCCTTCATCTCTGGAGCCTCTTCCTCCATTGTCTTAGCAATCTTTTCTAAATCTATTACTAAGTCTATATCACCTTTTTCATGGGCAATATATCCCTTTTCATTGATACCATATTCTATTACTATGCCATTTTCTCCTAAAATCTCTATATCCTTATATTTATCCATAAATTCATTAAATTTCTCTTTGAATTCTGGTAATTTCGCTTCTAGTTCTTCTAATTCTTTTTTGATTTCTTCTTTTGCCTCTTCTTGATCTTCATTTTCAATAACTACTATATTCATCACTGCTTCCATATACTCTTTAATAAACTCTATAACTACCTCATTTTCTAAACTGTAATTTACGCTATATCTTACAAGTTCCTTCAATGTGGCGTCATCTAACTTTAATTCATAAATATCTAGTTTTTGATTTCCTATAGTATTATTTCCCTTTGATTTAACAATATCAAATCCTGGTTTAAAATCTTTTTGCATTTCCTTCATGAAATCTGTTAATTTAGGTTGGAAACTTTTACTAAATTCCATCATTTTACCAAAATTGATTTCTTCACCACTTAAGTCCATGATTTCTTTCATATCATATACTAAGTATTCTTTCTCTGGCTCTCCTTGGAACATAAAGCTTCTCACCATTTCAGGCATTTTTATGATTTCTAATAATTTAGGCTCTTCCTCTGACATATCAGCAACAACCCAAACCTTCATTTTCATTGGTTCCCCAATAGTATGAAGCTCCATATCCATCTCTGCTTTCGCAGATGTCTTATCTTTATTTTGTGTGGTTTTTTGTTTCATTTGGATTTTTGTATTGTTTACCGCAGCTGCTACTTGATCCAATGTTGCCTTAGATTCTTCTGGAAATCCTTCAGCTTGTAAATTAAATTCTAATGTCATCTCTGTTTGTATGGCATTAACATCTTGCATTTTGTTGAAAGCATTGTAAAGCTTTGATTCCCCACCAAAACAACCTGTTAATGATATAGATAGTGCTAATACTAGTGCTAATAGTGATAATCTTTTCATGTTACCCCTCCTATTTTTTTGCATACTGTTATATATATGCTCATTAGTATAATTATACCAATTATTGGAGTTAGTATTCAATGAATTTGACAAAATAGTGACTATCGTCACATAAAATAAGAACTCGCTATGGAAGCAAGTTCTTATTTTATAATTAGAATGTTAAAGTTCCATTCTCATTTTTAATTATCTGTAATATTTGTTCTTCCGAACCATCTAATGCATTGATGTAGATGATGAAGTCATTATCATTATATTTCCCTTTAAATTCATAGCATAAGACTTCATTCTTACCCTTTGGTATTATAGCTAGACGAACAGAATCTATGTTGAAATTAGTCTTAACCTTTGATCTAGCCTCAGTCTCATCAATATGTGGAGTCTCTATGTTTCTAGCATGATGATTCATATAATAAGCAGATGCATCAAATCCTACTATTTCGCCTGTATCTAATGCTACCTTCACTTTAATTAAATCAGGATAAATTGTTACATCATTTTCCTTATATGCAAAGTTAAATAATATGGTTCCATCATATTTTAATGAGTAATTAGGCTCCATGTTTTCAAAACCTTTATCCTTCAGATATTTTAGCGCCTTTTCTTCTGCATTTTTTATGGATAATTTTACATTGGAAACTGGTCTTGGGTTTGCCATCCAAACTACCTTTCCACCTTTTTTAGATACTCCCATATATACAGCTAAGTCTTTTTGTTGGTTTGCAGGATATAGATGGAATGTATATGCTGGTATCTTTACTTCATTAGCATTTTCTCCTTCTTCAAATTGCTGAATATCCCTAACTCTATCTTTTCCGAAAAATTCCTGAGCTATATTCATTGCATCATTCATTGATACATCATTTTTGGGCAGACCTACTGGCTTCCTATTCAACATCTGGTCTGAAAATGGCCCATCATATATTAGTTCAGGAGTCTTTCCTATTTGTTTATCTAAGGTTACTAGAGATGTCTGAAACACCTTCTCATTAGCTTGTTGTACCTTTTTACTTTGTCTACTGCTAGGTCTTCCTAAAACAAAGTTTGATTCCATCATATGCTCATGAAGCTTTGACAATTCTCCGTTAAAGGCAGATGCATTAGTCTGGAGACTATTTAGAGCCTCCCTTTGTTCCTGTGTTATCCCTTCCCCCTGAAGATGTCTTTGTATTAAATAGGCAGAATAATCTCCTGCTTGTGTCAGAAACTTCTCTGTCTTAGCTGCCTCTGCGTGGGTTATTGGCATTTGCCCCAGTTTATCTTTGGCAGAAAAAGCCTCACTCATAATTTGGGAGAATAACACTACATTTCTCTCCTTAGAATCCGCCACTAATGCCTTAGATAGGTTTACCTGAACATTTTCAACATGTTTTTTCACATCAAAGAACAGCCTTTGATAATGGTTCTCTAATGCTATTTCGTGTTGCTTTTTTATTTGATACTGATTATATCCCCAAACAAGAGCTACTATTAACAATAGACTAAGTAGAGTTGGGGCAATGAAATGTCTTCTATCTCTCATGGTTTCACCTCCTATAGTCCAAACCAGTGTTTACCTATTTTAAGTATTACTTTTCTTGACCATATCCATTTTGATGTTGCTGTAGCTGGATTCCAATAATATAAACATCCATAACTAGGATCCCAACCATTTAAGGCATCTCTTGCTGCCTTTATTGAATCCTTATTTGGAGTTAAATTTATTTGCCCATCAGCTACTGCTGTAAATGCCAATGGCTGGTATATTACTCCTGCTACAGTGTTTGGGAAAGATGAGCTTCTCGTTCTGTTAAGTATAACTGCTGCTACAGCTACTTTACCTACATATGGTTCACCCCTAGCTTCGCCATGAATAGCTCTTGCTAAAAGATATTCATCAGCTTGCCTATTAACACCCTGGGTTGCCGCGGCTGTCGTTGCAGTTGTAGCCGACATGCCTAAAGCCTTAGCCGTAGATGGCCCTACTATACCGTCAACATTTAATCCATTTTTGGCTTGAAACTTTCTCACAGCTCTGTAGGTTCTTGCACCATAGACTCCATCCACTTCTCCATCGTAATATCTCCATCTTAGAAGTTTGTCTTGTACTGTTCTAACATCTTGACCCTGTACTCCCCAATATAGGGTCCTTGGACTATAATATTCACTATACTGGGTGGCTGATGGCTCGTAGAATAGAACTACCGAAAGAAAAACCATTGTTAACACAGTTGTAATTATAATAAATTTCTTCAAGATTATTTGCTCCTTTCATTGTAATAGGTTTTTCTTATTTTTAGTAATTTTCCATATTTTATACATTGAAATAAAAAAAACCTACATTGACTAATATAGCCATTGTAGGTTTTTTGTTCGCTTATTTTTATTGACTTTATTAATTTTTTTCTCTTCATTTACTATAAGTTCCTTTTTATCATCCTTTTTAAATTTCTTTAGGACTTCTGCTGTCTTCCATTTTAATTTTAACTCTGGTTGTTCTTCTTCCATTTCTGTTACTCCTAATTCCTTTTCTAGATTATAGGCTACGGAATGAGTAATGTCTACGAAGCATAGAGGAGGAAACATTACACACCACCAATTTTGACCTTTTCCCTCTCCTAGAGTAATAAGTAAGGTTTCGTACTCTCCAGTAGGAAGTACTAGATTGCCATATTTTCTTGTAGGAAAATTATCTTGTCCAAGAGTTATACCTACTTTATAATCCTTTCCTTCTTCTTCTATCACTCTTTCTGTTATAGATTTCATTTCCTCCATATTGTTTTCTATTACTTCTCTGCTTTCCTTTATGGATTTGATACCTTCAAACTTGTCCTTCATTGCTTCTAGTATTTCATCCCTTATCTTTAGCTTCAAAGCTTGATCTTCTTCTTTGTCACTATTAGCTCTTATATGGAACCTAATAATTTCATCTTTAAATCCTCTCTTTGTTCTCTCTTCTATAGCTGGGTGTACTATGTAAGTGAAAAATATTATAAATAAGGATAATGCCAATATTAGCTTTTTATATTTCATATTCTTACCTCCTATTTGCTTGTCCTAGATTTGTATTATGATTATAGACAGAAATATTATATTTATACATAAATTTTTACAGATTTTTTTAGGGCGAGAATAATCTCGCCCCTACTGTACTAATCCTCTTCTTCTCATTTTTACATCTAGCACTACTTCTATATCCATTTCGGGAAAAATTTCGTCCCAATCCTTTGATACTTCATTCCATACCTTTGGATGAAACTTGGATAAGTATTCTCCTATTCCTATGGCATCTGTATTATATTCCTTCTGTAATACATCTAAGGTCTTTTCTATTTCACCTGTTAATGTGGTCTCTATTGCCTTTTCCATATCCTTTATCAAACTCTCATTATCAAAGGAAGGGTTATCCTTGAGAGTATATTCTTGTAGTGAACCTTCCACCTTTATATCTATCCTCACCTTTAAATTTTTCTGGCCTCTCACTAAGGTTTTCTTTGCATTTGTATCAGTTATAGAATAGGATATTGTTGTATCCTTAAATTTAGAATCTATTATATCAGATTTTACGCCACCTCTCATCAATGCTACAGCCATATTTTCTAATTCTCCTAAATGTCCTACAAATTCATAATCTTTAAATATACATGCTCCAAATACCTTTATGTCTTCCTCATAAGCCGCCATCCTAGGCATTAGTGCCACCCGAGAATTATCTGTATTTTTAATAAACCCAGTTAAAGTTTGAGGTGCATATCTAGATGTGGCTCTAACTCTTCTCAGCATACTAAAAAGAGTTCCCTCTATTACCTCTTGCCTTTTAGCATTTGGCACAAATTGAAGTAAATCCCTTGCTTTTCCCTCTGCCATTACAAGACGTACCTTCTTATTTATTATAAAGTCCCGATTTAATCCATCTAATATTTCCCTTACAGCTTTACCATCTCTTGCAACATCATGACCTACTACTAATACCCTTAGGTGTTTAAAATGAAATGGATATTGTAGTCTTGTATATAATTGAGCACTACCTTCAAAAACAGATGATGCTATGGTAGATACTATATGAACCCTCTCTTCTTGAGTTGCATTTTTACCAATTGCGTTTATATTAGGATAGGATATAGTAATTATATATTTACCTCCTTCTCCATCATTTAAATCTACTCCTATGGAATATGGAAATAATCTTTGATTTATTTCCACCATATCCCAACAACCAGTAGTTAATAAGCTTAAAATTATTACTATTAATATTAGTCTAAATTTCTTCATCCTCTATTCCACCTTAATTTTATAAGTCCCATACAATAGATTAGTATTGGTAATAAAAACACGGATAAGAGCCCAGAGTAATTTATAAATGTTCCCAGTTTGTTACTTACCTCCACTAAATTTTGAGGAATTAGAGAAACGATATATACAATTGGCAACAAGGGTAAAATAAACAGACCATGTTCCCTTGTATCCAATAGCTTAGACAAAATCTTTCCTGCAGAGAAGTAAGTAGGCCCCATTGTTCCAAATACAATCAATACCCAAATAGCCATGGCAATCCCATCAAGATTTTCAATAAAAAATCCAGGTAAATCAATTTCTTTTATAACTGATAATGTAGGAAAGTTTTGCCTTTGCAAATTATGTACTCCATATTGGGATAGGCATAGGGCGAATACAACTGTATATATGACTGTTACAATTCCAATTCCTATGAGACTAGCCTTGAAGGTCTTTTTCTTATCCTCAGCAAAGGGTATTGAAAATAATAATACTTCAAATCCAAAGTAGCTAAAAAAGCTGGTTTGTATAGCCTTAGGAAATTGTGTTATATCAGACTGGAATATGGGTATCATATTTGTAAAATCTGTGTTCAGCAACGATACTAGTACTAATAGTATTATAAATCCTAATATAATTGGATATATATGATATGCTGCTCTACCCATTATCTGAATTTCAGATCTAGCAATATAAGATGTAGCTAATATAAAGGCTACTATCATTACCTCAATAGGTGTGGTCTCTAACAAAAATGCCTTCAGCAAGTCTCCAAGATTCCTAGATATAGATGCCATGACAGCCACAAGGTAGGATAATATTAAAATAAGGAAAATATTAAATATCCATTTTCCTAGTACTTCTTCCCCTATTTGAAAGAAATCCATATTCGGATAGAGATTGAATAACTTGTTTATAATTACTATACCAATGGAAATTAGTATCCCCCCAACTATTATAGCTATCCACCCATCTTTTCCAAGAATTATTGCTAATTGATTAGGTAACCTTAGTATACCTACACCTACTACTGTAGAAACTACTAAGGCTCTTATTTGTTTAATTGATATTTTATTACTTTCTCTCATCTTTCCAAGATCTCCTCATTCTTATCTTATTTCTTGGCCTTGTAAAAGTAGGTCTTTCTTCTAACTCTTGAATAGGTGCCTTAATTAAGGTATCCTTTAGTTCCCCCGAATCTATGCCAAGTCCTGAATAGGGTGATGTAAATGGTACACCAAAACTATTTAATTTAATTAAATGTGTTCCCAATACGATAACGCATAACATTATGCCATATAAACCAAAGATAGCTGCTCCTATAATAAATATGAATCTCCAAACTCGAAGACCTGCTGAAAGCTCATAGCTTGGGATAGCAAATGTAGCTATAGTTGTCACAGCTACTATAATTATTAATATTGGACTGACTATCCCCGCCTCTACTGCTGCTTGACCTATTATAAGTCCACCTACTATACCTATTGTAGTACCTATTGGACCAGAGATTCTAGTGCCAGATTCCCTTATAAGTTCTATGGTAACTTCCATTAAAAGTGTCTCTACAACTGATGGAAATGGTACATTAATTCTACTAGCAGCTAGATAGTATGTTAATTTTGTAGGTAATAGTCCAGGGTGATATGAAATAATGGCTACATATAATGCTGGAGATAAAACAGTTAGTATTACTGCTAATAACCTTAGAATCCTGACTCCCTGAGCCTCTTGCCATCTAGTATAATAATCTTCAGTTGATTGAAGTAATGTACCTACTGTAGCAGGTACGATTAATGCAAAGGGCGAGTTATCTACTATAATAGCTACACGCCCCTCATATAGAGATGCTGCAACGGCATCTGGCCTTTCTGTATTTTCTATTTGTGGAAATGCAGACATATAATTATCTTCTATTAAGTTTTCCAACATAGAACTATCAAGTATTGCATCTATATCTATTGATTTTAATCTTTCATTTACTTCTTGCAATAAACCTTTATCTACTATGTCTTCCATATACATTATGGCAATTGCAGTCTGGGATCTCCTTCCTACGGTTTCCATTTTAATTTTTAGGTTAGAATCCTTTATTCTTCTTCTAACTAAAGTCATATTTACCTTTACTGATTCAGTAAAACCATCACGAGGTCCTCTAATCACTGTTTCTGTCTGTGGTTCATTAACTCCTCTTGATGCCCATCCCTTTGAGTCAAATACCAAGCATTTTTCTATATTGTCAATTAGAATTACCGTATCACCAGAAAGTATTGAATTTATTATATTATCCATTCTAGATTCTTCTTTTATATCTATGGTTGTTAAGGCTTCCTTTGAAATTATATCTATTAAAGGAGTCTTAAAACCCTGAAGGGAGAATGACTTTACCTCTTCTTCTACAAATAAAGAAAAAATAGCATGCTCTGCAATATATTCTTTTTGCACTAGACCATCTATATATATTAAGGTCATTTTTACTCTATAAACATCCCCTATTTCTATTCGTCTAAAGGCTACATCATCACAATCAGTAAAAATTTTTTTAAGTACTTCTTCATTTCTTTCTAAGTCTTTAACTAGTATTCTTTGCATATATATCCTCCTACATAATTGATAGCAAAATAAACATCAAACAACCTATGACAATGTAAGAGTAGGATATTATCTTTACTATTCTCATTTCTTTTATATATCCTTTTTGTTTGTATCTTTTGCCATCAAATAATAATGTAAATATTGCTATGCCAATTATTATTAAAATAGTATAATAATCAATAATTCCTTTTAATATAGATAATAATTTAGAAAACAAAAAACCCACCTCCTGTAACTTATATAGTTTACAAAAGATGGGTATTATATACATATTATTAAATTGTCTTTATAGCCATAACCATTCCTTTAGTATATTTTTCTCCTAGTATCTTCTTACAATAACTTAGTTTATCTAAATCATCAAATAGTCCAAAGACCGTGGGACCACTGCCGCTCATTAAGGGGTTTAATGCACCCAAACTCATCATATCCTTTTTAATTTCTGATATAATCGGGTTTTTCTCTATGACTACATCCTCCATTACATTGATGATATTTTCTGCAACAGACTTTATATCGTCTTTTTCTATAGAGGAGATTATTTTTTTTACATCCATTCGCCTTTTTTCTGTTAACTTAAGGCTTTTATATACCTCAGCAGTTGAAACACCTATACCTGGATTAATTAGAAGCAAATTTTTATCCTTAAATGGTTTCAACATTGTTAGCTTCTCGCCAATCCCTTCCGCAAATGCAGTCCCTCCTATAATACAATAAGGCACATCTGCACCTATTTCAACACCTATCTCTCTTAACTCTTCCACAGATAATTTCAAATCCCAAAGTTCATTTAATCCTTTTAGAACAGCAGCTGCATTTGAACTGCCTCCAGCCAAACCCGCTGCTATAGGGATGTTTTTTTGTATAATTACTTGAATCCCTTTCTTTATACCAGTCTTCTCCTGTATTTTCTTCCAAGCACGATATACTAGATTTGTAGAATCTAGAGGAAGCTCTCTATTGTTACAATCTAATTCTATATCTCCCTCTATTTCCCTTATAACTAAAGAGTCACTAAGATTTATTTGTTGCATTATAGTATTTATTTCATGATAACCGTCTTCCCTTTTATATAATACATCTAGACCTAGATTTATTTTACCATAGGACTCTATTACGATTTCTTTCATTTAAATTTCTCCCTCGTGAAAATTTACCTATTCATTATATCATAGGTCCTAGTGTATTATAAAGATGTTAATTTAGAAAGATATATCCACTGATTTTTCAATAATTATTTTCTCTCCTGGCATTATATTATTTGGATTTATATTTTCATTTGCGTAGAGTATTTCCTCTATTGTTGTATTGTATCTCTTAGCTATATCCCAAAGTATATCATTCCTTTGTACTATATAGATTGTTATACTAGGACGATTTTTCTTATCTATTATTTCTCCCGTCTCCTCTAAGGAATTTATTACAGATAATATTCTATTCCTATTAACTTTAATCTTATGTTTTATAGCTGCTTCTAAAACAAAAGTATCTCTAGATATATTAGGTTTTATGGATTCTAAATCTAGACCTATGTCTACATATGCATCTGTAGTCTTGCCCTCTATAGGCAGATAATATTTATATGGAACTTCTTCTCTTAATGTATTAATTTCTTCTGTCTCAGCATCTAAATAAATTCCATGTAGTGAAAGAATTCCTTCTACTATTAATTCATCTTCTACAAATCTGCTATCTATAATTGTTGGATGTCCAGAGATATTGTAAAGCTCCTTTATCTTATACTCAGATAAATCTTTTAATATATTTTCTCTGTGAATTGTACTTTTTATATTTTCAATTAAATTGATTTCTTCCATTGATATCTTAATTTTTTCCTTGGTGGAGTATGCATCTACTACCAAATCTTTCTCATTTTCTGAGTAAGCTAAACCTGATACTCTTAGTTTTGCTTCTATATCTAATATCTTCAGGTCTCCTTCATCATTTTCTAATACCTCGTAGCTTCCCTCTACTACTTCTATAATAAGCTCTTCTTGAGAATTAGCCAATGCTCCAGGTATTTCTAAAAAATGATTAAATGGTATTTCTTCCTCTACTGTAGCAATGCTATTTTCTCCATAATAAACTATTCTTGCATTGACCATACCAGATACTATTATTCTATCATCTACTACAGTCGCCTCCTGTTCATAGGCCTGTATAGACATTTTAAGTACTTCTTCTATTACTGGCTTTTCTTCTCCTATTTCAAAAGCCTCTTTTACTATGGCATAGGAAGTTTCTCTACCATATATCTCTTTGTATTTTATGGTTTCCTTCAATGTCTGTAATCCTTCCTTATCACCAATAGCTTTAATGATTTCTATATTATTCACTTCTTCTACTTTACCTTCTAGATTTACTAATGCCTTTAGAGACAATTTTCTCTCGTCTAATACATCTTCTTCTATATATTCAATATTTGCCTTTATAGTTGCAGACATGTCTTCTGTAATTCCTTGTACCTCTATTTCTTCTCTAAAGTCTGCGTTAGCATCCATTGTATATATATTGGCTTCTTCTTCCTCTGATTTATAAACCACTTTAAATTTTACTACTCCTGATACTACAAGCCTATCTCTTATAACCTTGGTACTAAGTATTTCTACTAATCCATCAGTCCACAGTACTTTACCTATATCTGCCTTTGATGGATTTAAATAAACTTCTGTTTCTACTAAGGCTTGGGTATCTTCTCTTCCTCTTAATTCTTCAATCCGTAAAACATCTTTTATTAACTCAATAGACATAATATCCCCCCCAATTATTTCCTATAACTATCCTATGAAGATATATATGCATAAATGTCGCAAATAATGAATAAAGACATAAAAATAACTGTACAATTAATTGTACAGTTACCTTTTAAGATATTTTTACCTGTGGTTGAGGTGATGAGCAAACAGTTACTTCCACTGTTCCTGTTAATATGTCTGTGTAGGTATATGATACTTTTCTACTACTATCGTATTCATTACAAATCCTCACAACAAATAGGTTAGGGTACGCTGCTTCCAATATTCCATCTCTTACTATAGTCTTTTTTCTACCCTTATTTGCTCTTAGTATTACATTCTTGCCAATACATTTCTCGATGTCCTTACGAATTCTAACCAATATATTTTTTTCCAATATAGCAAACCACCTTCCATGAATTGCTCCCCGATAATCGAGGGCAGAAGAAGTGTTTGGGACACTCATGGATTGATTATATCATAGAATTAGGTTTTTGTCAAATTAATAAATCATTATACTATTATTAAGTTGTTTTGTCAATTGTAAATAGGCAAAAAGTTGTTATTAATTTTTAAATCTTATGGAATTATCTAGAATATGCTTTCAAAATATTGAGATTTTTAGCAAATGCTGTGGTATAATATATTTAATTGCAAAACGAGGGGGAAATTATTTTGAAAGGTACTATTGTTTCTGCATGGGTTCAGACTTGTAGAGATTTATATGGAGAAAGTATAACTAATGAAGCATTAGAACATTTTAATATCAGTCCAAATAAAATATTTACACCTACAGAAGATATTGAAGACAGAATCGCCCGTGGAATTCTTGACTATATCGCTAAAAAACAAGGAAAAACTCCTGATGAGGTATGGAGAACTATGGGTAATCACAACGTAATGACTTATTCCAAGGTTTATCCTGCATTCTTTAGGTATAAGAATTTATATTCCTTTCTTCAAGCAATGTATGATATTCATGTTGTAGTTACTAAAAGGATTCCAGGAGCAAATCCACCTATTTTAGGAATAAAGCCTATAGACAAATATACGGCACATATGACCTATGCTTCTTCTAGGGGAATGTTTCCTTATTTTCACGGCATGCTAGAAGGTGCTGCCAAGTATTTTAAAGAAGATATTAAAGTTGAAACTCTAGAAAAAACTGGAGACTTTACAAAGATAGCTATTACTTTCCCTGAGGAAATCTACTATCAAAGGAAGTTTAGATTTAACAAAGCTTTATCTCTTGGCTTTATAAATAGTATGGAGGGCAAAATTGCATTAGCCTCCCTTTTATTTGTAGGTGTTCCAGGAGCCTTATTGTCTAAGTTTGTAGTCCAATCGGTGGCATTACCTACAATTTTAATTCTTTCAATTATTGTGCCCTTTATAATTAGCAAAGGTCTATTTAAGCCTCTTAAATCTATATATAATTCTTTAGATGAAATTATGGACAAAGACTTATCCATAGTGGTGGACATATCTACTAGTGATTTCTTTGAAGATATTAATAGTAAATTAAAAGATTTAAAAGAATCTATAAAGACAGATTTTGTAGGATACAAAGGTACTACAGATGAGTTAAATGTCTTTGCTGATAAATTCGCTGAGATTTCTAGCAATATGAGCTTTACTTCAGGTGAAATATCAAATGTAGTAGAACAGGTAGCATCTGGTGCCATAAATCAAGCCGATGAGACAGAGGAAGTGGCATATAGATTAAATAACTCTATTGATTCCTTAAACAAAGTTGTTAAAAAAGAAAACCTAGGCAAAGATGAGCTAGAAGCTGCTGTTTATCAAATTAATCAGGGATTTCAAGATTTAAAATCTACTTCTGATAGCTTAAACCATGTACTGCTACAATTTTCAGGAGTAAAATCTAAAGGCCAAGATTTACAAAACAGAGCTAATGAAGTACGTAATATCGTTGAAACCGTTGAAAAAATTGCTGAGCAAACTAATTTATTGGCCCTAAATGCAAGCATAGAGGCTTCAAGGGCAGGAGAATACGGACGAGGCTTTACTGTTGTTGCAATGGAGATTAGAAAGCTGGCAGAGGGATCTAAAGAGGCTGTTCAAACCATTAATGACAATCTAGAGTCTTTTATTAGAGACATAGATGGGTTTGTATTTGACATATCAGACCAATTTAATATTCTTGAAAGAGAAAATCTCAAGCTAAATTCAGTTGCAGAAGAAAATCAAAGCTCAGTGGCTTCAATAGCTAAGGTATCAAATTTAATCATAGAACTTACAAATGAACTTACAAATGAAACTAATAATATAAATACCATATTCGAGGGTATAGAATCCTTAGCAGCCATTGCGGAAGAAAACTCAGCTTCATCTCAAGAAGTATCTGCTAATGTACAAGCCTATACGGAAGAAATTAGAAAGATGACCGAAAGCATACATGAATTTAAAAAAGTCAGCATGCAATTTAGTAAGGATTTAGAAAAATATATAGTTTAAAGGCTAAGCCTTTAAACTATTTTTTTATCCCCCAAAAAACAATCTAGTTATATAAACCGCCGAAACAAATCCTGCTAAATCAGCTATTAATCCCACTGATAAAGCATGTCTTTGTTTCTTTATAGATATAGAGCCAAAATATACTGCCAATACATAGAAGGTGGTTTCACTAGAACCCATCATTACAGCTGCCATTCTAGCTAATAGGGATTCTGGACCGTAGTTTGTAGCCAACTCACTCATTATACCCTGGGCTCCAGAGCCTGATAATGGTCTCATAAATATCATAGGAACTATCTCTCCTGGTATTTTAAAGATTTCTATAACAGGAGTCAACAACTTAACTAAAAGATCCATGGCTCCCGATTCCCTAAATACTCCAATAGCTACAAGCATAGCCACAAAGGACGGTATTATTCTTATAGCCGTAGCAAATCCATCCTTAGCTCCTTCTGTAAAGGATTCATAAACCTTAACATTTTTAATTATTCCATAGGAAATAATTCCAACAATCATAAAAGGAATTGCAAACTTAGATAAAAGCTGCATTATTTCAAGGAACATCGAATCCCCCCTCCCGATTTTCCATTTACCCTTTTTATCTCATATTTCGGTAGCCTCTGCAAAGTTTTTGCTGCTATTATGGCTGCAATTGTTGACATTGTTGTGGCAATTATAGTAGGTCCTATTATTTCTGTGGGATTAGTTCCTCCTGCTGCTGATAGTATTGCAATGGTTGAAGCAGGTATTAAGGTAACAGATGAAGTATTTATTGCAAGAAAAGTAACCATGGCATTAGTAGCTATATCTTTTTGTCTATTTAATGTCTGTAATTCCTCCATAGCCTTTAATCCAAAGGGGGTAGCAGCATTACCCAGCCCTAGGATGTTAGCGGAAATATTCATTATCATAGCTCCCATTGCCGGATGTTCGGGCGGTACCTCTGGAAAAAGAAGTACCATGATAGGCCTTAAGACTTTTGATATTCCTCTTATAAGTCCAGATTCTTCTGCTATTTTCATTATTCCCAACCACAATGCCATAACCCCTATAAGTCCCATGGCAAGATCTACAGCTGACTTAGCATTATCTATAGCTGCAGTTGTAACACCATCTAGATTTCCCGTAAGAATCCCAACCCCAAATCCTATAATAATTAAAGTTGCCCAAATAACATTGATCATCTAATCACCCCCAAAATAGCTAATAGTTAATAACTAATAGTTAATAGTTAAAAAGATTGAAACCTAAGAGACCCTAAATCCTTACCCTAAGCTATTCACTTTTCACTATTCACTATTCACTATATTCTAATTGACTTGTCTATATTCAAAAAATAAAATTGCGACAGCGAGAACCCTCCTCGCTGTCGCATTATATTATTATAGGCCCAATAATACTTCAGCCATGCCAAAGTATACCAGTAAGGCCAATGCATCTACTATGGTTGTAATTAAAGGACCTGCCATTATTGCTGGATCCAATTTCATTTTTTTAGCTACTAATGGTAAAATACCACCTACAATTTTTGAAGCCATAACTGTTAAAACTATTGTTATACAAACTGTTAGGGCTATAAGAAAATCAACTTTCTCCAGTAATATAAGTCTTAGAAAGTTGGCAGCAGATAGAACTACTCCTACTATAAAACTAATTCTTAACTCTTTCCATATTACCTTCACCCAATCATGAGTTGTTATTTCACCAGTTGCTAATCCTCTTATTATCAAAGTTGAAGACTGGCTTCCCGAATTTCCTCCTGTATCCATAAGCATAGGTATAAAAGTACTAAGTACTACTACAGATGCTAATACATCTTCAAATTTACCCATTATCCTTCCCGTAAATGTGGCTGAAATCATAAGTATAAAAAGCCAAGGCAATCTATGTTTTGCCAAAGTAAGAACTCCAGTATCTAAATACGCCTCCTCTGATGGAGACATAGCAGCCATTATCTGGAAGTCCTCAGTTACCTCTTGTTCCATGATGTCCATAATATCGTCAACTGTAATAATTCCAGTAAGTCTATTTTCATTATCTACTACTGGCAATGCTAAAAATCCATACTTTCTAAATACATTTGCTACACTTTCTTGGTCATCATTTGTATTTACACGAATTACTTCATCTTCCATAATATCGTCTATAAGCAAATCTTCATCAGATGTAACTAAAGTCCTTAGTGATACAAATCCTACTAGGGTTCTCTTCCTGTCTGTTACATAGCAGGTATAGACTGTTTCTTTGTTTAATCCAGTTTCCTTTATATGCGCTAGAGCTTCCTTTACTGTTATGCCCTTTCTTAAATCCACATATTCTATAGTCATTATGCTTCCAGCAGAATCCGCTGGATATCTTAAAAACTGATTTATTAATTTTCTTTCATCTTCCTTGGTAGATTTTAGAACCTTTTTTACAATATTTGCCGGCATCTCTTCTATTAAGTCAATCATATCATCAAAGAAAAGTTCATCCATGATATACTCTAATTCTTTATCTGTTACGGAATTAATAATGCCTAATTGTTGTTCCATAGAAAAATGCGCGAACACTTCTACCGCTAAGTCCTTAGGTAACATTCTAAATATTAACAATGTCATGTGGGCATCTAGCGGATCTAGTAATTCCGCCACATCTACCTCATTCATTTCAGATAATTCTCTTTTAATTTCTACATACTTTTTTTGCTCAATTAATTCTAAGAGTCTTCTTTCATCCATGTTCTCCCTCCAATTTAGAGAACCATGTTCTGTGATAAAAATGGTTCTCCTATTATTATTTTATATTTTCTGTTTTTAATACAACTGGGCAAAGGACCAGAATCCATTTTCATCACCAACCCTTCCTTTCTTAATTATCCACTTTCTTTATTATATCACATTTTGTCAATTTCCTAAAATAGAAAAAGATAGGTTACCCTATCTTTTTAACTTTAGCATCCTCCACTAGCCCTATCTGGAGTTACTGTAAAACCTCTTCTTATCCAATTATCACTGTAATCTACAGTAAATTTTCCATAATTCTCTTCTAGTCCTTCTTCTACTAGAAATCTAAAATTCCCTACCTTTACTTCTGAATCTCCTTCTTTTTGCTCATCCAGAGCCAATCCAAACGATGGGCCACCTCATCCATAACCTGCAATATAAATTCGAAGTGGTTTTTCAGTTTTTTTAGATTCTATAACCTTAGTTAATTCTTCTGCCGCCTTAGTAGTTAAATCTATAGTCATTTCTATATCCTCCTTCTTTATATCTTCTCTATATATTATATACCCATGCGGGGTATTTGTAAACAACAATTTATTAATTTTATCTATAAATATATATGTTACTATAGATTACCCTGATTTAATGTTTTTAATCAAAAAACGAGACCCATTCTCTACCATTCAGATTACTACAATCTCTTAATGATAGAAAAAGAATCCCGTTTTTTAGTTTTAGATTTTAATCATTTGTTTATTATATCTTTCTTCATACAATGTTTTTGATTAAATTTTATACAAATAACTACATTGCTCTTCCTGGTATTATGGCATCTACTATGCCTATTACTAAAGCTCCTATTATAGCTCCCCATACAGATATATTAAATCCAGGAACTATAAATTTTGTAACATAAAGAATAATTGCAGCAACTAGAAATCCTGTAATCCCTCTTCCAAATGGTGAAGCATTTACACCTGTAAACCTTTGGATTAAATGATCCAGTACTCCTATTACTACTGATGCCAACAATAGACTCCATATACTATCTATTGTAAATCCAGGAGTAAAATATGCTGCTATGGCTACAACTATAGCTGTCACTAAAACTCTTATAAGCATTTCGCCAATGCTAAAATCATTGTCTCTGTCTCTATCCCTGTCCCTCTGTGGTTCTCTATTTCTATCATCATTATCCATGATTTCACCTCCTGATATAGTAATCTCCCATAATAAATTTTTTATTCAATAAATTATTAAATAATTTTTATATTTTGTGAAAAGATATAATTATACTAGAAAGAGATTAAAAGATATGCTACTATATTAGTAAGAATTAAAAAGGAGGTTGAAAATATGACAGTAACTAAGGATATGCTAATTGGAGAACTAATCAGAAAAAAACCAGAATCAATAGAAATTCTTATGAGATTTGGCATGGGCTGTGTAGGTTGTCCATCAAGTCAAATGGAAAGCTTAGAAGAAGCTGCTATGGTACATGGCTTAGATTTAGATAAATTAATGACTGCGTTAAATGAATAGTTAATATTAATTTAAATAATTTCATAAAAAAAGAAGAGTTCATAAATTAGAACTCTTCTTTTTATTAGGCATATATTATTTTGCTAATAAACCATCTATCTTTTCTTTATCAAAGCCAACAACTTCTTCACCGTCGATAACTAATACTGGTACACCCATATGGCCCATAGCCATTAATTCTTTTCTTGCTTCCTTATCTGTTTGAACATTCTTTTCAGTATAATCTATACCTTTTTCTTTTAAATAATCTTTTGCAGAAATACAGTATGGACAAGTATTACTTGTATAAACTATTACATTAGCCATTTCAAATCCTCCTTTACTATACTATTAACTATAGTATACCCCATACGGGTATAATAGTCAATAGTTTTTTACTCTAATATTTTACCCATAGTTTTCTTAAATAATCATGAGAAAAAAATAAGTGAGAAAAACCCACAAATATCTATAAGAATTTGTAGGTCTTATCTATGCTTTACATGGTCTAAACCTTGTTCAAACAACTCCAATACGTGCTCATCGTCTAAAGAGTAGATAACCAGTTTGCCTTCCCTCTTAAACTTGACCAATTTCATATCCCTTAAAATTCTGAGCTGATGGGATATAGCTGATTGAGTCATTTCCAGTATATTGGCTATATCGCATACACATAGAGATGATTTAGCCAATATATAAATAATCTTCAATCTAGTGGGATCCGATAAGGCTTTAAACATATTGGACAAAAGGTAAATATCCTCCTCTTGATTTAAGCTTTTCTTTAAGTTTTCAATTGATATTTCGTCTGCTAGATGCCCTACACAAACTAAATCATCTTTTGTACTTTTCATATGGAAGCCTCCTCTTGCTTAATAAATCTTAATCTACTGGAATCATTGGAGTTACTGGGCGTATAGGCTTACCTGTCATAGGATCTATATATATAATCCAATATCCTTCTATATACTTCCCTTGGTGCCAAGTATTAAATCCATTAGCTCCCCTATAGGGGTGTTCATTCATGGTAAATTTACCTGGTATGCCATAAACAAAGTATTTAACATTTTCTCCTTCATTATATAACCCAAATAAATAGTGCTCGTACTTGCTCATTAATTCATTACATGTGGCTATATTATTGCTATAAGGCTCCTTATTATTTCCTCCCACAATATAGGAGAAGTACGGAAGAAATGCCCTATATTCGTTTTCCTTATCTAACTCTACTATCCACCAATTATATCCTTTTAAATTATATTTAAACGGATCAATATATGGGAAAAATCTTAGAATACTTAATACATAATTGGTTGTTTGATTTTTTTGATTTAATTTCTTTATATAATCTAATGTCTTATGGTCTGGTTCCATAGATTCTTCGTCTAAATCCTCTAAATCAAATTTAATCTCAGGAGTCTTCTCTTCTTGAATATTTTCTGCTACTACAGGTTCCGCTATTCCTTTTTCTTCTATTTCTTCTATTTCTTCTATTACCTCTATTTCCTGTTCTTCTATTATTGACTCCGTTGCTGGTATATCATACATTGGGTCATATGCTAGCTCCCTTGCAGGCACATCATATATTGGATCATGTAGAGGCTCTATATCTACTTCTTCTACAGATTCCTGTACATTTTCTTCTATATGCTCTCTTACTACCTCTTCCAATTCTTCTATTTCTACTGTTTCTTGGATCTCAGCTACTTCTGTTACTTCTTCTATTACTTCTGCTTCCACTTCTTCTACCTCTGCTACTTCTTCTACCTCTGCTATTGCTGGAATTTCATTAATTGTAGGCTCTGACTTCAAATGTATGGACTCTATGTATCTTTCAATTGTGCCATCTTCCTTATCCAGATACCCGCCCAAAAGAACTTCTCCTTCCCTTATTACTAGAATACCAGATATTCTGTCTATTGGAAAGTTTTTGGCCTCCAAATCCCTTTGTATAAATGTAAATTCCCCTTTTCCTCTTCCAATATCATCTGTAAATATTTTACCTAATTCCCAAGTCGAATGTAATCTGTCATTAGAGATAAATACAACATTATAAAAGTTGTCGGCTTCTGCGTTTTCAACATTTACGGTGACCATACCCCTAAGGCCTTTTATCTCTAGTTTGCAATGGCCCTTTGGATTTCTTTCAGCCATAGTAGAAAACTCTTTCCTCAGTATTATAAACTTCCTGGTGTATGCCAATGACATAAAACTACCCCCTTTTTACACTTTATTTAATTATATGTCTAATGGGGGCAATGTTTTACTAATCTTTATAAAATCTTCTACAGATAAGTTTTCTGCTCTTGTTTCAGGACTAATATTTAACTTCTCTAAAGCCTCTTTTATGGTTTCTTTCTCAATATTAAAGCCATAGGTAGATAATGAGTTTAATATAGTTTTTCTTCTCTTGGAGAAAGCAGCTTTTACGATTTTGAAAAACTTATCTTTATCAACATCTGGCAATTCCTTGTTTATGGTAAGTTTTATTACAGCTGAATCTATCTTAGGTTGAGGCATGAACACCGTCTTTGGAACCTTAACAACTATTTCTGGTTTGCTATAAAAGTTGACAAACACAGAAAGGCTCCCATATTCCTTCCCTCCAGGACCAGCCTCCATTCTTTCTGCTACTTCTTTTTGCACCATAACTATAATAGATTCTAAGTTTAAGTTATCTTCTATTAGTTTTGCTATTATAGGAGTAGTTACATAGTACGGAAGATTTGCTACTACCTTTACAGGACCTCCATCTAATTTTTCGTGGATTAGCTTCTCTACATCGATTTTCAATACATCTCCATGAATTATTTCTACATTATTATATTTATGAAGGGTCTCGTCTAATATTGGTAGCAATGTACTGTCGATTTCTACAGCCACTACTTTCTTTGCTCTTAGGGCTAACTCTTCTGTTAAAGTACCCATTCCAGGGCCTATTTCTAGGACATAATCATCCTTTTTAATATTTCCTTCATCTACTATTTTCCTTACAATATTTCCATCTATTAAAAAGTTTTGCCCTAAACTCTTTGAAAACTTAAATCCATGCCTTCCTAAAACTTCTTTTATATATTTAGGAGAATAAAGCCTTTTATCTTCCATATTCCTTTTCAACCCTTTCTAAAGCATCTTCAAACTCTTCCCTAGTTACTCCAAAATTATTTAGTCTATTAAGGAATTGTTTAGAATTTGCATATCCAATGCCTAGGATTTCCCCTAGAACTTCCCTTTTTTCCCTTGATTGAGGTCCACCAGCAAGGCCTAGGGCTATTATTTCTTCCTTTGTAAATTCCTCTTTTCTTTCTATATTACTTGGTCTAGATTTTTGGATAGCCTCTATAATATCCTCCTTATTGGCATTTTCAACTCCAATATCTCCTTTTTTTAGAGCCTTGCCTTGAGGTAGAAATGCATGTTTACAGTTTTTAATATGCTTAGATAAATCTCTTCTGATTTGTTCTCCAGCATAATCTGGGTCTGTTAAAATAATAATTCCTCTTTTTTCTGCTATAGTCTTAAGAGTCTTAATAAACTCTTTTTTATATCCAAATCCGCCTGTTGCAATAACCTCAGCATCTACAGCAGATTTCACAACAGTAATATCATCTTTTCCTTCTACTACTATTACTTCCTTTATCAATATAACAACCCCTTGTTTAGAATTGACAATTGACGATTGACAATGGACAATAGAAAACATTAAAACCTTTAGAATTTAAAATAATATCTAAATCAATAATTCTTTTCTCTTTTCATTTTTTAGTCATTTAATTGTCAATTGTCAATTGTACATTGTCAATTAGACTTATTTAATTCCAAATAGTTCCTTAGTGTTTCTATTAGTCACTTTCGCCAACTCTTCAAATGAAATTCCCCTAGTCTCCGCTATTGTACCCGCTACATATCTTACAAATATTGGTTCATTTCTTTTTCCTCTATAAGGCTCTGGGGTCAAGTACGGACAGTCTGTCTCTATAAGGAGTTTATCTAAGGGAACTACCTTAGCCACTTCTCTACTTACCCTAGCATTTTTAAAAGTAACAGGTCCAGCTAAAGATATATAAAAGCCCATCTTGATATATTCTAATGCCATCTCCGGACTACCAGAGTAACAATGTAACACTCCTCTTAAGCTTCCGTCCTGTGCTTCCTTTAATATATCAAAGGTTTCCTGAGCCGCATCTCTAGTATGGATAACCACTGGTAAATCAACTTCTTTAGCAAGGGCCAGTTGTTCTTTAAACCATTTTCTTTGTATATCCCTAGGAGAATTATCATAGTAAAAATCTAATCCTATTTCACCTATGGCTACTACCTTATCTCTTTTAGCAAAGGTTTTCAATATCTCTATAGTTGAATTATCAACTTCCTTTGCAGAATGGGGATGCACGCCAACTGCGGCATATATATTATCATACTTTTCAGCTAAGGATACAGAAGCAATACTGGTCTGTAAATCTGCACCAATATTTATAACCATTTCTATTCCGTTATTTCTTAAGTTTTTGATTAGCAGATCTCTGTCCTTGTCAAATCTTTGATCATCCAGATGTACATGACTGTCTATTAACATAGATATTTCTCCTTTATGATATTGTTGCCCCTGATTGTAGGTCTTCTAGAGTTGATACTAAACTAAGTTTACCTGCACTGTCTTCAGCTGCTAATATCATTCCCTTAGACTCTACTCCTCTTAATTTTACAGGCTTTAGGTTTGTAACCACTACTACCTTTTTACCCACTAATTCCTCTGGTGAATAATATTCTTTTATACCTGATACTACTTGACGCTGTTCTTCACCTAATTTTAACTGTAACACATATAATTTATCAGCCTTTGGATGGTTTTCACAGGATATAACCTCTGCTACCTTTAATTTTACTTTATCAAAATCATCTATTGTAATTTCTTCTACTTTCTCTTCTACTACTTCTTTTACTTCTTCCACTTTTTCAACCTTCTTTCCTTTACTTCTTGATTCTATCAACTTTTCATTTGCTTCATTTAATTTAACTAATTCCTTTTCTATTTCAAGTCTTGGGAATATAATATTTCCTCTCTCCACTTTTGTACCTACTTCTAGTTTACCCCAAGTTTTAGCATCATCCCACAATATTTCACTATTTAATCCAAGTTGTTTTCTTATCTCTACTGAAGTCTTTTCCATAAATGGTTTAATGAGTATAGAAACTATCCTTAAGGACTCTGCTAAATTATATAATACTGCATCTAATCTCTCTTTATTTTCTTCTTTTGCCAATATCCATGGAGTAGTTTCATCTACATATTTATTTGTTCGTCTGATTAACTTCCATGCTTCTTCTAGAGCAACGGAGAAGTTTAGCTTCTCCATATATTCTTCTACTTTTCCAGCTGCATTTATTCCTATTTCCTTTAATGAGCTATCAAATTCTCCTTCTTTAACTGGAGCAGGGATTAATCCTTCATTATATTTTTCAATCATAGTAACTGTTCTACTAACTAGATTACCTAAATCATTGGCTAAATCTGAGTTCAATCTTTGTAAAAATTTATCTCTATGGAAGGAACCATCTTGACCAAAGGAAAATTCTCTAAGCAAGAAATACTTAAAGGCATCTATGCCATATAACTCAATTATTGGCTCTGGATATATTACATTTCCTTTTGATTTTGACATTTTATCGTCTTCAAATAATATCCAACCATGACCAAATACCTTCTTTGGTAATTCTAGGTCCATTGCCATAAGTAGTGCGGGCCAAATTATAGTATGGAATCTTACTATTTCCTTACCTACTAGATGAACATTTGCAGGCCAAAACTCCTTAAAGTTCTTATCATCCTCACTACCATAGCCTAAGGCTGTAATATAGCAGGATAATGCATCTATCCACACATATACAACATGAGCAGGATCAAATGGAACCTTGATACCCCAGTCAAAGCTAGTTCTTGATACACACAGATCCTCTAACCCATCCTTTAAGAAATTGTTTACCATTTCATTTTTTCTTGATTCAGGCTGAATGAATTCAGGGTTTTCCTCATAAAATGCCAATAGTTTATCCCTATATTTTGAAAGTTTAAAGAAATATGCTTCCTCTTCTGCTAAATGAACTTCCCTATTACAATCAGGACATTTTCCATCTACTAATTGAGACTCTGACCAAAATGCCTCACAAGGAGTACAATAATGCCCTTCATATTTTGATTTATAGATTTCACCCTTCTCATATAGTTTTGTAAATATTTCCCCTACTGCCTTTTCATGATGAGGGTCTGTAGTCCTTATGAATGTATCATAGTCTATCTCCAAAGTCTTCCATAGTGCTTTTATATCTGCCACTATTTTGTCTACATATGCCTTTGGTGTTACTCCGTTTTCTTTAGCTTTTTCCTGAATCTTTTGGCCATGCTCATCTGAGCCTGTTACAAAGTATACATCATATCCTTGCATTTTCTTAAACTTCTTTATGGCATCTGCTGCTACTGTAGTATAAGTATGCCCGATATGCAAGTTATCAGATGGATAATAAATTGGTGTAGTTAAATAATATTTTTTCATTATAATCCCTCCCGGTTAATTCAATTTCCTAACTATTCGCAGTCTCACTGCACAAATTCATTTGCTCATTATCATTCGCATGAATTTGGCGTTCGTTGCGTTTGACCTACCTACAGTTCACTACGTTCACTGGGTTAGGTCATAAAAAAACCTCCATCTCTACATAGAGACGAAGGTTATCTTCGCGGTACCACTCTAATTTATCCAAATCTTGCGATTTAAATCTCACTAGGTTATAAAACCTTGCAGTGTAACGGCTGCTTCCGTTACAGCCTAAAATCTTCGGCTGTAAAGTTCTGGGGCCATCTTCAGAATAATCTTAATCACTGGCTTTCACCTAACCCAGCTCTCTATAGAATAATCTTAGTCCTACTCTTCCCTTCCACACTTTTAGTATATCTTTCCTTATTTAATACTATATTATACTCTAACAAGAATATTTAGTCAACTAAATAAGATATATCCTCGCCTTTTTTTGACCATAGATTCTTGAAAAAATAAAAATACTCCTATCATTAGAAAAATATCTCCTATACTTATAATCCTAGCTAAGGGATAAGGTCTAGGCAATACTATAACATCGGCTAAGTATACGAACTTGGTGTCTTCTGTAACCAAGGAATGCTTTATATCAGATTTATCTAACATATCCTCTGTATAATTTTCATATCCTTTAACATTTTTAAAAGATACGGGCATCTTTCCACCATTTGCAAAGATAACTATAAAATTTAAGAGCATCCCAATAAGAATAAATCTCATAAAATTCTTTCTAATATTTAGGATAACTCCAACTATCATAAGTAAATATGTAAGTAAATGTACATAAACAAAATATTTATCGAAGAATTCTGGTCCTAGTAGTTGGTTCTTACTCTTTAACCAGGATATAGACACTTGAATTAAACCCGCCGCAATAAATAAATACCACCCATTTATATGGAGATTTTCAATATTTCTTATTTTTCCTTTTCTAAATATGGCCACAATAAACCCAATGACTATAGCTTCTATAAACACTAAAACCACCTCTATTTACTTAACATCTCTGTAAATTTTTCCGCAAGGGCTGGATGAAACTGTGTTCCAGCATTTTTCCTAATTTCCTGTAATGCTTCTTCTTTGCTTAAGGCTTTTCTATAGGGCCTATCTGATGTCATGGCATCATAAGAATCAGCTATAGCTAATATATAAGCTTCTAAAGGTATTTTATCTCCAGATAGCCCTTCTGGATATCCCTTCCCATCATATCTTTCATGATGATACCTAACTATTCCAGAAATCTTCTTTAAAAAATCTACCTTACTGATGATTTCTGCTCCTATATTAGGATGTCTCATAATTTCTTCATATTCCATTTGAGTCAGCTTTTCAGCCTTATGCAGTATATTATCATTGATACCTATTTTACCTATATCGTGTAATATTGCTGCATTTTTAATGTTTTGAATTTTTTCCATAGATAATCCATAGGCTTCTGCTAATTGAACGGCATAGCCCTCTACCCTAGAGGCATGTCCAGATGTATAAGGATCCTTAGCCTCCATAGCAGAGTTAAAGGCTTGTATAGTAGCTAAATATAGGTTTCTAGTTTCCATATATAGTTTGAAAGAATACCTAGCTAGTAATAGCGGACCAAAGAATAAAATAACAGCCCAATAACCATAACCTATAAAAGCTAGTGATATAATAATACCTATGGTCCCAACCGCAAGAGCACTGCCTAGAACTCCCTTGATATTTGAATACCAAATATTTATAAATCGTTGCCTATTTAATATAGACATTAGCCCAGATATTATTGTAGTATTAAAAAGCATACCTAGTAGCAATATAAAGATTGTTTGAAATAATGAAAATCCTCCTATTTGCCCTCCAGTACCTACATATATTATTCCCATAGCAGATGTTACAACAATACTCTGAGATATATTAAATATCGTTTTGTAGATAGGAGTATTAAATAAATGATTATATCCTCTTCCTGGAATCTTAGGAAACCTAAATAAAAATCCTACAAAAGATGCTGTAGTACCTAGCAAAGGGCCTCCGACTATAATAGATGATAAGTTTATCGCAGACCCCACGGAGACTCCTATGGCATTATTGGGTAAGGGTATTAATAAAGATTCTATAATAATCGACAGTAATGACCAAAATAATAACATTTTAAAATTTGGAATTGTAAAGTTTATAAGTAAAAAACTATAAGATATAATTGCAACTAAAAAAAGTATTCCTATGTATATGTATGTATTTTTATTAGGTTTCAAATCTTATTCATCTCCTTATATATCTTATACCGGCTAATAATATAACTATATTGTTAAATCCAAGAAAAATTCGCTCCAGCTGATAAAACTAAAGCTAGAATGCTAAGTAAAACCATTATAATCTTTTTCATCGAATATAGCCCCCTTTTTCGGATTCTATGCTGATTCGCTATTACAGCATGCTATATTCGCTTCGCTTATTTTAAAATAAAATTTATTAGCCGGTATTGATATCTACTTTGATATATATCGATTGAGAGCGTCTAAGGTAGCCTTTACTACTGCTTCTTTATAGTCATTTTTCACTAAGCAGGAACCGCAAAGTTTTTCCTCAAAACCGCCATCTAAGCAAGCAATAACCACAATTACAACCTTATCTGTAGAAATATTTATTGTTTTTATATCTTCCAGTATAAAGACTTCCTCATATCCATAGGCATCTTCAACGGTCTTCAATGTAACATCTACTAACATTCTATCAATATTTCTACTTGTATTAACTCCAATCCTTGAGTTCTCAAAAATATTCCTATGGTTGTCCAACGCAACTTTAACCATAGCCTTTTGTCCACTATTGTCATGGGATACTGACATTATCTTAAGTCTGCAATCAGCCTTTTTGAGACTATTATCTTGTATTTCTGCTATGCTTATTTTCTTATGATCTATTTGAATATTATATGTAGCTATTAGAACGGATTGTATATCTCGTACCAACTGCTTAGCAGATCTGCTGCCATTTGATACGATGTGAATTTCATCAAAGATATTATTGTCCCCTGAAATGATTTTGCAAGAAACTATGGAATCTAGTTTCTCAATTGTTCTCTCTATTATTTCTATATTCAATTAATATCCCCCCGGGTGCGTATTTATTTGAAATTCATCATAATATTACCAAATTATATAAATGATAATTTGATTCTATCATTAATATGGCTTGCTTTCAACAAAAAACTACAACAAAAAAAGAAATAGCCTGTAGTCCTATATTAGTTTAATTAATATATCAGATCTTTTACTTCCAATAAGAGATATTTATAAGTTTTATGAATAAATTTCCATTTTTGGTGTATGATATCCATATGCAATAAAGAAACACAACGACATTGTCGGAATATTATGTGTATTATATCAAAAATTTGACAAATATTAAGTTTTTGATTACAATACTAGAATAGTTAAATTATAGGAGGTATATTATGGAAAATCATACAGTCAATAAGACTTGGAAATTCTTAGTCTTGACTGCCCTCGCTATAGCTGTTACTGTATCTTTAGGGTTTTACGTGTACCAAGGTAGTATTCATACTATTACCTTACAATTAGGCGAAGATGTTAAAGAAATAACGTCAAACGCCAAAACTGTGGAAGAATTACTTGAAAAAGAATCCATTCCACTTAACAAAGATGCCTACATTAATGTGGCTTTAGACAGAGAACTTGAAGACAATATGAATATAACTATAAAAAATCCTAATTCATTTACTATTTCATTTAGAGGAAAAGAACTTGATGTAAAATCATTTCATAATACTGTAGGTGAAGTACTAGATGAAAACGACATTACACTAGGAGAAAAGGATTTTACTTATCCAAAATTAGAAGATAAGATTTTCGATGGTACAAATATCGAGTTATTTAAAGTTGAGGAGGTGGTTGAGGCCGTTGAAGATATTGTTCCTTTTGAAAAAGTTGTAAACAAGAACAAAAATATGGATCTTGGAACATCAAAGGTTGTCCAAACTGGTAAGAATGGACTTAAAAAATCCTATTTTAAAAAGGAATTTATCAATGGTGAACTTCATTCAACTGAATTAGTGAAAGAAGAAATCGTTAATAAACCTATTTCTGAAATTGTAGAAAAAGGTACGAAGGATTTAATCGTTGCTACATCTAGAGGTGATACTAGCTATAGAAAGTCTATAACTATGACAGCTACTGCTTATGATTTATCATTCGAAAGCACAGGTAAAAGACCAGGAGATAGATATTATGGTCTTACGGCCTCAGGTACAAAGGCCAGACCTGGTGTAGTTGCTGTTGACCCCAAGGTAATTCCATTAGGCACGAAACTTTATGTTCAAAGCCTTGATGGATCTAAAGATTATGGTTTTGCTATAGCAGAGGATACAGGAGGAGCAATTAAAGGGAATAAAATTGACTTATTCTTTGAAAGCTCTAAAGAAGTTTATAGATTTGGAAGAAGAAAAGTTAAAGTATATATACTAAAATAAAGATTAGACTCTCATTGCGAGAGTCTAATCTTTATTTTATTCTTCCCAATTAGCCTTTAGGATTTTCTCTACGAATATTCTCGCCAACTTAGGATCAAATTGAGTTCCAGCATTCTTTATAAATTCTTTTACTATTATTTCATTTGATAAAGCTTTCCTATAGGCTCTATCACTTACCATGGCATCATATGCATCAGCTATGGATATAATCCTTGATACTAAAGGAATTTCCTCTCCCTTTAATCCCTTAGGATATCCTTTGCCATCATATCTTTCATGATGATAAAGAGTATAATCAGCTATTTGGGACATTTCATTTACTGTACTAAGTATCCTATATCCAATTTCAGGATGCTTTTTCATATCCTCCCATTCTTCATCAGAAAGTATACCTGGCTTGTCTAAAATAGCTTCATCGATTGCAATCTTACCTATATCATGAAGCAATCCAACATTTTCAAGTTCTTTTAATTTTTCTTCCCTCATACCTAAGGCAGTACCTATTTCTTGAGAAATCATTGCTACTCTTTTGGAGTGTGCCTCTTCTCTTTTATTTTTCTCATATAATGCCTTCATTATAGTTTCTATGGTTTTGCTTCTCATGCTAGGCCCTTCAAATAGTTTGTGAGCATACATATTATCTTCAGCTCTTTTTAAGATTTCTTCTACATTAGTTTCTACTGTATACTTAGTTCCCAATCCAAATGATACTGATAGTTCTATATTTGATAACATAGCATTTGAACATTTTTTATCTGCACTTAGGGCTTTTAACCTACTTATAATACCTTCAGCTTCCTTTTCATTAGTTTGGGGTAGAATAATAATGAATTCGTCACCGCTCATTCGTGCTATTATGTCCTCTTCTCTACATCCCTTTCTTAGTATATTTGCAATATCTTTTAAAAGCTCATCTCCAGCCTTATGTCCAAAGGAATCATTTATAAGCTTTAAACCGTTTACATCAGCCATTATAAGAGTAAGTGGCAGTTGTCTAGGAACATCTAATCTCCTAAGTTCTTCTTCAAAAAACCTTCTATTATAGAGTCCAGTTAATTGGTCACGATAGCTTAGATTGATTAATTTCTTCTCTAATTCTTTTCTTTTCTCTATGTTTTTAGTTAATTCATTATATGATTCTTCCAATTCATGATTTTGTGCTATTATTTCTTCTGTATCTTGTTCTATCTGTTCAAGAAATTCATGAGTTTTATTTAATACAAGATTAATAGATTTTCTTAGTTCTGTGAAGGGATCATTTTTTTCTATAGGTATTCTATATCCAATATTTTCTTCTATATTGATGTTTTCAATATCCTTATCTAGTTTATATACCGGAATAAGGAAGTTTACCTTTTGTAAATAAGTAAAAGAACTAAAAATAATTATAGCCATCGCTAAGGCAATGAAAAGCATTCTCCAAATATCACCATTATCACCATGAAACTCTTCTAAGGACATAAAGTTTCCAATAATCCAATCAGTTTTTTCTACAGGTTGATATGATAGATATCCCAAAACACCATCTAACTCTACTTCTATCTTCCCCGCTTCATTTCTTTTTAATTCTTCATGAATTCCATTACCCATTGAATCAATATTAATTATTTCAGACTCTGACTCATATTTATATTTTGGATGGGCTAATATATTTCCGGAACCGTCTATTAAAAAAGAATATCCCAAACCTTTAATTTTCGTATCTTCTACTATCTTTATAATTTCTTCCATACTAATATCAGATGCTACAACCCCTAACAATATCCCATTCTTATTATATACTGGCTTTGATATGGTAATTATCGGAGTGTTTTCTAATGCATCTATATATATGTCAGAAAGCACAAGCTTCCTTTCTTTAATTGCTTTTATGTACCATGTCCTAGATTTTATATCGTAACCTTTCGGCGGATTCCAATCATCACTATTTATTAGTCTGTTATTTACATCACCAAAGTAAATCGACCTTATTGTATTACTATTTTCCACAAGTCCTTTAAAATATTTTATAGTCTCATTATCTAGACACCGTCCTGCACTTATAAACTCTGAGGCAGCGATGGTGTATTGACTATGGTATTTCAAATTACTATTTATTTGGTAGCCTAAATGCTCTATGGATTTGGCCATATTTAATTCCTTATCTTTAGTTATTACATTATTTAAATATGCATATTGAATTATTAATCCCAAGGCAACAATAAAAGTCAACAATATTCCAAATAACCGAAATTTCTTCTGAATAGTTTTCATTCCCCCACCTCGACAATTTAATCTAAAACTCCCATTTCGACATAATATACCTATACCCATAATTTAACACTTAATCTATCTAAAACAAATATTTTTATAATATTTAAAAGGTTGTTTATATTCCGAAACAACCTTTTAAAAGAATCTATAGCTCCTTATACCTATATCCAAATATAGTTTCTTCTCTTTTTATATTCCCTTTGTTTACCATCTGTTTTAATCTATCTTCTAAGGATTCTATAGTCATGGTAATGCCTGCTTCCTTCTCTATTTCTGTAATGATGTGGATTAAATCAGTGTCATTTATAGGAAACTTTCCAGCTATTATCTTCATAAACTTGTCGTCATCTTCTTTGCCTTTATTCCTCAATTCATCAAATGGATTTTCCGTATGGGGGCTAGAACTAATGGCTGCTCTAATTCTGGCAAATATAGTTCTTCCCATGGAAGCAGAAGAGATAAATACATCCCCCGTCCTTAGATATGGAAGCCTTCTGGTTTCCTCCATTGTAAGATCTGTTTCTTCCTTAATAGTTTGTATATCAGAGGCTCTAACAGTTCTAAATATAAACTTAGTATTTAGCTGTGCCGTAATAGTCTCATCTAACAAAGTAGGCCTTTGAGTTGCTAGGATCAGAAATGCACCATATTTTCTACCTTCTTGAGATATTTCCTTTAGTATAGATTTAGATGGTGAATCATAGCCCTTTGGTGCAAAGTTATGTGCCTCATCTGTGACTACTATAAAGGGCGGAAAATACTCTGCATGAGTCTTTTTATATAGGGCATCCTTGTAATCTCTTCTCTTATGATAGAGATTGTTTAATAAATAGGTGCTAAATACTTGAAGTATTCTAGTATTACCTTGAATAACCATTAACTTGCCTCTTTGAAGCCCTTCTTCTATTTCCCGTATATCCTTTGAAAATACTCCTTCATTATCTAATCTCTTCAATCTCCACATTATTCCCTTTACAGAATTATGAGGACAGGTTTTATCATATTTTAGATAAGTTTCCTTTCTTCTTTCCCATGCCTTTCTCTCTTCCTCTGAATCAGCATAGTTAATCCTATTATCTATCCTATCAATAGAGCCTTCTTCTTGAGCCTCCGTTAACATCTGTAATCTGGTATAAAAACTATGAAAAGAATCTTTTCTTTTAAATAATACATCTACTACATTATTCATAGCATCTGTAAGATTTGAAGCAGCATCTAATAAATTTTTTAAATCCTGGGAAGTTAAATCTTCAAATTTTACTCCCACATGGAAACCAACCTGTAAGCATCTAAACTTGTCTTCAAAGCTTATCTCATTTCCTTCTAAGTATGAAGCCACTTGGCTAAAGTCCATTTCAAAGTGAGGGTCTAATACTATAGTAGGAATATTTTGTTTCATCAGTTCCTCTAATAGAACCCTAAGTCCAAAGGATTTACCTGAACCTGATCCTCCAAATACGCCTATATGAGGATAATGATGCATAGACTTTATATCCAATATATATGGTATTTCTCTTTGAGGGCATAGACCCTTTTCCTCAAAGGTATATAAAAGATTTTTATATTCTTCATCCATGCCAATTGCCATATCATCTGTATTTCTAATGACTCCTAGGACTAGTCCATCTTCTTTTCTTGTCTTTATCATTAAATCCTTTACTTCATGAAACTCAGGAAGTCTAATGTCCGAGCCTGTTTGTACTGGATATAAAGCTTCATTTAAAAGTCTTACCTTAGCTATATAGATAGTTTCTTCATCAATATTGTATCCTAGCGTTTTTAGGGATTCCAATACAGAAGCATCTACAAAATCTCCTGCAATATTTAGAGGTATATATCTGTTAAAGGTCTTTGCCTCTACAACTTCTCCCATTAAGTCATTTTGATATGGATCCTCTATTATTAGAAATTCATTTATCCTAAAGTTTCTAGTCTTTGAACCTATAAATACTTCTTGCTGTGTGGTAACACCTACTACTTGCATTAAATCACCCCTTTATTTAATTTCGCTTCGCTCTTTCTGATACAAAAAATCTTTCGTATAAATCCCTATCCATGTACCTTTCCATAAGACCTTTCATTATTGCATCTGATACTTGTACCTCTTTATCAACTATATCTAACCATAGAGGAACGCCTCTACTGTTCTCTGGTGTTAAAGTGAAAACTAGTCTTCCCATTTCTTCTAGATATTCTTTTTGGCTATCTATTATGTCCATTCCTATAACTGTAGGAGCTAAGGAGGATCTCATAAATATAGATGAATAGCCTGCTTCTTTTTTCTTATTAGCTTCATCACTTATGATTATCATTTCACCGTAATTAAGCTGTCCAAATAGTAGCTCCCTATCGTAGGAATTTATATTCATATTAGAATATATTTCTCCTAGTTTGTCTCCTATAATGGAGGTTTTTATATCCTTAATAACTCCCACTAAGAGAATTCCATTTTTCTCACATTCTTCTCTTAAGCTTATCCATAAATCATAAGAATAAATATAATATCTTATTAAAGAACCATCCATAAGAATTGCATAGGGTTTGAAATTTTTAGCAGCTTCAAGAGCAACTTCTACTTCTATACTGGCTAATAATCTATTCTTCTTATCTGCTATTATTTTTTCATCTTCCTCCAATATACTTTTTTCTATATCTGAAAATAATGGAGTATACATATCTGCTTTAAATATGGGCTTATTTTTAATTATTGTGGACTTTGCTAAACCTTGGAAAACATCTACAAAATGAGGATATGCTCCCCCCATCCTATTTGTAGAACCATCCACTCCAACAATACCACCTTTAGCTTCATATAAGGCTAAATGATTATTTTCTAACTTTTTCATAGATTTAATAGAACCTATATGTTCCTTTACAAATCCTCTTAAGATATCCTTATCTAAAGAAAATACTTCCTTATATTTATCTTGTATTAAATTATTTAAATTAGATATCTTATCCTTTAGTTCCTTATGTATAGTGTAAATAATAATCACCCCTTTTATTAGTTAATAACTAATAGTGAATAAGGAATAGTTAAAAAGATTAAAAGGCCAATAGGCATTGCCTAAGGTTATTCACTCTTCACTAATTTTAAACTCTCTTTATACACCAAATTCTTAGCTATTCCAGTTTCCTCTGATACCCTCTTCACTGCTTCTTTCTTAGTAAAACCTTCATTTATATATTGATTTAATAGTTGGTGTATATCTATTTCTTCTATTTCATCTTCCTCATGGTTTCCTTCTACTATTAGAACAAATTCACCCTTTACTCCTAGTGTCTTAAACTTCTCTAAAGCTTCAGCTACTGTGCCACGGAAGGTTTCTTCATATTTCTTTGTTAATTCTCTTGAAATAGAAATCTTTCTATTTCCTAATATATCTCTCATATCTTCTAGTAAATTTATTAGTCTATGAGGCGCTTCATAAATAATCGTTGTTTTTCTATATTCTTTAATCTTTTCAAGTTCTTTTTTTCTGTCTCCTTTTTTAGAAGATAAGAAGCCTTCGAAAATAAATTTATCCGTTGATAATCCTGAGATTACTAAGGCTGTGATAGATGCTGTAGCCCCTGGAAGTCCAATTACTTCGATGCCTTCGTCAATTGCTTGTCTTATTAGTTCCTCTCCCGGATCAGATATACCTGGCATTCCAGCATCTGATACTAAGGCAATATTTTGACCTAAGCTCAACTTTTCTATTAACATACTTCCCTTTTCCTTTATATTGTGCTCATGGTATGATGTTAAAGGCTTTTTAATATCATAATGATTTAGTAGCTTAATTGTATGCCTAGTATCCTCCGCAGCTATTAAGTCTACCTCTCCCAATATTCTTATTGTCCTAAGAGTAATATCTTCAAGATTCCCAATGGGAGTAGGACATATATATAGAATTCCTCTTTTCATCTTATTTCTCCTTACATTAATTCGTTGACTTATCTCCAAAGTGCGCCAGTGATTTTACACTTTGTCTAACCGTATATTTCATATATTTCATCGGTATAGGTTCCGTCTTCATTATATACTATTAATGGATCATAGAACTTTAAATCAGGTTTACCTGTCTTTACTGATTCGATTAATAGTAGATTTGGCTTTTTAGCTAACTTTGGTTGCACAAATCTTATGTATTTTGGCTCTAGTTTATATTTTCTAAGAGTGTATATTATATCTACTAATCTATCTGGTCTATGTACCATGTAAAACTTACCTAATGGCTTTAGTAAGTATTCTGCTACTTTAATTATATCTTCGAGAGTACAGGCTATTTCATGGCGAGACAATGCAAAATTTTCTTCTGGGTTTACTAATGCTCCTCCTGCCTTCATATAGGGAGGATTTGATGTAACCACATCTATTGTATTTTTACCAAGGTGATTTGGTAAATCCTTTAAATCCATATTAAGAATTTTAATCTTGTCTCCTAATTCATTTAATTCTATAGACCTCTTTGCCATATTAGCTACTTCTTCTTGTATCTCTACTCCATAGATTATATCCACTTTATCTCGTGCATATAGCCTTAAGGGGATGATTCCTGTACCAGTACCTAAATCTACCACCTTACCCTTGGATTTTGCAAAATCTGATAGAAATATGGCATCAGTGCCATAGGAAAACTTTTCTTTATTTTGTATTATTTTCAGGTCACTTCCAGGAACTACATCTATTCGTTCATTTTCTCTTAGCATAAAATTCTCCTATTTATATATTATATATCAAAAAAGACCCTCAGGGGTCTTTTTTTAAGTACTATTCTGGTTTAGGTGCGTCTACTGGACAAACGTTAGCACATGCACCACATTCAATACATTTCTCAGGGTCTATAACATAGATATCTCCTGCTGATATAGCGTCAACTGGACACTCTGCTTGGCAAGCGCCACATGCAATACAATCATCATGAATTCTATATGACAAGTGTTTCACCCCCCTTATGTGCTTGTATCTTGATACGATTTTATTTTAACAGATTTCAGCGAATATTAAAAGAGATTTTAAATATATTTAATTTTTCCCTAATCTTCTAGACTTTTAATATCTATTTCCTCTCCAGGTATTATCTCTACAATTGACTCTACTACTTTCTCATAAGCTGGATCCACCTCACCAGTATCTTTTATATCCTTTATTTGGAAATAAAGTAAGTCATCTGTATTATCCTTTAACCTTACCTTTACCTTTACTTTTTCAAGTAATGTAAAGGTTTCAACAACAGTTCCCTTGCCTTCTGGCGTAACTACTATTGCTCCTACCTGTGGCATTTTAGCTAATAATTCTTCATATACCTCATGCTCATATTTTAAACAACACATAAGTCTTCCACAAAGACCTGATATTTTTGTTGGGTTTAAGGATAGACTTTGCTCCTTAGCCATTTTTATAGATACTGGCTCAAATTCACCTAGGAATTGTCCACAGCACACTACCTTACCACAAGGTCCTATTCCCCCTACCATCTTCGCTTCGTCTCTTACTCCTATTTGTCTAAGCTCAATCCTAGTTTTAAATATAGCAGCTAAGTCCTTTACTAATTCTCTAAAATCTACTCTACCATCTGCAGTAAAATAGAATATTACCTTATTATTATCAAAGGTATATTCAACATCCACTAATTTCATAGACAATCCATGCTCTTCCACTTTTCGTTGACATATGGATATGGCCTCATTTGCTTTTCTCTTATTTTCTCTATGGATATCAAAATCTTCATCTAAGGCTACTCTAATAACCTTTTTTAAAGGAGCTACTATTTCATTTTCTGTAACTTCCTTTGGTCCTACTACTACATGACCAAACTCTATCCCTCTAGCTGTTTCAACTACAACAAAGTCATTAAACTTAACATCTATATCATCAGGGTCAAAATAATAGATTTTTCCTGCTTTCTTAAATCTTACTCCCACTACTGTTACCATTAGTTGATTCCTCCTAAACTCAGAAGCATGGTTTCTATAGATAAACTAAAATTTACATTTCTTTTAATATTTATCTTAGTATCTTCTATTCTATATATTATATCATTAATTTTATTTAAATCTATAAAGGATTCTTCAGATAATATTTGGATCTTGTCTTTATTTACCAAAAGACAAGTAGAGCCTATTTCTTTATAAATAAGTAGATCCCTAAACCAATAGAGAATAATATCTAATATTTCCTCAATGTTTTCCTTATTTTCATTAAAGAAATCCATAGAAGTAAGAGCCTTGGTTTTATCACCCTTTATGATACTATCTATTACCTTTATAACTTCTTCTCTTTTTTGGAAGAAATCATCGGAATTAGCTAATTCTATAGACTTCCCTACAGAACCCTTTGCAAAGCCTGCAATAAATTTGGCTCTGTCTTCATGGATTCCATAATTCTCCATGAGCAAATCTATTATTTTGGAGGTATCCAAAGGATAAAACTTAATTATTTGACATCTAGATAATATTGTGGGTAGTAGCTTGTTGGCACTTGAAGTCACCAAGATAATGTTAATATATTCTGGTGGTTCCTCTAAAGTCTTCAACAATTTATTTTGGATATCCATCCTAATTTTATCACTATCATCAATAATAAACACCTTTCTACTGCTTTCGAAGGGTGCCGTTGCCATACTTTTAATTATTTTTTCAATTTCATCATTTTTAATGCTTCCTTTTTCAGGAGATAAAATCTTAAAATCTGGATGATTGCTCTTGTCAAACTTAATACAGGAGTTGCACCTATTACAAGGTTCCGATCCGCCTTCTTTACAAAGAAGGGTTTTAGAAAAGGCTAGGGCCAAATTTCTTTTTCCCAAGCCTTTTTCTCCTTCAAATAAATAGCAGTGGCTAATATTTTTATTTTTTATAGCACTTTTCAAGGCCTCTATTTGTCTTTCCTGGCCTAGAACTTTATCAAAATCCATATATATCCCTCAGCTCTATATCTTTATATATTTATCTATGTCTACTACAAATAGATTTGCTCCTCCAACAGTTACCTCGTCACTTCCAGATTTTACTTTCTTACTAGCACACTCTTTTCTTATTAGCTCTGCCACTTCATCTACTCTATTAGCTTCTACACCTATAAAAAGTGTAGTATTTCCAGATTTAAGAAAACCACCTGTTGAGGAGAGCTTTGTAGTTCTTATTTTATTCTCCATTAATATCTTTATAACTCTTGTAATATACTCATCTTGGATTATAGCTATAATAAGTTTCAAATTCCTCACCCCTTATAACAAGATTTTTATATTTTAATATGTTTCTCTACATCAAGTATAAATACTGTGGCTCCCCCAACCTTTACTTCTAAGGGGAATGGTATATAGGTATCTCCTGGCATAGTTACTGTAAGAAGAGATGTAGTTAATTCCCTAGTCTTACAGTTCTCTTCTATTACCTTTATTACAGAAGGTACTTCTTCATCATCTACCCCTATTAAAAGTGTAGTATTTCCAGATTTTAAAAATCCTCCCGTTGATGATAACTTAGTTACTCTAAATTCCTTTTCCGTTAAATCATCAATTAAAGTTCCTGCATCTTGATCCTGAACTATACATATTATGAGTTTCATATAATCACTCCCTTTTCTTAGTTAGCAGCTCCTCTATTTCCTTAATGCTCTCTTTTAAAACTTCCTCTATTGTTTTACTAGCATCTATGATTTTTACATTTTCTGGGTACATCTTTAAAAGCTCCATATATCCCTTATAAACCATCTTATGAAAATCATTACCTTCCTGTTCTAATCTGTCACCCTTATTGTTTTCAGTTTTTCTCTCTAATGTAACCTCTGGGTCAACATGAAAGAAAAGGATTAAATCTGGATATACTCCCCTAATTGCAAAATCATTTATAGCTTTAACTTTTTCTATGCCTAATCCTCTACCTACTCCTTGATAAGCTAGACTCGATAAAACAAATCTATCACATAGAACAAGTTTTCCTTCTTCTAAGGAAGGCAGTATCTTCTCATGGATATGCTGTCCTCTAGCTGCAGCATAGAGTAAAGCCTCTGTTTCAGCCCCCATGCTGGTATTTTTTTCATCTAGGACAATGTGGCGGATTTCTTCACCTATTAAGGTCCCTCCAGGTTCTCTAGTCATTATAAATTCAATACCTTTATCTTTTAAATAATTTCCTATTAATCCTATTATAGTCGATTTCCCTGAACCGTCTGGTCCCTCTAAAGTTATAAAAAGTCCTCTCACCAAATATCTTCCTTTCTTGCCTTATTCCACTACAACTAGTCTATCTTTATTATATCCCATTAACCCTACTATTTCTATACCGTTTTCCATTAAGAAGATTATTTGGTTATATAACTCCTGAGTTATTTCCTCTCCAGGTACTACTAAAGGTATTCCTGGTGGATATGGAATAATGGAAGCAGCAGATACTCTACCTATACTATCTTTTAATTCAATTTGTTTTTTACTGCTATGGTATGCCTCATATACAGGCATTATAACTTTTGGAGTTGGTAATTTTATACTAACTGGTGAAATTTCTTCATATGGCGCAGTTTTAGCTAAATCTTCCACAGCAGCTATTAATCTCTCATAATCTTCTTCTTCATTCATAAAAGAAGTAAGAGCCAAAGCATAGTAATAATCAGTCATCTCTAACCTTATATTATACTTAGCATATAATTGTTTCTTTACTTGAGAACCTCTCATGCCATCTATTCTAAATAATATCTTTGTATTATCCTTTGCAAATATGGTTTTGTCATTTTCATCTCCAGTAAATACAAATACCCTATCTATAGCATTAAGCCTTTTTATAGTTTCTTCACATTTATCTATATTCCATTCCAACTTCTTCTTTGCTTCCTCTGTATCCATATAAGCTACCCCTATTTCATTTGATGCAGTAAACAAATATGAAGGTGAAGTTGTTGTATATAACTGGAATCTATCCCTAAGTTTATTTAAATCCACCCTATCTGTTCCTATATGAATCATTGATGTTTGAGTAAAACTTGCTAAGGTCTTATGGGTGCTATGAATTACTATATCTGCACCACATTCTAAAGCTGACTTAGGAAGTCTCTCTGAGAAGGTCATATGAGGTCCATGTGCCTCGTCCACCATTAATATCCTATTGTGCCTATGAACTATATTTGCTATAGTTTCTAAATCTGAGCATACTCCATAATAATTTGGATAGGTTATAACTACTGCCTTAATCTGACTATCCTCGGATAAAATATCATCAATTTCCTTTGGATCTAGACCTGTCATTACATGATAATCTTCGTTATAGTTTGGATACATATAGACTGGATTCAATCTATTTAGTATCATGGCATTATATACTGCCTTATGACAGTTTCTTTGAACTAGTATTTTATCTCCTGGCTTAGTTATAGTAGCTAAGGCTATATATATACTTCCAGTTGATCCATTTACTGCATATTGGGTATACTTTGAACCAAAGACTTTTGCTGCTAGTTCTTGGCTTTCTTGGATGATGCCCCTTGGGTCTAGCAAATTGTCCATGCCTTCTGTCTCTGTTGTGTCTATAAAAGGTATATAGTCACCCCAATTAATTAGTGTATTTTTACCTTTATGTCCTGGCATGTGAAAAAACACACTATCCTCTTCCATCAATCTTTTAAGTGCATCAAATACGGGAGTTTTCATTCCCAACCATCATCCTCCTAATCAAAAATAAATTTTCTTATTGAGTTTCAAGAAAAACTACCTTCAATACGTCTTTAGAAGTTTTTCTTACTTATTATATATCACTTTTACAAATATATAAACCATAAATTTAAAAAAACCCCGTATTAATTTACAGGGTTTAGTTGATGCTTTTCAGATATGTAATATCCTAATAAGATTCTAATAAGATTTTTATACAAATCATAGGTTTCATCGTATACAGATGTATTCGCAATCTCATCTATACATTGTTTGCAAATTCTTTGACTAAGTAAATTTGTCATCGCTTCATCCCTACCACATATTTTGCAATACATATAATCAACCCCTTACCTTAATTTCCCATTACGATTATTACCCTAATACTATATTTTATTCCAAATAGTTTATTTCGTGCTTGGCAAGGGGCAACTATTAATATTTAAAATTTACTGTGTACTGGCATTTTTTGCATTTTCCATTTTCTATTCCAACTATTTTCACACCTGTGTATCTATCTATTAACTTATTATGGCATTTTGGGCAATAACTATTATTATCAATGCCCCAAACATTACCTATATATACATATTGTAAATATTCTCTAGCTATGTTTTTGGCTTGGAGTAATGTTTCAATACTAGTAGATGCAGTTTTCATTTTATATGCTGGAAAGTATCTGCTTAAATGAAGCGGTATAGATTTATCTATGTTTGCAATTCTTTCAGCCAGTCTCCTTACTTCACCTAGAGAAGCATTTTCTCCATCGATTAACATAGTAGTTACCTCAACATGAGTCTCCTTAGATGCTATTTCAATAGTTCTTATAACTGGATCTATACTTCCCTTACATATGGATTTATAAAATAAATCTTCTATAGACTTTAAATCTATATTCATAGCATCTATATATGGTAAAATTTCCCTCAATGGTTCTTCATTTATATATCCATTTGATATAATTATATTCTTAAGTCCTTCTGCTTTAATCTTCTTAGATATGTCCAGTATATACTCAACCCAAATGCTAGGTTCATTATAGGTATAGGCTATGCCAATAGAATCCTTAGCCTCGGCTAATTGAATTATATCATCTTCAGACATATCCATCATCAGAGATTCATTATATACTATCTCCCAATTCTGACAAAAGCTACATCCTAAGTTGCATCCAAAGCTCCCAACAGAAAATATACTAGAACCCGGATAAAAGTGATACAATGGTTTTTTCTCTATAGGATCATAAGCATAGGAAGTCACCTTCCCATAATTTAAAGTATAGAGAATTCCATCTATATTTTTCCTAACCCTACATTTCCCTACATTTTCTTCTTTAATCTTACAATAATGGGGACATAGTACGCAATATACTTCGTTTTTATCACCTTTTTTATAGTGCTTAGCTTCTTTCATAGAATCCACTCCTTCAATATAGTGAATAACTAATAGTGTCTTTCCACCTTAAATCTTTGAATAGTATAATTTTCATCAGCCTTAATATTAGCCTTACTTAGAGCTATATCTATCTGCTCATCTACAGTATCTATGCCCTCTAGATTGGGAAGTAACAATCCCTTCTTGTATCTACTGGAAACTATTACACCATATTTCTCCACATCTAAATCCTCTTTAGATTCTATCTTTTCTGGCTCCGATAATATATCTACAGAATATACTATGTCTTCTAATTCATACTCTGTTATCCTATCAAATCTAGGGTCATTCATACCTGCTGATACAGCATTTTTTATTATCTCAAGTGCCACATTCTCTTCCGTTGGCTGGAAAGTTCCTATACAACCTCTCAATATGCCATCTTTTTTTAGAGAAACAAATACCCCTCTTCGTAGATTCAAAAACTCATCAGGTAAATCAGAAGGGACATCTATATATTGTCTATACTTTACATAATGCTCTAAGCTCTTTCTAGCTAATTTAACATGTAAATCTTCATTTTCTCTAATCTCTCTTATCCTAGACATTTTTCTTTCTTCTATTGTAGCTAAAATGTCTTTTCCACCTTTTCTTCCTATAATATCAGCCTTTGCTGTACAATACCCTACACCAAATGGTCCTTCATAGGACATAATCTCCGACTTCAGCTCATACCCATCCAAGATTCCTGTGGCTATCATCAATGATCTTAACCCACACTCTCCTGCAGCTTCAGCAAGGCCTAAGTCAAATGTTACTATATCCTCCAGTCTGTCTTCCTTCAATATATCTATAATTGTCTCATCAAATATCTTCCCTTTTGCCGAATAGGAATATGGTCCATCATCTGAAAGTTTATGGGATAAATCTCCAGATGCAATTACTATAACTTCTTCCTCTGAATCTATGACTGCTGATTGTATAGCTTTTCCAAACTTATATAGTTCTTTTGGAGGTAAAATCCCATATGTGATATGGATAAGCTTGTAATCTCTATATTGTTTATTTACAAAATACAGTGGCACTAATGCACCATGATCTAATTTGTTTTCTACACCATATCTTTTAGCAAATCCTTCATTTATCCCCACTACCATTACCTCTTCTTCTAAGCTATTGTTAAGTATTTTTTTTATCAATGGTAGATTGTTTTCAAATTCAAATTTTAGTTCATCATGTCCAAATTTTTCAAAATCTCCTATTAATTTTTCCTCTACAGATATAGATATTGCATCACTAAACAAAGGTCCATGAGGCGTAATGATTATTATGGTCGATGGAGATTTTTCTTTTATATCTATGCTTAAGGCCTTAACGCCTTCTATAGTTTCTTCTGCTTTCTTTTCTTCACCTTTTCCTATTTCTGGAATGATAATAGGGGGATGCGGAAATAAATAGGCGCCTAAAACTTTACCCATTTTATTAACTCCTTTCATTCTTAACTTTTCTCTTTTCACTATCATTCATATCTTACCCAAAAAATAAAAAACCTATATAGAAAACCCTATATAAGTTTTTTATTTTTATAGTCAACAAGAAAAATCTCATTTCTTAACTCTATTTAATCACAACTTAATCTTTATGAATTTCAAAAAACACTTCCTTAATGCACTAATTTTTTAATAGATTTTTTGTTTTACTTAGGAATATTTCCTAACTGCTTCTATACCTTTTTGTGTTACATAAATTTTTCTCTTAAATAAACCTTTTTCAATAATATATCCTTGCCTTGTTAGATGAGTTGTTACACTTGATACTTTTAAGGATTTCCACTGTTGATTCTTCACATATTGATTTACACTTTGAGGTGATTCTTTTGCAATCTTTAGTAGCCCAATATATGATGAATTTAATCCAACCTTATTCATTTCTGCCTCTTGTCCTGTTAAGACTGGTAAGACTTCATTTGATTTTTCTGTTATATGGAACTCATAGAACTTACTACCTGTTAAACCCGCCCTTTCAATATATCCACCACGATCTAATTTTTCAATTGAAGAGTTTGAAGTCTTTGAATCAACACCTAATGCATCTGTAATATCTGCCATGTATATATGTCCATTTCTTATTAGCTCTAATACCTGAGTATCTGTTTTATCTAATGTAACCTTTTCTCTCTTACCTTCCTTCACTTTAATCTTCCAATCTGGTTTACTATAGTATTTGGAATCTTTAGATCTATTAGTTATCATACCTACTATAACCGTTACTGCAAAACCAATAATTGCAAGATGTGTCCATTTTCCAACGCTAAATATTCCCAACAATTCAGTAAGTGTTAAAACTGCCATTGATACCATTCCTGCTAAAACTCCCCATAGTGCTCCATTTGAATTAAATTTAGGCCAAATGGCTCCAAAACAAAGTAATACTGCTGGTGGCACTAACCAAGCATTAGCAAATGCAAATAAATAAGTTGGTCCTCCTGGGAAATAACATAGGGCCCATGTTAATATTCCAACTAGAAGCATTATTATCTTACTTGCCTTTAATGCTGTCTTAGAATCTGCTTTAGGATTAATCATTCTTTGATAAATATCTCTTGTAGCAGTTGACGATGCTCCTATTGCAGCTGTAGACGCTGTAGAAATGGATGCAGCTACAGAACCTATAATAAAGAAAGATGAAACTATAGGTGGAAATAAACTTGCAAATACTCCATATGCTGCAGTAGGCAGATTTGTTCCTCCAGCAATGGTGTAAGCTTCTGGCATTACTGCTCCTGCATATGCGCCTATAAAAGCAAGAGGAGTCATGAATACTGTAATTAATAACACTCCCGCTATCCCAAAAGATCTCTTTGCTATTTTCTCATTTCTACAGGAAGCAATTTTCATCCAATAATAGTTATTTCCCCAAACTAAGGCTGCACCAAATAGCAAGATAAATGTCAATGCACTTGGATATTTTAAGGACGTAATTCCCATGCTTCCACCTGTAATTCCTTCTGTGAATACACTGGCTCCTCCCCAGTTTGATTGCAGAAATTCAATTCCACCATACTTCTTAATAGCCATTGTTAAAAATAGAGGAACTGCTATAATTCCTACAGATACTTGGAAAAAGTCTGTTATTGTTGCTGCCCACAATCCACTTATATAAGTGAACACTAAAATTATGGCAAAAACTATTGCAAGAACTATCCCTTGCGGCCAGCCTACGAATCCAGATACAATTCCAACTACAGACATTATATTATTAGCTAATATACCACATAGTCCTATAATAGTACCAACGGCAACTACATTTCTTACTTTCCCATCGTATCTCATTTCTAAATACTCTGGAAGTGTTTGAGCTCCATTTCTTCTAATAAATTTTGAGAAGACTAATCCATAGAATATAAGACCTAATGCAGAATAAATAACTCCCCATATAAGAGAACCTTTGATCCCGTATAATATGGCATATCCTGGAGCCAAGGATACTGTTGTACCAGCAAAACCTATTGCTGCTACTCCCATTATATTAATTAATAAACTTACCTCTCTACCAGCTAGTATATAGTCTGAAGTGTCAGATACCCACTTTTTACTATATACCCCGGCCCCTACCATTATTGAAGCAAAAACAATAAAGAAAATAGTGAAAATAACTTGTACATCCATCTTTCTACCACCTTTACATTTTATTTAAATTACCGCACTGTAATTTCTAAGTGTTAGACATATATTATTCTTCTACTATACCAACAGCTCTAATCCATCCTGCACTTGCATCTTTAATTTTAATCGGAAGACAAATTATTTCAGAACCAGTTATTGGAAGTTGTTCAAGATTAGTAAGCTTTTCTATATGCAAATAAGCTTCTTCTCTTCCTGCCCTATGGCCTTCCCAGATAATTGAACTGTCTCCTGTACGATTGAACTCTTCTCCAGTTAGTGGTAATGGTATATCCCAGCTCCATCCGTCTGTTCCCATAACCCTCACACCTTGATCAATTAACCATAAGGTAGCTTCCTTGCTCATTCCACAACCAGCTGTTAAAAATCTTTCTGTTCCCCAATATTTAGGTGCACCAGTCATTATTAAAACAATATCTCCTTTTTTTAACTTATAATTAATTTTATCAAAATACTCAATAAAATCTTTACTCATTACCTTATATCCATCTGGCTTATCTCTAAAATCTACTACTACTCCATGTCCGAAGAACCAATCTAGAGGCACTTCATCAATAGTCCATGCTCTTTCTCCTTTATTCATAGTTGGATAAAAATGGTAAGGTGCATCAATATGAGTTCCTGTATGAGTTGATAGTGTTACATACTCTATTGCCCATCCATTTCCTTCGGGTAAATCATCTACTGTAGCATTGCCAAAAAATCCTGCCATTTCTTCAGCAGTATCTTTATGATTATTATATACTATCTGAGGTCTTTGTTTTGGTGGGTCACTAGGTAGATCACTTTCAACTGAAATACTTAAATCAATAATCTTTTTCATATGTCATTCCCCTTTTTAAGTTTATTTTTTCAATCCTAAGATTTCTCTTGCTTCATCTGGAGTAGCTACTTCATTGCCACTTTCTCTTATTATATTAGCTGCACGTTCTACAAATTGTTTGTTTGATTCCGCTAATTGACCTTTTGCAAACATTACATTATCTTCCATTCCTACTCTTATATGCCCACCCATTGCTATGGCAGCTAACATTATTGGTATATGTCCCTTACCAATACCTAACGCAGACCATGTGGAGCCTTTAGGTATCAAGTTCTTCAAATATACCAAGTTCTCTACAGTTGCTGCTGTTCCTCCAGCAGCACCTAAAACAAATTGATAATGTAAAGGTGCCTTTAATATACCTTTTTTCAAATAATACTCTGCATTGTAAATCATACCTGCATCAAAAATTTCAATTTCTGGCTTGACCCCATATTCTTGCATTGTTTGACCTAATTCTTCTAAAAAAGCAGGTGTATTTAAAAATACAGTACTATGCTGCCAGTTCATGGATCCACAATCGTATGATGCCATTTCAGGCTGTATAGACTTTAAATGGGCTTGTCTTGTTTCATCTGTAGCATTTAAATCACCAGAAGTTGTACAGTTAATTACAATATCGCATTTTTCTTTAATAAGTCTTACTGTTTCTTCAAATCTTGACTTATCCATAGTTCCTAAACCCTCATCATCCCTCATATGGAGATGTGCAATTGCAGCTCCTGCTTTATAGCATTCATAGACATCTTCGGCAATTTCTTTAGGTGTTAACGGGACATTTGGATTATCTTTCTTTGTTGGCCATGCGCCTGTTGGTGCTACTGTAATAATTGTTTTTGCCATTTTTATTCCTCCTCATATAATATTTAATCTCTTTCAAGCAACATCGCTACTCCTTGTCCACCTCCGCAGCAGAATGTTACCAATCCTAATTTAGCATCTCTATCCTTCATCTCATAAACCATCTTTGTTACTAATATGGCACCTGTTCCTGCTAAAGGATGCCCTAAAGCAATTGCTCCTCCATTTACATTTAGCTTTTCTTCATTTATATTTAATTCTTTCATACAAGCTAAAGTCTGTGCAGCAAAAGCTTCATTTAGTTCTATTAAATCAATGTCTTCTAATACAAGGTTTGTTTTCTCAAGAATTCTATTAGTGGCAGGTACTGGACCAATGCCCATAATGTTTGGATCGCATCCAACAGATGTAAAAGCTTTATATCTTGCTAAAACCTCCAGTCCAAGTGACTTAGCCAACTCTTCCTCCATTATAACTACAGCTCCAGCCCCATCACTCATTGGTGAACTATTACCTGCAGTAACTACTCCATCTTTCTTAAACACTGGCTTTAATCTAGACATAGACTCTATATTAGCATCTTCCCTAATAGGTTCGTCTTCAGATATAACTATCTTTTTCCCCTTACCTAAATCAACTTCAATAGGCAGTATCTGCTCTTTAAACTTTCCAGCCGCTTGTGCTTTAGCTGCCTTTTTATGACTGTTTATTGCATAATTATCTAACTCCTCCCTTGTAAGGTTATATAATTCTGCAAGGTTTTCCGCTGTGATACCCATATTTGGGTTTCCTATATGTTCCGGAGAAAGCTTAAGTCCCTCAGAAAATCTTGGTGGAGCTACAGAGTATCCTATCTCAGGTTTTAACATTACATAGGGTCTACGGGAATCACTTTCAACACCCCCCGCAACTATTACCTTAGCCTCTCCAAGTTGAATCATCATTGCACCTAATGCAATTGCATTAAGAGAGGTTCCGCATTGTCTATCAATTGTAAGTGCAGGTTTTTCCATAGGTATGCCAGCTTCAAGAGAAACCATTCTTGCAATATTATTAACATCATGTCCCATCAAATTTCCAAAAATGACTTCATCTATTAAGTCCATACTTATACCAGCTCTGTTTATTGATTCTTTAACAACTGCAGCACCCATCTTATATGGCTCAACGGATGCCAATACACCTCTGCATTTTCCTACGGGAGTTCGTACAGCAGAAACTATAACTGCATTTTTCATATTATCCTCCTTATATAAAATTATTTTATTCAAATATAAATATTGCAAATACCATGCCAATTTGTTAGCAAAAAAAAAGCTTGAAATTACAAGGCTTTAGCCATATAGTTTCAAACTTTCTTTTCATTCATATGTAAACAATTGTTTACACTTATTTATTCTTTTCTTGTATATTATCGTAATAAAGCAATTTACAATAATATGTGTAAACATAAGTTTACGTAAACTTATGTTTACAACTTAATTTTTATCTATATCATATTTCCTAATTTTTTTATACAGTAAAGTTCTAGATATTCCAAGTCTAATTGCTGCCTGTGTCTTATTGTTATTGCATTTATCAAGAGCTTCAATTATAGTTTCTTTTTCCAATCTGTCCTTCATATCTTTTATCAAGAATTCACCATTTCCATCTATCTTAAGGTTTTTATGAAATCTTTTATTCTTAAAATAAGGACTAAAATGTTTCCACTCCAAGGTTTCCCCCCAAGACATATTCATGGCTCTTTCCACTACATTTTGTAATTCCCTTATATTTCCTGGCCATTCATATTCCATAAGTTTATTCTTGGCATCCTCAGATATACTGGGAACGCTCATTCCTAATTGAAAATTCAATCTATCCAATAAATTATCTGCAATTAGTGGTATATCTTCTTTTCGCTTTCTTAAAGGAGGAATAACTATCTTAATAACATTAAGTCTATAAAATAAGTCACTTCTAAATTTTTTATCTTTTACTAATTTTTCTAATGAAACATTGGAAGCAGCGATAATCCTAACATTAACAGGAATACTCTCCTTTCCACCTACTCTTTCAATCTCTTTTTCTTGTAGAGCTCTTAAAAGTTTTGGTTGTAATACTAGCGGCAATTGATTAATCTCATCAAAAAACAAACTTCCACCATTAGCCATTTCAAACCGACCTTCTTTCCCACCTTTTTTAGCTCCAGTAAACGCTCCCTCTTCATAACCAAAAAATTCAGTTTCTAATAGATTGCTTGGTATTGCAGCGCAATTTACCTTTATAAAAGGGGCAGAAGTTCTAGTACTCAAATCGTGTACAGAATGAGCTACCAGTTCTTTTCCAGTTCCTGTCTCACCTTCAATTAATACTGTAGAGTTTGATCTTGCAGCATTTATTATAGTATCTTTCATCTGTCTAATCTCAGGACTCTCTCCAATAATATTATCTATCGAATATTTTGCTCCTCTAATCTTTCTCAATTCTTCTTGATAGTATTCAATTTGATTTAGCATACTATTTACTTTAGATGAGAAATCCACAGCACCTTTCATTCCTCTAATAATTACATGTATAAACCCTGCAACTAATTCCCCATCTTTAAGGATAGGTATATAGGTAGAAAATGCCTCTGTTTTAGAAGGTCCCTTTGAAATAATAACATGTCCTGTAATTGGTTTTTTAGATTTAAGAACAAGGTCAATCTTAGTATCGGGAATTAACTCATGAACAAATTTCCCTTTTATATCCTCAAGTTTTATTCCACCCATCATATCTGACCAGGCCTCATTTACATATACATATCGTCCCTGTGGATCAGTTATAACAACACCATCTAAATGATCTATAATAAGCTTTGTAATATCTGGACTTAGACTCATAATATTATCTATCATCCTAGCTATACCTCCAATAAATTTTCTATTAAATGAGTTTCAATATCTATACATTTATTAATTATAATATAATACATATGAAAATAAAACGGAATAACATCATATATTTGAGAACTCAATAGCAGCTTACCCAAAAAATGAAAAAACCCATAAAGAAAATTCTCTATGGGCAATAAACATACTATTCTCCTGATTCAATTACATCTGGTGCTGCTTCTGTAGCTACTGGAATGTCTGCTTCTTCTCCTTCAGCTTCCTCTTCACTTATGGAAGGCTGTGTCAATGTACATACTACATCTTCTAAATCTCTTACTATAGTAATATCTTCGTTTTTAGCTATGTCTAAATCTTTAACTAATATAGGAGTAGTGAAATCCATGTTCTCCACATCTACTTCAGCACCATTTGGAATATCAGTTGGTAGACATTCAATTTCAATTTGGTCTAATAACTGCATTAGAATTGAAGGTTGTAATCTTATATTATCTCTATTAGTTAAGATAACTGGTATAGTCATTTTTACCTTCTCATCCATATTTAATTTTTGGAAATCAATATGCAATATTTGTCCTTTTACAGGGTGTCTTTGAATTTCTTTTATTACTGCTGGTATAGTCTCCCCTGATACTTCTAATCCCAATAAAGATGAACTTCCTGCTCTTTTAAATACCCTTGCAAACTCAGATGAACTTACGGAAACATGAATTGTTTCCCCTCCTCTGCTATATATAACTGCTGGTATTATATTTTCTTCTCTCATTTTCTTTACTGCATTTTTTCCTGTCTCTTTTCTCTCTTCTATCTGCATTTTTATCGCTGGCATACAATATACCCCCTGTCTTTTTTATATTATACCTTATTAGTATACCATATTTTGAACATTTATACAAATCACAGCAGAAATACCCCAGTATACTATAATATAATTTGAAGTATTAACAATAATATCACCCCAGGAACCCCTAAAAAACCTACTATAATGGCATTTAGTGGATTGACAACTATACTTAAGCCGAAAAACTTTCCTATGTAATTAAAAAATAGTAGAATAACTCCTCCCAAAATACCATTAAAGATTAACTTAATTATCTTTTTAATTGGCCAAACAAGGATAAGACCTATAATATATAATAAAAATAGTCCGATAATGTAATAAAAAATTGTACCTAAGTCCATTTTTCTCCCCTCCTAAATCTTATTATACTATAATTATAGGAGGATTAGAGAAAATATTACACCTTTTTGTACTAGCTATTAGTAGAAATATTATTCATACACTCATCCTCAGTTTCTTCCTGGTGTACTAATCTTGAGTCCCATTCCTTTATCTTCTTTAATAGATATATATATTTTAACTTAGATGCTTCCATATCATATATGGCATAATCTATTAAATCAGGATCAGTAACTGACTCAAAGTAGTTCTCCTTATCCTTCCACTCTTTATGAGCAAATCTTAGACTTTCTAGCATTTCATTCTTCAGATTATCCGACTTTTCCTTTTTAACAAAGTTTAACATAAAAACACCCCCTAGTTCTTATCCTTATCATTGACAAAAACCAAGGGGTATATACCTATATATCTGTCACACTAAATAACATTTCTGAAACCCTAATGGCTTCTTCCACATTTAGGCAAAATATTTCAGATCGTTCTAGTTCCATATTATCAACCCAAGTATTATATTCTTTCTCCGTACAGAAGAAATTCATAATGTTTCAGCAGTTACCAGACCAATTTACATTTTTATTTAAATCTACATGAAGTATATGTAAGTCACTAGGTTCGTAGCTATAAAGTTGACCATTTCTTATACTAACTTTAATATCAGATCCACAATTACTACAGTTAGATATTACATCTACATTTTGTTTAAAAGTAAATGCTGCCCCCATAGCATCTATGGCACACATAGCAGTAAACTCTCTACCATCATCCAGCTTTACTCTATGATTTGTGGGAAGTGCAGAAACTGGATAAATAAAATTAATGTTTCCATTATCATCTGCTACTACTCCATTTTTCTTTATCAAACTGTCTAGTGTGTCTTTTGCTAATTCTCTAGTCATTTCTAAGTCTTCAGCAATTTTAGATAAGTTATTCAAATTGAATGCTTGTCCATTGTCAATAACATAATTCATTAGATATCTTCTAATTACTTTCTCTTTCTTTGATAGTTTACTATCTATACTAACTATTTCTAACTGATCATTAGAATAGTACCTATAGTTAGACTTTTCCATAAATATCACCTCTTTCTCAATAGCATTTTCTTATAAAGATAACACCTTTTTTAACAATTGTTAAATAGATAATACCAATACCTCATACTCTCTCCATAAAAAAACTTAATTGTTATTTTTTATACAATTATGTTATTATTTAAAGGATTACAATGATAGAAGGGGGAAATTTTAGTGAAAGTTGCATATGTTATTAGTTCTGATAATGCTAGAACTATTTTAAGAGATATGGTTATTCCACAGTTAGAGGCGGGTAATCATGGTGCGGAAGTAGTAGGTATGTTTTTCGTATTTGATAATACTTTCTTACTTTTAAAGGACACTGATATAGGTGATAGACTTCAAAAATTACATGAAGAAACTGGCATGATACTTTTAGCTTGTGATCAATGTGCTATTGAAAGACAAATAGAAAATAGTTTAGTACAGGGTGCTGCCATTGGTTGTTTCCCAGTATTATATGGTGCCCTTGGTTCAGTAGATCTTGACCAAGTAATTACATTCTAGAACAAGGTCCGTTTAATACGGACTTTTTTATTTATTTAGGAGGGGATAATTTGGATAAGGTTTTAGTTGAATTTATAAATACCTGATCTGGATGTGACGGTCATACCCGTGCTGTAGAGGCTGCTGCAGCTAAATATAAGGATAAGGTAGAAGTGAAAATCTACTATGCTGGTAAAAACATGGAGTATGTAAAAAAATATGGTGTTATTTTTAGAGGAACTCTTATTATTAACGAGAAGAAAAAGATTCAACGAATATCTAAGGATATTATTGAAAAGGAAATTGAATTAGCAGTAAAAGAATTAGAAAATAGGAGGTGATTGTAATTGTTAATATTAGATTTTTTGAAGAATATATTATTAGCATCAATTAATATGTTAAATGGAGCTTCTGGTTGGATAGTTTTTAGTTTTATAATAGCAGGACTTTTACATGATATTATATCTCCTAGAAGATTTCATAAATCATTAGGAAACACTAAACTTAGCTCAATTTTTAAGGTGACTGTCTCAGGTATGTTCTTACCTATATGTAGTTGTGGTACAATCCCCTTAGGGCTTAGCATGTATTATTCTGGGGCTTATTTAGGGCCTGTATTAGCATTTATGACATCTACGCCTATTATCAATCCAATAGCAGTAATCCTTAGTTATGGTTTATTGGGAAAAGAAATTACTATTATTTATGTAGCTGTAGGATTCTTGCTTCCTTTCATAATTGGAATAATTGCAAATAAATTTGGTGGAAATGAATTGAAAAAAGAAGGTATAGAAGAAGAACTGTTTAATGCTTCATTAGTCGAGGAAGAAGATACTACTTTTTTAGAGAAGCTTAAATCTGGTATGCATTGGGTTGTAAATGACTTGGCAATCGTAGTAAGTAAATACGTACTCATGGGAATGTTATTCGGTGGTTTTATAATTACAGCCTTCCCAGATACATTTATACATAAATATCTAGGAAATCCTAGTATGTTATCACTATGGAATATAGCCCTTCTTTCAACAATAATGTATGTTTGTGCAGTAGGTCATATTCCTTTTATTGCAGCATTAATTGCCAGTGGTGCGTCACCTGGAGTTGCCATTACATTCTTGATGGCAGGAGCAGCTACAAACTTTCCAGAATTAATAAGTATATATAATATAATTGGTAAAAGAGCCGCTATTATGTATGCAACTATTGTGTCAATCTCTTCTTTAGCTGTCGGATACTTTACAAACAAACTGCTTATGCCTGGTTTTAAACCTATAGTTAATATTTATTCAGTAGACAACTCAATACAATTTGCAAATAAGTTCATGTTAATAATGCCTACACAAGTGAAATATATTTGTTCTTTAATTATCATTTTCTTCTTTATTAAGGGAATGATACCTAAAGTGAAAAATGTATTTAGTAGCATTACTAATTAGATGAGGTAATGACTATGAACAAAAAAGTTAAAACTTTATTAATAATATTAATTGTCTTTTCACTGGGTTTATTTTCTTACATACAGGATAATAAGCAAAAACAAATTGATTTTGGGGTAGAGCAAGATAATGATCTCTTATTATATTTTAAGGAAATGTTCCCTGATAATGAAGTAATCAAATGTGGATATGAAGATTTAAACGGTGATGGAATAAAGGATTTACTGGTAATTTATAATATTTCTCGTAGGCAGAATGAAATGCTAATAGTCATCGATACAGGTAATGGATATAAAATGTCTGAAAGCACACCTGCACCTCTAGATAATCAGAAAATAGAGTTTAAAGATATAGATAAAACTCCTCCAATGGAAGTTATAGTTTCTGGTTCAAAGGATGGTAATTTTGGATATGCCATATTTCGCTTGATTGATGATACTATATTTAAAGATTTATTCGGTGAAGGCATGGAAGATTGTTGTTAGAATAACTAAAATCCCTTTTGGTTTAAACCAAAAGGGATTTTTTTAAACTTTACTTTATGTAACTCAAATCAATTTGCCAACTTCAAATTATAAAGAAACTTTTCAAGAATTGGATTTGAAGCACCAGAGAAAATATAATCTCGAGTCCCTTCTAACAATATCTTTCCATCGTATAAAAAGATAATTCTATCGGCTATTTCTTTTACAAAATTTAAAGAATGACTAACTATAATCATTGTTCTTTCTTCCTGGTCCATTAGTGATCTAATCAATGATAACATTTCACCTACTAATTCAGGATCTAAGGATGAAGTTGGTTCATCCATCAATAGCAATGGAGCATGTACTGCCAAAGCCCTCCCTATTCCAACACGTTGTTGCTCACCTCCGGAAAGCATGAGGGGATATTTATCTTTTTTATCTACCAAATCTACCTTTTCTAAAATTTCATTGGCTTCTTTCATAGCTTTATCCACTGGAATCCTTTGAACTACTGTCATTGGAAGTAAAATATTCTCCAGCACTGTCTTGTTTAAAAATAACTCGTTTTGTTGAAAAACCATAGCTGACTTCATTCGAATTTTTTGAATCTCATGAGAAGTTATTTTTGCAAAATCGACTTTTAAATCTTCAAATTCAAAAGTTCCCTTTGTTGGTTCCACAAGATAATTCAAGGATTTGAGAAAAGTAGATTTCCCAGAGCCAGATGGCCCAATAATAGCTATTTTATCTCCTTTTTTGATAGTTGTATCAATTCCCTTTAATACTTTATGTTCTCCATATTGGCAATGGAGGTTTTTTATCTCTATCATTTTATCACCTACATATATCCACGGTTAAGTCTCTTTTCTAACCTGGTTTGAAATTTTGTTATAACAACTACAATTGCCCAATAGATAAACAATACTGCAACATATACTTCCATTGTTCGATAAGTTCTAGCAGTAACAATCTTAGCCGCTGTCATCATTTCCATTACGCCTACTGTAAATCCTACAGCTGATCCTTTTGTCAAACATATCATAGAATTTGACAAGCCAGGTAAGGCTATCCTTATGGCTTGTGGAATGATAACATGTTGCATTGCCTGCTTTGTAGTCATACCAATAGATTTTGCTGCATCCAATTGTCCCTTTGGAATCGATGAAAATGCTCCACGAATAATCTCTGCCATAAATGCCGCTTCATTCATAGACAAAATTAATATCAACACAGTCATAGAATTCAATTTGGAAATGCCTTCAAAAATCTGTGGTAATCCAAAATAAAAAAAGAATAATTGTGATATCAAAGGTGTACTACGAAAAAATGATATATACAATTTAAAGAATTTAGATAACCCTTTAACATTAAGTATCATACAAGTAGATATGATTAAGGAAAAAATTATCGATAAAAAAAATGCTGCTATGGCAATCAATATTGTATATTTCAAATATGGTAAAATTTCTCGAAAAACGTTAATAAAAAAATCAAATTGAAATCCCATTTTAACCCCCCAAATCATTTACCTTAACAATAATTCTACACAATTTACATTTGTGGTTTTGAAATATCTAAATCAAAGTATTTAATAAACAAATCGCTCATGAAACCATCTTCCTTCATTTCCCTTAAGGCTTTATTGAATTGTTCCAGAAATTCCGGGTCCACATCTTTTCTAAAAGGAAAAGCATGTCTTTGTTCTCCAATGCATTCACCTACAACTTTTAAACTATAATCTCCTTTTTCCTTTTTCTCATTAAATAACACTATAGAAGAAAATGTTGCATCTGCTCGTCCCAACTCAATTTCCATAAATGGTTCTGCTTCTGAAGCAATAACCTCAATTTGTCCTTGAAGATTATTTTCCTCAATGTACTCAGTTATAAATTGGTATGCTACATAGGATGGGTTGGCTATAAATCTCTTGCCGATTAAATCTTCCATTGAACTGATTTCTGTCTCTTCTTCACGCACAACTAAATAAAATGGTGTATATGAATATTCTTCTGAGAATATATAACTCTTTTCACGCTCCTGCGTGACAGTTAACTGTCACGCACCTGTATCAATCCTTTTAGTATCCACTGAACCATAAAGCCCATCAAATGCCATAATATCAAATTTGGGTTCGTAGCCAATCCTACTACAGACTTCTTGTATAGTCTCAATATCAGCTCCTTTTAACTCACCAGCTTCAAAAAAGTTCCATGGATAGTGCTGACCAGGAGTGCCTACACGCAGTTCTTTCTTTTCTGTACTCGTATTATTAGTAGTCTCTTCAGTAATTGCTATTTCTTCCTCTTTTAGTGCTTCATTTGTTGTATTGCTGCATCCAATTGCAGAAATCATTATTGCCAATGACAACAACACAAGTAACAGTTTTTTCTTCATTTTCTAATCCTCCCTTCTTATTCAATATTCATAAAATGCTAAATATTATCTTCAGTATTTTTATTTTCGTTAAATATATATTTTCCTATCATAAATCCCGTTTTTAGATCCACCGGGAACATATCCTTATCACTTAATCCTTCTTCTTCTATCCATGTATTACAATGTTCCTTCGTACAGAAGTAGTTCATGAAGTTTCAGCAGTTCCCTGCCCATTCTTCATTCTTAGATGTATCCATATGAATAACATATATTTCTTTAGAAGATAAATAATCAGTATTACCATCTTTTATATCTATGACTATTTTTTCTCCACATTGACTACATTTTGATTCTATATGGACATCTTGATTAAATGTCATTGTAGCGCCCAAGGCATCTATTCCACACATGGAATAGAACCTTCGCCCATCTGCTAAGGTAACCTGATGATCTGTAGGTAGTGTTGAAACAGGATAAAGGAAATTAATATTTCCCTCTTCATTCATCCTCAATATTTTTTTCGATATAAGGCCCTCAATGCTTTCCTTAATACTAATTTCTGAAATATTTTCAATATCCAATAATTCAACAGAATCTAAATATATATTAAAGGGAATTCCATTATCCACAACGTAGTTAATTAAGGATTTCCTCACCTTTTGCTCTATTTCAGAAATACTTGCATATTCAGTTCTTAACTTTAAACTTTTAATACCTCTAATTGTATTAATCTCGATATTCATTGTCGCCTCCTCAGAAAAAATACTCTATCATTGATTTCTACATAAGTTTTATAAGCTCTAACCAGAGCTCTATAACTACTGTCAGGTGACCAATTCACTCTTTAATTGAAGATAAACACCTTCATTAGGATCTTCTTCTAATAATGATTCCAATGCACCGATATAGATGTCTTCATTTATATAGGTATCAAAATCCCTATCTGATTCAATATATCCAATCTGATCCATATCTTTCAAAAAATTATAAATATAATTCTTATTTGGATTGGGATTAATCAATATATTCTCATCATATACTTCTGACATAAGTATATCTCTATCACCTTTTATGTATTTTTGCATAATATCAACAGTTTTTTCGTGATCCTTTAAATAAATTTTATGTGCCTTAATCAATGCCCTATTAAGTCTTTTATATAATTCTTGATTTTTCTCTAAGGCATTAGTCTTTGAAATTTGGCTAATACTAGCAAGCAACGGTCTAACTTCATTAAAATACATTGTTGGTTTTAGACCTTCAAGTTTAGAACTCTTTATATTTACTATACAAACACTAGCTGCATCAATCTCACCTTTTTTAAGGGCTTTTATTAATAAATCAGGGGAATCCAACTCAACAATAGTTACATCTTTGTTTATATCAAGACCTGCTTCAGTCATACTCAATCTAAACAATACATCTTCTGAAGATTCTTTTACTAAACCTATTGTTTTTCCTTTATAGTTTTTAAAGTTTTTGAATTCATCAACTCTATCAGCCAATGTAATAATTCCACTTCCCTGACCTATTCCCCCACCATGTATTGTCAACTCTGCACCTCCATCTATTAATGCTAATTCATCAGAAGTTGCAAAGCATCCTATATCAATTTTATCAGTCATCAATGCTTCTAAACCTTTTTCATCGTTTTTAAACGACTTAAGTTTTGCATCAATACCCTCTTCTGCAAAATATCCTAAATCATTAGCAATAAAATAAAGGGCATTTCCTGCTACAGGTAAATAACCTATTGTAACTTTATCTTGTCCTTCTGTACTGGGCTTCGGTGAACAAGCCGTCAAAGTAAGTGAAACAATAAGTACTAAAATAATCACTAGAAATAATTTGTTATTTGTTTTCATAGATTCTTCTCCTTCTCCTTTGTTATATTTTTGTCTTACTTGTCCATTTGTTTATACTATCACCTTTTTAATTAATTGTTAAATAGCTATTTCCCATAGTTAATTCTCTTGTTATAATATTTATCTATATCATTTCTAAATTAGTGAAGTAATGGAAGGTTGTTGTTAATGAATATAAAAAAATGGAGCTTATATAAGCTCCATTTTTTATTAGTTATTATTAGCTGTATCCTGAATACCATCTATTACTTTTGCCTTAACCATCCAATCTTCATAGGAAAGACCTATAGGAAATTCTTTATCTATTTCTTCTTCAATAAATGTATTAAAGTTTTCAATACCACATGTTTCTAATAAATCAGTAGACATGAATTTATTAATATCATCTATATTTGGGATTTCTTCTTCTGGAATACTATAGTCATGGAAATATTGAATATAATTATCTAAATTTTCCTCTGAAAATTGCCATGTAATAGTTCTTCCCTCTGCTACAGTTTTCATATAAACTGTTCTAAGCCCTACTTCTCCCGGAACTCCAAATCCCTCTGCAAACATCATACCTGCATTATATGGATGTTCATACAAGTATTTTATTGCAAGAGCGTGGGCAAGAACTAATCTTTTAGCTAATTCTGGATGTTCTTCTAAGAAATCATTATTCATACAATAAATACAGCACATTCCCCAACCTTCTTCATGGTCATCTGAAACATGAGCTCCCCATCCTGTTGCCATAATCTTACCAATTCCCTCAAACTCTGCTTGGGAAGCATAAGGATCACAGCAAGAGAATGCATCAAGTTGTCCTGCTTTTAATGCAAATAGCTTATCTTTGTCTCCCATATCAACTACTTCATAATTGTTTAATTCCATAGGAATCTCTAACTCCTTGGCCCATCTACGCCATTCTGGCCTCACATCCGCTTTACTCCCTATTGCTAAAGTTTTTCCTAATAAATCCTTTGGTTCATTGATATCATTACTAACAACTAAATATCTAGAACCTCCAATATGGTTAGCTGCAGCCATAAATAATGGTGCCCCTTGGTTAACTGATTTAATAGCACCTTCAATACCTTGGTAACCAACATGCATCTCCCCAGATGACATAGCCTCCATTATCTTACCAGTTTTAGTAACTACTACATTAAGTCCTAGTGCTTCATAGATACCTGCCTTTTCTCCTATAATAGAAGGAACCATATGGTCACAATCTCTATAACCCATCTGCACTACAAAATTCTTATCCGCCTCTGTTAATTCACCTAGCTTGTATTTAGCTACTTCAGCTACAGGGTCATAATCTACTTCTTGAATAATACTTTCCTTGCTACTATCAGTACAACCTGCTAGAAAAATTACTCCCATTGCTAACAATAAAATCATAGCAATAACTCTTTTTTTCATTTATACTCCTCCTACTTATTATAGTATGTATAATATGTGAACACATATCATAGACTTATTTAATAGACGTTTCTCAATTCTACTTCTTGTTCTTCTTCAATTCCTTCAATATAATGACATATACTGCCTTTACATCCACTTACCTTTTTTGCATTACGTAAATGTTTTTCTAATTTGTCTTTTTCTTTTTCCAGCCTTGTTATTTCAACTTTTATAAAGGATATTTTCTCCTGTATCTTATTACTTACATAGCTACAAGGAGGTATTCCATTATCTTTTAACATCAGAATCTTTTTTATCTCTTCTAGCTCAAATCCCAAGTTTCTAGCCTTCTTTATGAAAAGTAATTTTTCTATATCCCTTTCATCAAATACTCTATAGTTATTAGTCCTTCTCTCAACTTCTCCTAATAAACCTTGACTATCATAATATCTAATAGCAGAACTATTAAGTCCTGTAATTCTACAGACATCTTTTATAAACAACATTGCTTCTCACACCTCCTATTATAAACCTTAAAGTTGACTTTAAGGTCAAGAGAAAAAAATAGAAATTGTATAATAATTATCAATATCTTTTAAAAAACATCCATCAGATAATCTGATAGATGTTTTAATCCGCCTTCCATCGAAGCAATATACTTTCAATTAAGAGCATCAATTTATCAATGGCAAACCCAATTAAAGCGGCTATAAACATATATGCTATAATTGTGTGGGTTTGCATTTTAGATTGAGCTTCTACCATACAGTAGCCGAACCCGGCACTGGTCGCAATAAACTCCGCTCAGATAACAGACATCCAGCCCATACCAATAGCTAGTCTTATTCCAGTTATAACACCAGGAAGTGAGCCTGGTAGAACAATATCTTTAATAATATCAATTGTACTAGCCCCCATACTACGAGCTGCATTATAATAATCCTTACTAATTTCCTGAACACCTGCTATAGTATTCAAAATAATTGTAAAAACACCTGAAAATGCAATCATAAAAATTGTTGGTCCATCACCAAGTCCAAACCAAATGATGGATAATGGCACCCATGCCATAATAGGAACTTGTCTTAAAGAATTTATAAATGGAGCAAATGCTCTTAGCATAGGTTTAGAATACCCCATAAGCATACCAATAGGTAAGCCAAATATAAGAGCATAGAAAGCACCTGTTAAAACACGGCGCATAGTAATTCCTATGTTTCTAAGTACATATAAATCTGTAACAGCCTTAAACAAAGCTTCTATTACACTTTTCAGTGAGGGAAAAAGAAAAGGTTTATCAACGATTTCTGCTCCTATAGACCATATTATAGCAATAGTTATAAGTGCTATTGGAGTATAAATATTAAAGTCCTTACCATTAAGTTTTCTCCAGTTATTTCTATCCTTCATCTTAGCTGCATGTACCATTCTTTTTATATCTTTTTCTTGTGAGTTCAATTCTTTCCTTCACCTCCTCCTAAAGCATTTCTAAAAATGCCTCAATTCTCGTCCTTAATTGCCCTTCATCTCCTTGTCCATAATTTGTCTCTAAATGTAAATAAGGTTTGCCACATTGATTTGCAATTTTCTTAATATTTGTAGATTCAATTCCAAATGGATTACATGAATGAAGAATTATACCAACAACACCATCAACTTTCCACTCATCAATAGTAATAGCTACTTGGTCTAATCTTCTTTGATTAGGCGACATAACTGCACAAGGTACCTCTAAGTATTTTTCTGCAATACATTCAATTGGGTCCCTAGTTTCAGACTCCTCTATAAGCCTTCTTCTAGAAACAATTCCACTACATCCTTCATAGCAAACTATGACTCCACCTAGTTCTTCTATGACCTTAATAGTCTTTTCAAATACTCCACCACTTGGTCCACCAGATACTAAAATCCTAGGCCTTTTGCTCGCCTTTGGAATAGGTCCATTTCCATTTCTCCAATCTTCTTCGCATTTATCTAAAACTTCCTGTACCTTATCATATCGTTCTTTTCGATCAAATATGTATTGAACCCCCTCCATCACACTACGCATATGTAGTCCTGTAATAGCTGGTGGATCATAGCGTCCCAGTTCATATAGTCTAGCCATTTGGATTCTTTCCTTATTTCCCCATTTAATGGCTTCTCGTAGCATCTCATCTGTGATTGTAATATCAAATTTCTTTTCTAGCATTTCTTTAAAATGCCTTAGCTCCATAATCCAAGATTCCAAAGATCTTTCAGGATCAGGGTTATTTGGTAGGTGTATAATATGAACATCCTTTAGTTCACCAAGCATTTCATACATTTTCTTTTTCCCATCACAGGTAGTCTCACCTACAATAAGATCTGAAAAATAAGCATAAGGACATGTTTCAGTTAATGCAAATCCATAGCTTGATTTAATTAAAGGGCAAAGATTTGCAGGTAATTCTGCTTCCGCTGCTGGGATGGGTTCCGCACTTTGACCACATAATCCTACACGATAAAGGCCTGCTGCATCTATCATTTCAGAAGGCGCAAATTGACAGAATGTGCCACATAGCTTGCCGCCATTGTCCTTTAATTCCTTCATTCTAATAAATCCTTGTCTTCTAGCATCGGCAAATTCTTCAAAGCGTTCTGGTAATGTTGTCATAAATATTCTCCTTTTTATTTCTATAATTATTTATCACTCTTGAAAGGCGCTCTTTTCAGCAAAAACAACCCTATTACTACCTTTTTTATCTGTCTTTTGGATAAATTCTAACAATTCCTCATCACCTTGATTTTTCACTTCACCATTTAATGCAGTTCTTAAAATATCAGATAATTCATTGGTATATTGATGATATCTCTCATCCTTCCTATCTCTAGGTCTAGGAAGCTCAATTTTTATATCAGCTAATATCCTACCTCTATCCCTAGACATAACTATAACTCTATCACTTAAATAAATAGCCTCATCAACATCGTGAGTAACCATAAGAGCAGTTTTCTTATTTTCTTGTAGCATAGCTTCTAACTGTGCTTGAAGCATTTGACGCATTTGAAAATCAACTGCACCTAAGGGTTCATCCATCAATAAAATCTTTGGATCACAGGCAAGAGCTCTAAGTAAGGCAACTCTTTGCTTCATCCCCCCGGATATTTCATGAATATAATAATTTCCATATTCCTCAAGATGTGCCATCTCTAGGAGTTTTGCAAGTTTATCTTCTCGCTCTTTTCTTGATATTCCCTGCATCTTCATTGGATACATAATATTTTCTGAAACCTTCATCCATGGGAAAAGCGCATAATTTTGAAATACAAAGGCTCTATCTGGTCCTGGTTTATTTACTTCTTTGCCGTTTACAGAAATATTCCCACCTTCATGTTTCAAAAAACCTGCAATAATATTTAATGTTGTAGTTTTTCCACAACCTGAGGGACCTAGTAGAGAAACAAATTCTCCCTCTTTTACATCAAAAGAGATATTTTCCAATACAGTATTTAATGATTTTTTATCTCTTCTATTTGAAAAAACCTTGGTAATTCCTTGTACAGATATTGACATGTCTTCACCTTTCCTATTCTAAACTTAAAAATTTAATATTTACATTATCCCAAAATTCCTCCGTCATACTAATGTGTTCTTTGAGTTTATCCACTTGATTTAATTCTTCCACTGTCTTATTGTAAGCTATTAAAAATTCTTTAAAGACTCTTGTACCTATAATATCCTTTCTGACAATTAGACTGTATGAAATATAATCATCATTTGAAATTGGAAGAAAATTAGACTCTGGTAATAGGGATGACTTAGTTATATCTAAGATAGCCCCGTCTATTTGCCCGCTCTCCAATGAATAAGTCAGAGTAACTGGTGATAATTCTATAATTTCTTCAATATGTTTATAGCTTTCCTTAGCGAGTTTATGTAAATGTTCTCTTTTATGTCCAACTCCAAGTTTATGGATATTGTCTATCTCCTTCTTATAACCAATAACTTCAGCATTCATAATGACTGGACCATATATTTCAAAATCATCATTTGCACGAGCTAAGTGCAAAGCCATATGATTACAATAAAATGCCATATCTATTTCGTCTGAGCTCAAGGCCCATTGTGCTGTATTACTTCAGCAATCTTTAAAGGTAAAATCAAATAAGCTTAACTCATCCTCAGCAGCATTGAGGTTTTCTATATTCATGCTTTTACTAGTTTCTATAATCCTTTCAAGAAGTAATCCAGTTATATCATCTCCAGATCCAATTCTTAAGCCTGTGTTCACTATCTGTTTTTCTTTAGGCATGTAATAGGAAACTCCTAACACTAGAATAATTAAGAAAGAGAAAAAAAGAACTATTCTTTTGTTTGTATTCATATAATCTCACTCGATATCCTTGTGACTTTTTTAACCTTCAAATTTACATATCTAACTTCCTCATATCAGAAACACTATATCAAAGTTTTTTATTTAATAGAATATTTATAAAAATCTTTAATGGATGTGGAAACCAGTATAGGAAAATCTAATCACATTATCCATAAATTTCATATATAATTATTCTGTAATCCAATGGATTAACTAAATCCTAGGGGGCTAATATGGATAGTTTAGATAAAGTTAAAAATGGAGTATTAAAGGCAAGAGAAATCAAGGAAAAGAATGGTAAAATAGCAGGCACCTTTTGTAGCTTTGCACCTGTGGAAATATTAGATGCGGCTGGTATTCATATAGTCAATCTATGTGGTACAAGTGATGAGACTATAATTGATGCAGAATCGGATCTTCCTAAAAATATGTGTCCTTTAATTAAATCAAGCTACGGTGCTGCAATTTCCCGCAATGGTGGTTACTCATCTTTTACTGATATTATCATTGGAGAGACCACCTGTGATGGCAAGAAAAAAATGTATGAATTATTAAGCGAATTTAAAGATATGCATATCATGCAGCTACCACAAGGGATTGATAGAAGTTATTCTCCTCTTATGTGGGAAAAGGAAGTTAGGTTATTGATTAAAATTTTAGAAGAAAAGTTTGAAGTAGAAATTACCGAGGAAAAGTTAAGGAAAGCTACCTCCTTTAGGAACAAATATAGAACTTTATATGGGGAGTTACTCGAACTTAGCAAACTAGAACCGCCTGCCATAACAGGCTTTGATGCTTACAAAATACTTGAAGGATATAAATTTAGCTTTAATTTATCAGAAGAATACAAACAACTTGAAAGATTAATTAATGAAATCAAGAAAGATTATAAAGAAGGCAAAAATCATATTGATAATAAGGCTAAAAGAATACTTATTACAGGCTGTCCATTAGGTGGAGTTTTGGACAAGATTGTTAATACAATTGAAAGTAGTGGTGGTGTAGTCGTTTGCTTTGAAAACTGTGATGGTATAAAACCTATTAGAAATAATGTTAACGAAAATGCAGGTGATATTGTAAAGGCAATAGCTGATAGATATTTAAACATTGGTTGCTCAGTTATGACACCTAATAATAGGCGTATGGAACTATTGTCAGAATTAGTGAAAGAATTTAAAGTTGATGGTGTTATTGAGGTACTACTACAAACCTGTCATCCTTATACAGTTGAACAACGAGCAGTAAAACAACTAATGGCTAACATTCATCTACCTTATATGGCTATAGAAACAGATTACTCTGATTCAAATATCGGTCAGATCAAGACTAGAATTGCTGCATTTATGGAGATGTTATAAATAGTGAATATCTTTTATCATACCTCTTATGGGAACTAGCGGGATTGCATTAGGTACTAGTATTTCTATTATATTAGCTTTAGTATATGGAATCTTTGACTTGAATCGAAAACTTGATATAATACAGGTATGTAAGCCCTTACGTGTTAAGACATAAAAAAGTCCAGTGGAATCCTTCCACTGGACTTTTTTTAATGATGATGGTGAAATATACCTATAGATAATGCCATTACGATCATACCTGCAATAGCTCCATATACTGATATATGATGATCTTCGTATTTTTGAGATGATGGTAATAATTCATCTAATGATACAAATATCATAATTCCTGCTACTATAGAAAATAGTATTCCAAATAGCAAATCGTTGAAAAAACTTGAAAGAATTAAATAACCTATGATTGCCCCAACAGGTTGACACAAGCCTACTAATAGGGAATATAAAAATGCCTTCTGTTTACTTCCTGTAGAATAGTAAATAGGTACGGATATAGCAATACTAAGTGGTATATTGTGAAGGATTACGGCTGCTGCTATGGGTATTGCTACAGATATATCTTTTAGTCCAGCTGTAAAAATTGCTAACCCCTCAGGTAAATTATGTATAGCTATTGCAATAGCTGACATAAGACCTAGCTTAGATAAATGCTCTCCATTTTCTCCATGATGTTCATGATGATGGCAATCGTTGTCATGATGATCATGCCCGTGATAATGCCCTCCAAATCTATGAACTAATTTTTCCACAATTGCTGTTATAAGCATACCACCAAAGAATCCCCCTAAAGCTATTAAATGCCCTGATTCTTCTCCATAATATCCTTCTATAAGCTCTATACCTTCTGGTAAAATTGCCATGAAGGATACATATATCATTATTCCCGCTGAAAAACTTAAAGATAATGATAAAAACTTCTTATTAGTTTCTTTTACAAGAAAAGACAATAAACTACCAACTGCCATAGATAAACCTACTATTGTTGTAAGTCCTAATGATAATATAACTTCTCTACTCATTACTAATCTCCCCATTCGATTTGCGTTTTTTTATTAAGATACTAGTTATCAAAGCTGTAATTGGAATTGTAAGTACAAGCCCAATACTTCCTGATAATGATCTAATCACCTCTGTGGCAATAACATCTAAATTCATAATCTCTACTAAAGATATTTCATAGGCCATAAATAATAGTAGAAGTGGTATAGATGATCCTGTATACGCAAGAATTAATGTATTAGTCATTGTACCCATAATATCTTTACCTACACTCATTCCTGAAGAAAATAATTCTTTTCTTGTAAGATTATTATTTACATTGTGAATCTCTTCTATAGCTGATGCTATTGACATTCCAACATCCATTACTGCCCCTAAAGAACCTAATATGATTCCTGAGAAAAGCAAGTTCTTAAAATCAAACTCTATTCCTTGAGGGATATACATTAGCATAGTTGCTTCTTCAGCACTTAAACCTGTTAAGTGTATCTTTAAACCAATATAATAGGATATTAATCCTGCTATAATAACTCCTGCAGAAGTACCTAATATAGCTGCTATACTCTTAGCATTGATACCAGATACTAGAAATATAGTTATAATAGTAACCCCTATTGAAATTAGTATAGATATAGGTATAGGATCTGCACCTTTTAATATCTGTGGTAATAAAATATAAAATACAGAACCGACAGTTAATACAAGTGATATTATAGCCTTCAATCCCTTAATCTTTCCAATCAAGAGAATCAATGCAATAAAAAGTATTGTAAGGTAAACCATATAATCAGCTCTTTGATAATCACTGATATATGTATTATGGTATTCACCATTATTTTCTTCAATCACTACTACAACCTTGTCTCCCTTTACAACAAATATATTGTAAGCATCATTATCTGATAAGTGGTTTTCTATATCTACAATTTTTCCTTTATATTTTCCACTTATAATCTTTAACTTTACTTCTTGCATTTGAATATCTTCATATAAATCATCACTATGCTCTGCTTCTCCTGCCTCTAATACTATAGCTTTCTCTATGAATGGTTCTATATATTCTTCCTCTGCAAATGCTATGGAATTAATTAACATTAACGCTAATATAAAAATTAATATAATTTTCTTCATAATCATCCTCCTCGTCTATACTTTGTAAAATATTATATCACAGTCAACTTATATATGTAGAAAAAATATTGCCAGGAAACATTTTAGTTCCCTGGCAACTTCTAGCCCATTGCTAAAGTTATTATTGGTACAACAATAGAAACAATAAAGGATAGTACAAGTAAGTATATTATAATCTTGGTCATTTTTGATTTCTGCATACAAAACACCTCCGACTATATAAATTATACCGTAAATATATGAATTAAGCTATTTAATCTTTCTGCTATTGCAGCTTGATTTTCAGCAGCTGCTGCTATTTGCTCTAAGGCTTGCATAGTTTCGTTCATGCCCTTTAGGATTTCCTCTGAACTTAGGGAGGCCTCATTTGTATTATTTGATACAGTCATAATGGATGCTGATATTTCTTCTACTGAAGCATTAAGTTCTTCAGTCATTGCCGCTGTTTCTTCAGATAGTCCTGCTACAAATATTGCATCCTTTTCATAGTTTACTCCAGTAGTTACTAAAAGCTCATAATCCTTAGATACTCGCTCATATATGAACTTTAATATATCCTTGGAATTATCCGATAGATTACCAAAGGCTTTTTCAACTTCTCCTACTACCCCTTGGATATTTGATACATACTCTTCAGACTCTTCCGCTAGTTTTCTTATTTCATCTGCTACTACAGCAAAACCTCTGCCTGCTTCTCCTGCTCTAGCTGCTTCTATGGCTGCATTTAATGCCAGTAAATTTGTTTGAGATGCTATTGATGAAATGGACTCTGCTATAATAGATATTTGATTTACTATTCTTCCATCTTCTATAGCCTGGATAATTGCATTCCCCTTTTCCTCTAATAGTCTATCTGCAATACTCCTTGATTCTTGTCCTTGTTCTTTTATTTCCTCCGCTCTTTCTTTTATCTTAACAGACTCCAGGCTTCCATCTGCAGAGCTAGATGCTAGCTGGGTAACACCAGAATTAACCTCTTGTATTATAGCAGTTAATTCTTCTATAGAAGAATTAACATCTTGTATTCCATCTAAGATACCTGTTGTATTATTAGTTATTGTCTCATAGGAGCTACTTACCTCTTCTACCGTTGCAGAAAGTTCCTCAGATGAAGCAGATACTTCCTCAGAACCTTCAGCTATTTTCATTATTGTGGCTCTCATCTTAGCTTGTGCTTCTTTTAGGGATTCTATTAATACACCTAGCTCATCTTTTCCTTCTAGTTCTATTTCATAAGTAAGATCTCCATCGCCTAAAGCTTTTGCAAAAGCAACGCCTTTGTTTATAGCCTTTCCAATATATGAAGACATCAATAAACCTGCAATTATAGCAATAGCAAATCCACCTATTATAATAATATTCATTAATAATGATGTTTTTTCATAAGAATTCAAATTATCATTGTTTCTAGTCTTTGCTATCTCTTGATTAAATTCTATTAATTTATCTAAATGACCTAACATTGAATCTCTTATGCTGTTAACGGAGTTTAGTGTAACTTTGATGCTAATTTCATTATTGTCCTTTACAAGTTCTATTAATTTGTTTACTTCCGTTCTATATAATTGTAAATTTGCAATAAATATATCTAATATCTCGTTAGCTTCATTAGTTAATGCCCTTATTCTATAGGATTCTATTAAATATTCATTTTTAGTACGATATTCTCGTATCTCTTTAGCAATAGCATCAACTCTAGCATTGTCGCCTGCATTTACAAGCTCTATGATACAAGCCTTTGTTTGTAATAAGTTTTCTTTTAAAGTATGTAATTCGTTTATACTTTGAAGGTTGTATTTGTACATTTTATCTGTATCCTTATGCATATTCTTCATATTAGAGGCCCCTAAAGCTCCAATTATTATAAGTAATAAAGATATAGATATAAATACTATTAATAGTTTAGTCTTTATAGACATATTAATTAATATTTTATTTTTTAGCGATATCCCTTTGATTGATCTCTTTTTCTTTGATTCATTTTTCGTTTTTGGTTTTGCTTTCAACCTTTTTCTAGATAAATTATCAGATATTTTCCCCCATATCTTTCTCATCTTTTGTCCGCCTCCTTTTTTAGTCTCAATGTATAGAATACTCCATTTACAAGTCAAATTCAATGCTCTATCTTCATATTTTAACAAAACTTTACAATTAACAACTGAAGTACTAGAATCGTATTTTCTATTAATTAATCTTCTTTAATATATTGTAAAATCACGTTTTTTATGATAATATAATGAAGAAATGTATGGGCGGTTAGCTCAGCTGGTTAGAGTGCCACGTTGACATCGTGGAGGTCGTTGGTTCGATCCCAATATCGCCCACCATAATTAATTTTAATGACAGTAAATTTACTGTCATTATTTTTTTGTCTATTTTATTTATCTTATATTTGATATAATTAGAGAGACTAAATAAATTAGAATGGGGTGTTTTGAATGAAGATATTAGTTGGTAAAGGTGGAGAAGTAGAAGTTATTATTGTTTTTAAAGAAGATGAAAAATTAGATAAAGCGCCTGACTTATACAGCTATCTAAGGGAAAGGGAGTTGTTTAAAGGCAATTGTGGAGAAATTTACTCCCATATTTCATATAGTGGTAGCAATGTAATATTATTAGGATTAGGAGAAAAGGGAAAATTAAATCTTGAATCTCTTAGAAAATCCTTTTATAAATTAGGTAAAGAATTAATGAAACTAAAGGTAGAATCAGCAAAGGTAGAAGTACCTAAGTTTGAAAATCTTTGCTACAGAAAAACTAATATGGCCATAGCAGAAGGTTTATTACACTCAGAATATGCCTTTGAAAAATATTTGTCTGAAAAGAAAATAAAACCTACAGTTAAAGAATTTTATTTAGATGTATTAGAAGATAAGAAAGATAAGGTAGAAGATGGTATTGAAGAGATTAACAATATAATGGAAGGTATATTTTTAGCAAGAGACCTTGTTAATGAGCCTGCCATAGTAATGACTCCAGTGGAATTAGCTAAGAGGGCTAAGGATGAATTAGAGGGTCTAGGAGTCGAAGTTGAAATCTATGGAAGAGAAAAGATAGAGGAACTTGGGATGACTGCATTCTTAGCGGTTTCTAAGGGCTCAGCTATTGAACCTCAATTCATCTTAATGAAATGGAATGGAGATATTTCTTCAGATGAGAAGTTAGCTTTAGTGGGCAAGGGACTAACTTACGACTCTGGTGGATACTCTATAAAGCCAGGAGATAGTATGGTAACTATGCAAAGTGATATGGCTGGTTCAGCATCAGTTATTGGAGTAATGAAGGCCATTGCTAAGTCTAATTTAAAGAGAAATATCGTTGGAATTGTAGCTGCCTGTGAGAACTTAATTTCTGGTGAAGCATATAAGCCAGGAGATATAATTGGTTCCATGGCCGGAAAAACAATAGAAGTATGGAGTACAGATGCAGAGGGTAGATTAACTCTGGCAGATGCACTATGGTATGCAGCAACAGTAGAAAAGGCTAATGAAATAGTTGACATTGCTACACTTACAGGTGCATGTGTCGTGGCTTTAGGCGGCGTAAACACTGGAGCCATAACTAATAATGATAATTTAATGCAAGACATAAAGGACGCTGCAGAATTGGCTGGAGAACCAGTATGGCAATTACCGAGCAATGACGAATATAGAGATCTTATTAAGGGAAGCTTTGGAGATTTAAAAAATACTGGTGGAAGAGGAGCTGGTACAATAACTGCCGGACTTTTCCTAGAGGAATTTGTTAATAAAACTCCTTGGGTTCATTTAGATATTGCTGGAACAGCTTATTTTTCAGCTGAAAGAGGATACTTACCTAAGGGTGCTACAGGAGTTCCTGTGAAGACTTTATATAATTTAGCAAAGAGATGTAAAGGTGAAGGATGTAGTCACTAGAATAGGACAGTAAGGGAAGCTAGAAATCAATTTCTAGCTTCCCCCATTTTTCCATTATTTACCGTAAATGTTATAGCTATTGCAATAGCTAATAATATACCTGCTACTATATATGCATAATTGTATGAACCTAGGGAATCTAACAATGTTGCCGCTGTCATAGGTCCTATTACACCACCTATTCCCCATGATGTAAATAATACTCCATAGTTCATACCAAAATTCTTAGATCCATATGCATCTGATGCCATGGCTGGAAATATAGAGAAACCTCCTCCATAACATAATCCTGCTATAGCTACTCCAAAACTAAGGAGATATACATTTGAATACATAGCAAACATGAACATATTGATTCCTTGCATTATAAATATTATACGGATTAGGGTAAGTCTTTCTATCTTATCTGATATAAGTCCGCCTAAAAATCTCCCTAAGCTGTTAAATATAGATAATAGAATAACTAAAATAAATCCTGCCTCCCAATTTACTTGAAGTTTTGCTATATTTGATATATGCCCTATAATCATAAGTCCTGCCGATGAGGATAAACCCAACATAATCCATAATTTGTAAAAGTGTAAATCCTTCAACATATATTTCCAATCATAATCTTTAATATGACTATTTTCTATTATCTTTTTATTTTTGTCTTCAAAACCAAAGTCCTTTGGTGGATTTTTTATAAATAAAGCTAGAGGAATTGCCACTATTAAAACAAAAATACCTAAATAGATAAAAGTCCTTGATATACCTACTATGTTTATAAGGTAATTAGATAATGGAGAATAGAATGCCGATGATAATCCTACACCTGCTACAACTATTCCAGTTACCATACCTTTTTTCTCAGGAGGAAACCATTTTACACCAGTGGCAGTAGTAGCCACATTTATGATGCCAGAGCCTACTCCCACAAGAATTCCCATTGTAATTATCATTATTATAGGATTAGTTGTCAATCCTGAGGATATTAGTCCTATTCCTATTAATATACTACCTACTATAGAAGGAACTGTAGGCCCCTTTAAGTCTACTATTTTTCCAAATATAACCATGGCAATTACAAAACATATAGTTAATGTCGTATATGGAAGTGATGCTTCCTTACCAGTCCATCCTAGCTCATTTATAAGAGCCTTACTAATCACGCTCCAAACATATAATATGGCACAAATGAAATTTATTCCAGTTGCTGCACCTAGTACTCTGTAAGCCTTTTTATTTCTTTCCATATTGCCTCCTTGTTAAATTTTTATTGTTTGAAACTATATTATATCATCCAAAAATCTTATCTACAATACGAATAGTCTACTTAGCAAATCCTCTTAGAATTTTATCGTTCACTTAACATATAAATAGATATGGAATTATTTTTTACGAGGTGATATTTTGAATAAAAATAGTTTTATCTATGGATCGATTTTTATGGTATTTATGAATTTCTTTATGAGAATTATTGGATTTGCTTATGATGTGCTTTTGTCTAATCTTTTAGGTGCAGAGGCAATGGGATTGTTTCAAATCGCCATGTCTACTCTTATGACCTTTTTAATCCTAACTATTTCTGGAATTCCTACCTCTATGACAAAGGTAATAGCAGAGGAGAATTCCAAAAGCAATTCTAACAATGTTGAGGGTATATTTAGAGCCACATTTATTTTCAATTTATTTCTTGCTGTTTTACTTAGTGGAATACTATTATATTTTTCTGAATTCATCTCCATAAAAATGTTAAAGAATAAGGATATGATTCTTGGAGTATACTTTATGGTTCCAGCAATTATTATCCTTTCTATAAGTAATATTTTAAAAGCCTATTTTTATGGGATGAAAAACATGGTAACACCTAGTATTGCTCAAATAATTGAACATGTAACTAGGTTTGTTATAGTTCTAGCTATTCTTTATTATATACGACCAAAAGACCCTATTAATGGTGCTATAATAGCCATACTTGGTATTAGCATTGGAGAATTTTTTGATTTATTATGGTCCCTATTCTCTAAAAGACATTTATATAAAAAGAAAACTAAACATTCAACTTATAGAGAAAGCACTCTGCCTTCATTTTTAAAGATTTTATCTATGTCGATTCCCTTAACTATTGCTGGGTCATTTGGGGTTATTTTTAGATTTACCAATACAATTCTAATCCCTAATCGACTTATAGCTGCTGGATACACTAACTCTGAGTCCATTGCTACCTTTGGGCGAATTATGGGAATGGCTATGCCTCTAATTCATTTATCATTTATAGTTACATCTGCATTAGTCATTAATTTAATCCCAAATTTATCTGAGCAAATAGCCCGCAAAAGATATAAGGATATAAGAAGAAATGTACAGTTATCCATTAAGGCCACAGTTCTTGTAGCCTTCCCATTGACAGCAGTATATACTGTTTTCTCTAAGCCCTTGGCAATTTTTTTATATAAGGACATCCAAGTTGCTCCTTACATATATATAATGGCTTTTGGTACTATCTTTATGGCAATACAGCATATAATTTCTGGTGTACTTCTAGGATTAAATAAACAAGTAAATGATACTATCAATGGAATTATCGGTATGATTATTAGAGTTATCCTTATTTATATATTAGTGGGAGATCCAAGGTTTGGGATCAATGGCTTTTTTATCGCCTTTTATGTATCTATAATAGTCACTATTATTTTAGATTTAATTGTCTTAAGAACTGTAATTAAACTTAATATTGATTATTTAGATACAATAGGAAAGCCTTTATTTGCTTCTCTCTTTATGGTTTGGGCTATTTATATATCTACCTATAATTTAGAAAACCTCAAAGATACTACTCCTCTAGGATTTGCATCTAGCATATTAGTTGGTTCTGTAGCTTATGTCTTTATATTGATCTTGACTCGAGCTGTACCTAAGAACTTCTTTAAAAGATTATTTAAAGTTAAGTAATCTTTATTATTGTAAGTTTTTTGTAACTCTTAATTTACCAATTTATTGTATAATCTAATCAAAGGAGATGAGGATTATGAGAAATAGAAAATTGATTTTTATAATGGCTTTAGTCTTATCTTTTACTTTGATCGTTACGGGGTGTAGTGCTAAAAAAGCTAAATCCTATGATAAGGCTATTCAAAATGTGGCTCCTGCTGAATCAGCAAGGGGAACAGATAGCAGTTCACCTGAATCGGCACCAATGGATGAAGAGCTTAAGGAAGAACATGGATTAATAGAACCTGATAAGATAATCACTACAGTATCCATCTCTATGCAAACCAAAGAATTTATGAATACTGCCCAAAAATTAAATACTCTCATAAGTAAATACAAAGGCTATATTGAAAACTCTAATATCTCCTATAATAACTATATTTATTCTACTGGGTTAAAATACTCAGAATACTCAATTAGAGTTCCTAGGGAAAATCTACAAGCTTTTAAAAATGATCTAAAGGAAATAGGAAATATAATCTCTGAAAACACTTCTAAGGTAGATATTACTAAACAGTATAGAGATACGGAATCAAGACTCAAGGTCTTAGAGGTAAAAGAGGGAAGAATACTTGCCTTACTAGAGAATGCACAGAAAATGGAAGATATAATAGCTCTTGAAAATCAACTTAGTAATATTATCTACGAAAAAGAAAATCTTACTGCCAATATAATGGATATGGATGATAAGGTGAATTATAGTACTGTTCATTTCCAACTTGAAGAAGTGGCAAAACTAACTCCTGGAGAGAATATAAAAACTCCTTTCTGGACTAAGGTGGCAAACGCCCTTAAAGACTCAGTTTATTATTTTGGACGTGATATTGAAAATCTAGTTATATCAATAATTTATTTCCTTCCATATGGACTAATTATAGGTGTTATTGCCTATATGGTATGGAAGTTTATGAAAAAGAGAAAAAATAATTTTTCTAAAGATGATATAAATAAAGAGTAAAAATAGGGCTGCACACTAGCATTTAAAAACTTCTGGTGTGTAGCCCTATCTTTGCATATTTTTAGTTAATTTTCCAAAGGAACCTTCTGTTTGAATACATAGTTATTCCTTTCTATTCAGATTTCTATGTATATCCTCCAAATTTCTCAAATTTATTGTTTTAACATTACGGTCAATTTCCTTGTTAAATCCAGCTAATGTCTTTCCTGGCCCTATTTCAATAAAGGTATTTACTCCATGATCAATCATTCTTTTAACACTTTTCTGCCAAAGAACTGGATTTGAAACTTGTTTCACCAACAACTCCCCTATTTGTTCTTTATTGAAAATTAGTTCTGCAGTTAAATTTGCAACATATGCTATCTTGGGATCAGCAAACTTGGTTATCTTTATTTCTTTGGATAGGGCTTCTCCAGCTGATTCTAGTAAAGAGGAATGAAATGCGCCACTTACATTTAACTCTACCACCATAGCCATATATTCTTCTTCTATGATATCTGTAATACTTTTAACTGCATGCTTTTCACCTGATATCACCGTTTGAACTGGTGAATTATAATTTGCTACTTCTACAATTCCATCTGCATTCTTACAAAGCCCTTCTACAATGTCTGTCTCTAATCCCAAAATAGCGGACATAGTCCCATTACCTTCGGGCATTGCATTATGCATTAAATTTCCTCTCTTTTTTACAAGTCTAGCAGCATCCTCTATTGAAATTGCTTCAGTAGCAACTAAAGCAGAATATTCACCTATACTCAATCCTGCACATACGTCTGGTTTTAGCCCAACATTACATACTACTTCTAAAATAGCCAACTCCGTTGTTAATAGAGCAACTTGAGTAAATTCTGTTATATTTATTTTATCATTTTCTTCAAAACAAAGGCTTGCTATATCCATATTAGTCGCTTCTGATACCCTATCATATATTTTTCGAGCACATGAATAATTCTCATAAATGTCTTTGCCCATTCCAATTTTTTGTACTCCTTGTCCAGGAAATATAAATGCAATTTTATCCATTAAATAGTCCTCCAATAAAATACTTTAAAATAATATTATTGAATTGAGTAATCATTCACTTGACTTTCTAGATATCCATCTGACATATATACTTTATTTTCTCCACATTTAAAAACCCTTTCATCATGGGTTACTATAATCACTGTAGCTTTTGTCTTTTCTTTTATCTTTAACAGTGTGTTAATAAATATATCAATATTCTCTCTATCTAAGCTAGCTGTTGGCTCATCACAAAGTATTACCTTAGGCTCTGCAATTATTGCTCTAATTATTGCAACTCTTTGTTGTTCACCACCCGATAAGGATTGAATAGCCTTTTTCTGTATTTGTCCCAGATTCATAAGCTCTAAATATTCGGAGATTTTTTCATACACTCCTGTGTCTACCTTATTATTTTTAATATAATATGGTACTAATATATTATCTTCTACATTCATAAACGAGAATAAATTTAAATTTTGAAAAATCATACTAATATTGTTTAACCTAAATAAATCTCGTTTTTCTTCAGAATCGTTGTTAATTTGAAAACCATCTATAAGTACATTTCCATCAATACCACCTATCAATCCGGCAATTGCATATAAAAGTGTGGTTTTCCCTGAACCAGACGGACCAGAAATTGTAGTTATAGAATTCTCAATAAAAGAATAATTTATATCCTTCAATATTTTCCTTTTAATATTCCCATCCATAACATCATAATTTAAGTTTTCAAGCTTCACTATTATCTTATTGTCCATAATTCGCTCATCTCCAACCTATTATAATTTTATCCTATTTCTATACATCAACATCTCTCAGTACTCTTATATAATTAGCTGTTGCCAATGACTTCCTTATTGTTATATACTGTGTAAAAATTGATACAACTATAAATAAAGCAAAAACCCCTAGTACAAAAATAGGCTTATATATCATTCCGTTTACATAATAATCTGCAGGAAGCATTAAATAGCAACCAATAATTTCAAAAATATAAATCGATGGTATAGCAAATATAAAAGCAACTACTGTTGGTAGAGTTGCATGATACATATATACCTTAATCGTTGAGGATCTTGACATACCTGCTCCACGAAATCTTGAAATATCTATAATATTACTTCCTGAGGTTATTATAAAGAAATTAACCAAGGAAAGAATAGCAAAGATTACTATAAATATTGAAACTATTTCGATTAATGTTGTTCCATTAACAGCCTTAGCATAGCTTTCCAATTCTAGATCCTCTTTACTATATATTGAATACTCAATATCACTACTGGCCTCGGAAAATTTACTTAAGTCTTTCAAATATACTACATTATATGAATTCTCTTTTTTCAATTTATGTTTTAAATAATCCGAACTAACAAAACTTGTCATGTTTCCTAAATTGTTTGAGTTATAACCAGCAATTATCCTAAAACTAACATCTATCCCTTCAATATTTATCGTAATTTCATCTCCAATATTACCTTTTGATAGATAATAATCTGGCATTATTATTCCATTCCAATCAGCTCTATCAAATGAATTATTCTCCATAAATTCTAAATTCTCATATATGGTAGAACTAATCTTTATATTCTCATAACCATTGATAAACTGTGAATTTATACCACTCACATAGATATTAGAACCTGAAGGAGTTTTAGTCTTATATCTAAGCCCATAAAAGGCATCATCTACATTCTGGTCTTCCCCATTACAAATTTCATCGATATATTCAATTATATGTGAATAATGTATATTTTCTTTGACAACATTACTTCCTATTTCCCTAATGGTCATATACATCATCTGTAACCCTAAAAATATTGTAACACCATAGATAATGATAAAACTTGATACCTTTACCTTTTTAAAATATCCAAAATTAATATTCTCAGAAAATAGTAGATTGTAGTTCTGAGTTTTCTTTGCTATCCTATCAATTAATTTATGTAAGATTACAATAATTAAATCATATAAAAGAGTAAGGCCTATAGAATATCCCATATTCGCCATTGCAACTGTTTTAGCATCACCTGAAGTTCTCTTAAAATATATTCCCATACCTATAGCAATGATCCCAAGAACGCTATTGAGTATCTGTCTTTTACTTAACCCTTGATATATATTACTATCATCTGTACCCCTGATCTCCATAATTACATCTCTCTTAACCAATTTCCTAAATGTAATTAACACAGATAAGCAAATTACTATAAGATTTATCAGAATTGCCAATATTAACTTATCAATGCTAATCAGCTTTCTATTTAAATCAAGAGATTGTCCCAAGATATAAAAGGCAATTTGAGAAATCAAACAACCTAAGGGAACTGCATATATTTGCATATATAATAATTCTGAAATATATACACGTAACAACTTACTTTTTTTTAACCCCATTAGCCTCATGTTATTATTAAATTGCTTTCTACTATGAAACAATGCTCTAAATTGCATTGAGATTATCCACTGGAAAAATATAATGGTTATAATTGAAACAAATATAACTGATGCTAAAATTGCAGTTACCTGTTCAAAGTCATTTTTGCTTAATGACTCGTTTGTCAGATCACTAATTCCAGTAGCCAACATAAGAAAGATTGACACTATTATAACATTCATAACATATGCAATAAAAACGAATTTTTGTTCTCTTGTTTTTCTCTCAATGATTAATTGTGTGATTTTTTTCATATCGGATTTCCTCCTTTCCTTAGCCATTATTCTCTTTTATAACAATCTCTCCCTGACATACAACCTCATCATTTAATAGTGCCTTAACAGCTAACTTTGCAATGTTATCAAATCTTTCTATAACTTCTGACATTAATAAGATGCTATACCCTGGAATAACCTTCTTTAAAAATTTGAATTTATTAATATTCACAAGATATCCAATATTACTCTTTTTATATATACCATCTTTCTCAACAGATAAGAGTACAGCAGAAACCTGGGCTAATGACTCAACAATCAAAACACCTGGAACTACCATTTCACCTGGAAAATGTCCTTGAAAATACTGCTCATTTACCGTAAAATTCTTAACTCCTATGATTTTTTCCTGCCCTTCGATTACTAAAATACCATCTAATAAAAGAAAAGGATATCTATGTGGGATAATTTTCATTATTTGTGTTGCATTTAGAATATACTCCATAATTTCACCTTTCTTCATAATACTATTATGTTAAACCACCGTCTACGACTATAGTTTGTCCAGTTATATAGGAAGCACTAGAACTTGCTAGAAACAGTACAACATTCGCTACCTCTTCTGCTTGTCCAAAACGTCCCATTGGAATAAGTTTATTTTGTTCTTTATAATATTCATCATTCAGTGTAGTTGTCATTTCAGTTTCAATGAAGCCTGGTGCAACTACATTTGCCCTTATATTTTTACCTACATACTCATTTGACAGTGCTCTTGTAAACCCTATTATCCCTGCCTTTGAAGCGCTATAGTTTGTTTGTCCCTTATTACCCTTAAAAGCACCTACTGAACTGATATTTACTATAACTCCACTACCACTTTCTAGCATATAAGGTAATACACTTTGAGTCACATAATAAGTTCCATACAAATTTGTCTTAATAACATCATCCCATACCTTATCATCCATAAAAAAAAGAAGACTGTCTTTAATAATACCTGCATTATTAACAATAATATCTATAGTTCCAAAGTCCTTTATATAATTATCTATACATGTATTTACATCATCCCTATTGGTGACATCAAGGTTATATGATATCACCTTTGATTTACAATTAATACTATTGAGTTCGTTCTCGACTTTATTTACTACTTCTGTTGTAGCATTGTTATACGTTAGGCCAATATTTGCTCCATATTTCACAAATCCCTTAGCTATTTCCTTACCAATCCCTCTTATACTACCAGTGACTAAGACATTTTTATCTGTAAAATCTATCATCAAACTCCTCCTTAATCTACCTTAGAAATTAGAACTGATATATAATTCCCAAGATCATCATATCCATTAACTAAAATGTTCTTAAATTCTGTTAATTCCCCCTCTAGTAATAGTGTGTTTGGAATAAAACCTTTCTTTAAACATAAAGCTCCTAACATAAGATTGACATGCAACGAAGCTCCCATGATCTCACCAAATATTTCTTTGACATTCTCTATTAATCTAGCATTAGGTAATACTTCTTTTATAGCATGATTTTCAATCCTGTTAAAATCTTTATTTCCCCCCGATGAGAATACTACACCTATGTCCTTGCCATATGCACTTACAACATTTTGAATACACCTAGAAATTCGATTGCCTATATCTTCTTCCTTTTCTCCCCTAAATATTATTGGATCAATTCCAAGATTAATTTCCGAATAACCTTTAACGGAGCAATATCCAGTTTTAGTAGGAAAACTCCTCCTAGATAAAAGAATAGATACAGCAGCTTCCGTAACTTGATCATAGCCTAAACAGCCATACTCTTTGATGCTTTCAAATAATTCCTTGCTATATCCTTCCAAATACCCAGCAAAAATAATGTCTGCTTTATCCTCATCAAGTAAATTTATTGTAAAGGGTATGCTATTGCATGCTGAAAACATAGTGCTTACACCTTTGAATCCTGTTTCCATGCATATATAACCAAGTGCTGCATTTGTTACAGTGTTTGAAAAGGTCTGCGGACTACAAAGGCTAGCATCCTTGTCTGAAACTTGATCAGCAAATTCTAGATTTGTATCTACTGAATCATGTCCTGATGAGAAAATTGTACCAATTCGTTTTCTATCTACATCATCTAAATTTATCCGTGAATCTTTACATGCTTCATTTACCACATAGGAACCTAGTAATGAATCTCTGTCTGCTCTCCTACGTAAACTTCTATCCAAATTACTTTTAAAGTCATGTGGATTTTCTTTGTTAGCATTACTATTAAAATCAGTATTAGTAATTGCCTCCCACACTTCTTCAGCTGAGTTTCCTATACTACTTATGCATCCTAATCCTAAAACATATATTTCATCCATGGTACACACCTCCCCTTTTCAACTAACCTTTCCAATTACTATACTTGCTGAATTCCCTGCAAAAGCAAAGGAGTTAGAAATTGCATATCCAACATTAATCTCAGTAATATTCTCCTTTGTAACAATAATATTATCATGATATTCTTCACATTCATCTAGATTAAAAGTACCAAATATAACATTGTTATATACAGACAATACAGTTGCTATTAGTTCCACTATTCCCGCTGCCCCTAAACAATGACCTACTAAAGATTTTATAGAATTAACATATACATTATGATTTTCATTTCTGAATAGTCGCCTTATTGCTTTCAATTCCATGTCATCATTTAATATAGTGCCTGTTCCGTGGGCATTTATATAGTTTATATTTGCTAAATCAATACCCGCCTCATTAACAGCCATTCTCATAGTATTATACGCCCCATCACCTGTTGGATCAGGACTCGTAATATGATAAGCATCGTTTCCCAGACCATAACCAAATACTTCTGCATATATCTTAGCGTTTCTTTTTTTAGCATGCTCATATTCCTCAAATATAAGAGCTGCCCCTCCCTCACCAATTGTAATGCCTCCACGGTTTATATCAAATGGCTTGCAGATTTCTGGAGTCATATTTTTCATAGAATTGAATCCATACAACGAAAACTCTGACAAAGGATCAACTCCAATGACCAGAGAAATATCTGCCTTATTGTTCCTTATACGTGAAAAAGCATCACAAGCTGCCGCAGTAGAAGCTGCACAAGCAGATGTATTAAGGTGATATCCTCCTATTACGCCAGTATGCTTTCTTAAAAAGTCAATTATATATCTAGGGGAATTAAATAAATATCTTAAATCTTTTTTCTCATTTTTCTTCTTATAAACATATTCATATCTGTATTCTCCTAATCCTACTGATGTGCCCATAGATAAAATACATCTATCATATAAGGACATAATCATTTCCTTATCTAAATTGGCATCATTTAATACTTCTGCTAAAACATGCTCTAATATGGAAAGTAATCTTGTCTTTTGGTCAACTTCATAAGGCCTATAAACTGAAATACTTTCTATTTCACCAACCTTATTTGAAACTAATTGTTCAAGATCGTATATTTTACTTTGTTTTACACCAGTTTTCATTTGAGTTAAAGCCGAATAAAATTCTTCTAAATTATCACCAGCTCCTGTCATAATACCCATTCCTGTGATTACAACTCTACGATTGTTACTTTGATTCCTATTGTTCATCTTCATCACCATTTACTTCAGATATATAATCGAAGATAGTTGAAACACTTTTAAAAATAGATCTCTTTTCATTTGGAACCTTAATTCCAAATTCTTTCTTTACTCCAACATATAACTCAAGTACATCTATTGAATCTAGCCCTAGGCCATTTTCAGCATCAAATAAGGGTGTATCATAATCAAAATTCTCCACATCTACATCATCCTCTAAACCTAGCTTATCGACTATCATTAATAATATTTTCTTTTTTAAGTCCATTATCAACTCACCTCTTGTAATTTTTCTAAAGCAACTACCAAATAAAATTCTTTAGTTTGCAATAGGTAACAAATCGCAACTTTCTTTTCACTACCTTGTCTAACCTGATAGGTAACATCAACCATTTTATTTATGCTAGAAGACTTATAACACAAGAAATCAAATAATTCACTAGCACTTATTTTATTTGTAAATTTATCTATAAAATGCTGATTTTCTTTACAACTCTCTACATCTAAAACTCTTAATTCCGAGAATATCCCCACTTTTTCTAATTTTCCCAAAGCCTCATGTAGTGACCACATAAATCTCTCTGTTGATTTACAACTATTAAACTTTTCATCAATTTTAAAATATTCAAATATTATCCCTTTGACTTTATTTACTCTATCACATAGTTCTATATCAATTCCAACGCGCCTATTATTCGATATAAAGGCAATAGCATAATTACCTGCATAAGAAAATGAACAATTAGCTAAATTATCTCCACTTCTGTCGACTATATAAGGAACATACTCTTTATGAATCAATCTTGCACTCCTTATATCAGTTGTTCTTATATAATTAGTTACCAATTCTCTAATTAATTCTTTTGTTTTTCTCCTATTAGGCATACTATGCTTAGCTATTAATAGAGTGTTATTTTCATCAATTACTATGATATCTATCATAAGTATTTATACTGCAAAGAAACTATCTAGTTTTTCTCTAGTTTCTGGATCAAAGTCAATAAGAATTGTATCATCATCTGCCACTACAACATGTATGCTAAAACCTTTGAATAATAATTCATTATTTTGCATATTATATATACTATATCTAAAAACTAATTTTGTAGTGTCTGGGTATTCAAGTTCTGTTTTAATCAAAACTGAATCGCCAAATCTTGCAGATTTAAAATATTTGCCTTTTATCTCTATAACAGGGAACTTAAAACCTAATTGTTCTAGCTCTTTAAAATTGATTTTAGCCTCTTCAACTAGTTTGAATCGTGCATTTTCTAGCCAAACAAAGTAGTTCAGATGATGAACAACTTTCATGGAATCACACTCGAAATATCTCACTTGTTCAATTGTATCTATACTTTTAACATTCATAAATATCTCCTAATTTCCAATGTTCTTATGCAATAGTGTATTGATAATGCTTTTAGACCTAAATTCACAAAAAATTAGCATTATCAATACACTGCATACTAGCTTTTAATCAATAAACTTTGATTAAAATTAAGCACAACATCCAACAGTTCCTACGAATACTGCTGTTACAACTTCTTCAACCTCTTGGAAATCTTCAAATACTTCAACATAAGTATTTTCTTTCATGTTCAACCCTCCTTTTATTTTTATTTATTATTGAAATGACTAGATTTCTCTACTTCCTTTAAATCATGAGAATTCTATGCCAATCACAATCCATAACTCACTACTTAATTAATAATGTTATAAATCTAATAAAAATATTTTATATACATATCGAAATAGTAAAAAAGAAATAGCAATAACTGAAATTACGTTTAAAAAAAACTTATCAATGTTAAATAGAGAACCTATATAAAACAATTGTAAAAGTAGGGTTATAAACGATAACAAGCTTGTCAAGAATAATGCCAATCCAGATACTACTTCTTTTTTATGGATAGTTTTCCATCTGTCTTTCTTTAGTGCCTTTGCAAAAAAACTATATCCTATTAGCCTCAAATTTGTTAACCCTGTAATGCTGGTTAATATAAAATATCCATCAGTCATTCCTAAGATACTTAAATTCATTAAAACCATGCTTATATTAGCCATGATCCATATATCTACTACTGGAGAATTTGTAATTATTTCCTTCATAAAAATCCCAATACAAGCAAGAAATAGGTTCATAAAAATTCCACCAAATTCAGTCCAAATCTTTTTCCATGTGCTATATAAATGAATTCCTCTATACCTTACTGCTATCATTGGAAAGACAATAAAGAATCCAAATACAATTTTAGATACTCCAATACCAACAGTCCGTGCAAATAGACAATGTCCAAATTCATGCAACCCCAAGACCAATATGGGAACAATAGTTATAGAGAGTAATATGTCTCTGATCTGTATGCTAGTATAATCAATCTCACTGGCAATCAGACTAGAATTGCTGATTAAAACTGCTAATGATGTTATGATAATAAGCATAAGTACGAAAACACATAACTTATTTTCTGATAGATCTCCATCTTTTATCTTGATACTAGCAAATTCCTTTCCGACTCTCTCAAATTCGTTAAATGACTTCTCTACAATCCTTCCATTATCACAAAACCCTTTCCTATTAAACAAATCTATTATACTCTCCTGATTCATAGTGAAATCACAAATCTTTTCGATCTCTTCTTCTTTTCCCCGATTAATTATATATTTAATATCTTGAATATACTTCGAGTCGAATTGTATAAAACTGTTTTCATTTCTTATACCGACGTAAATCTTTTTTCCTAATAAAGTATTTACCTCTTTAAATTCAACATCCTTGCGAATTTTCATCATTATCACCTAACATTTGGAAAGCTTTGCTGTATTATTGTATTCCACTAAATTAGTTATAATAGTACTTCGATTATTTTTAAACTCAGGTCCCGATAAAAATCTTATGCTTTCTCTAACTATTATATTCATCATGTGACACCTTTCTTCAAAGACTAGGTCCACTTTTCCATAAGTTGATAGACTCAACCCCCTACAGTAATAGGGACATAACTTGGTACCGATACAACTTCTACATTCTCCTATTGATTCTCTACTAGCTTTTTTCGCCTGTTGAAAATACTCATTCTTATTCAAGTCTTCAATATCAAAATCCTCATGGAATTTAACTCCATATCTTTTATCCAATACAAAGGAATGGCATGGAAAAATTTCTTCTTGTGGAGTTATTGAATATGAATATCCAGCAGAACAATCATTTTGATATTTTCTTCCCATTATCCTGCAAAGAACTCCAACAACAAGCTTTGAACAGTTTTGCATATTACCATTCTCCACTTTAATCTTTGAGATTGTATAGTCAAATAGGTCTTTACAAAATAAGTCATAATTTTTCCTAATCTCCTCATCCTCTAGTGTAATTTTTAAATTCATATCTTCTGTTGTTACCGGAACTACTTCCGTAAAATCAACACCCATTTTTTCCATTTCTAGCATCCATTTAAAATAATCACCCTTCTTATAATCAATTATTTGATTTTTAGTTACTGTAAACTGTACAATCTTGGCAACAGGAACATCCTGTATATATTCTAAAGTTTCTCTTACCTTATCGAATACGCTTTCAATACCTGGACCAACTCTTTGCTCATCATTAATGTCCTTTAACCCATCTAGGCTTGTACCAAAATTTATTCCATACCTGGATATAGTTTTTTTGATATTTTCATTCATAATTGTACCATTTGTATTTATTCCTAGAATTGGCCTTTCATCTTCAGTATAATTCTCGAATAAATATTGGCAGAACTTATCAATTTCAGTATAATTAAGCATAGGTTCCCCACCAAAAAAACTAATTGCATTAATATGACCATAGACTGAATAGAAGTAATCAAATATTCTTTTAAATTCATCAAAGGTAATCAAGTGTTTTTTGCCCTCGACATCATAAGTCCCATCGTGAGCAAAACAATACTTACACCTTAAGTTGCAACGAGTAGATGCAAGAAAAATTAAAGTAGGATACCAATCATTGCTAACCTTTTTACTTACCACTGAAAATTTATCAATATTATCTTCATATTGTACTTTGTTTTTCTCACCATCAATAATATATAGCTTTTCGTTGTCAAACCATAAATTTTCATCTACTTTTATTAACATTTCATTCCTCCTATATACTAGTGCTGACTTTCGCTGTATCATATATTTGATCAATAATTCCCCTAAAAACTCTTAATTCCAAGGTCTTTATCTGTTCTAATAACTCCTGAATATTCTGTATATCTAACTTGCTTTCCCCTCTTATACTTGAAATACATTGTCTTCCTATTGAACGCCATATATTCCCGGATTTTCTCAGAGGTTTGTCCCATTTTTCCCATTCCTTCCCTAGCTTCTGGGAAATTATTTCACCAAATTCTCTCCTGTGAAAAAACATACTTCCACCGCAAATCGATTGAACCAACAAACTCTTAACAACATTATTATAGGTTTCAAAATTCTTGAATATTTCACCTAATTGTTCATAGGCTATTTTCCCAGAAAAAACTACAAAAGAGTCATAAAACTCCTCATTACTCTCGATACAATCCAATAAACTGTTTCGTAGACTATCCATTATGATAGAATCATCAAATCCAAGTTCCTCTTCTATACTTAGAATATAGAAAGGCTCTTCACCAAAAGCCATTTTTACCCTACGCAATTTTTCTAGTTTTTCCCTTGATATTTCTTTTCTTAATTCTTCTATCTCACTTGTCATAGTGCACAATCTTAAATTACCCTTTTCAATATCCTCAACTATATATGTTGAATAGATCAGCCCTATTTGTGATACATTCTCATTTATATGATCAATTTTATCAATGAAATTTGTTGGTATAGAAAGAACTAACCTATCTTGAATGACGGGGCTATAATTGTCGAATAATTCATCTATAGTTAATTGCTTATATAATACACGAATTTTATCTAAGAGCTCTCTATAAGATAGAAAACCTCTTCCATTTAAGACATATATCTTAGACCCAGCATAGTTTATTGAATAGAGTTTATTAGATAATCCATGTGAAAGGACAATATCTAAATTGGTCCTATTTTTCATTAACTTTGATGTAACATATGAATCACAGCTTAGCATAAATGTTTCCTCCGAACTTTTACATTCTTACATAAATATTCCATTCCCTTTTATACTTATGTAACTTCTCTTCTATGTACTTTTTAAAACCTTAACTTTACAATTATGTTAGCATATATACAATGTCTGAAGCTGTCACATCATGACAACCAATATATTAAACTTTCTTAACATATTGACTTTTCTTAATATATCAAAAAAAAGAATCATATGAATATTTTAGTGTTTTTTATCATAAATATTTCATCTGTTTACCACTAAATAAAAAACATAATCCATAAAAACACTAGACTAGGCAACCAATGTTTTTTAGTTTCTATAAATATCCAACCAAAAATCATACTAAATAAACAAATCCATAATCCACTTAACAATCCATGTGTCAAATGAGAAATCCCCCATGTAAACAATAATCCAATTCCCCCATAGGGAAATCTATCAAATTTAAACCAAATTTCACCGGCCCGCTGTATTAAGGCAAGTAATAGGACTACAAGTATTGATTCTATACAGTAATATATATTTTGAAAAATCCATACTACAAATCCCATAGAACCATGAGTTTGAATAAATTTTTGATATTCGTTAAAATACTGGGGTATTTGGCTAGAAAATAGTCTTGATTCAACTAGAGCAAGTAAGATACTACATACCACTGCAATAAAAAGAGATGATACTAATTCATTATTCCTACCTTTTGAAATAACTTCCCTTATAGCCTTTCTTCTATTTAATGATTCCAAAACAAGTAAGCCACTTATTATCCAAATTATAATAACAATACACCAATGAACAACTAATACATACCAAGAATTTTGAAAGAAAGTACTAATAGTTATTTTCCTTCCCCATAGCAATCTATCTATTTGTATAACAAATAAATCCATAGCTAATGCTAGGTAAACAAGCAATCCCAAAGAAAATAAATCAAAACCAGACACCTTATTACTTTTAAGCAATAACTTCACATCCTCTAGAAATATTCTATTAGTCAATTAAATCTTATCAATAGTGGTCTAGTGTCTCTTTTTCCCTTAACTATTTTTAATCTATGTATTTCATAATATTATTATATTTATCAATTTACTCATTTATGATTAATTAAATTTAAGTGATCCATATAAAAACTAAAATAGCATACTCATATAATCTAGTATCTTGTTTAGACCTAGCCATTTTATAACTCTAGATTAGATATTTTTTCATTAATACCTAAGAGATTTTTCAGGAAATTAATTAAGACTAAATAATCTCCATTTATTGTAAGGTTTTTTCAACTCTACCTTACCAATTTAAGGAAATAGGAAATATAATCTCTGAAAACACTTCTAAGGTAGATATTACTAAACAATATAGAGATACGTAATCAAGACTCAAGGTCTTAGAGGGAAAAGAGGGAAGAATACTTACCTTACTAGAGAAGGCACAGAAGATGAAAGATATAATGGCTCTTGAAAATCAACTTAGTAATATTATCTATGAAAAAGAAAATCTTACTGCCAATATAATGGATATGGAAGTTTATGAAAAAGAGAAAAGATAATCTTCCTAAAGAGTAGAAAGCAAGGGTATTCCTTGCTTTCTTTATATGCTTCTAGTTTCTTCTTTTAACCAAGCTCTTTCTTCATCGTTCAAATAGGGTGAAAGCTTGTTGTATACTTCTTCATGATATTCGTTTAGCCATATCCTTTCCTTTTCGGATAATAGATTTACATCTACTCCTTCTAAATCTATTGGAACAAAGGATAATGTTCTAAATTTCATAAATTGACCTGAATCAGTCATAATATCTTTTTCTACCACTGCTACATTCTCTATTCTTATTCCATGACTTCCTTCTTTATATACTCCTGGTTCTATTGTTACTATCATTCCTGATTCGAGTACTACAGTATTGGCCACCATAGCAAAACCATGGGGACCTTCATGTACATTTAGTAAAAACCCTATACCATGACCTGTACCACATTTATAATCTATACCTTCCTGCCATAGTGGATATCTTGCCAATACGTCAAGGCTATGTCCTGTAGCACCAT
>JAEWGC010000041.1 GCA_023388495.1 Bacillota bacterium | reverse complement strand
TTCCATGCTACTCAATCACCAATGATGGCAAGATGTATGACTAAAGAAAGCCATGGTAGAAGAATATTCTATGGTTCCATGATAGCTGAAGGTGTAATAGCAATGATCTGGGCAGCAGCAGGTATGGCATTTTTCAGAGGGATTCCAGGATTACAAGATGCTTTAACTAATGGTGGTGGAGCAGCAGGAGTTGTTAATACCATAGCTAGGGGACTTCTTGGAACATTTGGTGGAGTATTAGCTATGCTAGGAGTTGTTGCTTGTCCTATAACATCAGGAGATACTGCATTTAGGTCAGCAAGACTTACCATAGCAGATGCAATAAAATATGAGCAGGGACCAATAAAGAATAGATTAATATTAGCAATACCTTTACTAGGAGTAGGATTTGGATTAACAAGAATAGATTTTAACATTATCTGGAGATATTTTGCTTGGTCAAATCAAACATTAGCTATGATAGTGTTATGGGCAGCTGCAGCTTATTTAGTTCGCCAAAAGAAATCACATTGGATTACAAGTATTCCAGCAACATTTATGTCAGCGGTATCTGCTACCTATATTCTACAGGCACCAGAAGGATTTAGATTACCTACTACAATTGCTTATCCTGTGGGAGCGATTATAGCAATAGGAGCTTTAGTATATTTTATTTTTAAGGTCCATGGAAAGAAAACTGTAAAGGCATAAAAATAGAAAAGATTTTATAAGCCAGAAATTATTCTGGCTTATTTTTTAGTATATACCTTGATATATTTTTAAAAAAAATATATATTAATAGTAGAAAAACTTTATACAAAGGAGCTAATACTATGAATTTAGTCTATAAAGGAAAAACAAAAGATGTTTATGAGTTAGAAAATGGCAACTATTTATTGAAATTTAAAGATGATGTAACAGGAACAGATGGAGTATTTGATCCAGGTGCAAATACTGTAGGTCTAAGTATAGAAGGAGTAGGTAAGGCTGGACTTAGATTAACTAAATTTTTCTTTGAAAAATTAAACCATATGGGAATACCAACTCATTATGTAGATGCAGATATAGAAAATGCCACTATGACGGTATTACCTGCTAAGATGTTTGGTAAAGGTGTAGAGGTAATCTGTAGATATAGAGCAGTAGGTAGCTTTATGAGAAGATATGGAATGTATATAGCAGAAGGGCAACCACTAGATGGATATGTAGAGGTTACTTTAAAGGACGATGAAAGAAACGACCCTCTAATAACTGATGAAGGATTAGAAATGTTAGGTATAATGAGCAAAGAGGAATATAAAACTTTAGCTGATTTAACTAAAAAGATAAGTGAAGTAGTTAAAGATGAATTAGCTAAAAAAGGCATGGAGTTATATGATATTAAATTTGAATTTGGTAGGGTAGGAGAAGATAATCATATTGCTTTAATAGACGAAATATCTGGTGGAAATATGAGGGCTTATAAAGATGGAGAATATATTGAGCCATTAGAGTTAGAAAAATTAATGTTAAAATAATACAGAAACTTAGGGGATATATTTATATATCCCCTAAAAACTCTTCTAAAGTAATATTTTTTTCATAGATTTCTTTTGCTACTTCTTTACCTACATATCTAATATGCCATGGTTCATAACTATATCCTGTTATTTCAGTAGTTTCTTTTGGGAACCGTATTATAAAACCAAATCTATAGGCGTTATCTTTAAGCCATTTTCCCTCAACAGTTTGTCCAAAATTTTCTTCTAAAGTAGAATTAACACTCCTAGAAGACACATCCATAGCAAGACCTGTTTGATGTTCACTTTGACCGGGAACTGCTACTAATTTATTAGCTTCATGGAATCCAACATTTTTAACCTTTCTATCAAAGATAGATTTTTGAGTATTATATGATCTATATCCAGAAACTGCATATAGAGTAACTTTCTCCTTATCTGCTTCTTTAAACAAATCTTCAAGTGCATCAGCAGCTTCTTTTCTTAAGCATCTTTTCTCTAATTTCTCTTTAAAAGAAAATCTTATATTAGGAATAACTAGATCTTTTGGTTTATAGTCAGAAGAAAGATTTCTCTTTTTATTGACTAATACTAAAACATCATCTGTGTTTTTTACTATAAATTTTTCATCTTTAGTTTTGTAAGTAGTGTCCTTCAAATAGTCAACTTTTTTATGTTCATGCAAATCATCATTTTTTTCACTAATTTTATCTATATCGTCAGTATGTTGGATGATAATATTATCATTTTTGTTAGCTACAAGTGATATATTTTTGTTAGATAAATTTAAACTTCCATGTTGATTATATAAAAAAACATTTAATCCTACTAATCCTAAAGTTATAGTTTTGATAAGTACTTTTGTCATATTTAGCCTGCTCCTAGATTTATGTATATATTATCTGTACTTGTCCATTATACAACAGAAGTGCAAAAAAGTTCAATATAATACATAATCTGACAAATTTAAACATAGGATCTATACAAATAAATTTAAAGTAGGTCAACAACGCTCATATATAATCAAAATAATTAGAGATTTACCTTTTTATCAAGTTTGTGAACTACCCACCACTTATAGAAGTAGATGTTTTCTTGTTAGTATTCTTGATAAAAAAGATTACAATACCCTAAAGCAATATTCACCAAGTAACTTGAAATTTCAGGAAATTAAGTCGTATTAATTCAGCATCCCTATCTTTTGTTAATTTTAGGGTATAATATAATAGCTCATTTTAATCAGATATATTAGATAGAAAAGTCGTGGAGGGAATAAAACAAAATGAAACAGAAAAATAAAGGAATTAAATGGATATTAGGAATTGTAGTTCTAATAGCCATTGGAACATTGGCTTTTACAAGGGTAAGAGCATCTAAGGAAGTCGTAGGAGAGGAAATGGAAGTAAAGAAGGGAAATATAAGTACCTATTATAGCTTCTCAGGTAGTATAGAGGCTAAAAATAGACAAACTATATTTGCAGATGGAGCTATGCAAATTAAAGAATTTAAAGTTAAGCTTGGAGATATAGTAAAAAAGGATGATATTTTATATAAAACTAACAGAGGTGTAAATGTAAAATCCGAAATAGATGGTGAGGTTCTTGATAGTTTTGTTGAAGAAGATGAGCAGCTAATGCCAGGAACTAAAATTATAGAGATAGTAGACTACAAGGACTTACAATTGAAGGTAAAGGTAGATGAATATGATTTAAAGGCTATAAAAAAGGGGATCTTGGTTAATGTCACTATTCACGCTCTAAACAAGGATTTTCAAGGAACTGTAACTGATATAGCAAAAGAAGGTACAAATATGAATGGAGTTACCTTCTTCAATACTATTATTTCTATTGAAAATGAAGGAGATATTTTAGTAGGTATGAGTGCAGAAGCTAAGGTATTAAACCAAAGTGCCCAGGCTGTTTCCATGCTTCCTATGACTGCCATAAGATTTAGAGATGATAATAGTCCATATGTAAGTATAAAAGAAGATGATGTAGTAGAGGATATAGATGTTGAATTAGGTATTAGTGATGGAGTTAATGTAGAAATTAAATCAGGTGTAAATATTGGAGATAAAGTTTTTGTACCAGGAAAATCAAGAAGTAGATTTGGTCCGCCTGAAGGGGCAAGAAGATCTCATAGCTCAAGGGGAGAAAATCAATGAGAGAAATTTTAAAAATGGAAGATATAGTAAAGATATATTATTTAGGCGGGGAAGAGATGGTAGCTCTAAACAAGGTAAATGTCACAATAAATGAGGGAGAATTTGTGTCTATACTTGGACCATCTGGATCTGGCAAATCAACTTTAATGAATATAATAGGATGTTTAGATACTCCTACATTTGGTAGCTACACATTATCGGAGAAAAAAGTTGCCAATTTAAGTGAAAAAGAGTTGGCAAGAATTAGAAACAAAGAAATAGGGTTTATATTCCAATCCTTTCAACTATTACCTAAATTATCAGCTCTTCGAAATGTAGAGTTACCCCTAATTTATGCAGGAGTTTCTCCAAATGAAAGAAGAAAAAAAGCAAAAGAGATTTTGGAAAAGGTAGGATTAGGTGATAAACTGTCAAACCTTCCAACTCAACTTTCAGGGGGACAACAACAAAGAGTTGCCATAGCTAGATCTGTTGTTACAGAACCATCTATCCTCTTAGCGGATGAGCCTACTGGAGCATTAGACCAGAAAACTGGGGCTGAGATAATGAAGCTTTTTAGTGAGTTAAATAAAGAAGGAAGGACAATTATAATGATTACTCACGACAAGAATATTGCAAGCTTCGGTAATAGGATATTAAATATCGTAGATGGAAGGATATCTGAAGGCGGTGGCAATAATGCTTAAGGACAGTATAAAGATGTCTTGGGATAATATTGTAAATAATAAGATGCGTTCATTTTTGACTATCTTAGGAATTATAATAGGAGTTGCTTCTATAATAGCCTTGATAACAATAGTACAGGGAGCCACAAATGAAGTGACAAAGCAGGTATCAGCTCTAGGGGCTGATAAAATAACTATACAGGCTATGGGGACCCCATTAAAACAAGGACTTAGTGAAAAGGATTTACAATTATTAGGGAAAATTGAAAATATTAAGGGACTATCTCCTACAATAACAGGAAAAACCTCTGTGGCAGCTAACAATATTGTAAAAACAGATGTTAGTATAGAAGGGAAAAATGAAGTTCATTTTAAAGCAGATAAGGAACTTGTGAAAAATGGGAGACAGTTAAATATATTAGATATAGAGGAGAATAGTAGAGTTGCCATTATAGGTAGCGATATAAATAAGGAATTGTTTTTAGGAAAAGACCCTATAGGTGAGGATATACTTATAAATGGTACTACTTTCACTATAATTGGAGTATTAAATTCAAGTAGTGAATTTGCCTTTTCTTCAACTAATAAAACAATTATAATTCCTTATACCACAGCTATGAAAACATTAGGTAATAGAAATATAACTAATGTAGATGTATATATGGCTGATAGTGGTAAATCAGATATTATTATAAAGGATTTAAAGCAAGTTTTGAACCAAGCATTTAACTATAAAGATAACTCTTATTTTATATTCAATATGGAGGATATAATATCTACTATAGGAGATATAACAGGTATGATGTCACTTCTTCTTGCAGGTATAGCTTCCATATCTCTAGTTGTAGGAGGTATAGGGATAATGAATATGATGTTAGTATCTGTTACAGAGCGTACCTCAGAAATAGGTTTAAGGAAAGCCTTAGGTGCAGAGCCCAATAGTATTCAACTACAATTTCTTATAGAATCCATATTATTATCTATATTTGGTGGGATCCTTGGTTTGGCCTTAGGACTTACTATTGCTTATATTGCATCTATATATATTGGATTTAGTCTTGCAGTATCATCAACTACAGTGATTTTAGCAATTGGATTCTCAGCAGCAGTAGGCATAATATTTGGATTTATGCCAGCTAGAAAAGCAAGTAGGCTAAATCCTATAGATGCATTGAGAAGTTTATAATAAAAAACTGAGTTATAAAAATAACTCAGTTTTTTAATTGTATTTCGGGTATCTAAATACTATAATAAAGTAAAGACTTGTTGGGGGTGACAATTAGAATGAATATAGGTTATTTAAAAAAATACATAAGAAAATATAGAAGGCAATTTTCCATAGCTCTTATATTTATAATTCTTGAGACAATGGGAGATTTAATTCAACCTACTATTATGTCAAAGATAATTGACAATGGCGTAAGAAGAGGAGATATGAGTTATGTATTAAAATTAGGAGGTCTAATGTTTTTAATGACTGGCATAGGGGCTAGCTTTGCAGTTGTTAGAAATATTGTTTCTTCTAAGGTAAGTCAAAACTTTGGAGCTGATCTTCGTGAAGACTTATATATCAAAATACAGGGATTTTCATTTGAAAATGTAGATGAGTTTCAAGATGCTTCTTTGATTACTAGGCTTACAAATGATGTGAATCAAATACAAAATTTTTCCCATGGACTAATGAGAATCTTTGTAAAGGCACCAGTTCTTGGAATAGGTTCTGTAATTATGGCATTTTTATTAAATCCTAGAATGGCTCTTATATTATTGGGAGCAGTACCTATAGTTGCTATTATTATTTCAATAAATCTAAAGATTTCCTATCCAATATTTACAAGAATTCAACAGGCTTTAGATAGGGTCAATGGAGTAATGAGAGAATACTTAGCTGGAATCAGAGTTGTGAAGGCCTTTAATAGATTTGATTATGAGAAATCTAGATTCAAAGGAGTAAATGATGATTTAAAGGGGATTACACTTAAAGGCATGAGGATTGTTGCAGTATTTAATCCACTCGTAGCTTTAGTAGTTAATATAGGAATTGTTTTAGTTCTATGGTTTGGGGGACTAAGTGTAAATAGTGGTGATATGGAAGTTGGGAAAATAATGGCATTTGTAAACTATATGACCCAAGTTCTGTTTTCCCTCATAATGATGACAAGAATATTGAATATGTTTATTAGGGCTAAGGCTTCCTCCGAAAGAATAGGAGAAGTATTTGCAGCTAAGGATACTATAATTGTTAAAGAAGACCCTACTGATTTCAAGGATATAAGAGGAAGGGTAGAATTTGAAAATGTATATTTTAAATATCATAGTACTAGTAGATATGTATTAGAGGATATAAATTTTTCTATAGAGCCGGGGGAGACATTGGCGATTATTGGATCAACAGGGTCTGGAAAATCTTCTTTGATTAATCTTATATCGAGATTTTATGATGTAACTGAAGGCAAGATTAAGATAGATGATATAAATGTAAAAGATATAAGTCTAGATGATTTACGAAAGGAAGTTGGAATAGTTCCTCAAAAAGTACTCCTATTTACAGGTACCATAAAGGATAATATTAGATGGGGAGATAGGGATGCCACAATGGAAGATGTGGAAGATGTTGCAAAGATAGCCCATGCCCATGATTTTATTACCTCTTTTAACGATGGATATAACACTTATTTAGGGCAAGGAGGGGTAAACTTATCTGGAGGACAAAAACAAAGAATATCAATAGCTAGAGCCCTTATAAAGAGGCCAGCTATACTTATTTTAGATGATAGTACATCAGCAGTAGATTTACTTACTGAAAGAAAAATAAGACAAGGCTTGAAGGAATATCTAAAAGATACTACCACCATATTAATTGCTCAAAGAATAACATCTGTAATGGATGCAGATAAGATTCTTGTAATGGATAGAGGTAAAATAGTAGGTCAAGGAACACATCATGAACTTATGAAAGATTGTGAAGTATATAAAGATATTTATCATTCTCAACTAGGAAAGGATGTGGAGAATTTTGGATCCTAGACAAAGGAAAAGAGGTCCAGTAGGTATTGCAGGACCTATGCATGCCAGATTAACTGTAGAAAAGGCAAAGGATGTAAGACATACCATAAAACGCCTGTGGGATTTTTTTAAGGTGGAAAGAAAAGAACTTATTATAACCTTTTTATTAATATTAGCTTCTGGATTGTTAGGTATATCTGTTCCTTTTCTAATAGGGAAAGCAGTAGATGCTATATTTCCAGGAAAGTATTTAGTAGAATTTCAAAGTTTAAAGTTTATTGTACTAATATTGTTATCAGTATATATATTAGATAATTTACTTACATTTTTACAGGAATATATTGTTGCAGGAATTGCACAAAGAGTAGTATATAATTTACGAGAAAAGTTATTTGAAAAGCTTCAATCATTGCCTATTATGTTCTTTGACGTTCATACCCATGGGGAGATTATGAGCAGATTGACTAATGATATTGACAATGTGAGTGTTACTATATCTCAGACGACTGTACAACTTATGACTTCAGTTGTAAATATAGTTGGTTCTTTAACTATGATGATTTATTTAAGTCCTCTTATGACTATGGCAAGCTTAATAACTATACCTATGGTATATTTTCTAACAAAGGTTATTGCTAGTAAGACAAAGCTACTATTTAGAGAGCAACAGAAAACATTAGGTAAATTAAATGGACATATAGAAGAATCCATATCAGGAATCCATGTAGTAAAAGCCTTTAATAATGAAGAAAAGGTAATAGCTGAATTTAAAAGAGAAAACGATATTTTAAGAGACGTAGGTGTAAAGGCGCAAATTTGGTCAGGATATATTATGCCTATTATGAATGTAATTAACAACTTTGGATTCGGAGTTATAGCCATATTTGGAGGCACATTGGCTGTAAGGGAAGTTATTTCTGTAGGGGTAATTGCTAGCTTTATTTCTTATTCAAAGCAATTTACAAGACCCTTAAATGAATTAGCAAATACATTTAACACATTGCAATCAGGTATAGCAGGAGCTGAAAGAGTATTTGAGATACTAGATGAAGAGGAAGAAAGAAAAGATAGGGATAATGCAATAGTTGCAGAAAAGATTACAGGAGAGGTAGAGTTCAAGAATGTAACCTTTGAATATGAAGAGGGAGAGCCAGTTCTAAAGGATATTTCTTTTAAGGTAGAGCCTGGAATGAATATCGCATTAGTAGGACCAACGGGAGCAGGAAAGACTACTATAGTTAATCTATTGACTGGATTCTATGATATAGGTAAGGGCGAAATACTCATAGATGGAGTAAATATTAAGGATTATAAAAAGGACTTTTTAAGAAGAATCTTTGGTATGGTTCTTCAAGATACCTATCTATTCTCAGGTACTATAAAGGAAAATATTAAATATGGAAAATTAGATGCTCTAGATGAAGAAATAGAAAGGGCAGCTATCTTGGCAAGGGCAGATGATTTTATAAACAAGCTACCTAATGGATACGAAACATATCTAAATGAAGGTGGAACAAGCTTAAGTCAAGGACAAAGGCAGTTATTAGCCATAGCTAGGGCCATATTATCTAACCCATCTATACTAATACTAGATGAAGCAACTTCATCTGTAGATACAAGGACAGAGCTAAAGATCCAAGAAGCCATGGTAAAACTAATGGAGAATAGAACAACTTTTATTATTGCACATAGACTTTCTACAATTAGAGATGCAGATATAATAATGGTCATAGACCATGGGAAAATAGTAGAAAAAGGTAGTCATGAGGAATTGCTAGAAATAAAGGGACATTATTATGATCTTTATCAAAGTCAGTTTGCTAATGTGGATATATAATAGAGAAAGGAACGACATTCATGTCGTTCCTTAGTATTAGTCTACAAATTCAAATAATTCCTCTACAGTAACTCCAAATATCTTTGCAATATCCATAGCTAATTTCAAAGAAGGATTATATTTCCCATTTTCTAAATGTACAATTGTTTCACGTCGTACTCCAACTAATTCTGCAAGTTCGCTTTGTTTCATATTTTTATTTTCTCTATACTCTTTTAAATTGGTTTTTAAAGTGGGCATTCTATAATCCCTTTCTATCAAAATAGTAAAATAAAACTGATTTTAGACTGGTAATTATAAACAATAGGATTAACATAAATAGTCCAATCGTATCTCTAGAAAGATTTACTTCTTTGTACATGGGAGCTCCTACTATAAGCATCAATATTATTAGTCCTACGGTAGCAGTATTTAGACATATTTGATTTACTTTGCCTAATATTTTTTCTGCTGATTCATCAGTCTTTTCATTTTGCCTTATTAATCCAATAAAACCATAAAGTACTAGGCCTAAATAATAGAATTTTGATATGATAGGTTCATATTGTTTAAAGCCAAAATCTTCTCTACTAACGATGTAGACAGTTAATATCCCAAATACTATCAATGCTTGCAATGAGTACTGTACCACCAAACTAATTTTTTTCTTTTTCATAAATATCTCTCCCCTGTGTTATATATTTATAACTTCCATGTTATAAATATATAACATATATTATAATTAGTCAAGTGAAAATGTTAATTATTTATAACATTGCAATGGAGTATACAAAGAAATATGGAATGAAATAATTGATTAAATGTATAATATTACTTAGTCGGCTAATAGTAAGTTCATATATGTTTATGATTTAAAATACATATTGACAATTAAATTATCTAGTAGTATTATATATAATATGTTTAGCCGACTAACTAAATTGGAGGTAAAAAAATGGAGGTTATAGATAAAAATTCTTTATACTATGTTTTTTTGGAAATACAAAGGCTTCACTTTTATCGTTCTCATAAACTACTTGATGAAATAGGAATTTATCATGGGCAACCGCCTATGCTTTTTATTCTAAATAAAAAGAATGGTCAAAGTCAAAAAGAGTTGGCAGATATGTTGAATGTAAAACCTTCAACAATTACAGTAATGCTAGGACGAATGGAAAAGGCAGGTTTGGTAGAGCGTAGGCAAGATGATGAAGATCAAAGAATATCTAGGGTATATATTACTGAGGAAGGAAAGAAAGTTTGTGAAAAAGCTAGAGAAGTGATGAAGAATTTAGAAGAAGAATGCTTTGGAAATCTCTTGGCAGAGGAAAAGGTTATTTTAAGAAGATTATTATTACAAATTAGAGATAATCTGCAAGAGAAAAATGATGGTGAATAAGAATAAAATTAGGAGGGAACTATGTTAAAGTTATTTAAGGAATTTAAGCCATTTACTATATCCATAATAATTATTATAGGGTTACTATTGTTTCAAGCAAGTACAGAGCTGGCTCTTCCTGACTATATGTCAAATATAGTAAATATAGGAATACAGCAAAATGGAATAAAGGATGTAGTGCCTGAAGTAATTAGGGCTCCAGAAATGGAAAAGATAAAGATATTTTTAAATGAAGATGAAAGAAGTTTAATAGATGATAGTTACAAACTAATAAACAAAGACAATTTAACTGAAAAAGAATATAAGGATTTTGTAGAGAAATATCCAGTTCTAGAGAATGGAGAACTATATATTTTAAATACAAAGTCTAAGAAAGATATTGAAGATATAAACTCCTTTTTAGGGAAACCAATGCTAATTATTTTGGGAATAGAAAACGGAGCACCACAGGGAATGGCTGCAGAAAATAAAGAAGAAAATCCTTTTGCAAATATTCCAGAGGGAACCGATCCTTTTATGGTGCTAAAAAATCTACCTAAGGAACAGCTAGATACTATAAGAAAAGGTGCCGATGAACAGTTTGAAAATTTACCTGAAACTATGGTAAATCAGGCTGCTATAAAATATATAAAATCAGAATATGAAGCTATAGGAATAGATATGAATAAGATACAATCCAATTATATTTTATATATAGGCGGAATAATGCTACTTATTGCACTTTTAAGTATGGTAGCATCCATAGGAGTTGGATTTATATCTGCTAGGGTATCTGCTAGTCTAGGAAGAAACCTAAGGAATAAGGTATTCAGACAAGTAACGGCATTTTCTAATGGGGAATTTGATGATTTTTCAACAGCTTCTTTAATAACTAGAAGTACAAATGATATACAGCAGGTGCAAATGTTTAGTATGATGATGCTAAGAATAATATTCTATGCTCCTATATTAGGAATCGGTGGAATTATAAGGGCTCTTAGAACTAATACTTCTATGGCTTGGATAGTTGCAGTAGGAGTTATAGCAATTCTTACATTAGTAATAGTTCTTTTTGCTATAGTTATGCCAAGGTTTAAGAAACTACAAAAACTTGTAGATAAAGTTAATCTTGTAATGAGGGAATCCCTTAACGGACTAATGGTAATAAGAGCTTTTAACACCCAAAGATTTGAAGAAAAGAAATTTGATAATGCAAATAATGATTTAACTAAGACCAATTTATTTGTATCTAGGGTAATGACTATGATGATGCCCACTATGATGCTTATTATGAATGGTATAATGCTACTAATTATATGGGTAGGGGCTCATGAAATAGATAATGGTGTTATACAAGTTGGAGACATGATGGCTTTTATACAATATACAATGCAGATAATTATGTCCTTCCTTATGATATCAATGATTTCTATAATACTTCCAAGAGCTTCCGTATCTGCACAGAGGATTTCTGAAGTATTAGATAAGGAACTTACAATTAAAGATCCAGAAAACTATAAGGAAATTAGAAAAGATATCAAAGGGATGTTGGAATTTAAAAATGTTAGTTTCAAGTACCCAGGAGCAGAGGAATGTGTTCTTAAAAATATATCCTTTACAGCAAAACCAGGAGAGACTACTGCCTTTATTGGAAGTACTGGAAGTGGAAAATCAACTCTTATCAACTTAATACCAAGATTTTATGATGTTACAGAAGGAAGGATTCTTCTTGACGGAATAGATATAAGAGAGATTAGGCTTCATGATTTAAGGGAAAAAATAGGATATGTTCCTCAAAAGGGTGTTTTATTTACTGGGACTATAGAAAGCAATTTAAAATATGGTAAAAACGCTGATGTTAGTCATGAGGATGTCTTAAAAGCCATAGAAATATCTCAAGCTAGGGAATTTATAGATGAAAAGGAAAGAGGAATTGAAACTGAAATATCCCAAGGAGGAACCAATGTCTCTGGAGGTCAAAGGCAAAGACTTTCAATTGCTAGGGCATTAGTTAAGAAGCCAGAAGTGTTTATCTTTGACGACAGTTTCTCTGCCCTTGATTTTAAGACTGATGCTGCTTTAAGAAAGGCCATTAATGAGGGAATTAAGGATAGAACATTATTAATTGTTGCACAAAGAATAAATACAATAATGAATGCTGAAAATATTATAGTTTTAGATGAAGGAAAAATAGTTGGAATGGGAAGTCATAAGGAACTTCTAAGAAACTGTGATGTTTATAGACAAATAGCTCTATCTCAGCTATCGGAGGAGGAACTTGCAATATGAGTGAAAAAAATACAAGAAGTGCAAGACGTGGGGGCCCCATGGGTCATGGTCCAATGGGGGGAGGTAAGTTTGAAAAGCCTAAGGATTTTAAGGGAACTTTTTCAAAGCTACTAGATTATTTAAGGCCATATAGATTAAGACTAATTATAGTTTTAATATTTGCTATTGGAAGTACAGTTTTTTCCATAGTAGGACCTAAAATACTAGGTAAAGCTACAACGGAGATATTTAAGGGATTAGTATCAAAGATATCTGGAGTAGAAGGCGGAGGAATAGACTTTGACTATATATTAAACATAATATTGCTTCTAATAGGATTATACGTAATATCTGCCATATTCTCCTTTATACAAGGTATTATTGTTACAGGTGTAGCACAGAAGGTAAGTTATAACTTAAGAAAAGAGATATCTGAAAAGGTTAATAGACTTCCTCTAAAGTATTTTGATAAGGTATCTCATGGAGATGTCCTATCAAGAGTTACAAATGATGTAGATACTGTAAGTCAATCTTTAAATCAAAGTATGAGCCAAATAATAACTTCAGCCACTACTCTAGTAGGTGTCCTGATTATGATGTTATCTATATCTTGGCAGATGACTATGGCGGCATTGCTAATATTGCCTATTTCCATGGGTTTAGTCATGGCAGTGGTAAAGAACTCTCAAAAATATTTTAAAGCCCAACAAAAATCTCTTGGAGAAGTTAATGGTCATATAGAAGAAGTCTATGGTGGGCACAATATAATGAAGGCTTTCAATGCTGAAGAGGAAGTAATTGAAAGATTTAACAAGATTAATGGAGAACTTTATAACTCTGCTTGGAAAGCGCAATTTCTTTCTGGAATGATGATGCCTATTATGACTTTTATAGGGAATATAGGATATGTTGCAGTTTCTATCTTAGGTGGATGGTATGCCATTAGAAATGTTATAGAAGTAGGAGATATACTTTCCTTCATTCAATATATAAGAAGCTTTACTCAACCAATAGCACAAGTTGCTCAAATATCTAATGTGCTTCAATCCACAGTTGCAGCAGCAGAAAGAGTCTTTGAGTTCCTAGGAGAAGATGAAGAAACTAAGGAATCTGAAGCACCTGTTAAATTAGAAGAAATAGAGGGAAGAGTAACCTTTGAAAATGTGAAGTTTGGATATAATGAAGATAAAACAATAATCAATAATTTCTCTGCTGATATAAAACCAGGGCAGAAGGTTGCCATAGTAGGACCTACAGGAGCAGGTAAGACTACTATAGTTAAGCTACTAATGAGATTTTACGATTTAAATGAAGGTAGAATAATTATAGACGGTTATGATATAAATGACTTTACAAGAGAAGATTTAAGAGACAATTTTGGTATGGTTCTTCAGGATACATGGTTGTTCAGTGGAAGTATCATGGAAAATATAAGATATGGCAGGCTAGGTGCAACAGATGAAGAAGTTATAAAAGCTTCTAAGTCAGCCTATGCTCACAGATTTATCCAGACCTTACCAGATGGATATAATATGGTAATAAATGAAGAAGCTAACAATATATCTCAAGGACAGAAACAGCTTTTAACTATAGCAAGAGCAATTCTTTCAGACCCTAAAATCCTTATTTTAGATGAGGCAACATCATCTGTAGATACTAGGACAGAGGTATTAATACAGAAGGCAATGGAAAATCTTATGAAGGGAAGAACTAGCTTTATAATAGCCCATAGACTTTCAACCATAAGAGATGCAGATCTAATCCTTGTTATGAAGGATGGAGATATTGTAGAGCAAGGAAGTCATGAAGAACTTCTAGAACAAAATGGATTCTACGCAGAATTGTATAATAGTCAGTTTGCAGCATAAGTAGTAAAATAATAGTCACTCTTTAATGATATAAATATAATATCTTAGAGAGTGATTTTTTATTTTTCCAGTAAAAAAATATTGCTAAAGTTATTTTTTAGGAGTAAAATATTTTTGTTAAATATTTAGAAAGGATGGTCGGATGAAATTAATCACATTTAACCCTTTTAGAACTATAGGCATGTCAGGAGTTACCTATATCAAACCAGAAAGTATGTTTAAGGAAATAGACAAGATAAAGGAAGCGGACTATGTATTATTTCCTGAGTACTGGCAAGTAAATACCTTAGTCTATGGATTGAAAAACAAGATATTTCCAAATATCAGCACATATCAATTAGGACATAATAAAATCGAGACAACTAGAGCATTGCAAGCTATATTTCCTAAAAATGTACCATATACCCAAATATTGAGCAAAGATAATGCAAATATAGAAACTATAGAAGAAGAGTTTGGCTATCCGTTAGTTGCTAAGGAAATAAAAAACTCCATGGGTAGAGGTGTTTTTCTTGTAGATAATAGGAAAGGACTTAAATCCTATATAGAAAATAATGAAACCTTATATATTCAAGAAAGACTACCTATAGATAGGGATCTTAGGATAGTATATGTAGGGGATAAGGTAGTAGGGGCCTATTGGAGAATTGCTGGAGAAGGGCAGTTCCATAATAATATTGCCAAGGGTGCATCCTATGATTATGACAATATACCAGAGGAAGCAATTAGGTTAGTAGAAGATGTAGCAAGAGAGTTGAATATAAACCATGCAGGATTTGATGTAGCAGTAGTCGATAAAATGTTATATATATTAGAATATAATGTAATGTTTGGTAATGAAGGTCTAAGGAATATGGGTGTAGATGTGGAAAAATATATTCAAGAATACATTCATAAAGACCCAGACTTTACACCAAGTAATCCAACATTTCCAAGAGCCTCTTAAAATAGGGGTTCTTTTTATTTATAAATTTAAGAATATTTGATATAATTAAACTAAAATTTGTATAGATAGGGGGCCTTGAATATGATATATATAATAAACAACAGCAACGACCCTTTTTTCAATCATGCTGCTGAAGAATATCTAATGAATAATTTTGATGAAGAGGTATTTATGTTATGGATAAATAAACCCTCCATTTTGATTGGTAGAAATCAAAATACTTTATCTGAGATAAATCTGGACTATGTTAAGGAAAATGATATCCTAGTGGTTAGAAGGTTATCAGGCGGTGGAACAGTTTATAACGATTTAGGTAATATAAACTTTTCTTTTATCACCTATAGAAATTCTTCAGATACTCAAGTTAAAAATGGTTTTGAGAAATTTGCACTGCCAGTGATAAATGCTCTTCAATCATTAGGAGTTAATGCCGTATTTACAGGTAGAAATGATATAATTATAGATGGGAAAAAGTTTTCTGGGAATGCCCAATATTTCCAGAAAGACAAGCTTCTTCATCATGGAACTCTACTATATAGTTGTGATATGTCAAAATTATCCTTAGCCCTAAAATCTAAGGCTATAAAATTTGTTGATAAATCAGTAAAGTCAGTTGGAGCAAGAGTTACGAATATTGCTGAGCATATGAATAGTGAAATGAGTTTATTAGAATTTAGAGAATATCTAAGAAACTATGTAGTGAAGACCCATGGAATAGAGACCATATATGAATTTAACGAGAAAGACTTAGAAGGAATTAATAAAATAGCTAAAGAAAGATTTGAAACTTGGGAATGGAATTATGGCAAAAGCCCAAATTACAAATATACAAACTCTGTTAAGTACCCTAGCGGAGTAGTAGAATATCATCTAGATGTTGAAAATGGTCAAATAACAAATATCTCTATCTATGGTGACTTCTTTGGAGAAAAAAGCATAAAGGAGTTAGAGGAGAAGTTAGTAGGGGTAAAACATAGTATAAGGGATTTAGAGGATATTATGACCAAAGTAAATATAGATAATTACATTCGTGGATTATCAATTAAGGAGTTTGTTGAAGGCCTACTAGATATAGAATCAAATAAGGAGGGAACAGAATGCGTCTAAAAAAACCAGAATGGATTAGAGTAAAGATGCAGGGAGGGACTGCAACAAATAAGGTGAATTCTTTAATATCAGACCTTTCTTTAAATACAGTATGTAATGAGGCAAATTGTCCTAACAGAATGGAATGTTATGAAAGAGGAACAGCTACATTCATGATATTAGGTAGAAATTGTACTAGGAATTGTACTTTCTGTAATGTAACTAGAGAAATGCCTGATAAGTTAAATACAATGGAGCCAGAAAATGTGGCTAAAGCTGTAGCTAAGCTTGGTTTAAAACATGCAGTAATTACATCAGTTACAAGGGATGATTTAGAAGACCAAGGGGCTAATCAATTTGCTAAGGTAGTAGAAGAAATAAGGAAAACTACACCAAATGTAACTATAGAATTACTTATACCAGATATGCAGGGAAATAAAAAACTGATAGATATTATTTTAGATTCAGAGCCTAATATATTAAATCATAATGTGGAAACAGTTCCAGAACTATACGATGAAGTAAGACCTATGGCAATATTTGAAAGGTCAATAGAATTACTTAGATATGTAAAGGAAGCTAAACCGAAGATGAAAACTAAGTCAGGTATGATGTTAGGTTTAGGTGAAACAAAAGAACAGGTAATAGATGTGTTTAAAAGATTAAGAGAAGTTGACTGTGATATGTTAACATTAGGTCAATATTTGCAACCTACTACATCACATATTCCAGTGGTGGAATACATTACACCAGAGCAGTTTGATGAATATAAAGAAATAGCATCCTCCATGGGATTTAAGAGAGTAGCGTCAGCACCTCTTGTTAGAAGCTCATACTATGCAGAAGATTTTTAGAATATTACATGGATCTTAAGAATATTAGGAGTAAGAGGAATAAATATAGATTTCTTTTGCTCCTTTTTACTTCTATTGCTCGAAAAACTAAAAGAAAAGGATGTAAGGCACTATGAAATATACGAAAATTAAACCAATTAAGGATCCAGATAAGATAATTAGCTATTGGAAAAATCAAAAATTAACTGTAGCATTAATTATAATTTCTGGGCTAATTTTCAATGGTGGTACTGTCCTAGGCCCTATTTATCAAGGAAAATTAATAGATTCTCTTTTACGTGAAGACAATTTATCTGCCTTAATAGTTTTAGGGATTCAGTTTGTTGCAATTATTATTATCATTCAATTGATGCGATATTTTAAACGCCTCTATATAAGGCGTTTTGCTAACAATACCAGTGCTACTATGCGTTTTATGATATACAATAATATAATGAATAAAAGTATTATTCAGATAAACGAAGAGAACATAGGAAATTTAATGACACGGGCTATTTCAGATGTTGAATTATGTGTAGAGGGTATGCGTAAATTTACCACAGAAATATTTGATACAGGGGTACTTATGATATCATACCTTATCTCAATGTTTATTTATGATGTAAAAATAACAATTTTGGCAAATGTTTTTATTCCTGTTGCCATGTTATTAGCTGAAAAACTTAAAGTTCTTATTTATAAATATTCTATTGCATTTCGAACAAAAAGTAGTGAAGTTACAGATTCTACCTATAGTATTATTGAAAATGCTATTTTATATCGTGTCAATGGAATTGAAAAACAAAATCGAGATAAATACAATATCCAGCTTGAGGATTTACAGAATAAAGGAATTAAAGCCAATATTTTAGAGAATTCTATGCAACCAATTTACAATATTATTGCTATGCTAGGAGTTATCCTTGTAATTTACCTAGGAGGAACCAAGGTGATAAATGGTGATTGGACCGTAGGAGTTTTTTCAGCTTATATATCTATCTTTACTGCAATGGCAGTTAAGGCAAGTAAGGCAGCCAAATTATTTAATTCTGTACAGAAATCACAGGTATCATGGAAGCGAATAAAACCTTATCTTACCGAGCATCATGAAAAAAATACCATTACAGATATCAAAGAAGATAAAACAAGCCTTATTGTTGAAAACCTTAGTTTTACCTATCCTACGGGGAAGGATAAAGTTATTGAGAATATAAGTTTTGAAGCCAAAGAAGGAGAAATTATTGGTATAACGGGGCCCATAGCCTGTGGCAAAACTACATTAGGAATAGCACTATTGGGGCAATATCCTTATTCGGGAAGGATAAAAATAGATGAAAAAGAGCTTGAAAGTTATTCTGAATATGAAAGAAGTCAAATGATTTCCTATTTAGGACATAGACCCCAATTGCTTTCAGATACTATCTATAACAATATTACCCTAGGAGGTAATCAGGATATAAGTCAGGTTTTAAAAGATATTTGCTTCGAAGATGACTTGAAATCTATGCCAGAAGGTGAATTTACTTTAGTTGGAAATAATGGTATTCGTTTAAGTGGAGGACAACAATCAAGGATAGCCCTTGCTAGAACCTTAATAAGGAAAAGTAAAATCATTATCTTAGATGATCCATTTTCAGCAGTTGATATGAAGACCGAAGAGAGGATAATTGAGAATCTTAGGAAGAACTACAAAGAGAGTATAATTATTTTAATTTCCCATAGATTGAGTATCTTTAACAAGATAAATAATATTCTATTACTTCAGGATAAAACAGTAAGTTATGGTACCCATGATGAGTTGATGGAAAAATCTAAACTATATAAATCAATATATACTTTACAAAACAGTGGAGGTGGAACAGATGAAAACTAGCTTGGTGAAGAGATCTGTTAAGCGTGTAGTGAAGGATAATATTATGATAGCTCCATTTCTTGTACTAATTATTATAGGGATAGTGACCACATCTTTACTTCCACCACAAATTTTGAGAAAGATAGTTGATGAAAACCTTGTGCCTAGAAAGAGCATAGGGTTATTACAATTGGCTATTTCTTATCTTGGTTTTTTAATACTTATAGGCGTATTTGAATTTATGAAGGAAGCAATATTAACAGTTCTAGGTCAGAAAATTACTAAGGAAATTCGTATGGAGATGATGGAGAAACTAGAGAGAATAAATGCCATATTCTTTTCTTATAATAGCTCTGGTACGGTTGTTTCTCGATTTATTAATGATGTAGATGTAATTAGCTCTCTATTTACATCTGGTATTGTTAGTATGATAGTGGACTCCTTTAAGATTATCGGTATTTTAGTGTCTATTTGGCTATTTAGTATAAGACTTGGGATAATTACTTCCGTTTTGCTACCTATCATATATATTATCATAAGAATGTTTCAAAAACGTATGTTAATAGCCCAAATGAAAAATCGTATCCTAGTGGGGAAGGTAAATAACCATATTTCTGAAAGCTTAAAAAACATAGAAATGATTAAATCCTTTAGTAAAGAAAGCTATATGGAAGAAAACTACAAGGCATATTTAATGGATAATTATAAAACAATGGAAAAGGTGAATTTTTATGATTCCATATTTTCACCAATCATTATGATTATTCGAGCCATAATAATTGTTATTGTTGTAATATTATCATCTAAGCAACTGGGATATCTTGGAATATCACTGGGTATGGTTGCTGCCTCAATTGAATTGATTTCAAATATTCTTGGCCCAATCCAAGACTTAGGCATGGAACTTCAAAGTATTCAAGGAGCTATATCAGGTATTTATCGTGTAAATGAGTTTTATAATGAGCCCGATGATGATTATAAAAATAGTGAATTCTCCATTGAAACAATTATCTCAAACAGGGAAGATGTAAGATTATCCTTTAATAATCTTAGTTTTTACTATGAAGAAGAAAGGGAGGTTTTACAAAATATAAATCTTGATTTTCGTCCACAGGAGAAGGTAACATTTGTAGGTAGAACGGGGGTTGGGAAGTCCACTTTGTTTAAACTAATATTGGGACTTCTTAAACCTTCTAGTGGTAGCATAACAGTAAATGGGATTGATGTATATAGTATTCCCAATAATGAAAAAAGAAAAATATTTGGATATGTAGACCAAAGTTTTCAAATTATAAAGGGTACAGTTGCAGATCAAGTTAGTTTGCAGGATGAAAGTATTACTAGAGATCAAATAGAAGATGCTATAGATTTTGTAGGATTAAAGGAGTATGTATTATCCTTAGAAAGTGGCTATGACACAATTGTAGATAACAATCTTTTTTCTCAAGGACAAAAACAATTACTTGCCATTGCAAGGGCTATAGTGACTAATCCGCCAATATTGCTTCTCGATGAAATTACTGCAAATCTCGATACTATTACTGAAGAAAGAATAATATCTGTATTACAAAAAGCCAGTGATACACGTACAATTTTATCTATATCTCATAGGTTATTCTCTATGATTACTTGTGATACAGCAGTGATTTTAGAAGATGGGAAGGTTAGAAACTTAGGATCACCAGAAATGCTTTTAGAAAATGATGAGTGGTATCGCAGTCATATTGAGTTAGAAAGACTAACTTGGAGATAATGAAGAGTTTAGATATATTAGGAATAAGTGGTTTGGTATAGTATAATTAGTATTACTATTATAGAGATGAGGTGGTGGGATGGTAAAAGACTTAACTTATAAATATCTTTCAGTATGGTGGGAAACAAAAGCAAAATTGAATATGACAATTAAAACAATTCCTTTCACCGAGAAGTTAGAGAATGAGAGAAAGATAGAAGGGTTTAGAAAAGAGTTATTCAAAGCACTAAAGAAGGTGCCAAAAGATGCCATAGAAGAGGAATATTTAAGAAAAGAAATACTTCAATTGATAAAAACTATGGAATCAGAAATATCAAATTATGAAGAAAGTATTATAGATTTTTTTATAGATAATGGGTACGGAGATATTACTAAAGAGTTCATAGACGAGGTAAAGAGATTTGACTCTCAAATGGGAGTATACGATATATTTCAAGCCATTAGAAATGTTTGGATAATGAATAGTGTACAGATATTATATGATATGGAAGTAGAGCTAACATCTTCAATATTCGCTTATAGCATGTTATATCCCTATAGTGACAATTATTTGGATGATGCTAATATTTCAATTGAAGAAAAAATAAATTTTAATGAAAGATTTAAAAAATGGTTGTTAGGGGAAGAAATTAAACCTCTAAACAATATGGAACAACATATTTGCACACTTGTTAAAAGCATAGAAAAGGAGTTTCCTAGAGATATTTATCCCAAAGTATTTGAAAGTCTTTTAGCAATTCATCAGGCTCAAGAGCAAAGTCTTATACAACAAAGAGAAAAAACGCTGCCCTTTGAAAAAGATATAATAGGGATTACCTTTGAAAAAGGAGGTACATCAGTATTAGCTGATGGATATTTAGTTAGAGGAGTATTAAATATAGATGAAGCAGAGTTTATGTTTGGTTATGGAGTGTTCCTGCAAATAATAGATGACTTACAGGATATAGATGAAGATTGTGGAAACAAACATATGACCATGTTTTCTCAGATAGGAGATAGGTATTATTTGGATAGACTTATCAATAAATTATTTAATTTTATTAATGAGTTTTTTAATGACGAACTAGTCTTTACGTCAGAAAAAGCAAGGAAATTGAAGAAGGTAATAAAGGATTGTTCCAATATTATGATATTTGAGGCCGTATCTAAGAATAAAAATAGATTTAGTAAAAAATATATAAAAGAAATAGAATCTTATTCAATGGTAAGGTTTTCTTATTTTAAAAAGATTAAGAGGAAATTCCAAAAAACATTTTCACAAGAAGATATTATTAGAATCTGTAGCATACTGAGCAAGATTGAGTTAAATATTAATAATTAAGACTAAAAATAAGGAGACTATTATGCAATTCTAAAGTCTCCGATTTGTTTTTGGGAATGATTTTTTATTATGTTCTCTATCTCGAACCAGTTCGCTACACGTGTAACTTTTGCTGGCAAGGATCCTTTATTATAGTTGCAATCTATAAGGAGTACCTCAAAGCCAGCTTGAGACAGCTGTATGGCATTTTCATATCTGTCTTCTATAAAGATATCACAATTTAAATCCTTTGCAGTATTAACCTTATCATGTTTACCTAATAATGTTAACGAGTCCATTGGAATCTTATGATGAGAAAGCCATAGGTAAGTCACATTTTTCATTCGTTCTTCTCTTGCAGTAACAAAATGAATCTGATGATGCTTATATAAATTAGTGAGAATTTTTCTAACACCCTTTCTAATTTGACACTCTTGGTGCAATTCTTCTCCATATATGGCATAAAAAAGTTCATAAGCTGCTCTATCTACCCCTATAACCCGATGTATTTCATATACTGTTACATCCCTAGGTGTTATATTAGTATTAAAATAAGAATTTACTCGAGGAATCCAATCATAGGCCTCAGTAACAGTTCCGTCAATATCAATACATAAATTTAATTGTTTCATAATTATTCCCTCCTATATTTATATTGTATTTTGATTATACAATATAAATATAAAGTTACCTTTAACATTAGGTTAAGCTTATGTAAAGAATTATACAAGTAAATAAAAGAAAATAGACATTTTAGGCTAAAATGATTAGAATATATAATAAAAGACATATAAATTAACATCGGAGGTCATCAAATGATAAATAATCTAAACAAATATAACAATATATCCTTTGCAAGAGCTGAAACATCTTTAGTAATGGAACCAATTCATAGTAATATTTATGGAAATGTTCACGGAGGGGAATTAATGAAGATTATGGACACCGTAGCAGGTATAACAGCAGCTAAGCACTGCAAGGGTGCTGTGGTTACTGCTAGGGCTGATGAAATTGTATTCCATAAGCCAATTCAAATAGGAAGCATTGTTACATGTATTGGACAGTTAGCCTATGTAGGTAAATCTTCTATGCAGATCATGGTCAGTGTAGTAGTACATGAAATGGGAAATTACTCCCAGCCAGAAACTGTCTTAACCGCATTTTTTACTATGGTTCACATCGTAGATAACAAGCCAACTAAGGTACCAGAATTAATTGTCACTACTAAGGAAGAGGAAGAAATTTATAGATTAGGAGAGAGAAAGTATAAGGAAATTAAAGAAAAGTATATTAGTTCTTGATTTATTTAAATTAATGGAATGGAGGTCTTACAGGTGAAAAAAACATATGAATTTGAAGCCGAAATAAAGAAAGTTCCAGATATTGACGGTGCATATGTAGAGATACCATTTGATGTAAAGACTGAGTTTGGAAAGGGACGTGTACCTGTTACTGCTACATTTGATGGAGAGCCCTATGAAGGTAGTCTTGTGAAGATGAAGACTCCTTGCCATATTATTGGTATTAGAAAGGATATCCGAGCTAAAATAGGGAAACAACCAGGAGATATAATAAAGGTTACTCTTGTAGAAAGAGATGTAAAGAAGTAGAAAAATAAAGATGTTAAATTAATAAATCAGTGGAGCGTACTCCACTGATTTATATATGCATTTTTTTATCTAATTCATCCTTTATATCTTTTCCTTGAAAAATGAACAAGGCTGACAAAAATATAATACTTAAGGAGACGCATATTATAGTTGGATATACTACATTTATCCAGCCAAAGAGCATAAATAAAAATGGTATAATACCAAACAATCCATCAATTAAGGCATAAGTAATATAATCTCTCACACTAAGATTCATAATCTTAGCTATTACATATATAATTATCATAGCTCCCATACAAGTAATGGGGATTACATAGTCTAAGGACCAGCCCCTCCAACCAGTCTTCCAATCCCAAAAAATGGCTAATAAAGATATAATAGCTACTTGGCGTACAATTTTTTTAGGTATATGATACCTTTTTTGAATAATGGCGATTAACCCAAACCACATACTAATTAGACCAAGTACTAATAATATGGGCCACCTAATATTAGAAGGAAATATTGTATCAATGGCGAAGCTAATGACCACAGCTACAATAGAAATAAAGATCATGATTTTAATTGCTAAATGACTTTCATAGTAAAGAGGTACTTTAGGAAAAACCTCCTCTGGAATGCTAGTATTATCAATACTCGGTAGAATATTACCACATAAAGTACATTTCTCCCGTTCATCTCGTATATAAACTTGACAATGAGTGCAATATTGCATTGGATCCCTTCTTTCTAGAGATTTGATGTAATCTGGATTTCAATTCCTCTTTGAGAAAGGAATTGAAAAAATGTCTTCTGTATATCTGTTTCCTCAAAGGGTGAGGTAAAGCTGATAACGATTCTATCTCCGTAGGTACATAGAGTTATCAGAGGTCTTCTAGCGCTTACACAGACACTAAACTCTTTTATATAAGTACTAAAATCTTCTGGCATTATAATTTTTCCTATATTTGAAATAGACGATGTTATCTTTCTATCATTTAATTTATCCGCTATAAGAAGGACATAGTCCTTAAGGGTTAGTGGAATTATCCTTGTAAATAGATTTTTTTCTAAAGACATAAAATGATTCAACTGTTTATCTAATTGATCTTTAGTTAACTTTGTTTTAAAATCTTCACTTACACTCTTAATTATTTCTTTAAAGTCCCCACTGTTGTTTTGAAAGTTGTATTTTATATTCATAGTGCTAAAGAAATTTCTTGCCGTTGCTGATTCATAATATTGTCTTAAATTAATAGGAACAGATAAAACAACAGATCTTTTTCGCTTATTAACAGGCATTTCCTTATAAATAGAATAAAGAAGCAAGGATGTCAAAAATATTGTTAAGGTAGTATTATACTCATGGGCTAAGTCTAAGACCGCTTTTACAGACATGGAGCCCTCGATTAATCGTGTTCTATTTTCTTCATTTCGATTGCCTTTAATATGATAGGCTTTGCTCCCTTTTTCTTTTTTATTTTTAAGTTTTTGATTAATTTCCTTATTATTATAATTTTTTCCGAAACTATCATCCATTTTTTGACTTATTGATGCCTTGTGATTTAATTTAGGAATCCTATCTCCAAATATATCTCTATATTTAATGGTCATATAATGATATATGAGGGTTTCCATAAACCAGATAACCCCTGCCCCATCTGTAAGGGCGTGAAAAATTTCTAGATTTATTCTCTTATTATAATAAGAGACGCGAATTAGTAGGCTTCTATGGTTCTTTATATAAAGAGGTGCACAAAGAGAAGTAGATTCCAATTCTACCTTAGGATTTATATCGCTAGATTCAAAATAATACCAAAAGAGTCCTCGCCTTAGAACAGATTTATATAAAGGAAAACTTTCAATGGTTAAATCTAAGGAACTTTGTAAAACATCTGGATCAACATCTTCATACAATTCACAGGTGAGCCTAAATACCTTAGTATCTTTATTGTTGGCTACTGCTGGAAATAGTTTAGAGGCATTGTCAAGCTTAGTCCAATTTATTTTTTTTTGTCCTTTCATAATACTTCCTCGTTTCAATTTTCTTTGTCATTTAAAAATAAATTTATAATTTCATAACATTTATCAGTATCATCAGAGCTTAAAGGGTTAGAAATAAAACCATGAAGAGCATCCTCTATTCTATATATCTCAACATCATTTCCAAACTCCTGTAGCTTTAATCCGTAGGCTTCACCTTCATCCCTAAGAGGGTCAAACTCCGCAGTAATAATCAAGGACTTAGGTTGATTTGAAAGATCCTTGGCAAGTATGGGTGCTACATAGGGATTTATTCTATCTTCCTCGTTTTTCACATATAAGTCCATATAATCCTGAATTCGTTTTGAGGTCATTATATAATCTGTCCCATTTTCCTTAACAGAAGCATAAGGAGAATTTTCACTATGGTCATAGTTAGTAGCAGGATATATTAAAATCTGTTTTTTAGGTAAAAACTCACCGCGGTCTCTTGCCATAAGGGAAACTACTGCGGCTAGATTACCTCCTGCGCTATCTCCAATTAATGTAATATCCTCTTTTCTACATTTCAGTATTTCAGGTCTTGAAAAAATTTCCCGACTAACATAATAACAGTCCTCTAGTCCTGAAGGAAAAGGGTTTTCTGGAGCTAAACGATAATCTACGGAAACAACTATATGATTAGTTTGGTTAGCCATATTTGCACATACATTTGTATACGAGTCAATATTTCCAGTAACCCAACCCCCTCCATGGAAGAAAACTAAAACCTTAGGAAGTGGATTTGCTTTAGGTATGAAAACACGTACTGGAATCTCTCTATCCTCCACCATAATTTTATGGTCCAACATTTTGTAAATTGGTTCTGAGGGAGGATTTAATATATTTAGTAACTTGCGGTATGGCTTGTAATATTTCTTTAAACTTATATGTGGTGTTGATAAGATTTTCAAAGCCATCTTTTTTAGATTATTCATAGAATTTTTTCTCCTTATCTAGTAGAGATAACTGACTTTACTTAATTATATATTATAATACCCATATTGGGTCAATAGCTTTCTTTTATTAAATGAAAAAAGGTGATCTTCTAGATCACCCATAAACATGATACATTATATAGACTCATTAATTGCTTCTATTAATATATTTTCTACTTCACTAGCTACATCTCCTAAATCATCATAGCCTGCCATGCCCATTAACATCTCTGGCCTTGCAGTTCCTATTCTTACAGTTCTATCCTTTTCGTAAACGACTACTTTACATGGTAGAAAATAACCCATTTCAATATGCTTTGTAAGGACTTCATTAGCTTTTCCTGGATTGCAAACTTCTAGAATCATAAAATTATTTGGGAAATCAATTCCGTGTTCAGCCATTTTATCCTTAAAATTTAATTGCCATAAAATACCAAATTTTTTTTCCTTAAGACTTTCTGTTATACTTTTTACAGCTTCATCAAAAGATTTATCTGTAACTTTTTCATATCTTAACTCCATTTAAAAACACTCTCCTCTATATAATTCTAAATAAATTATACCCATATGGGGTATGTTGCAAACATAAATTATAATAGAGTTATTATGCTTAATATATAAAATAATATCATATTTATATTATTCTATATTACTACGCCATTCTTTTAATATTAAGTTACGAGATTTTTGTAATACAGCGGGATCATTTTCGGCCATTTCTTTGGCTTCTTCATAGGAATTAGCCTTATAGATTACGAGCCCACCACTATGATCTGTAAAAGGCCCCTTTGCCAATATTTTACCTTCATCTATGAATTTTTGAAGATAGGCTTTATGTATATCTAATATTTCACTATCCTTTTTCGCATCCATAGTTTTTAATATAGCAGCATATAAGATCATTTTCTCCACTCCTCACAAATAATTTTAATAGTAATGTAATCTTATTTAGTATTATACATATAATTTTGTTTCTTGATATGTATAATTTCTCTAAAAGAATATTTTTGAGTATTTAGTATATTAAGTTGAAATGAGGTTATAACGGGAATCAGGCTATATTTTACAGAAACTTGGGTAAATATAATTATATAAAGAGAAATAGGAGGGGTTTCATGAAGCAGGTTATTTTATTTCTGGCAGAGGGCTTTGAAGAGGTAGAGGCATTAACTACAGTTGATTATCTAAGGAGAAAGGACATCATCGTTGATATAGTGTCCATTACAAAAGAAGAAAAGGTAAAGGGAGCCCATAATATTATGGTTCTTTCAGATAAGACCATAGAAGACATAAAAGATATAGAGAGCTATGATGCTGTTATTATTCCAGGAGGACTGCCTGGTGCTACTAATCTTAGGGATAATTCTCAAGTAATAGAAACTGTAAAGAAAATAAATGAAAGTGGAAAACTTACGGCTGCCATATGTGCAGGACCAATAGTTCTTCAAAAGGCTGGTGTTATAAAAGATAAGAAGGTAACCTCATATCCAGGATTTGAAGACGAATTAAAGAGCGGAATTTACACTCATGAAAATGTTGTTAGAGATGGAAATGTCATAACGGCTAGAGGACCAGCCTTAGCAGTGGATTTCGCTATAGAAATAATTAAATACTTATTAGGAGAAGGAAAGGCTGAGGAATTAAAACAAGATATATTATATAAGAAATAATTTAAAGTTGGTAACAATAGTTACCGACTATTTTTTTGTTTGAGGATATAATAAACTTGTATAATAACGGCAAAGAAATTAGGAGGAAAAGTGATGAATAAATATTTTGATATTAAAGATAAAGTATATGATATAACAGAAAAATATCCTGAAACTATAGATATATTTGTAGCCAACGGTTTTGAACAATTAGCTAATGAAAAGATGAGAAAGATAATGGGAAAGACTATTTCTCTAGAAATGGCTTGCATGACTAAAAAGGTTAATGTAGAATTATTTACTCAAAAATTAGTAGATGCAATAGAGAACCATAGAATGTCCGTTGATTCTGCCTTAGCATCACCAAAACAAAATATAGGTGGAGGTATAAAAATAGAAGGGGTCCTACCCTGTCCAGTAAGAGTTCCATTATTAGAAGGTTTTAATGCTTGGATGGATGAAAACAAGGGGAAATTTGACTTTAAAGTTGATTATGAACTAAAATCTGCGAATCTAGGAGTAGACTGGATAAAGGAAAGAATAGAATCTGATAATGAGGATTCCCTATCGGATTTATTTATGTCTGCTGGTTTTGATTTATTCTTCGACAAGGAATTAATGGGTAAGTTCAAGGCTAGAGGAGTATTCGAAGATATCACAGGGTTAGACAGATTAAATAAGGATTTTGATAATGATGAAATAGATTTAAAAGACCCAAGAAAGCAATATTCCGTAATAGCAGTGGTTCCAGCTGTATTTATGGTAAATACTGAAGAGTTGGGAGATAGAGAGATACCTAGGTCTTGGAAGGATTTATTAAAACCAGAATTTGAAAACTCAGTATCCTTACCTATGAAAGACTTCGATTTATTTAATGCAATATTATTAAATATATATAAAAATTATGGTGAAGAAGGAATAACTAGTCTTGGAAAAACACTTCTAAGAAGTATGCATCCAGCTGAAATGGTAAAATCCCATACTAAAAAAACAGAGTCAAAGATACCAACTGTAACTATAATGCCATACTTCTTTACTAAGATGGTAAGATCCGAATCTCCTTTAAAGCCTGTATGGCCAGAGGATGGAGCTATAATATCTCCAATATTTTTACTAGCTAAAAATATAACTAAAGAACAAACAAAACCATTTGTAGATTTCTTCTTCTCAAAGGAAGTAGGAGAAATACTTTCAACTAATGGAAAATTTCCTTCAACTAATCCAGAGGTAGATAATGATTTATCAAAAGATCAAAAATTTATGTGGCTTGGTTGGGATTATATAAATAATCACGATATTGGTGAGTTAATTAGAAAATGTGAAAAGATATTCCATGATGCTATTTAGGAGGGAAAACAAATGAATTTAGTAGTATTTTCAGGTCCTCCATCATCTGGGAAGACCTCAATAATATTGAAAACAATAGATGCGTTAAAACAAAGAAATATATCTGTGGGAGTAGTCAAATTTGACTGTCTCTATACAGATGATGATATATTATATGAAAAAGCTGGGATACCAGTGAAGAAGGGACTTTCAGGGGCCCTTTGCCCAGATCATTTCTTCGCATCAAATATTGAAGAAGTGGTAAAATGGGGGCAGCAAATAAGAGTAGATATGCTAATAACCGAGTCAGCAGGCCTTTGCAATAGATGTTCTCCATATATAAGAAATATAAAAGGTGTTTGTGTTATAGATAATTTATCTGGAATCAATACACCAAAGAAGATTGGACCTATGTTAAAATCAGCAGATATAGTAGTTATAACTAAGGGGGATATAGTATCCCAAGCAGAAAGAGAAGTCTTTGCTTCAAAGGTTAATTCAGTAAATCCAAGGGCAACTACTATGCATATCAATGGACTTACAGGTCAAGGAGCCTACGAGTTAAGTACCTTATTATTTGATGAAGAACAAAAAATAAGTTCAGTTCAAGGAATGGAGCTAAGATTCCCAATGCCAGCAGCCATGTGCTCCTATTGTTTAGGTGAAACAAGAATAGGAGAAGCATATCAAATGGGAAATGTAAGAAAGATGGATTTAGGTGATGACTATGAATAACTTGACTATAGGACAATTAGAAGAAAAGTATCCTTTTATAATCAGCTATTTTGAAGAAAACAAATTAGATACTGCAGATTATAAAGATAAGACATTTAAAGAATATCTAGATAACTTTAGTGAAGAAGATATAGAAAACTGGGCTATAAATAAGGAAAAACTGGAATCTGATTTAGAAATTTTCATAGAACAAATGAAGGAATTTCTAGGGATAAAAGAGGATACAAAGATAAAATCATTAACTATATTAGCAGGTAATGATAAATCAGGAAATAAAGAGGGATTTGAAGAGTTAACCATAAATAAATCAGAGATAATTTCTATCGTAGGGCCTACTGGTTCAGGAAAATCAAGGCTTTTAGCTGATATAGAATGGACAGCACAAAGGGACACTCCTACAGGTAGAAGTATTTTAATAAATGAAGAATTGCCAGATAAAAAATGGAGATTTTCTTCTAATAATAAGTTAGTAGCTCAACTTTCACAAAATATGAACTTTGTAATGGATCTTACAGTTAGAGAGTTTTTAGAATTACATGCACAGAGTAGGTTAGTTGAAGATGTGGAAGATGTAATAGAAAAAATAATTAGATCAGCTAACAATCTTGCTGGAGAAAAATTTGATTTAGATACTCCTGTGACATCTTTAAGTGGTGGACAATCAAGAGCCCTGATGATTGCAGATACAGCAATACTTAGTTCTTCACCAATAGTTCTAATAGATGAAATAGAAAATGCAGGAATAGACAGGAAAAAGGCATTAGAGCTATTAGTATCTGAAGATAAAATAGTGCTTATGGCAACCCATGATCCAATATTAGCCCTTATGGCTAATAGAAGAATTGTAATAAAAAATGGTGGTATAGATAGGATAATTCAAACAAGCAGCGAAGAGAAAGAATTATTACTAGAGTTAGAAAAGATGGATAATATCATTCAAGGAATGAGAAATAAATTAAGAATAGGTGAAAGTTTAGAGAGGGAGGAAATATAAATGCATGACGGATGTACAGGAAGCTTTGGAACAGGAAGAGAAGTAGTAGATAAGATAAGAATGATGGGGTTTAACACTCGTCCAATGTCACCAGGAGTTACTATAAAATGTATAGAATGTGGAAATGAATTTGAAATGACTCACTTGGAGACAAAATGCCCTCATTGCGAAATGGTCTATGGTGTAACACCATGTTCAGTGGCATACCCAGAAAGAATTAAAGCTGCGGGGAAAAATTATTAAAAATATTGTTTTCTGTAACATAGGTTACCGAATAAGATTTAAAACTCATATATAATGTGAAATGTAAGGTAAAGAAAAATGGTGCAGGGAGCACTAATAATATAAATTAGGAGGAAGAAAATAATGAGTATGTTTTGCTATCAATGTCAAGAAGCAGCAGGAGGAAAAGGTTGTACAAAAGTAGGTATGTGTGGTAAAACTGCTGACTTAGCAGCATTACAAGATTTAATGATTTATACATTAAAAGGTATTTCATTATTAGGAGTTAAGGCAGACGAAAAAGAGATTGAAGTACCAGGATTAGACAGATTAATAATTGATGGATTATTTATGACCATTACTAATGCAAACTTTGATAAAGAAAGATTCCTTGCAAAGATTAAAGAAGCTCTTAAAGTAAGAGACGAATTAAAAGCTACATTAATTGAAAAAGGTGTTGAGTTAGGAGAATTAGCAGATGCAGCAACATTTACTGTTAATTCAGATGATGAGATAGTATTTAAATCAACTAGTGAAAAAGTTGGAGTATTAGCTACAGAAAACGAAGACGTAAGATCCCTAAGAGAATTAATTACTTATGGTCTAAAGGGAATGGCAGCCTATGCAGAGCATGCTATGAATCTAGGCTATGAGGATAAAGAAATTTCAAAATTCATTCGACGTGCATTAGCAGCTATTCAAGATGATAGTTTAACAGCAGATGAATTAGTAGCATTAACAATGGAAACAGGTAAATATGGTGTTGATGTAATGGCGTTACTTGACAAAGCTAATACATCTACTTATGGAAATCCAGAAATAACTGAAGTTAATATAGGAGTAAGCAATAGACCAGGTATTTTAGTATCAGGGCACGACTTAAAAGACTTTGAAGAATTACTAGAGCAAACTAAAGACGCTGGAGTAGATATTTATACTCACGGAGAGATGCTACCAGCTAACTACTATCCTAAGTTTAAACAATATAGCCACTTTGTAGGAAACTATGGAAATGCTTGGTGGAAACAAAAAGAAGAATTTGAATCCTTCAATGGAGTTATATTATTTACTACAAACTGTATAGTACCACCATTAGCATCATATGCTGATAGAGTATATACAACAGGTTCATCTGGATATCCAGGATTCAAACATATAGCAGATAGAGTAAATGGACAACCTAAAGATTTCTCAGCGTTAATTGAGCATGCTAAGAGATTACCAGCTCCAACAGAAATCGAGAAAGGTAAAATTATAGGTGGATTTGCTCACGCACAAGTATTTGCATTAGCAGATAAGGTAGTAGATGCAGTTAAATCAGGGGCAATCAAGAAGTTCTTTGTAATGGCAGGTTGTGACGGAAGACAAGGAAGCAGAAACTACTATACAGACTTTGCAGCGGCACTTCCAAAGGACACAGTAATCCTTACAGCAGGATGTGCAAAATATAAATACAATAAGTTAAACTTAGGAGATATTGGTGGAATTCCAAGAGTTCTAGATGCAGGACAATGTAATGACTCCTATTCCTTAGCAGTTATAGCTTTAAAATTAAAAGAAATATTTGAACTAAATGATATAAACGAATTACCAATAGCATACAACATAGCTTGGTATGAGCAAAAGGCAGTAATAGTATTACTAGCACTATTACACCTAGGTGTAAAGAACATTCACTTAGGACCAACATTGCCGGCTTTCCTTTCACCAAATGTAGCTAATGTATTAGTTGAAACATTTGGAATCGGAACAATCTCCAATGTAGAAGATGATATAGCTATGTTTATGGGAGCATAATGATAAAATAATCAATAAAAAAGTAAATCTATAAGTAATGAGGATACCTAAATAAGAAGGTATCCTTTTTTATTTCAGGATAAAAATAATAAATAGAAGATAGTATATCTATCTAAAATTTATTACTTTATAAAATATGGTAAAGTATTCAAATTATTGTTGACATATGTATCTACATCATGTAGTATGTAATTACATACTACATGATGTAGATAAGAAAAGGAGGGGAGAGATGAAATTAAACCAACAAATGTCAGATTCTGAACGAGAATTAATGAAAATAATTTGGGAGAATGGAGGTTCCATCTTTATTGCGGAATTATTAGAAAGAGTGGAAGAAAATAATAAAGGTTGGAAGCGTAGTACCGTATTAACTTTCCTTACTCGTTTGACTGAAAAGGGATTTATTAAAACAGAGAAATATAAACGAAAGAATAAGTATATTGCCACATTATCGGAAAGTGAATATATGGAAGAACAGACTACAGTTTTTTTGCATAAGGTATATGATGGCAATGCAAAGAAACTTGTATCTACTCTTTTAAAACAAGACCGTATTACTTCTAAGGATTTTGAAGAATTAGAAAAATTTTGGAACAAGGACGGTGTATAGATGAATGAAATATTAAAAATCTTTACTTCTTTGTCTGTTTCTGGTTCAATTATTGCCATTATTTTATTTACTTTAAAGTGCTTATACAAAAACAGATTAAGTAAAACATGGCAATATTATATTTGGCTTGTTGTTATTATTCGATTATTAGTTCCATACTCTTTACAATCAAATATTGTAGGGCAATTATTTTACAAAGCAGAGGCTTATATTGAGAATAAAAATGAAATGACGAAGCCGACTATTCTAAATGGTTTTGAGATGCAAACTTCACAATCTGAAGAAATAATAGATGTACAAAAGGGTAATACGGGTTATTGGAATCAACTAAAAGATAATTTATGGCTTTTTTGGATTGGTATTGCCATTATGATGTTAGTACGTAAGATTACAAGTTATAATAGTTTTGTACGGTATATAAAAGCAGGACGATATGAAGTAACAGATAACCATATACTTAAACTATATCAGTCCACATGTGAAGGGGAGGGGATCAAAAGACCTCCAATGCTATATACAAACTCTATTGTAACTTCTCCTATGGTTGTTGGTATTATTCGACCTTTTATTGTTTTGCCTAATATTGAAATAAAGAATTTGGAGTTGCAAAATATTTTTCTTCACGAATTGACTCATTATAAACGTATGGATATTTTTTATAAGTGGTTGACACAAATATCAGTTTGTATACATTGGTTTAATCCTCTAATTTATTTCATAAGTCGAGAAATAGATAAAAGCTGTGAATTGTCCTGTGATGAAAATATTATTAAAAAATTAGATGATAATGGTAAGAGAATTTATGGAAATACTTTACTTGCTTCCTTGAAATTTAATGGAAATTATAGTGATACAATTATTTCTATTACTTTAAGTGAAGATGCAAAATTATTAAAAGAAAGGTTAGCTGCTATTATGAATTTTAGCCAAAAATCCAAATTTACAGTTGCCTTATCAATGATTTTAGCCATATTTATTTTTTGTGGTGCAGTATTTACAGGTGCGTATGCTTCAAAAAATAATTTGAATAATTCAAACAATCTTAATGCAATAAACATTATAGAACCTCAGATAAAAAAGAGTGATTTAAAAACAGATGATGTTTCCAATACTTTAAACAAAGTAGATGAAGCAGGAATAGAGCTTATGGAATATTCAGGAAGCTGGGAAGTAGTAGAATTATTAATACCTAATATGTCTAAAAATGGTGTTGATAGAGTAACTGAAATTTATAATCAAAAAAATCAGTATTCATCTAAAGTAAAAAAGAAATCTAGTGACTATTATAATATGTCAGGGGATAATGTTGATTCACGTGCTCTGGCTATGATACAAGCAAATGGAATGTGGAAATATACAGAGCCATTGTTTTCATATATGTCTAATGATGGCATAGATAAAGTGGTTAAGTTATACAATCAGAAGCATAAAGGACAAGAAAAAAATCCGTCTGATTATTATAATTCTACGATAAATAGTAAAGAAAAAATTGTCATTGATTTGGAAAATAAAAACAATTATAATATTGCAGAATATGGTTCATTTGAAGCAAAAAACAATCAAATACTAGCCTTGAGTATCACATCAACTATTAGAGGCGGAACAGTAGATCTTTTTTTGTTTGACCCAGATGGAAAGGAAGAGCGAATTACAATAGACTATGAGAATTTTGTAAAAGAGATAAAATTAACAGAAGGATTGTGGAAATATAATTGTTCAGGTATTTTTATAGATGGTGGAAATATAACAGTTATTGGTTCTATAAAGGATTAAAACATATTAGCAATATTTGATTATTCTAGTAAATACAATAGTTAAGTTTTACTTTATGAAATGGATTATCAATAGAAGCGTAATATAAATAACTCCTCAGCTATTATAGCTGGGGAGTTAAATTCTTTAAGTATTTTGCCACGTTCCATTATCAGTACATATTACCTCTCGGCCATCTTCCATTTTTATTACTGAACCAACTGCATGCCTCTTATTTGCATATATGCAAAATGGGTTTTTTCCTGCATTTCCAACAGGTGATTTAGAAACTGTTTCAACATTATTTGGAGCAGAGATTATATTTATACTAATATCATCTTCTTTTCTATTATCCATCTTTTTTGACATGATATCATTCCTTTCATAACTAAATTTACTTATTAAAAAGCAGATAGTATTATTTTAATCTTAATTTCAATAAATATTCTTTTATAAAAAATACCATTGACTTTATTGTGACATAGTGATAAAATATTTAAAATTAAGAAAAATCCCATGCGTAGAAGTAGTAGTCAAATCAATATGGTTCTAGAGAGTTGGCGTAGGTGGAAGTCCAATACCAGAGATTTAATGAATGGATCTACAAGGAGTTTGGTGAAATGATAATTATCAAATTAGCTAATATCGGGGGTTTCCCGTTATAGAAACAGGATATCTAGTTATACTATGTATCTGTTGAGGGAGATTATCTAATAGATAATCTAATTAAGGTGGTACCGCGAAATAATAGTCTTTCGTCCTTTTTAAGGATGAGGGGCTCTTTTTTTTATGACCTAACTTAGCGAACGATAGGTCCTAACGGACACCACCGAATTATACCCTGCGGAGCAAATTAATGTAGTAAATAGATTTGAGTTGCAAAACTGCGTATTAACCCTTGAGCTGCGAAAATACCTAAGAAGAAACATAAGGCTTGTATTCCAAAACTGAGACTATAATGTAAAAGGTGGTGAGTAGAATGTTGTGAACTGAACTAAGTGATTGGTATAACAAAAAAATAAAAAATGAAAAGGAGAAAAGGATTATGAAGTTAAAAAATAATATCTTTACAACATTGCTATTAGCCATAGGTCTTATTATGCATCAAATTACGCCAGGTATATTAGGAGGTATGAAATTTGACTTTCTATTGATTTTTATGTTCGTATCACTTTTATTGAATCATAGATTTGAAAATGCCATATTAACTGGAATCTTAGGAGGCTTATTATCAGCTATGACGACATCCTTTCCAGGCGGACAAATACCTAATATAATAGATAAACTAGTTGCATCATTAGTAATATTTGTTTTAATAAAATATCTTAGTAGGTTTAACATTAATTCCTTAGTGGTAGGCTTACTCGGAGGAACAGGAACTTTAATCAGTGGTATGGTTTTCTTAAGCGCTGCCGCTTTACTTTCTGGATTACCAGCACCTATGATTACTTTAATAATTGGTATAGTTATTCCTACTACCTTAGTAAATTCAATAGGTACAGTTTTTATATATAAACTAGTTAAAATAGCCATAAAGAGATCAGGCATTATTATAAATTAAGACATAAATTTATTGACCCTCAACTACTTAAATAGAGTTGAGGGTCAATTAAATTATATATTTGGGTATAATTAAAGTATAGTATAATTATAAAATATATTTTGTAAACATCAAGGAGGAAATGTTGTGACAGAGTTTTTTTTAAACATTGCTACAAAGGGAAATAATAATTATTCAGATAAAAACATAAGAGAAAGAGTAGGATATATTTCAGGTTTTGTAGGATTATTTGTAAATCTATTATTATCTATATTAAAGCTTATTACAGGATTAACAATGCATTCTATTGCTGTTACTGCTGATGCATTTAATAATCTATCTGATAGTGCTTCTTCCATTATAACTATAGTAGGATTTAAGCTTTCTAATGCACCACCAGATAAAGAGCATCCCTATGGCCATGGAAGGATAGAGTATTTAACAGCATTAATGATAGCTCTTATGGTCATGGTAGTAGGATTTCAATTTATCAAATCATCAGTGGATAAGATAATTAATCCAAAGGCTATAGAGTTTCAAGTAATTCCATTTATACTGCTAGTAGTATCTATATCCCTTAAAATATGGTTAAGTTTTTTTAATAGAAAACTAGGGGAAAAAATTTCATCAGGAGCTTTGAAAGCAACGGCAACTGATGCCCTAGGCGATGTAATCATTACTTCTGTAGTTGTATTATCCTTAATTCTATCATTAGTTACAGAATATCCCATTGATGGATATATTGGAATTTTAGTATCTATATTTATTTTATATTCAGGATTTTCCTTAGTAAGAGAAACTGTAAGTCAACTAATCGGAGAGGCTCCAGATGAGGATTTAATAAAGGAATTAAAAGAAGGTGTTCTTTCCTATGAGTATATAGTGGGAGTACATGATTTAATAGTTCACAACTATGGGCCAGGCAGAGTAATGGCTACAATAGATGCAGAGATACCATATTATATTGATCTGGTTACTATTCACAATATTATTGATCAGGCAGAAAGGGAATTAAGCGAAAAGTTTAATTTACATTTAGTGATTCACATGGATCCAATAGGATTTCATTCAGAAGAAGTTTTAAATATTATGAACAGGATTAAAGGTAGGATTAAAAAGGAAGAATTTGTAAAATCAATGCATGATTTCAACATTATAGATAATAACAACAATAAAATAGTAGTTTTCGATGTAGTAATAGATGGCAAAAAAGTTGATAAACAATTTTCAGAGGAAAAATTTAAAGAGGAGCTGATAGAACTAGTAAAAAGTATAAATCCTGATTTGGATTCTAATATTATTATTGATATGGAGTATTAAAGTTTATACTTTTACCTCTATCACAAATTCCAAGATGTTCCTATAATGAACAAAATTATAGAAATCATGATTTTCAAAAAGACCCTAACTCTTAGGAGGCAGGGTCTTTTGTAACTTCATTTAAAAAATTAGTTGCAACAGCAGATAAGCTGCTGTTTTCTAAGGTTATTATTGCAACTTGAGTGAGTAAGGACTCGTCGTCTATGACTTTAAACTTTAAATTATTTGCTAGTACAAGGTTTTTAGAAGATATTGGAACTATGGCAACTCCCAATCCAGCATTTGCCCAAAGAAGTGAAGTCCTAGAATCATCATTTATACAAAATATATAAGGGTCTACTTCAGACTTTTGAAATGCTGTAATTATTAGATCTTCAAATCTTCGATAAATTATAAGGGGTTTCTCATTAAGATTTTTTATTGAGATACTTTCTCCGAATTTATCTAAATCACGATCATTTTTATAGGCTGCTATCATGGGCTCAGCCTTCAAATAAGTGGTATTAAGTCCAGTCCTATCAAAGGGTGTCCTTACAATTCCAATTTCAATTATCCTTGAAAATAATAAATCTATAATCTCTGGGGTTATACCTTCATATAATTCATACTTAATATTATTGTATTTTTCATGAAAATTAAGAAAATTATTTTCCAATAGATCTGCATCTATGGCTGATATTGTACCAATTTTTAATGTTCCTTTAAAACCAGATTTACTATCCTCTAACTCTTTTCTAATGGATTGCTTTATTTCAAGGATATTATTTGCCTTGGTATAAAGAATTTTTCCAGCATCTGTAAGGGTTATTTTCCTTGGACCTCTATGAAATAACTTTACATCTAAGTCATCTTCTAGATTTTTAATATGATTGCTTAAGGCAGGCTGTGCAATATGAAGCTTTCTTGCAGCAGCAGTAATATTGCCTTCATTTACAACGGTTACAAAATATATGAGTTGTTTTATATCCATAATTAGCTCCCCTATACAAAAAAATATATATATTATATAATATATTGATATTTTAATTATATCTTTATTCATGTTACACTACAATAGGATAGACATAGAAAGGAATGAAAACAAATGATAACTGATATGACGAAGGGGAATCCGACTAAAACATTGATAAAATTTACCTTCCCAATGCTGATTGGAAACTTATTTCAACAATTATATAATATAGTAGATTCCGTTGTAGTTGGAAATTTTATAGGGAAGAATGCATTAGCGGCTGTAGGTTCATCATTTATGCTTATGAATTTCTTTTCTTTTGTAATAATTGGGCTATGTATGGGTGCTGCTGTTGTATATTCTTATTATTTCGGTGAGAAAAACTATTTAAATCTTAGAAAAACCATATATATATCATTTTTATCAATAGGAATTTTTACAGTGGTATTATCAGTTGCTTTGGTATTTGCTACTGATTGGATGTTAAAGCTTATAAACACACCTTCTGATATATTTGCGGACTCTAAAATATATCTACAGGTTATTTTTGGAGGACTTATATTTGTTTATCTTTATAATGCATGTTCTGCTTTACTTAGATCCATAGGAGACTCAAGAACCCCATTATATTTTTTAATATTGGCAGCTATTATAAATATAGTATTGGACCTGCTTTTTGTTATAGTTTTTAATATGAGCGTATTTGGAGTTGCACTTGCAACTATTATTGCTCAGGCAGTTTCTTCAGTTTTATGTTTAGCATATGCCTTTGTAAAGATACCATTTATTAGACTAAGCAAGGAAGATTTAGTGCTTGATAAGGAAATAGCCAAAACAGTAGGTAAATTTAGCTTCCTTACATCAATTCAACAATCTATCATGACCTTTGGAATGGTATGTGTTCAAGGGATAGTAAATACTTTTGGTTCAGATACTATTGCTGCTTTTACCGCAGCTGGTAAGGTGGATTCCATAGCATATTTGCCTGTTCAAGACTTTGGGAATGCATTCGGAACCTATGTTGCTCAAAATAAGGGTGCTAAAAAGAATGATAGAATAGTCCAAGGTGTAAGATCTGCTGTAAAGACTATAATAATATTTTGTATAATACTGTCTACATTTATTTATATAAATTCTGGCAATTTAATGAAAATATTTGTAAATGCAAGTGAAATCAATGTAATAAAGCTGGGGATAGAATATTTATCTATAATCTCCATATTCTATGTACTAATAGGATTTTTATTTATGTTTTACGGATTTTTTAGGGGTATTGGTGCATTAAATGTATCTCTAATTCTTACAATAATTTCATTAGGTACTAGGGTTCTAATGGCATATGTACTTTCTGGAATTCCATCAGTAGCTCAAAGAGGAATATGGTGGTCTGTTCCTATAGGGTGGGCCCTTGCAGATAGCACAGGATTTATTTTATATAGGCGAATGAAGAAGAAAGATTTACTGGTTGAAGAAGAACGGCCTAAATGTTAAAATCTAATAAGTAACATAATAAAGAATTGGAGAGATTAGATGAAGGATTTAATAAAAAGGATAAATGAACTTGCCCATAAATCTAAAACCATTGGGTTGACAGAAGAGGAAAAGGAAGAACAACAAAAACTACGTCAAGAATATTTAGCTATATTTAGAGGAAATATGAAGAATACTCTTATGAATGTAAAGGTAGTAGACGAAGAAGGAAACGATGTTACTCCAGAAAAATTAAAAGAAGAGCAGAAAAAAAGTAAATATATAAATTAGATAACAAACCCCAATCTTCAGATTGGGGTTTGTTCGTAGGTACTATATAGAATAATTACTTATTATGTTTTCTGCATTTTCTATATTGAGCAATAGAAAATATATCATTAGAGTAGTATTAGTGAAAAAGATAACGTTAAAATATTGACAATCATATTTACTAGTACTATACTGGAGATGTCAAATAAAGTAAAAATAAGGAGGTTTTTTGAATGGCTATTGAAGTTTTTAAGAGTACAACTAAATTAACTGAGGGCATGAAAGTAGAGTGTGTAGCTAGAAATCATACTATTTTATTAGATGAACCAAAAGAATTAGGTGGCACAGATACAGGAATGAATCCTGTAGAAGCCGTTCTATCTGCATTAGGAGCTTGTAAATGTATAGTAGCAAGATGTTTTGCAAAAGCTCATGGAATTGATCTTCAAGATTTTCATATTGAGTTAGAAGGGGATTTAGACCCAGATGGATTTATGGGGAAAAATAAAGATGCAAAAATTGGTTTCTCTGAGATAAGATCTAAAATATATATTAAGTCAGGTTCATCCAAAGAGGATATAGAAAAGTTTGTTGAATTTGTAGATAGGACTTGCCCTGTTGCAGATACTCTAACGAATTCACCTAAATTAATTACAGAATTAAACATTGAAAAATAATAAGATTTATCTATTTTATAATTATAAAAGTGAAATATGCTTATAATAATGTATCTGTTAAAAATATCTAAATAAAAAGTACTCCTTGAACATAAAGCTTAAGGAGTACTTTTTATTTATCTAATCATTTAAAAACAATATAAGAATTAGATGTTTATCTAATTTTTATATTGACATTAGATAAAACTTTGCATAATATATAGTAAAGAGATAATGAGGGGGTAATCAAATGAATTTAAAGCTTATGAAACAAAAAGATTTTTCTCTGCTAATATTAGGTAAATTGGTTTCCTTAGTAGGAAGCAATATGCAACAATTTGCATTATCTTTATACGTCTTGGCACTTACAGGCTCAGCTACTATTTTTGCATCAATATTATCAATATCCATTTTGCCTAGACTAATATTATCTCCAGTAGCTGGAGTGTTTGGTGATTGGTTTGATAGAAAGAAAACCATAGTATTATTGGATTTCCTAAACTCAATAATCATAGGAGTATTTGCAGTGATTTACATAATTAATGGTAGTATATCTATTTCGATGATCTATGTTTTAGTTATTTTATTAGAGATTACGGAGATATTCTTCCATTCCGCTATGTCAGCAGTAATGCCTAGTATAGTGAAAAAAGAAGAATTATTAGAAGCAAATTCACTTAACTCTTTAGTAATGAATATAGGAAATATATTATCACCTGTTTTGGCTGCTTTTATTTATGGTGCTTTTGGTATGAAGATAATATTGATTGTGAATTCTATTAGCTTTTTATTATCAGCCATTAGTGAAATGTTTATAAATATACCTAAAAACCATAAAACTCCAGAGAAGATTAATATAAAATCTTTTAAAACAGATTTAATGGAGGGAATAAATATTATAAAAAATAATAGATTAATATCTACTATGATAGGTCTAGGAACTATAATCAATTTCTCAGCTGCTCCACTTTTTGGTATCGGATTAATCTATATAATTAAAGAAGTATTAAAGGTAAATGATATCCAATTTGGAATTTTTCAAATGGTCCTATCAGCATCTATGCTAGTAGCTCCAATACTTTGTGGGGGGATTATTAAGAAGATAAAGATTGGAAGACTTACCTATTCAAGTTTTATAATTGTTGCTATTTTGGTGTTAATCATGGCTATATTCCCTTCCAACTTTATTTTAAATTCTTTTAATACAAATATGGTGTCTTATATTGGATTATTAGTAGTATCTTTTATAATAGGAGTAGTTGTTACAGTGGCTAATATAGCTATTGGAACTTTGTTTAATCAAATAGTTCCATTAGAATTAATGGGGAGAACATCAACTGTTTTTAATCTTGCCGTTACAGTTTTCATTCCAGTTGGTCAAATGATTTTTGGGTTTTTATATGATATAATAATTCCAAGTGTCGTGGTAATCATAAGTGGAATTATATTAATGCTAGTAACTATGAGGTACAAGAAGGGCTTGTTAAGCTACGATGAAATAGAATCTGAATCAGGATCAATAGGAGATGTGATAAATGAAGTTTAAGTTTTATCCTACAGAAAGTAGAATATATGATTTTTTAGAATTTCCAAATCTAATTTTTGTCATGGAACGCTATGAGAATTCAAAAGACGATTATGATTATGAAAAATTTCCAATGGATGATTACTTTGTTTTAATTAAAAAAGTAGAAGATAAACTAAAACCATATATAAAAGAAATAGAGTTATTTTATGTGAACAATTTTTCTGGAGATTATGATTTTATAGGATTGATTTCAAAGACAAATAGAATATTCGGTTATAAAAATGAAAAAGAATATTTAGAGATGTTATCAACTTTGGATGAAAAGGATATTATTCGAAGTATTGCTTATTCAATAATTTCCAGTAATGAAAATAATCAGCAATTCTCCGAAGATATTATGGCTAGAGCTGAAGCTATTAGTTTAAATAAAAATGAACTAATTTCAATTATAAAGGATTTGCCAACTGAAGCATCTACAAAGTGGACTCTGTTTTTAATCGTGGAAGAACCTACTAAGTATATGAAAATGTATATTGATTTGATGAATAGTTTGCTTCCTATCTTCCAAGAAGTCTATTCATCACATGAAGATGAAGTAAATTCTTATGGACAATATCTAGTAGATTTCTTGAATAAAAATGGTGAAAAGGGCTTAGAAGAAATAACTTATTCTATAATTGACCCCAAAATTATGAATAATGAGGAAAACAATATTTTAATTTCTGTAATAATGCCTGTAGCCATTTCAATATCAGGTGTAGGTAAGTTTAATTATGTAGCTTGGGGACGAAAGATGGAAGAAGCATTTAAGAGAATGAAGGAGATAAACGAAAATAAAATCAATGAAAGAGTACAGGTATTCAAGAATCTAGGAGATAAAACTAGATACGAGGTTCTAAAATTAATAGCCTCAGGAGAAACTTCTACTAAGGAAATAGCTCATACATTGGGAGTATCTAGTGCAACTATATCTTATCATATAAACAATTTATTACAATCGAAGGCAATAAAACTCGATAGAACTGACAATAGATATGGCTATCTAGTAGATTATAAAGTGCTGGAAGAAATTATAAAAGACCTTAAAGAAGATTTAAAATTCCCTCAGAATTAATTCTGAGGGAATTTTGTAGTTTACTACTTTTCGAAGGGTTCATCAATACTAAAATGGCCCATTAGGGTTTCAGCCTTTTTACCATCTATTAAAAACTGTACCCTATCAATATTATCTAATTCTATAAGACTAGAAACTATTTGGTCTATTGTAAAATACTCTTGAAGAGAACCGCCATACATACCTTCACTAGCAAAGTTTACAAAGGCTGTACCATCTGCTACTTCCACACCTAATAATTTTGCAGTAGCAGGAAATGGTGAGCTTAATTCTTCAGTGTTCTCAGGGCCTTTCATTAACTCTCTTACTATGCTTTCTTCAATGGAAATATCTCCATATTCAATTAATCTTTTCTCAGTAATTAATTTTTCTAAATTTTCGTCACCAATTTCAACGTATTTTTTGTTAGCAAAGTAAAGAGTTACCTCTTTAGACTCTGTTTTAGGGGAAGGGTCTACTACATCATCATTATCTGTATTTTCTCCACCATCCTTTGGGTTTTCAACAATTATATTATCCTCATTGGCTGGTTTTTTAGGTGTACATGCTGCTAAGGTTAAAAGCATTATTGCTGCTAATAGAAAAACTAAATATTTTTTCATTTATATCCTCTCCTTTCTAATACCATTATAGAAAATAAAGTTTAAAAGAAAATAAAGAAATGTTAAGAAAGTATGAAGAAAAAAGAAAGATTTTCTAAAGAATAGGCATTTCTATGATGAATTTACTGCCTACCCCTATATCACTTGTTAGAGAAATAGACCAATTATGTTTATCTAAGATATTTTTTACAATAGATAAGCCTATACCGTAGCCCTCAAATTTATTATCATCTAAAACTCTGAATCCTCTATTGAAAATACTAGGTAGATGCTCTTTACTTATTCCTAGGCCGTTATCTTCTATTATCATATATGCGTTGTTCTTTGATCTCTCCAGTTTTATAGAAACATAGTTATTGGCTTTATTATTGTCTCGATACTTGATACTATTCTCTATAATATTTAATAGAACTTCTCTTATTTTGTTTCTATCACATTTAAGATTTATTTCTTCAACTAAGTCCAATTCCATAGATACATTATTTTTTGTTGCATAGGGTGTAATAAACTTCACTGTTTCCCTCACCAGTTCTCCAATATCTTCAAGATGTATATCTAAACTAATATCTTCCAATTTAATAGAACCCATCAAATAATTAACCAAGTCCCCCATTCTAGTAGCTTCATCTTTGATATCATTTAAATATTCCTTGTATATATCTATAGAATTATCCCCTAGATTTAGGGAGTCTACCAGTGCTTTTATAGATGTAATTGGTGTTTTTAATTCATGTGATATTGTGTTTATAAAATGCTTTCGATTTTTTTCTACATTATTAAGTTTTAGACTCATTTCATTGAAGGTGTCTATGAGTTTTCCGATTTCATCACTTTGATTTTTTTCTATAGTATAGCCCAAATGTCCCTTGGAGATTTTTTCTACACCTTTTATTAAGTCCTTTAGAGATCTTGTAATAGCAGTAGTAGATATTGCAGTTAAAAATAAAGCCCCTATTAATGCAAATATGGATACTTTCAATATATCATTTTTCAAGTCTAATATATCATTTCTTAATGGGCTCATAGAAGCGGATATTAATACTGCACCTACTATTTCTGTTTGTGATGCAATATTCATTGTAACAGGCACAGATAGTTGTAATATTTCTTTATCATGGTTATGATACAATCCGGAGGCAGATTTACCATCTAGACTATTTCTTAATTCCTTATTGTCTAGAATCTTACCAGTATAGGAATTATAGCTGTCTACCAGAACTTCTTTCTCCTTGTTTATAACCAATACTCTTGCATTAGCCTGATTGGCATAGGATTTTACCATTATCTTTGCAAATATAATATCATCCATATTTCTTTTATAGGTATCAGCTACAATGTTTGCAGTTTGAAAAAGGCGAGTCTCTTCTCTTTTGATTTCTTTTATTTTATAATTATCTAATATTATATAACTAAATACTGAAAAGGTAAGTATGATGATTAGACTATAAATAATTAACATTTTAACTCTTATTGAAATAATAACCAACTCCCCATTTAGTTATAATATATTGTGGGTTTTTTATATCATCTTCAATTTTTTCTCTTATATTTTTAATGTGTACATCTATAGTCCTTACATCTAGGGCTTCTTCACCCCAGACCTGCCTGAAAATTTGCTCCCTAGTATAGACGCGACCAGGGCTTTTAGCCATTAAATATAGCATATCGAATTCTTTTTGTGTTAAATCTATTTCATTATTATTTTTGTGAATTTTTCTTTCATCTAAGTTTATAGATAGACCTCCTAAGGACAATACTTTAGATTCTTCTTTTGCTCCTATCCTCTTAGTTATGGCTTTTATTCTTGCTATAAGCTCTAGAGTGTTAAAGGGTTTTGTCATATAATCATCTGCACCAAATTCAAAACCTAATATTTTATCATAGTCTCCGTCCTTAGCAGATAACATAAGAATTGGCATATTATAATTTTCTCTTATCTTTTTACATAGCATCATGCCATCAATATCTGGAAGCATTAAATCAAGTATTATAAAGTCTATTTTTTCGTAAGTTATTGTTCTCATGGCCTCAACTCCATCATAGGCAGCATATACATTATAGCCCTGCTGCTCAAGACTATGTTTTAGACCTTTTACTATTAATTTTTCATCATCAATAATAAGAATATTAATATTAATCACCAACTTTCTCAAAGATTCCTTATATTATATATTACCATTTTTTTAAGGAAAGATGAAAAACAAAATAATAGACCATAGCTTAAGCTAGGTCTATTATTTATAGTAATATACAGTTATTTTATATATTCATTTCCAACTAATACCTCAGAGATAACATCAGTTGGGATTACAAATTCAGGTGTACCCATGTATCCAGGAGCTACTTCATATTTATCAAAAGAGATGACTAACTTTCCTTCGGGATTTACATAGAAACTTTGTTCATTTGAAATCTTTTCAAATGGCTCTGCGAACTCTTCTCCTTCAATCCAGTAAATTTTGCTTTCGTCAGATTTCATCTGTTCTTCCATTTGGATCTTGATATTGTCGCTTATGATATCAACATAGGTATCATCTTTAAATAAGCTAGGTAATGTTATCAAGATTTGTTTTTCTTTATCTATTGTGTCATACTTAAATGTTGTTGAAGAAGAACCTACAGTATTTACAGTATAACGACCTATGGAAAGTATTTTATCAGTATCGGTCTTGACTATATAACCACTGTCAACTCCTAAATGTCCTCCACCTATCTTTTCTAAATCCTTCATATCTTCCATAAATTGACTATACAATTCTTTGCTTTCATTTAAGTATTTTTCATTTAAACTATTTTCTAATTCTTTATTTTCTAGTCCTTGTATTTCTGGAATCTTAATATCTGCATTATAGTTATTTTCATCTACCTTATATTCTCTAAAGGTCAGTACCTTTATAAATCCACCAACTATAGGTAAATTAGATAGGTTTTGTGCCAATACTTCATTTGTATTTATCCCAGCTGTTATTAGAACAACTGATGCAGCTATAGAGGCAGAAGCTATTTTTATTTTTTTAATATTATTTTTTCTTCTCATGTTTTTCCTCCCTTGTTTTATTGATTTTTTTACTATAAAGTCTAATTCTTCTGGAATTTGAACATCCATATATTCTTGTTTTAGTTGTTCTAATTTTTTATTATCCATTTTTAGCCTCCTTATTTTTATCATCCATTGATAGACGCAACATTTCTAAAGCTTTATATAGTCGAGTTTTTATAGTATTAATGTTCTCGTTTAAAATCTCTGCAATTTCTTCTAGTTTTAAATCTTCAAAAAATCTTAATACTATTATGTTCCGATAGTTTTCAGGCAAAGTTTCTAAAGATTTTTGTAAATCCATATCTGCATAATTATCTACTGTACCAGTATCATCATTAAATAAAAATTCTTCATCAGTTACAATCTCTCTTTTTCGCTTACGCAGAAAATCTAGTGAAACATTTACTATAATCCTATAAAACCAAGTTTTTATATAATTAAAGTTCTTTAAGGAATCAATAGATGAAAAAGCTTTATAGATAGATTCTTGAACAACATCCAATGCATCGTCAACGTTTTTAACATAACTATAAGCTAGCCTATAAAAAAGTTCTTTGTTTTTAATAATATAGTCTTCAAGTTGTTTATCTGAATTATTTGCCATTCGTACGAATTTCTCCCTTCAGTTGTATAGATGATTTTTCATCTTACACTATATAGACGAATATGTAGTCTAAAAAGTTTTAGGTTTTAAAATAATAATTAATTTTATCATAAATATCTATGATAGAATTGATGGTAATATATGTTATACAGGCATTAGAAACAAATAATATGAAAGTAGGTAACTTAAATGATAGATTTCAGACCTTTCCCTAATATTGAAACAAAAAACCTTATACTTAGAAGAATGGATTATAGTGATGCTAATGATTTGTTTGAAATGAGAAAAGACCCACGGATGAACGAACATACAGATGCAAAACTAGATGAGAGTATTCATGAAACAAAAGATTATATTGATAAGATGAATAATGGTATTGATGCAAATGAATGGATTATTTGGGCAATTGAACATAAACAGTCAAAGAAGGTTATAGGATCTATTAGCATTTGGAATATTAATAGAGAAGAAACAAATGGAGAATTAGGCTATGGAATCATACCTGATTACCAAGGTCAGGGTTTAATGAAAGAAGCCTTATTAAATGTAGTTAAATATGGCTTTAATATAATGAATTTAAAGAATATATTAGCATACACAGAAGAAAACAACTTAAAATCAATTAGACTTTTAGAAAAATGTAATTTTGTTGAGATAGATAGGATTAGTGAGGAAGGATATTTTAATAATCGAACTTATAATATGGCTGTATATAGATTAGAAAATCAAAATAATAGACCTTAGCATAGAGCCAAGGTCTATATATAGGTCTAACCATGAAGTGTTTCCCATAATTCATAAGAATCCTCAAGCTGATTTTCAATTAACTCCTTTTCAACAAATAGTTCATATAATCTATCAGCATTATCACTATTTAAGGCCATTTCTTCATTAATAGAATTTAGTTTGTCTTCTAATTCTTCAATTTCTTTTTCAATCTGATTAATCTTAAAAGTATTATTAGGCTTTTTAGTTGGTTTAGATGGAATTATTTTTGCTGGTTTTGATTCCTTGATTATAGTCTTTTCATCTATTTCCTTTTTTCTTACTTCCAAATACTCATCGTATGTCATAGGATATAGTTTTATTCCATGTTCATCCAGTATCATTATCTTTGTTGCTACTTTTTGTACAAAATATCTATCATGAGATACAAATAGGATGCTTCCATTAAAATTAGAAAGAGTTTCTTCTAGAACCTCCCTAGAGTCAATATCTAAATGATTAGTAGGCTCGTCTAGGATCATTAAATTAACCTTGTCGAGGATTAGAGAACATAATTTAAGTCGAGATTTTTCTCCACCAGATAGAGACTTTATTTTCTTATGGACATCATCTCTAATGAATAACATTTTTGCCAGTTCAGATCTTGCATCGGAATGATTAATATTGTGTTTTGGAGCAAAGTATTCAAGTATTGTAATCTCTTCATCTTCAAAGACTACATTTTGTGGCAAATAACCTAGTTTCACATTAGAACCTATAGTTAAGTTGCCATCATCTGATTCAAGTTCTCCTAATATAATCCTCAGAAGAGTTGTTTTTCCGCTGCCATTTTCCCCCATTATACATAATTTATCCTGATAAAATAAGGTAAAGGATATATCAGAAAATAACTTTTTATCAGAAAAGGATTTCCTTAAATTCTCTGCATTAAGAACAATTTTTCCTGAACGACTTACGGTATCAGCAGATAGTTTAATCTTTGAACTTTCTAATGTTGGTCTATCCAATACTTCAACTTTCTCTAGACGCCTTTCCAGCTCCTTAGCGCGCTTATACATTTTTTCGCTATCTCTCATGGCCCCCCAGATTCTATATCTTTCAATCTGTTGTTCCATCCTCTCAATTTTTCTCTGATTATTGATATAGGCATTATATTCAAGCTCAAATCGTCTTTCTTTCTCCACAACATAATAACTGTAGTTCCCATCATATATTTTTGTGCATGTAGGTTCTAGTTCTATAATTCTATTTGCCACCTTATCAAGAAAGCTTCTATCATGGGAGACCATGAGTACAGTACCATTGTAATTCAAGAGAAATTCTTCCAGCCATTCAATAGATCTTATATCTAAATGGTTAGTAGGTTCATCTAATAATAGTATATCTGGATTCTCTAACAGTAACTTTGCCAAAAGAACTCTGGTCCTTTCTCCGCCACTTAAATGTTCAAATGGCTTTTCTCTAAAATTATCTGGAATTAAGAGTCCATTACATATTTTATTTATATTAGTTTCTACGTCATAGCCTCCACAGCGTTCAAACTCATCCATAAGTAGACCATAGTTTTTCATCTCAATTTCTAATGCTTCTCCAGATAAGCGTTTTAAACGTTCTTCAAAGGCCTTTAGTTCTATCTTAATATTAAATATGTTCTTAAATGGACTTTCAAGAATTTCTATTACAGTAGTATCCCTAGAGCATTTGAATATCTGATCTAAATATCCGACCCTATTTCCTTTTCTAAAACTAATAGTTCCACCATGATAATCTTCAACACCCATTAATACCTTCATTAATGTAGTTTTACCACATCCGTTTTGTCCAATTAATCCAACTCTTTCATTACTATGTAATTCAAAGGATATATTTTCAAAAATCTTATTTGCTCCATAATACTTTAACAAGTTATTTACACTACATTCAATCATATGAGTCACCTCGCTTAACTAAATTATATTTGAAGAGATATCTATAGTCAATGATATAAGATAGGTAGGATATTATATTTGACAAATTAAATTTGATAGATTAAATTAAAGTTAATAATAAGAGAATCTCCTTAATAATTAATTTAATTTATAAAAGAAAAGAGAAGAAAATGATAGAGAAAATTAAAGACAAAATACTAAAACTAAAAAGAGAAATCCTTGCACTGTTTTTAGCTTATAAAAGAAAAGAAACACCTCTATATGCTAAAATAATCATTGGCATGGTGGTAGGATATGCACTTAGTCCTATAGATTTAATACCTGATTTTATCCCAGTCCTAGGATATTTAGATGATTTGCTTATTTTGCCTCTAGGTATAGCCTTAGCTATAAAGCTAGTGCCCAAAAATATATTAGAGGAATGCAGAGTAGAGGCAGAAAAAATGTCAAATAAGATTTTGCCAAGTAATTGGAAAGCTGGTCTAGTAATATTGATGTTTTGGATAGTGGTGATAGGATATATTGGATTGAGATTGATATATAAATAAGATATTTACAAGTTAATAAAACCCCACCAGTTATAAGATGGTGAGGTTTCTAATCAACTAAAGATTACTTCATCGCAAGTAAATACAAAATCCATATGAAATGGACAATTATTTTCCCCACCAAATAAATGGTTCATTCCTAATCCTATATGATAAGTTCCTAGGGCTTTCTCATCAATAGATGTAAGGCCTATTAACCCTTTTACTTTGGGATTTAATCCGATTCCAAATTCACATAAAATTTTATAATTTTCTGGTAGTGAATTAAAGAACTCATCGAGTTCCTTTGAAGAAGACTTTATAAGTCTGCCATTTTCAAAGGTCACAAGAACATCTCTATATATTTGTCCATTTAAATTAACTATGGATACTATCAAATCACCGTTACTACTATTTTCTATAGGTGCTATATAGACTTCTCCTGGAGGAAAATCTCCGCATCCATCATCTACAAACCATTTTCTATTGCTAATGTCTAATTTTAATGAATACTTTTTATCAGTAATTATCTCTATACTACTCTTATCTTCAAGGCTCTCTACTTTTTCCCTGCAAGCCTTTTTTAATTTAGGAAAGTCTACAGATAAAGCATTGCATATGGCAGAGTTATAAATATCATAATCTAATCCAGCATTAAGAGCATTTATCTTTGTAGGAATAGTAATCTGTATATAATATTTTTTATCTTGAGTTAAAGAATTAAACAATTGACCTAAGAATTCTTTGAACTGAGGAATTTCAGACTCGGAAATTCCATTAGGTAAGCTCGGTGTATACATGAATATATCTATTACATGCTTAAAAGAAGAAAGATAGTCCAAGTATTCCTGTGGAAACTCGTGATCATTACGGATTAAATTTAGAGCTATATTTTCAAAGAAAGCATTTGAGCATTGATGTTTAAAAGGAATAAATCCTTTTTTACTTATATTTTCTGAAAGCGAATCTAAAATTGTTAAATCTTCATTATCTCCCCAAAAATTTAATAAAACAAAATCTCCTTTCTCAAAGGGAAACCCTTCACAAATATTTGGAATAAGATCTATAAACTCCATATTAATACCCCCTAAACAAATTTATTTCGATATATATCAAATCATATATTAACATAGTTAATTTAAGAATGCAATCTATTTCTATAGATGTAGAATTGAATGCATATAATATAGTTACATAATCATTGAAATAATATTCTTGATAGTATAGAATAAAGATATAAATTATAGGGGGGAAGAAGATGAGGGATATAAACTGGTTAAAAGAAGAGTATTTTAAATTTTTAGAAGAAAAGCAAGAGAATTTGGAAAAGATTATAGAGGATTTGCAAAAACAGGAATGTTTAGATGAGGCTAATTTAGAAAAAGTAAAACTAAACATAATTGAAATATTTTATAAAATGTTTAATATTAGTCTTAGCCATAATCCTATAGCTCTAAGGGAAAAGTATCTAGGTTTTTTTGATAAAATAACAGAGCCTTGGCATATAAATAAAGATAAAGCTTTGAAATTTGGAAGAGAAAAGGAAGTAATAATTGAAGATATAAAAATACAAGAAGCAGAAGAGTTAAAGAAAAGATTTAAAAAATATTATAATCAATTGGATATTAATTAGGGGTGATATGATTGAATTCATTAGAGGTTTTTAAATGTTTAGCCGATAATTCGAGATTAAGAATTATAAATAGCTTGATGATAGAGCCTATGTATGTAGAGTTATTAGCTGAAAGGCTAGGCTTATCTACTTCTACAGTATCTTTTCATCTTAAAAAGCTAATGGATGCTAATATAGTGTCATGTAGAAAAGAACAGTATTATGCAATTTATAGTTTAAATGAAAAGGTAATTTCAATGAATCTTAAAGATTTAGTAAAGGACAATAGAAATGAAGAGGAAATACTGAACCAAAGAGAAGAAAAATATAAGGAAAAGGTAATAGAATCTTTTTTCAAATACAATAAATTACAGGAAATACCAGTACAAAACAAGAAAAAGCAAATTGTTTTAGAGAAAATAGTAGAAAGCTTTGAAAGGGATAAAACTTATACAGAAAAGGAAGTTAATCTAATAATTGCAGACTTTCATGATGATTTCTGTACCATAAGAAGAGACTTAATAGGTTTTAATCTTATGGAAAGAAAGGATGGAATATATAAAAGGATATAGATTAAAGAAACTTCTTAATATTTTCAATAAACATATAAGAAATAAAGCTCATTATGATATAATACGGTTAATATATTAACAGGGGGTATGGGAATATGGAGCCGATAATAATTATAAGAAGTTTAAGAAAAAGTTATGGAAGCAAAGAGGTATTAAGAGATATTAACCTGGATATACATAAGGGGGAAATCATAGGTTATATAGGACCTAATGGTGCAGGAAAGAGTACTACAGTAAAGATTATGTTAGGTTTAGTTGGAGACTATTCAGGGGAGATAAAGATATTTGGGGAAGATATAAGAAATGGAGAAGTTGAATATAAAAAGAAAATAGGATATGTACCAGAGACTGCTGAGATTTATGAAAATCTTACAGCAAGAGAGTATCTTACTTTTATTGGTGAGCTTTATGGCATGGAATACGAAGTAGCAAATAAAAAAGCTGAGAAATTAATGGAGTTGTTCGGTATTAAAGATGTTTATGATTCTAGAATTAGCTCCTATTCAAAGGGGATGAAACAAAAAACACTTGTAATATCAGCTTTAATCAATGATCCTGATGTGTTGTTTTTAGATGAGCCCTTAAGTGGTATGGACGCCAATAGCGTTATGGTATTTAAAGAGGTATTAGCAGAGTTAGCTAGAAGAGGAAAAACTATTTTTTATTCTTCTCATATCATGGAAGTCGTTGAGAAAATAAGTAGTAGAATTATACTTATAAATAACGGAGAAATAGTAGCAGATGGAAGCTTTGATGATTTAAAAAATAGAACCATGGATAGTTCATTAGAGGAGATTTTCAATCAGCTAACAGGCTTTGATGAGCACGAGACCATAGCTAAGGGAATAGTATCTACAATAGAAGAGGTGATGTAGATGAAGGAGTTTAAAATATTAAAGTTCTTAGATCTCTTCAAGTGGATATTTGAAAAAATAGGTGTAGATTATCCTGTCATGAGAAGGATACTTAATGTAAAGCTAATATTAGATGGGAGAAGAGTGTCTACTGTTTTGAATAGTCAGGGTAGGAAGAAGAAAGATGAAGATAATGATAAAAATAATTTCTTTAAATCCTTATGGATGTATGCTCTAATGGGGGCTTTTCTGATTATATTTATTATAGTTGGAGATAACTTTTTATTGCAAATGAGTTTTATATTTGGAATAACTATATTTTTGTTGATGACTTCCTTAATGGCAGATTTTAGCTCTGTATTACTAGATGTAAAGGAGAAGGAAATACTACTTTCAAGGCCTGTAGATAGCAAGACCTTGAATATGGCTAAGATATTACATATATTTATGTATATTGCAACTATTACAATGGCTATTGTTGGACCTTCACTTATAGCATCTATAATAAAACATGGATATACCTTCTTTCTTATATATTTAGCAGAAGTTATCTTAATTGCATTGTTTGTAATTATATTTACTGCTTTCATTTATCTTTTAGTCCTTAGATTTTCTAGTGGTGAAAAGTTAAAGGATATTATCAATTATGTTCAGATAGGATTAACCATAATTATGTCATTTGGATACCAATTAATAGGGAGACTCTTTGACTTTATAGATATACATAATATTGAGTACAATCCAAGTCTATGGAAATATTTTTTTCCACCATTATGGTTTTCTGCACCTTTTGAACTAATATTAAAGGGTAATCATGAGAGCTATATTATAATTTATTCTATACTTGGAGTTTTAATCCCAATTTTATCCATAGTGTTGTATATAAGATTGATACCTACATTTGAGAGAAATTTACAGAAATTAAATAGTGCTGAAGGTAAAACTAAGGATAAAAATAAAGTTACTATCTTTGTATCAAAAGTACTATGTAGAAATAAGGAAGAGAGGGTATTCTATAAGTTTGCAACTAATATGTTGAGAAATGAAAGAACATTTAAACTAAAGGTTTATCCAAGCTTGGGAATGTCTATTATATTTCCATTTTTCATAATGCTTAGTATGAATCGAAAACAATTCTTAAATGTTGTTAATACAAGAAATTATCTGTGGTTTTATGCAGCATTTATGGTGATTCCTACTGTATTAGGATCCTTGGGTTATTCAGGGAATTATAAAGGAGCTTGGATTTATGAGACTATCCCTATTAAAGATAAATCAGCTATATATAAAGGCACAGTTAAGGCAGCAATTGTAAATTTATTTGTACCTGTATTTATGTTAGTTGGATTGATATTTTTAATCATATATAAAATGACAATAATTGATCAGGTGATAATAGTGGCGATAAATATGTTGCTTTTTACCATCATTGTATTTAGAATGCTAGATAATGATTTGCCATTTTCTAAGGCCTTTGAAACAACAGAAAATCCTGCTGGTGTAGGGAATATGTTAGTGTCCATGTTTATAATGGCTGTATTTGCATTTGGACATTATATGGTAAATATAATTCCTTATGGTATATACATCTATATTCCAGTTGGATTGATAGTTAGTAAGGTAGCTTGGAATAAAAGTATTGCTTAGGTAAAGTAGGATGTCCACATACAATGTTCGTTGAAGTCGTAACACCGCTTACAAGGAGTGAAACGAGTTGTAAGTAGATGTACGTCTCATGTCAGGTTTGCCCAAGAAGTTGAGCATATCGAAGGCTGATTGGCAGCAAGATACGACTAGGTATATAGTGTTGATAGGGCATGTTAAGTGGGTTTTTGTTGGAGGTGAGATTCATGCTTAGAAGAATTATTTTAAGAAACAGTCTGGATCAAGATTTATCCCATGCAGAGTAAGCAATAGCACAGCTATTTCTGTATGGGAGTAATAGATTGACTATCTGCTAAACTCTGCACTTTATTTATTAATTAATAAATAAGGAGCGGATTGTATGAGATATATAAACGCAGCAGAAGTATTACCAAAGCATTTACTGGTAGAAATTCAAAAACACGTTAGAGGTGAAGTTCTATATATACCTAGTGGAGATAAGGAAACACGATGGGGAGAAAAAAGCGGTTCAAGACATTATTTTGAAAATAGAAATCAACAAATTAAACAGCAATATCAAAATGGGTATAGTATTGAACAAATATCTTGTAATTATGGGTTGGCATATGAAACGATACGTAAAATTGTATATAAGAAATATTAGAGTAGGGTCTTGAATATACTTCAAGACCCTATTTCGATTACAGGTGTAGAATGACTATATACAAAGTCGGAATTTATATTACATTGAAATAAACTTAAAATAATGTAAAAGGGAGGGATTTGCCTATGTCAATACAATTTAGGAATTATACAAATAAAACAGGAATCACAGAAGATTATCATAAGGTAAGAGATTTTTTTGTGAAAATAGGATATTCTGAGTTTACATATGCAAGATGGGATTGGATGGCAACTCATGGTTATTTAGATAAAAATGCTATAGGTAAAATTGGACTATGGGAGGATTCGGGTGAGGTTGTTGGTATTGCCACATTTGATACGGGATTAGGTAATGCTTATTGTTTGACATTTCCGAAGTATTCCCAATTAAAAAAGGAGATGTTATTATACGCCAAAGAGAATCTTTCTAGTGAAAACAAATTTAATATAGTAATATCAGACTCGGACTATGAATTTCAAGATATTGCTGCTAATCTTGGATTTATTGCCACTTCAAATAAAGAAAATGATGCTATATTTTACTTAGATAAAACTTCAACAACTTATGATTTACCTAGTGGTTTCAAAATTACTTCCATGGAGGAAACCTATGACCAATTTCAATATTTGCGTGTCCTTTGGAAAGGGTTTAATCATGAGTTAAATGGAGAGGGGGAGTTGGTTTATTCAGAGGAAGAAGAGAGGGAAGTAGATAATGAAATGTATCGTTCAAACGTGGATCTAAATCTGAAGATAGCTGTTGTTGCACCAGATGGAAATTTTGTATCATATTGCGGAATGTGGTGTGAACCTAAAACAGGATTTGCAGTAATAGAACCTGTGGCAACAGATCCAGACTATAGAAAAATGGGATTGGGAAGGGCAGCTGTTTTAGAGGGGATTAGACGGGTTGGACAACTTGGAGCAAAAATAGCTTTAGTGGGTTCAAATCAGCAGTTCTATTATAGTATTGGGTTACGACCATATGCAACAGTTACTGAGTGGAGGAGTAAATAAAATATAGAAGGTGAAATAACTATGCAAAAATATGTTGATAAAGGTTTTAGTGGATGTATTTCTATACAAAAAGAAGGGGAAACAGTTTTTTCCAAAGCATATGGATATGCAGATCTAGCTAATAAAGTACAAAATGAATTGGACACTCGCTTTGCTACAGCTTCTGCGGGAAAGATATTTGTTGCCGTTGGAATTTTGCAACTTGTTGAAAAAGGATTGATAAATTTCACAAGCACCATAGGAAAGCTAATAAATATAGATTGGAACTCAATCGATGCAGATATTACAGTTGAGCAATTACTTACACATACATCAGGAATACCTGATTATTTTGATGAATCCATCATGAATGATTACGATGAACTTTGGCGAGATTATCCTAATTATAAAATAAGAAATTCCTCCGATAACAGGAAAGAAAGCATTACCATTATGAGTAATTTTGCAAATAATGTATGGAAAATGTTAAGTAATATTAGCAAAGAATATTTTGCTGTTTAGGTGCAATAATTCATTTGGATACTTTTGATTTTCAAGCAAAAGATTTTTAACTTAAACATGGATACGAGGTTTTTGGTGTATTAGAAGATTGTCCTTTAGAACATAAACGATATTATATGAAAAAGAATATATAGTTTATATTTTCATTTTGTAAAAAACTATGTGGGTGAAAGAGGTCACTACTTCCTAAGATTAGGGTTTTGCTTTATTGGAATATTACGGTTATTATATTAGGTGAATATTTAAAGATATGAGGAGTCGATTTTTATGAAAATAGCAACTTATAATATTTGGAATGAAAATAAAGGTAAAGGCAATCGATTTGATCAATTAATAAATGAAATAAATTCTGTTGGTGCTGATATTATTGGATTACAAGAAGTTACTGAGGACTTTTATAGTAATTACTTATTAACAAAAACGGATTATGATTTTTGTGAATTTAGACAGTATAAAGATGAGGAGGAAGGTCTAGCTATTCTAAGTAGATACCCTATAAAAAGTTGTTTTTTTCTTAATACAAGTGAAGAATTCGCTTATAGTGCTGCACTTAATGTGGAAAGGCAACCCTTTTTTAGACAAATTTATTCCGAACAAGAATAAACTTTTTAAATACTGATTATGCAGCTAATTCTAAGCTAGCCTTATTCCTATATTCTATTGGTGATGTATAACCTAAGG
>JAEWGC010000015.1 GCA_023388495.1 Bacillota bacterium | reverse complement strand
GAGAGATATAATTTCCTTAAATAATGACGGAACTATAAGACAAGAAGTAAATATTGTACCTGATATAGAAGTAGATGCTGCCATAGGAACAACATATGAAAGAGACAAGGCTATACAATATATAATTAACAATTAATCGAATAGTACAGTATATCAGATAAAAAGGTTATCACCATGATAACCTTTTTATCCTATTATTGTAAAAAAGACTTCGTTTCAATTTCCTTCTCTAAACTATGCACATCTTCAACTTTTCTAGCTAATTTATATAAACTAAGGCATATTTCATAAGATTTACGAGACTCCTCATAATCTTCCATCTTAAAAAGCAGTCTTGACTTTTGATGCAGCAACTCTGGAAGAAAACGCATATAGCTTTCCTTTAAAGACAATTCAATACCTTTGTTAATATAGTTTAAGGCTTTATCATATTGTCCTTTATCCATGAAAATGGCCCCAAGATTATTGGTAATACCCTGATAAAGTTTTTTCTGAAAATCTAAGGACCGATACATGGGGAATGGAGAATTGAAAATTTGATTATCTAATACATGAAATAGATCTTCGAATATTTGATGGCTTTTATCTTTTTCATTTAATCTAGTATAGTTACCTGCTAGAAGGTTAATCATAGTTAATCCTACGTTGGAATATATTTTGTCCTTTATAGTATCTAAACTAAAATCTGAATCTTCAACAGTTAGGCCTTTCAAACAATAATCATTTGAACTGATATAATTCTCATCCAGATATGCACTGCATAAGGCTTTGCCGTAAAATATGTACTGTAGATTCTCACCTTTCTGAAACTCGATCATGTTTTCTATTTCTTGTATTAACTGTCTTATACTATTGTGGTCTTGCATTACGATCAGTTTTTCAAGTTTATCTTTATATCTGTGTGCTGAAAAAGAGCCTGTACAAAACTGGATTCTATAATACTCTTGTAAATCCATATTTAATTTTATAGATAAATTGTGAAGGACATGCAAAGAAGGATCATTATCACCCTTTTCAATCCGAATTAATTGACGGGTACTACATACCCCTTCAGCCAGTTGTTCTAAAGACATATTATTTAATGTTCTGATATGCCTTAAAAATTCCCCAAAATGGTTGAAACTCATATGCATAACCTCCTCAATTGAAATATATTTTCTTCCACATGACACAAGTGTCACTACAAAACATGATAATATAATAGTAAAATTATCTTATAAGACAGAAGTCCTATATCTATTATACATTAGGGGGGAGCTTATGAGAAGGGGAATATCCAAAGGCTCTAACCTAGAGTATATAATTAAAGTTCCAAATTGTAGTATATGTAGGCTATAAATTGGTTTATGAATAAAGGAGGATATCATGAGAAAAGTATTTAAGATAATCAAAAAAATTATAATTTATTTATTCTTATTTATAGCATTGCTGACAGGTTTTATATTAGTAGCCAGAAATATAAATCAAGTTAAAATAGATAAAACCATATTAGCTTATAAAACGCATCCTAGAATAAATGAGATGTATAAACTAAGTCCTGAAAATATAGATGTTAAAAAGAAAAAAATTAATGGGGATTATATACAAGGCCTTCATCATATACCAGATGAGATTCGTCATAAAGGAGTTGTTATTACCTTTGGTGGTTCGGAGGGAGATATGAACGAGAATTTGTCAAACTATCTTTCAAGTGATGGATATGAGGTTATGGCAGTATACTACTATGGACAAAAAGGTCAATCAGAGGGTTTAGAGAAACTACCATTGGAGATTTACGAAGAAATATATTCTTATATTAAGGCTAATTGTCAAAATTCAGATATTATTACCATAGTGGGCACATCTAAGGGAGCAGAATTGGGATTATTACTGTCTACATATTATGATACCATTAATAATGTGGTTCTATTTGCACCCTTAAGCTATGTTAGTAGGGTAAATACTCTTAATGAAGTATCCCCATGGACATATAATGGAGAGGAAATAGAGTATTTAGATGGAAGTATTGGAGTAATACCAATGTTTCGTGCTTTAATTGATTTGTTATTAAACAAACCTCATGATCAAATAATATTTACGAATTCCAGACTTAAAAATAGTGCAAATTTAGAGGAAGCTAGGATTAAAGTTGAAAATTCCAATGCTAAAATTTTAATGTTTTATGGTGAAGATGATAGGGCCTATGATGCTAAATCTTATTCTAATATTATAAAAGAATACGCTAAAAACGAGGTTATCATACATGGATATGAAAATGCAGGTCATACTTTTGACAGCATTATTGAAAAAGATGGTTATAATTATAGACTAATGGGTGGAGATTTAGATTCTAATATAGAAGCAAATTTAGATAGCAAGAGAATTATACTTGAAACCTTAGATTTATGGCATAAATAATTCAAGGGTTTGATGGTTATTCTTGAATCTAAATATACGAGAAATTAAGGAAGGGAGATTTTGATAGGCGTTAAGATCTCTAATGATAATAGTTCGAGCCATTATCTGAACAGGGATATATTAACAAATGTTAAAATAAGGGAGTACTTTAATAGAAACAATTTTACATTAAAGAGGGAGAGGGATAAATCATGTGTTATATAAAAAGTAAATCAAAAGTTATAATTGTATTAATAATATTGCTTCTTATATCTAATAACAATGTATACGCAATGAACGGCAAAATTCAAACCAATATATTAAATTTGGTTCCGGTAAGACAAACATTTGAGCAGCTAGGGTTTACAGTTATATGGAATCAGACAAATGGAAATGTTGAATTAATTAATGAAGATTATGAAATTATATTAACTACCAAGAAAGATGAAGTAGATATAAACAATAAAATTTATGAGATGAACATCATAAATGGACTGTCCTATATAAACCTGGATTATATTAAAGATTTTGGATTGGAATATGAACATATAAATTCAAGTAATATTGCAATGTGGAAGAAGCTTAATATTGGGAGTAAAGCTCCAGTTGTAAAATCAGAGATATTAAAAGAAGATTTGAATCTGTTAAATGAAAATAATAAAGCCAAGATACTGTTCTTCTGGGCAACTTGGTGTCCATATTGTACTGAATATATTAAAGAGATAAATGAAATTTCTAATAATGACTCTTTAAATGTTGAGATAGTTGCAGTAAATATTGATGGAAAGGATAATAGGGAAGAGGTTGAAAAATATCTTGAAAGCAATTTATTAAATGCTAAAAATATTTTAGACCCTAATAGAGATATATTTAATTATTACAATCCAAAAGCTATTCCAACTTCATATATTATAGATACGAATGGTATAATTGTTGACTTAATAATTGGCCCTATTTCAAAGGAAGAACTTATAAATAAATTTAATGGAAACTAATATATGGTAAATTAGAAATTAAAAAAGAAAATATAGCAAAGATATTATTAAAGTCTCGAACTATAGTATATGTAGGCTATAAATTGGTTTATGAATAAAGGAGGATATCATGAAAAAAGTATTTAAGATAATCAAAAAAATTATAATCTATTTATTCTTATTTATAGCATTGCTGACAGGTTTTATATTAGTAGCCAGAAATATAAATCAATCTAAAATAGATGAAGCAAAATCAGCTTACTATAATCATCCAAAAAGAGAAGATATGTATAGATTAAGTCCTAAAAATATAGGAGTTATAAAGAAAAAGTTTAACGAAGGTTATATACGAGGTTATCATCATATACCTAATGATATTCGTCATAAAGGAGTTGTTATTACATTTGGTGGTTCAGAGGGAAGTATGAACGAATATATGGCAAATTATCTTTCTAGTGATGGATATGAGGTTGTTGCAGTATATTACTTTGGACAAAAAGATCAACCAGAATATTTAGAGAGAGTGCCTCTGGAAATTTATGAGGAAATATATTCTTATATCAAGAGCAATTGTAAGAATTCAGATATTATTACTATATTAGGTACTTCTAGGGGAGCTGAATTAGCTTTATTATTGTCTACATACTATGATACTATTGATAATGTGGTGCTAATAGCGCCTTTAAGTTATGTTAGGATAGCAAGCAATTTTGGTGCAACATCTTCATGGACATATAATGGAAAGGATGTAGAGTATCAAAATGGAAAGATTGGAGTAATATCAATGTCACGCGTTGTAATGGAACAATTATTAAATAAGTCTTATACTCCGTTGATATTAGATAATGCTATTAAAAAAAATAGTACAAATTTAGAGGAAGCTAGGATTAAAGTTGAGAACTCCAATGCCAAAATTTTAATATTTTATGGTGGAGATGATAGGGTTTACGATGCTAAATCTTATTCTAATATTATAAAAGAATACGCTAAAAACGAGGTTATCATACATGGATATGAAAATGCAGGTCATAGTTTCAGTGGAGAGCCTGTTATAAAACATGGCAATATTAATATGCTTAATGGCGGAGACATTGATTCTAATATAGAAGCAGATTTAGATAGCAAAAGGATTATACTTGAAACCCTAGATTTATGGCATAAATAATTCAAGGGTTAGATGGTTATTGTTGAGAGAAATTAAGTAAGGGGACAAGTTATAATGGAAGAATATGGGATAAGAAGTAAAAAAATCAAAGATAAAAGTACCTTTAAGAAAATTAAGGATATTCCCTTATATGAATTATTTCATAGAAATTCAGAACTTAACTCTTTGAACTATTATAAATTTACTCATGGTATATCAAATGCTTTACTTGATAATGAATTTATTGAAGAATGTGCTAATGATAGGAATTTATATAATGGTAATGAAACCGTTAAGCTTCCAAAGCCTAACTTAAATTTGACAGATATGAATGTTTTTGATGTGATAAAGAACAGAAGAAGTATAAGAAGTTTTTCTGGTCAGCCAATAAATCAGGAAGAACTGTCAACTATATTATTTTATAGCGGTGGAGTAACTGGAGAGTATCATCAAATAGAGGGAAAACCCCATATGAACTTATATGCATATCCATCAGCAGGAGGATTGAATCCTTCACAGATGTATGTATTTATTACTAATGTTGATAATATTAATCCAGGTATATATTATTATAATCCCTTAGAGAATAATTTGAAAGTTATAAAGAATGGTTTTACAAGTAATGATTTTAAAAAAATAACAGGTTCTGCAAACTTAGCCCAAAATCTATATCTGACATCAACAGCAATAGGAGCAGGAGCTGTTGCATCAGGAGGGTTCTTAGACAGAGAGATTCTTGAATTCTTGGATTTAGAGGATTCGGATATGTTTGTAATGTATGAAGTTATAGTAGGAAAACCAGATTACAATACTAATTACCTATTTCCACAAACAATGGAGAACTAAAGGATTGAATAAAAAAGTTATAGTTAAAAAAGTATGGCTAAAGACAAAGGTTATTTATAGGTTGTAAAGGAGAACTTTAGTAAAGCAATAGAAAATGCATCCACAGATGAAATGTTTATGGATGAAATAGGAAAAATCATAAAGAAATTAAATGATGATATGACTAATGTTGTAGAAGATGAGTTGTTTAAAAATTATTATGCTTCATATTCAAATCCTAAATATGAAGAGGACTATAAAC
>JAEWGC010000038.1 GCA_023388495.1 Bacillota bacterium | reverse complement strand
ATCTTGGATTCAATGATGCCTTGGAATGATCTAGTTCAAAAAACATGTAAAGCTTAATAAAACTATTATAGGGATATCATACCGATATCCCTATAATTATACAATACATCTATTATTAGACGCTTACAAAATACCATAAAATCCCTTTTTGAATAATACGGTATTTCAATGAAATATTTAGCTTTAATAACTACTACGTTAATATAAAAATGTGTCTTAACTATAAATACAAATTAAGTACTACATTATTTTCTCTCTACTGGAATCCATATTTCGCAAAAACAATCAGAATTATTGTTTTCTGGATATAATTCAAAATCTGTATCATCTAACATATTATAATCTGAACTTGGTAAGAATTCTTTAAAGATTCTATCCCATGTTTCTCCTATACATTCGCCATTATCTCCCACACATTCAAATACTGCCCATAAGGTTGGTTTCACATGCCATAATTTATATCCTTCTGGAATATCCCCACCATCATATTTCATAGCTATACCATAGTCAAAATAGATGCTTTCTTTTGATATAGGAGCACATACTCCATAAGCATCATGCTCTATAGTATGTTTGGTCAGCACATCAAATACTCCATTCTCTCCACATTGTTTCCAAAAATCTGGTATCTCTGTATTACCTTCTTCTGAAATCGATTCATTTCTAAATGCCTTAACTTTAGCCAACAGTTTAAATTCTTCTTTCTCTACGATTTTGTATTTCATAACCGTCCCACCTTCCAATTTAATTTTCATTACAAGACGATTAAATGATTTTAACTGCATTCCAGAACGTTTTGCTACGATAGGTGTTACTCCATGAAATCTGGAAAAAGCTTTAGTAAAGCTTTCTGGAGAATCATAGCTATATTTCATTGCAATATCAATTACTTTCTTATTTGACATTATCAATTCTTGACCTGCAATTGAAAGCTTTCGATTTCGAATGTATTCATTGGCTGTTATTCCCGTAATCATACTAAATATCCTATGAAAATGATAGTTTGACATATATACCTGTCTCGCTACATCTTCATAATTAATGTTTTCTAGAATATGATCTTCCATATATTCTATTGCCTTTTGTACACTTTGAATACAGTCCATTTATTATCACCTCGTATCTATATTGTAAGGTTATTCTTAGTATATTTCCTATCCAAGTTTGCTCATCTTTATCCATCTATTAAATATGCTTATATTTCTTTTCTATGCATTTCAGCAAGCGAACCATCATCAATCTCAAATACCTTGTATGGTTTGAATCCATTATTCAACAGTATTTTTTTCGATGCCAAATTATCAGTGTCTGTTATTGCTATGACTTTATATATACCCTTTGCTCCTTCGACTTTTTTCAATAATTCCCTTACAATCTCACTTCCATATCCTTTTTCCCAATAGTCAGGCATAAGCATATATTCAATCTCTGCCTCGCTAAAATCATTGTTTATTGTTATTGCACCCGACCCTATAAAAGCATTTGTAGCCTTTTCAAAAACTTTAAAATACCCAAAACCTTCATAATCTTCATTATTTTTCAGCATACTTTTATAAATTAGATTTGCTTCTTCCAGTGTAAATACTCGTCCATAATTCATTACCATTACCTTTTCATTTGAAACTAAATTTAAATAATACCGAAAGTCATCATCAGAAACAAATTTTTCAAAGTATATTCTATTTTGCATTTCCCTACCCCCATTAGATTAAGACGTAATATATTAATGAGTCGTAATATATAAAAATAGTTTTTATGAATGGCATAGCCTAAATTCCAGTGCTTTTTGCCTTCACTTGGATCAGCACTACATGTTCCAATATAATTTCCAGTTTCCTTTGAAACTGCAACGAAATAATAACATCCCTCATAAACTTCTATCTTCTCTTTCTATTTCAAATAGGTATCATTTACTTTTTTACGATGTGGGTCTGATAAATATTTCCCCATTGATAGAATTTCAAATATACTTCACTGCTAGATCATTTAATTCAGCCACTATCTTTTCATTATTTAGTTTTACTGCTACTGGTAAAAATACTTCTATTGTTTCTTTTGCCTTCTCTTTCCAACGTATTTCATCTATAAACTCAATTGTTCTCATATTATGAAGTCTTTCAGCCAATTTAACCATTATTACATCTTCGTCAGTTATATCACTATTTTCATTGAATTCTGCTACACCTTTAATAATATTGGCAACTCGATCAGAAAACTCATTCCTGACTTCTTCAAGAGATATATTAGCTTTCTCTAAAATAATATCATGTAACAAGCCAGCTATGACTATCTCCTCACTCGCCTCCATCTCTGATAAAAGAATGGCAACATTAATCGGATGAGTTACATAATCGTCATTTGAATATCTCTTTTTTCCATTATATGCTATACAGGCAATTTCATATGCCTTCCTAATCTCTTCAAGGTCATATTCCAGCATATTCTCATTTATAGTAGCAATCAATAGTTCATATAACTCCTCTTTTGTAGCATGAATAGCTGTATATTTCATGAATACATGACTCATATTATAATTACCCCCTAAACAATTAATTTGAAAACTAAATGCTCTTAAAAGTGCTGGTGAAAAACCAAATTTGTTTTTAAATGCTTTTGTAAAACCACTATGTGACTGATAGCCATAATCAAATGCAATATCAATTATTTTCTTTCCATTTACTATTTCTTCCGAAGCCTTAATCAATCTTCGGTACTTTACATATTCCATAATTGTTAATCCCATATGCTTTTTAAACATCCTTGAAAAATAATATAGTGAATATCCTGCATTTTTTGCAACATCTTCTACAGTTATAGATTCATTAATATTTTTCTCAATATATTTTAGACTATCAAATATAATAGCTTTTAATTCCAAATCCTTCACCTTCTTTGTTCCACGTGGTAATTACAATATATACACTTTTTATCCAAATTTCTTTTCCATTCTTGCCATACATAATAAATAACAACAAGAATATATTGATAGTTCTCCCTCTGTGGAGTCTATATTCTCTCACTCATCTTCTTAATTCTTATTAGATCTTCTGCATTAATCTTTCTAATGCATTTAAGCTATGCTCCCATTTTAGATATTCTTTTGCTTCAATATATGAACACCATTTATATTTTTCATGCTCATCAGATAATTTTACATCAAATATATTTTCAACTTCAACAGCAAAACAAAAATCTTGCATATCCATTAATACACCTTTTTTAGTTTCTTTGTATGTAAATGTATATTTTAAATCTACAATTGACTTTATATCCTTCATTCCAGTTTCCTCTGAAACTTCTCGTAAAACTGTTTCTATCAGTTCTTCTCCTCCCTCGACACCACCACATACTGGTTGCCAATAACCACTCCTTTTAGAAGTTCGCTTTAAAATAAGAACCTTAAAAGATTGATTTTTACAAAAAACAAATACTTGTACATTTATTCTTTGAACCATCAGTTATCCCCTCCTTACAAAACCTCCTTGCTGAACATTTTTCTACTGTTAAGTCCCAAAGTATAAATGATGTTCATTAACTTATCACTAAGAAAGTATTTTTATTAGTTGCTAAATCACTACTTATCTAATCACTAATATTAGGTAATAATAGCCCTATTTCTAAGTCATGCCCTATCACATCTCAAAAGGTCTAAAGCACATCTATTAATATCACTCACTCTATTCATCCACGTTTCTTCATTATCCATATATTCGCAGTTAAAGATTTCTTTGGACATTTCAGTAACAATCCTATGAGCAGCTATTGAATGTCCATTATCAGGATTAGTATTATCTGCTTCATTTATTATTTCAAGCATCTTTTTACAATCTGGCCAATAAATCAACTCCACTAGTTTTGCACGATATTCTAAATGGGCACTTGATATATCTGGAAATTTTTTAATATCATATCCATGTTGTGCCTCATGCTTTAAAAATGAAATGTTGAATTCCTTGCTTTCAGTATCATATACACTTTTCACACAACACAAAGTCCCATCCTTACCTACCCATCCGCCCGTTCCAGTAATACCAAATGAAATAAAATCCAACCAGCTACGAGATATAAAGCCATCCATCATTATTATAGTATAAGGTTCTATACCACTTGGTAATTCCACATCATAGGTTACCCTTGTAGAGGTTTCCCAGATATATGGACCATAGAAACCTGATGTTTTCCCTCCTAAATATTCATAACCTTCTCTTTTAACTACTTTTTCAATTTCATTTTCTATATCACCATCTGTTATAGAGTGAAACCTTTCCTCGCAGTATTCCGTTAATCTCTTGAATAGTGTTTTCTCTGCTTTCTCATTTTGAACATTCCTCCAAAATACATCTCTATAGTAATTTTGATATATTTTATCTATATCTCCAATCACTTCATTATCTGTTCTCTTGTAACATTGTCCTTTTTCAAAAATATCAATATACTTATTAAATAAATCCTTCTTTTCTTTGAAAATACTTAGATACTTAACCGCATCATACAATTGTCCCTTCCATAAATATGACTTAAATTTTAGTTCATTAAACACATTCATAGATTCTCCTCTTTCCTATTTTATCTTTTTATACATAAATTAGTACTTTTAGACATCAAATTAAAATTATATGCATCTAAAGTATACATTTATAACATCTGTATGTGTCATTAATATTAAAACCCGCAGCTAAAGCTGAATTTAATTCTTCAGTACTATCTTCATCAATAAAATATAGGACTTCCTTTAATCTACCAAACTCGTTATATAATTGCATCAATACTTCATCAATTAAAATACTTTCAATATTTCTATCTTTATATTCATGATCAATAAACAAACCAAAGACTTCTGCGATTTCTTTAGCTGTTTTAACGAAAACACTTGCATGAATTACTCCGCTTTCTTTAAAAACAAATACTCTAAATCTTTCTATTTCTTTTTGTAAGTTTTTGCTATTATAATACATTTCTAAAGGAATTGCATATTTATCATGAAATATTTCATATTCTTTAAAATTATCTTTAGTAATCTTTTCTACCAAATCATGTTTTATGTTTATATGTAATTGTAAATTAAATAATCTGGTATCTATTAAAGAATCGATACATCTAAAATTTCTTTTCTTGAAATATTGGTTAGCATTTGTATTTGAAAAAGGTACACCTATGAATAATTCATATATAGGTAATTGCTCACCTATATAAGTAATAAATTCTTCTGCAATTTCATCATAATTTTCTTTTATTAAGAACATTGTTGTTTGTACATATTTTTCATTAGATTTCCAAAAGTATATACAAGCTCCACATAATACATTCTGACGATAATAAGCTATTATTCTTTCAAACTCTGAATTCATAGCCCTTTCAATATATTCTTTAACCTTTTCTATTGAACTCAACCTATGATAACTTGCATAGAGATCATCTTGACATAACTCCCATGCAAAATCTATCACTTCATCTAGTTTGTTAACTGTTTTTATCATAGTCTATACTCCCTTTGAAATTAATCCTTAATACTAATTATCTATTCCTCGTTCAAAAATAATTTCCAATTCCATGGGTACACCATTAGAAGCATATTTCACAGGAAGAATTTGTACTAATCTCCAACCTTCTCTAGCATATTTATCAATGATTTCATTATGATTTTCTAATTCTGATACAATAAATCCTTTTATAGCTAATTTTACACTTTTATATTGATACATAGGTTTGCCTCCTTATTAATTATAGCAGCACACTTTTATACTGTTCCGAATTACTTATGTGGAGATTATAACATATATAATAAATTTATTGGATATATATGGTAAATACTTTTATTTTCTAATACCGTATTATTCAGTTTTCAATGTACAATGTTTGCACCTTCATTTTCAATAGCTACGTCGCATAAAAACATGAGCTACATTAAGTTCTTGTAATGCGACATAAAAAATACCGCACAATTCATTTCTGAATAATACGGTATTTTAAATAATTATTAATTACATCTTTGCTACATCTAATAAAAATGATGCAAATTAGTTCAACTCTATACTTCAATCATTTTGTATTGTTTTCTACTGCTGCTACTGCTTCAATCTCCACCAATTGATTTGTATATCCTAATACTGTAACTCCAAATAAGGTACTTGGAACATCATGATTACTAAACTCTTTTCTTATTGCTTCCCATGCAGTTACCAAATCTGACTGATCGTGAGATGCTACAAGAACTCTGGTATATACTACGTCTTCCAAAGTAGCTCCACAGTCCTTCAGTGCTTCCTTCAAATTCTCTACACAAAGTTTTGCCTGAAGCTCATAATCACTCAAGCCAGATACTTCTCCGTTTTTATTAATGGGACATGCCCCCGCCAAAAATAATAAGTCCATTCCTGAAGGTATATGTCCAGCATAAGCATAATCTACTGGAGCTAAATTTGTAGAATGAATTAATGATATTTTTTTATTCACTTTGATTCTCTCCTTTTGTTATAATATCTACGAGAAGAATTACAAATTCATTTTTAAAATGAATTTTATCTTCAATATCATTTTAAAGCTTCTACATTTTTTAAGAAAGATAATAATCAATTCTATATCATCTTTTACACAAAAGCTACCACTCTTGTAATGTGTGGTAGCTTTAACCTACTTATCTTTTTTATATACAATTTTCTTAATACTACTATCTGAAAGAAAAAATTCTTCAGCTAGACTGCTAATTGATTGACCACCTATATATTGGTTTAGAATCTTTGCATTTCTGGCTTTTATATAATCTCGGCTTTTAGATTTTTCACCCCATCTTTTTCTCTTTTCAGGAATGGAAGGGATGTATACATATTCACCTTGTATATACTTTTGAATTTCTTTAACTAAATCATCTGGTAATATTCTATCAATTCTTACATATTTCATAAAGCTCACTTCCTTAAATTTATTATTTAACTAAGGAAACAAAGCCTGTATATATATGAATTTATTTATCAAAAGCGACTAAATATCTATCCCTGTGCAAATTGTCGCCCAAACTCATACCTACAGACTTTGCACAGGGCATTTTAATCATTTTTCTATCCATGAGATTAATATTCATGATATCACACTCCCTATTTGTATTAAATCAATTATATTCTTTATTAAGGGTATACCCAATTCATTACTAATTTGATTTATCACACAAGAAGATTATACCATATTTCCTACATTGTTAAAGAAGGTTTCCATTTTCAATAGCTATGTCGCATCTTTCTTGCTATACGATATAAAAAAACCGCAGAATTCATTTCTGAATAATACGGTATTTTGATTAAATATTGACTTATACATTTGTTACATAAAATATAAATATTCCGAAACAGACTAGGCATTATGATACTCTAAATAATTAACCCTTTTTCTCGTTTTTATAGCATATCCTATTTCACTTTTTGTACTTTCACCTATGTATCCGTTTTTGTTAATGACATAAATTTCATCAGACATATCGATTTTTCTTTTATGTATATCGTCAAGCATTAGCTTAATTTCAGGAGTGATGACATCTCCAAACTCACCATCAGCATGTCCAAACAATCCTACTGAAATAACTATATTACCTTCTAGAGTTAATTGTTTTTGTACTTGCAAGAACTCGTCTTTAAACCTTGTACTCCCACACAAAGTTATTACCTTATATTTTCCTACCATAATATTCCCTCCACATCTATTTCATCATAATATCCTCTTGCGACACATTTTATAGATATTGTGTCGTTATCATCTTGGGGATAGCAAAGGTTCTTATGTTTTAAATTCTTCATATTACTCTTTCTTGCATTTCTAATGAATACTTATAAGCTGTTTCGATGGGATTATCGTAATACTTTTCTACTTTGCTAATAATCTTATAACCGAAATCTTCAAACACCTTTTGCATTTTAAAATTTGATTTCCTGGTTTCACCTTTAAATATATGCATGTCATCTTTTAGCATCTCATCAATAACATACTGCATTAATATATGAGCATATCCCCTATTTCTATGTTCTGGATGAGTTCCTATAGTCATAATTTTAATATAATTATTTTCGCCCTTCCAGTTATAAATAGCAATATTCGCTTTTATAACTTCATTTTCTTTGATAGCATAAACAAAAGTTCTTTCATCTTCCAAAAGTTCAATCCAATCTTCCCGTTTTATATTATCATCTGGAAAATAAATCATTAGCGATTCAAGAAAATCATCTAAATCCTCTAAACTAAGTCTCACTATATCGTCCATAACATCCTCCTTGTTATATAAATAATCTTTGTGAAACATAAACATACTATTACGAATTACTAATATGGATATTATAGCATATATCATAAATTTATTTAGATTATTGCTAAATATTTTTACTTTTTGATACCGTATTATTCAGCTTTTAATGTTCAATATTTGCATCCTCATTTTTAAACATAACTAATAAATTAGATATTTTAATTTTAGTTATCTCGCTAATATCTAATAGGTCATATTCGATAAGTAAATCTTCAATTTCTTTTTCTTCAAAATAATCTATTAGTGCGTCCTTATCTAGGTCACTTGATCCTACAAGTTCAATTATGATATTTTCATTTAGTTCCATCTTTATCCTCCAATTTAATTTATTTTAATTCTTCTTCCCAAGTTATCATCACTCTTTCTGAATTAGCATTTATCAAATTAGTTGCAATAATAAATAGTTTGGTTTTGAGATTAAAAATGAAGAACATGTAAACTAAAGAGGTGTTTTATGGTCATTACACCAGATATTTCTACGCTTAAATATACTGTCAGAAATGGTATTAAATTTTTCGAATTAGTATCCGAGCCTGTAAATCAAGAAATACCTCCAGGTGTCTTTATTAAAGGCTGGTGATACAACGGAAGTATACCTGGACCCACCATTCAAGTTTATCCAGGGGATTATGTTAGTATAAGAGTGATTAATCGCCTACCGAAAGCTACTAACCATCATCCAATGGAAATATTTGCACCTGATGAATCATTAATAAGAGAAGAAATGACCACATGGTTAACTAGTTTCTTAAAAGTTTCTACTTCACAAGAGGTTAGGAACCCATTTAAAGACATATCTTCCTCAAGTTGGTAGTATCCATATATAGTTTCAATGATAAAGGAAAAAGTTACACGTGCTCAGATATCAGCATTATTGGATAGAATCAAGGATATCTTACCTTAGGGATGGTCTAGAGGCCCTCCCTTAATTAATTCAATTTTAGTTTTTATATTTAATTTTTATTTTTGGATGTATAATCATTACTTAACAAACTTATCTATCGCAGCATTTAACTTTTCTAAGGGCTCCTTATCATTATTTTCAATTGCTTCTAAAATACAGTGATTTATATGATCTTGTAAAATTAACTTTCCTGCGTTATTCAGTGCTGATTTAACCGCTGCTATTTGTATAAGTATTTCACTACATTCTTTTCCTTCCTCTAACATTCTCTTTACTGCTTCTGCGTGCCCAATTATTCTTGCCATTCTATTAATGATTTGTTTACTATGAGGATGGTTATGTTCATTCATATTTACATCACTCCTTGTATAATGTTATATTATTCTATTTTTATTTCTTTCCATCTGCCCTTAACAAATCGAGTCATCAAAATAATTCCCCTTACTGTTATGTCTATAGAAATTGCCAACCATACACCAACTAATCCCCAATTTAATTTTACTCCTAATAGATATACTCCTAATACTCGTACTCCCCATATTCCAATAAATGTTGAGTACATTGGAAACTTTGTATCCCCTGCTCCTTGAAGTCCAGAAGTAATTACGAGGGTTATACATAGGAAGGGTTGGACTAATGCTATAATTCTAAGTACTTTAACAACTAGGTCAATTACTTCCAAATCTTTGCTAAATATTCCTGCAAGAAGTGGAGCAAATATATAAAAAATGGTACCTACTACTACCATAAATCCTGTTGCAAGAAAATAAGACATCACTCCATATTTTTGAGCTTCATCAGTTTTCTTCGCACCAAGACTTTGTCCGACAAGGGTAGCCGCCGCTACTCCGAAACCCATTCCTGGTAAATAAGAAAATGTTTCTATTGTTCCTGCGATGTTATGAGCTGCATATGCTTCCGTACCAATCTTTATAATCATTCCACTATATACAAGCTGTCCAAATCTCATAATGAGTTTTTCAACTGCAGCTGGTAACCCTATCTTTGTAATGGACTTCAAAACATCTTTATCAATATGCCATTTCTCTAATATATTAATATGTATTTTTGTTTTATCACTATTAATCTTTTTTAGCAAAATTATGACTCCAACTATTCTAGAAATTGTTGTTGCTATACCTGCTCCCAATATTCCAAGTCCATTAAAATTAAATATACCAAAGATTAATATATAATCAAGAACTATATTAATAATATTTGATACAATTGCTACTTTCATAGGAGTCTTTGTATCCCCTGATCCCCTCAAACTACTAGATAAAATCATCATAAGGCATAAAAAAACTGATGGAACTGCTACGGAGAAAAAATAAGGCAAGGCGTATTGAATCACCCTTTTCTCTGCACCTAAAATAAGTAATATATTTTTAGAAAAAATGAAGTTTATTATTCCAAATACTGTACCTATAGCTAAAGCAATTATAATAGACTGTTTTACTGCATTATTAGCATTCTCAATATTATTCGCACCTATATTTCTCGATACAATTGCCGTAGTCCCTACTCCTAGTGCAAGAAAAAAGGCAATATAGATATTCATAATTAGATTCGTGACTCCAACACCAGCTATAGCTTCTGTACCAATTTTCCCAATAAAATATGTATCTACAACTCCAATAAGTACCTGTAAGATATTTTCAATCATTGCCGGTAAAGCTAGAGCCATTATAGTAATTCCACTTTCTATATCAAGTTTTTTGAAAAAAGCTGCCTTATCTTCCATGTCCTTATACCTCCTAATATTCATATCCCCCACAAGGGGATATGAATATTATATTCTTCGTCTTATTTAAATGCAACCATAATTAAGAGAAGAATATAATATGGAGATTAGATAAAGCTGAAGTTTCAAGTCTTTAAGTGATATTATAAAGAAAAAAAGATAGCAGGAACTATGTATATTTTCTATTTAGCCCACTCATAATAATGACAATATCAAAATAAGGAGATTTAAATATGGAGAATACCCAACAAGACGTACAAACAAATATTGGCTATTATTATTTTAGATAAAAGTACACTTATAGAAGGAATTGTTCCTACTTTTCTAGCATTGGTTTATAATATTTATATTAATTTACCCTTGGAGATTATCTAAAAATTATTGAATCATATTCACTGCAATTATGCTTCCACATGCCTTAATGATACAGAAAAAGATGTCATTTCAAATTGATATTTGCTTAGCTTCAGATTGATTTTCAAAACAATCGCCATGACAGAACGTCCGTTTACATCCAAGGTCTTTTGTTCCAAATATCATATCTTTATTTTTAAGTTTAATTATAAAACAGAGTGTTCACCCCCTCACGGAACTATCAACAGCACTTTTCTAGTCTCCCAATTAATCCTAAAATGTATTTAATATAATCTTCTACTCTCTCATTACCAATATCTTTCTGAAGTTATAAGTCTTTTATTTTTTTATTTTTATGCCTACTATATAATCTTTCAATGAAATATTTAACTCATAAATCTTTTTTTAACTGATGCTTATTTTCGTTCATTAAAACAGTTTTTTGCGTATTTTGGTCTAGATCCAGCAATAAAGAAATCTGGAAAGTTTAATTGTACTAATATTGTTTTCTATTACCCATCCTAACATCCCTCTGAAGTATAAATAATACTTGTTGTATATTTTTCTACTGTTGAGTCGCAAAGTATAGAGAATATTCAGCTATTATGACTTTTTAAAATTATAAATATTACTCTTTGTAGTCTTTATAGCTAAAGGTGTAAAAATTAATATAGTACCAATATCCATAATAATCCTCCTTCATCTAATTTTTTTAAAATAGAATCATTTTAATTTTATCTATTTTATTTCACATTTATCTACTATTGTAGTTGTAAAAATAAATATTGCGTCTTATCAATTCCAGTTTATTAACTTATGATTCTATTTTAAATCTTACCTTTTAATTTCATTAATTAATCCTTGAGGATTCAATATTTTATATTCATTATTATCATCCAAAATCACCTTAGTAGCAGTTTTATTTATGGCAGCTTGGAACTCCTCAGGCGTGATATTAGGATTTATTTGGCAGCATAAGGCATAAAGTCCAGCAGTATATGGCACCGCCCAGCTCATACCTCCTGAATAATAAAACACATATTTATCCTCACCTGTAGGGCTAGCTATATATCTAGAATCCATAGGTACCAATATATCTTCTCTAATCATCCTATACTCAGTATCCCTCCAAAAATATCCTTTTGTATAAGAGTCAACATCGTTTGGATCTCCCAACGGATATCGTCCAGTACCCATTAAACTGTTCCCAACAGCAATAGTATATATCCCCTCATTAGAAGCCCTGTTTACAGCTTCTTGAACCAAATCTCCATTTTTCATTTTTGGATTATCAATTCCTAAGGAGATTGAAATTACACGTATCTTTTTATCTATAGGTAATGTTTTATTAATTTCTATTATCCTATCAATAGATTTTGCAATCCAATACAAATCCCATTCAAAGGAACCTTCTTTATAAACTCCATGGGTTTCAGCTATATAGTATAAATCAGCTTTAGGAGCAACACCTACATTTTTACCAACTGCAATAGATGCAACTGCCGGCCCATGCATTTGAGCAAAATCTGAATCAATATGAATTTCCTCATATAATTTAATCTGATCTTTATATTCTACATGATTTACTAGAAGGGATTGATCTATTATAGCAATACCTACTCCCTGTCCAGTAATACCTTTTTCATGAAGCTTTTTTATTCCTAAACCTGGATCCATTCCATATTCTTTGATTTTTTTAATATCATATTCTTTAGGTACACTACTTGCCCACTTTGTATCATCATCAAAATCTGCAGTTAATAAGTAATCAAGCTCATTAGAAAGATCAATTCTAGTTACATCTCTGCTTCTTAAATCATGGGAAAATGAAGATCCTTTTTCCTGTGGCAATTCTTCTAATTTATAATCAAAATACTTAGTATAATCAACAGATTGTGGTGTCTTTACAATAGCCAGAGCTCCTTCAGGTGAAAGGGTTGTAGTATATCCATCTTCGTATTCTATTATCCTATAGCCTTCAGAAGTTAAATATTCATTGGCTATCTTCTCCTCAGTTTTATTCTCAATAACTTCTATATCTTTTTCGGTATCTATGTTCTTCATTGTAGGAGTTTCTGATGATACAGTTTTATGTTCTTTTTCATCATTACTAATGGTTGAACGACAAGCTGTTAGTAAAAGCATTAAAGATAAAATTATTATTAATTTTTTCATTGTTTCATCCCCCCTGTTGGTGCTTCAAATGCAGCTTGTATAATTTCATCTTTTATAATTTGATTAATTTCTTTACTTTCAAATACTCTCACAGATTTTCTTTCTTTTAATTGCTTTAAAATTTCATTCAAAATTGTATCCTCCTTGTTTATGTATTCATATTTTATAAAGAATGTGCATTTCACTGAATATTACTATTTAAAGCAACTCTAAATATAAATATTAAATATTCCTACTATACAAAGAATAACTCCAACTACTCTATGTAATATCAAAGCCCCCTCACTTGGTTCTGAATCCTTTATTCTCCACCCAATTTCTAAAAACCATGCTTCTCTTGGAAGTATAATATTAAATAATCCAATTAAAATAAGTAAAAACCACATATTGTTTCCCTCCATTTTGTTTTATATTCCACTACATATAATTCTACAGACACGCATCTTTTCCATCTCCTCTTAATGCTTCTTACAATATAATATTCTACATCTTATTTTAAACTCCTTCTTTTTATCCAAATATTTCATATAATAAAAAAATATAAATAATTTAATACACATTTTAGCTCGAATTTATTTCTATACTTATGATTTTTTACTTTCACTCTATTAAAATTCATCCTTAAAACTTTAAAAAACTTTCTTCATAAAATTAGTAACTTCAAAGTTTATTAATCAAGTATATTAACTTAATATATTTATCAAACTATAAAATATAAATAAAAATATTTTTATGGTTGAACAATATAATTGAAGTGTAATAAACATCGCCAGTGACAAATCATGTGATGTTATACTTTGGTCTTCTAAACAAGATTCTAAAGATTGGCGTAACCCAGAAGTAGATAAAATAGTTTCAACTACTATTTCAAACATAGAAAATGGAGATATTGTACTATTCCATGATTATGTATATTATGATACTAGTAATACTGTAGAGGCATTAAAAGTTATTATACCTGAATTGATTGACAAAGGTTATAAATTTGTTACTGTATCAGAATTAATTAAATTATCCCAGTATTAAAATTAACTACTGGGATAAATGTTAAAAGCTGCGATTTCTCGCAGCTTTTAACATTTATTTTACTAATTCAAAATTATATTCCTTTACACCCTCAATGGAGTTAATTACATTTTCATAACCAAGATCTTCCAATTGTTTTGCAACTTCAGCACTCTTAGTACCAGTATTGCAGTATAAAGCAATTGTCTTATCTTTTGGTAACTTATCAAGATTTGCTTCTACAGCATCGAATGGAACATTTATAGCTCCTAAGATCATTCCTTCTTCTGAAACTTGTTTTTCTGGTCTAACATCTACTAATACTATATCCTTATTTTCATCGATAAGTTTTTGGAATGCCGCTCCTCTTATATCATCATAATGAACTAAATCATATTCAAATTGTTTAACACCCTCAGCATTAGTTACATCTTTAAATCCATTATTTACTAAAATTTCTGCAACTTGACCGCTTTTCTTACCTGAATTACAGTAAGTGATTATTGGAAAATCTTTTAAATCTTCTATTTCACTAATTCTATCTTCAAATCCTTCTACATTCATATTAATAGCGTGAGGAATATGTCCTGCTTTATATTCTTCCGGAGAACGTACGTCAATAATTAAAACTTTGTCTTTTTCTTTTCCTGAATTTTGCTTTACAAGGTCTTTTCCTGACATTGTTTTTACTGTTGCCACATCTGAAGAATTTCCTGCTGAAGTATCCGCAGGTTTTGTTGTATCTTTTCCACATGCAATAGTTAATGCCATTGTTAATACCATTACTAATAATAATATTCCGAACTTCAATCCTTTATTTTTCATATTTTCCTCCTTATATTGAATAGATTATTTCACTTCGTTGATTATAACATCATTAATTGTCCTTTTCAATTTATATAGAAATAATCTATTGATAAGGAAATTATAATAGATTTAGGTAATTTAAAAAGCAAGGGTGCCCCCCTGCTTATCTATCTTCCTTGAACTAAATCTATACCACCTAGTACTATATGAGCAAGACCAAAGCCTAAAACTCCAGCTGCGATCATTGGACCCATATTTTTTTTATTACGTCTTCCTTGTACTCCCCATAATCCAGCACCTGTAACTGCAGTACCTAATAATGTTGGTATCAATCCTTCTCGCATGGTAATTTCCCTCCCTTCGCAAGATATACGTTCCAGATTATTATCTTCATTTAATCTCTCATGTATTCTTAGCAAAATTTAGGAGTTTTTATCTTAAAAGTTAACTTCTCAAAGTTGCCTTTACCATATCTTTATTAAGTAGTATTCTTAATGCTTCAACTATAGATCTACATACTATATCTGCTTTGGATAATAGCTTCCCAGATACACCTTCCCCTTCTATTATGGCTATGGAAAATACTGCTTCTTCAAACATAGAAATGTCATTATATCCATTCCCTAAACATATGGTCCTATCTCCACCTAATTTTCTTACTATTTCTTGCTTTGATTTTCCAGCATCTGAATTTGGAAAAGTTAAAACCTTACAATTAATATCTATACATTCTTTTTCTACTGTTCCATATGTATCAGCTGTTAATACATAGATATCTACCACTTGGGCTAATTTATTTATTAGTTTTTTAACATCATCAATCAATTTTCCATCTACTGCTATTGTTCCATTATAGTCAAAAACTATGTTCTTAATTTCTAAATTATCTCTGCCAGGTATTTCATAGATTAGCATTGTTTTTTCCTCCACTTAAAATTATCCATATATTCCCTCTAAGTACTCTTTGGTCCTTTTATCCTTTGGGTTAGAAAACATTTCCTTTGTTTCACTGTATTCTACTAATTCTCCATCTAATATGAATGCTGTATAATCTGATATTCTTTTTGCCTGAGATAAATTATGAGTTACTATTATTATAGTATATTCCTCAGAAAATCTTAATAGCATCTCTTCAATAATAGTAGTATTTTTTACATCTAAAGCTGAACAGGGCTCGTCCAAAAGTAGGATCTCTGGCTCTACAGTTAATGCTCTTGCTATTGATAATCTCTGTTGCTGACCTCCAGATAATTTCATTGCTGACATATTTAAATCATTACTTATTTCATTAAAAAGTCCTACTCTTTTCAAGTTGGTTTCCACTATGTTTTTTAACCTATTTTTATCTTGTATACCATAATACATTGGTGCATAAGTCATATTTTTATATATTGATAAGGGAAATGGCGTAGGCTTTTGAAATACCATTCCTATCATCTTTCTTATGATATCTTTATTGTAGGTTTTAATATCTCTATCCTTAAAAAAAATATCTCCACTGTATTTACCACCATGTTCCTCCAGCATTAAATTAAGTGCTGTAAGAAAGGTTGACTTCCCACAACCTGATGGTCCTATTATTGAGGTTATCTTGTTTTGTTTAAAGGATATAGATAAGTTTTTTAGTACTAATTTATTGTCATAGCTTACATTTAAATTGTTTACCTTTATTATTTCCATTTATCTATGCTCCTTTTTCTTCTTATTTATAATCAGTGATAAAATATTAATTAAAAATAATATTATAATAAGTATTGCAGCAGTTCCATAGGCATTTTCCATTGATATGCCTTCTCCAGTTAATATATAAAGATGGAATGGAAGAGCCATTACAGGTGAAAGTATTGACTTAGGTAATGGTGCAAAGATTACAGCTCCAGTTAGTATTATGGGTGCTGTAGCTCCCATTGCAAATCCTCCTGCAAGAAGTATAGCCGATATAATATCAGTTTTACAGACTGGAAGTATTAGCTTGAGTATAGTGTAGAATTTAGATACTCCTAGAGCATAAGAGGAATTAATAATATTAGAGTCTATTTCATTTAATATTTTTTCAACCCTAACTTCTATGTACGGAAATATCATTATTCCCAAGGTTATTCCTGCAGTTAAGAGTGATCTATTGATCCTAAAATATATTATCAATAAGGTATATCCAAACATTCCTAAAACAATAGAAGGAATACCTGACATACACTGTATTATTAAATGAATTATATCACTTATTTTTCTAGAATTACAGTAAAAAACCGTATATATAGCAGTTGATATAGCTAGAACTGATGAAAAAACACAAGCTAAAAACATTAGTAATAGGCTACCTACTATTGCTGGAAATATCCCACCTTCTGAACCTAAAGGTATCCCCTTAGGATTATTAAATATAAATTCTAGATTAATAGAGTTTGATCCTTTAATTAAAATATACCCAGGAATAAACACTAAGACTCCTATTACTATTACAGTACTGGCTATAATCCATAGCTTAAACAAGTTATCTTGAATCCTATCCTTCATATATATCAACCTTCATTTCATACTATTTTTCTTTTTATTATATATAGAATCAAATTAATAAGGAGTAAAATCATCATAAGTATAAATCCTGAAGCATAAAGGGCGTGATAATGAAGACTTCCAACCTCCGCCATTCCCATTTCAAGAGCTATTAGTGAGGGTATAGTTTGACATTTACCCAATAGCTTAGGCATTATTGGAGCATTACCTATTACCATCATTACAGCCATAGTCTCTCCCATGCCTCTCCCCAAGGCCAATACTGTAGCAGCTAAGATACTTCTCCTAGAGTTAGGTAAAACTATCTTTCTAATCATATAACTTTTAGATACTCCAAGGGCATTTGAACACCCTAAGTATTCCCTATAAACCTTTTCCATGGATTCCTCACAGGTAGAAATAATAAATGGCAAAATCATAATAGAAAGAATTATACCACCTGCTAAAACTGATTCTCCTGTAGGGAAAAAAAATTGCACTTCAAAAAAACGCACCAGCACTAAAAGTCCAATAAACCCATAAATAACTGAGGGTATACCAGCTAATATATCCACCATACTTCTAATTCCTCTTTTTGCTCCCTCATTTATATAGCAGGATAGAATTATAGCATTACCTAGGCCTATGGGAAGTGCTATAATGATTCCTATTATAGAAACATATACTGTACCTAATATGGCAGGAAGTATAGCCAGTTTATCTGGAGACCCCAGTGGATTCCACTTCTTGCCAAAAACAAAATTAGTTATAGGTACTTCTCTAAAGAACATAATACTTTCCTTTAAAATAGAAAACACAATAAAGGAAAGTATTAATACAGAAAATAAGGTTAATCCACTTAGTAATATTTTAAAAATTTTATCTTCTATTTTTTTCATTTTGCCACCTCAAAAAAATAGGGGCTTAAAGCCCCTGTTCCTAATTTGCTGGTACAAATCCCATTTTCTCAATAATTTGTGAACCTTCTTCTGATAAAACAAAATCCATAAATGCTTTCTGTTCAGGTGTTAATTCTCCCTTTTTAATTGCAATAAGAGGTCTTGATACTTTATATGATCCGTTAACAATATTCTCTTCTGTTGGCTCTATTCCATCAACCTTTAGAGGTATAAGTTTCCCTCTATTTTGATTTACCATACCAAAAGAAGCATAACCTATTGCATCCTTGTTTTCAATAATCTTTGTAACTAATGCACCCATAGAAGGTGATTGTATAGCATCTTCTCTTACTTGAACATCACCCATTATGCTTTTTTGAAATACTTCATGGGCTCCACCACCAAGGTCTCTAATAACAACTACTATTTCCTTATGTTCAAGACTTCCATCTAAGTCATCCCAATATTTGTATTCTCCTGAGAATATCTTCATAATTTCTTCCGTACTTAAACTATCTTTTAGTTTTACTAAAGGGTTTTCTGGATTTACAGAAATAGTTAGGGCATCTATACCTAAAACAAATTCCTTCATATCACCTATTTTTTCTTTTTCTTCTTCCTTTACTCCTCTAGCCAGCATACCAAAATCACTAGTACCTTCTATTACTGCTTTAGCTCCAGCTCCTGAACCACCTGCTGACACATAAATTGCAATATTTTTTTCTGGAAAGCTAGGGTCAACATTATTCCATGTAGTATTACTTTCAATAAAATCTGTAGCTATAGCTGATATTACAGGAGCCAAGGTAGATGAACCATTGAAAGTCATCTCTGCCCTAAAACTATTATCTCCTGATACTTGATCAGCTTCATTTTTACATCCCACTAAAGCTATAACTAAAATTAAAGTAATTAATAATAAACTAATTTTTCTTTTCATATTGTACCTCCATATGTATTAATTTTAACAAACTACACAATACAGTTTATATCCAATATTTCCCTATGTCCAATTAATTTTATCTATAATTAAAATTTACACATTAAAGTTATTAATAATAGAAAAATCCGAATAAAGTTTATTCGGATTTTTCTATTTAATATCTTAATACAGCTGCAATGGTTCCACCATCTGGAACCTCATCTGGATCTACTAGATATACTGTTCCACCTCTTGATATAGTAAGAGTAGCAACACGATCCATTAAATCCTCATTTCCAATTTTTTGTTCATCATGGAATATTATTTTATTTGTTTCTGGATTAAATTGCCCCCATTGTTCTATCCCATTTGCAATAAATAATGTTTCCACTTGCCCATTATAGGACTGAGAAAGTATTTTCTTTAATGAATTAGAAGATAATCCATTTTTCTGACCGGAAAATTGATTATATTTAGCCTCAGCTAATTCTTGTATCTTTAAGAATTTAGGCTCCATGACTTCCCATGCCATCTTCTGTAAGTCATCTCCATATAATATTTCAGGATTCCCTTTAATAAATTCATCTACTATATTTGGATAGCTACTAATTTCTTTATATATAGGAATCAAGTATTCCACTCCCGCAAGTACTAAAGGTATATTTTCTCCTTTATGGACTTTGTTGAAAGCTTCATCAATGGCTCTGAAATATCTTGTAAGTTCATTTTTATCGAAATCATTCTCATTACCTTGCCCTTGAGTTGTATTATTGTATACGAGCTGATTTCCACCTACTGGACTAGCAGTTCTAAACTGCAATTTAGTTCTAGGGTCATCATCTACTTTCATATCTTCTACACTTCTAGGAGCATCTTCCATTACTATTTCTTTTACTTTTTGTCTTGAAGCTTTAAAAAGTCTAACTTCATTTTTACTAAGTGCTAATATATAGTATTGTCCATCTGTTGTAAATAAAGGAAGAAGTGGTTTAGTATAAAACTTATCTGAAATTACCACTTGATCTTTTACTTCAAATGGGAGATGATAATAATTCATTTCTTCTGGGGTAATAAATATTGCTAGCCCTTCTGTCTGATTTTGCCAAAATGTTGTCTCATCGATTAAATCACTAGCTGATCGTAAGATGCTTCCAACTTCAGCTTTACTTAAACCCATCTCAAATAATTTATCTTCAGCCTCTCTAATGCACTGTTTATATCGTATTGGATTTTGCTTTATGTCTGGTCCCATACGACAGGTAGGCATGTAGATTGATATACACCATTCTTCTTCCGAATTTATTAATTCTTCAAATTTTTTTCTAGTCAGTATATCCATTTTTGCCTCCTTTTGAAAAATTATTATATTAAATTTATAAACTATTATCCTTATTAATTTGCCCACTTAGAAATCTACTATGTTAGTGTTTAAATAGCTCAATAGACTATTTATTGAAAAAATCCCAGATAAAATTTAATTATCTGGGATTTTTTGTATTTTTAAAATTTAAAATTCATTTGCTAAGTTAATAAGAGCCTCATTGTGTACACGATATACTGTCCATTCATCCATTGGAACGGCGCCTATACTCTTGTAGAAATTAATAGAGGGTTCATTCCAGTCTATACACCACCATTCAAATCTTCCACAGTTTCTCTCTATAGCTAACTTTGCTAAAAAGGATAATAAAGTTTTGCCATATCCTTTTCCTCTCATCTCTGGTCTTACATATAAATCCTCTAAATAAATTCCTGGTCTACCTAAGAAGGTAGAAAAGTTATGGAAGAATAAAGCAAATCCTACGGGCTCTCCATCATGCTCACCAATTATAACCTCAGCAGCCCTTCTAACAAATAAGGATTCCATAAGTATTTCCTCAGTTGCAACTACTTCATGTAGTAGTTTTTCATAATCTGCTAATTCCTTAATAAAGTCTAGAATAAGCTTAATATCTTTTTCTTCTGCGAATCTGATTTTAAAATGTTCATGTTTTGTTGAGACTAATCTTTCCATATAAATTTCTCCTTTATATTGATATAATATCCTCAATTTATATATAGATTTATTGTATTACTAGGGTGAATATATTTCAAGCTTATACTAAAAATTTATATACTAATAATCCCTTTGCTAAATGTAGCAAAGGGATTCATCTTAATACCTAGTAAATCTATATCCTCTTTTTATATTAATTAGATCTCTAAGAATCGATGCAGCAGCTGGTGTCACTCCTGATGCTCCACCAATTATAGTCAAATCTCCTAAAGTATCAGAAGTATATCTTACAGCTTTGTTTTTTCCATCTACTCCAAAGAATGAATTATCTTTATCTATTTTTTCAAGTTTTACTGACATCTCTAATCCTTCATTTTGTCTAATAGATTTACCAACTAATTTATATTTTTTTCCTTCTTTTGCTGCCTTTTCAATATCACAAGCTGTGATAGATGTTATGCCCTGTACCTTTATATCATTTATTGTCTTTTCCTCATTCATCAGAACGTTAGTTAGGATTAACAATTTGGTAGCTGTATCCCATCCTTCTACATCAAGTGTAGGATCTGTTTCAGCAATACCTTGTTTTTGAGCTATTTTTAGAGCTTCACTATATTCTATTTTATGGTTTTCCATTTCATTTAAAATAAAGTTTGTCGTTCCATTTAATACACCTTCTATAGATTGTATTGTTGAGCCTGCCATATCCATAATACCACCATTTATTGTTGGTAATGCTCCACCAGAGGTACACCCTATTCCTAATTGAACTTTGTTTTTAGCAGCAATTTCATTTAATTTTCTATAGGCTAATAAGACTGGTCCTTTATTTGCTGTAATAACATGAAATCCATTTTCTAAGGATTTAATAATATGAGTCATCCCTGGTTCACCAGTTTTTACATTTGTAGGAGTCATTTCAACTACAATATCTATATCTTTATTATTTATCAAAGTTTTAAATCCTATATTAGAAGAACCTCCTAAGGGATATTTAGTAATATCATCATTAAGTTTTGAAAATTTTAATAAGTTCTTAATATCTATTCCATTATAATCATATATTCCACCTTTCGATGAAATTACATACTTAATTACAGGATATATATCTTCAACATTTAAATCATTTATTTTATCTATTATTAGTTGAAGAAAAGCTTTGCTTACTCCTCCATACCCTATTATAGCTATTCTCATGTTACGCCTCCTTTTATATCACAGAAAATAAAATTAATTCTACTATTCCGTTATTCTTTCATTGCATGCAAGTCCCATAAGGTATACCAAAATCATTTAGCTTATGGTTAGTATATAGAATATCTATAATATTAACAAGGCAGATTTATTAGCAACTATTTATTATATTAAGTAAGCAGTTTATTGTTCAATTCTTCCACTGATTTATCTAATTTCAAAAGCGTTTGTAGTAGAATATTAAAACCTGTTTTTATATAATTCCAATCGGTATATTCTTCTGCACAATGGCTTTTTCCATCACGACTAGGTACAAAAATCATTCCTGTAGGAATGCAATTAGCTATCTCTTTTGCATCATGTCCTGCTCCACTAGCTATAATCATATACTCTACCTCTTGCTCATTACATGATTCTTCGATTATTTGTATAATGTCATTTGAAGTTTTTACTGGGGGCTTTTCTATCATAAACTCCAAATCAATATTGAAATCTTGTTGTTTATTTATATATTCTTTAATCTTATGGACTACGCATTCTATTCTTTTTTGTTCTAAATCTCTCATCTCTAAAGTCAGTTCTACTTTACCTGGAATTACATTTACGGATCCAGGAAATAATTCTACAATTCCTATTGTGGCTACAAAAGGATCCCCCATCTTACATGAAATTTCATTGATTTTTAATATAATCTTGGAAGCCATTAAAAGAGCATCCTTCCTGAGATACATTGGTGTAGTGCCTGCATGATTTGCTTCTCCATTTATGATAATCTTATATCTAGTAACTCCTGCAATGCCATTTACAATCCCTATTGGTAATTTGTTTTTTTCAAGAATCCCACCTTGCTCAATATGTAGCTCTAAAAAGGCTTTCAATCCATTTGTATCCCTAACAGAATCCTTTATGTCCTCAATGGTCATATCGTAATAAGCTAACTTCTCAGGTAATCCTTCTGAATTAGTATTTTGGCGTCCCATCATTACCCTACTACCAAACGTTCCTCCCATTTCACTACCTTCTTCAGCAGTAAAAGCTACTATTTCTATTGGATGATTAGTTATTATATTATTATCATTTAATACTGAAATACATTCTAGTGCAGCTATTACACCTAAATTTCCATCTAACAATCCACCGTTTTTAACAGTATCTAAATGGGAACCTAACATAATACTTGGTAAGTTAAATTTTCCTTCTCTCCTGCCAATTAAATTACCTACTTTATCAATTGTAACCGTTAGATGCTCTGAAATCATCAAATCCATTAGTTCTTTTCTAGCCTTATTATATTCCTGACTGTAAGCTAAACGTGTTATGCCATTGTCCGTTTTACCTATCTCGCCTATTTTAATAATATTTCTTTTCAGTCTTTCAAAATTGATTTCCATTGTTTCCTCCGTAATATTTATTTATATACTAATTTATCGATCATTGTAATATCTTTAATTTGATAATCCATAGCAATTAAAAATTCTTCATAACTACATCAATTATAAGTACTAACTTTATATCTTACTAAGATACATATCTTCGGAGCTTCTTAATTAGATTCACAGGTTTTAATAAATATCCCATATGATGTCAAAGTCTGTAAATGCTTATTGACTATTACAAATAAATATTCCAAAGAATTAAGTTTCTTAAAAATTTATAATTCTTTTCTTCAACCTCAGCTTATTTCAAAAAAGAGTTTAATGATAATCAAATACTTAGACTCTAGAGTAGATTAAATAAAAGATGTCTCAATCAGTCTAGTATTTTAAAAGATTTTCTTCTTATAATTTTGTGTTTTTAGTTTCTTTATCTTATTCAATACAAACTTATCTATTTCCCTTCAATAGATAAGTTTGTATTGAATGTTATAAAATATAACCTTTGTTGCATCTCCGTGGATTGGCAACCCCTTTTTGGACAAAATCTTGCTTAACATAGATTTTGTTGGATGCCTATGATGCTTTCAATAGCTTTATAATATTCAACACTCTATATTCAATTGATGTCATTTAATCTAAAGAGCCATGAATTCTTAGATTATTGTACCAATAGATATACTCTGCTAACTCTAATTGTAGTTGCTCTAATGTCTTAAATTTTCTTTAATATATAAATTCTGTTTTTAGTATTTTATTAGCAGATTCACAAACTTCATTGTCATATGGATTCCCCTTATTACTTAAGGAACGCTCAATTTTAAATGTACTTAGAAAACTATTTATTAATAGATTATCGTACTCTTTACCACGATCTGAATGAAATACCTTTATATCTTTAATTGAATAATTACATCTTAGTAGTGTTATTTCTATAAGCTCAGAATATTTGTTAGATCCAGTTGAATATCCAGTAATTTCTCTATTATACAAATCTATTAAAGTACAAACATAATTCCATTTACTGCCCACTCTGACATAGGTTAAATCACTTACAGCTACTTCTATCATCAAACTCCCTATAAACTATATTTGGAGTAGCTGATTAGTTACATTTATCAATATGAACCTTATATTGAGTTACAGTATAGTTAGATACCAGGCCATTTTCCTTCATTATTCTAGATATCCTTCTTCTAGAAACTTGATAGCCTAGTTTCTCTAGTTCTACTTTAATTTTTCTTGAACCATAATTGTTTCTACTACATCTAAAGATGTCTTTGATATGATTTGTAATGACTTATTCTTTATTAGAGGGAGTAGAATCTTCTTTATTTAAATGGTGATATACTAAACTTCTTGAGACCCTTAAAAAATCACACATAGAACTAATACTGCATTTCTCTCTATTAGAAATGATAAAGTCTACTTTTTGCCGAGTAGTAGTGCAGCTTGCTTTAAAATATCATTCTCCATCTCAAGCTACTTAACTTTCTTTCTTAGTTCAATTAATTCTTTTTCCTCTTCCGTGCGATTATCTTCAAGATCAAAGGGATTGGAATTGTTATATCTAAGAACCCATGCCCTAATAGTTGGAGCGGCTGCGCTATATTCATCTGCAAGACCTCTATAGGTGTGGTTGCCTTGGTTATAGATCTTTACTAATTGTTTCTTAAAATCTTCATCGTAACGGTTTCTGGACATTAAAAATCTCCTCCTGATTTTATTATACCATGTTAAGTAAAGATCCTCCCTATTTAGTGTAGTCTATCCACCGTCTAGTTATACTATAGCCACTATCTAAATTTACTCATAAAATAATTATATTTTTAAAACTCATACTATTTTTCAGAAAGTATGTTATACTTATGCAATACATTAAAATCATATAAGTAACTTTCAATTTATATTAATACTTAACTGTAGATTATCCTTTAAACTTCTTTATAACTTTATTTTACCTTTTTTGGTTGACTCAGTACTAACTTTCCCCATCCTTTTGTTCCAGAGCCAATTGGATCAACAATACCATCTTCCATTACTGTTTTGCCTCTTATAATAGTATAATTAAGTTTACAGTTTAATTCCCACCCATCATAAACTTTTGCAATTTCACGAGAATGTGAATAGTTATTCTTTGAATCAATAATCATTTTATCATTCATATCTAATATAACCAAGTCTCCGTCTGACCCTGGTTGAATCGTTCCTTTTTGCGGATAGATATTGAAAGCTTTTGCCGGGTTTTCACAGCATAATTGTACAACTTGCTCTAATGTTATACCCCTCTCTCCTTTTGCGACTTCATTTAACATAAGTGGAAGTCGCAGATCAATTCCAATCATTCCTGCAGGTGCTTTAAAAATATCTTCATAACCGATGTCTTTTTCTTCGGCTAAAAATGGACCATGATCACTTCCTATAAAATCAACAGTTCCATCTAATACATAATCCCATATTTTATCAACTGTCTCTTTATTTCTAAGCGGTGGATTGCACTTAGCATAAGGTCCATGTTTCATTAATTCTTCTTCAGTCAATAATAGATAATGTGGGCAAGTCTCTAAAAATATTTTTTGATTTCTTTCCTTAGCTTCTTTAGCCATTTGCATAGCCTCAGGAGTGGATATATGTGCTAATTCAAGTACACAACCAGTTTTTTCAGCAATGGTTATCAACTTTTGGACAGTTATATACTCAGCTATAGGTGGCCTAGACGGACAATGGTATTCCGCACTAACCTTGCCTTCACTACGAAACTTCTTGATAATTCCTTGAATCATGTCGTTATTTTCAGCATGTGAAGCTAACATTAAACCAGTTTTTGCGACTTCTTTCATGCCAATAAGTATTTCATAATCATTAGCCATCGTTAACCCAACAAATTCTCTGTCTCTTCCTTCAGGTGCTTCGTGTAGGAAAGTCTTAAAAGCTACAATACCTTCTTTTGCTAATCCTACGATTTCTTCTGGAAATTCGCCTCCAGCGGCTCCGTAAAATGCATAGTCTACTACACCAGCACGCTCTTTAGCTATTTTTTTTCTATTATCTAAAATTTCTTTATTATACTGTGGAGGCATTGAAATCGGATGTTCTAGTATAGTAGTCGTTCCTCCTGCTACTGCTGCCTGTGATTCGGTATAGAATGTACCTCGTTCTGAATGACCTGGATCACGAAAATGGACATGTGTATCTATCCCACCAGGAATAACATATTTATCTTTAGCATCTATTATCTGCTTTGCATCAGGTAAAAATCCTGGTTCTGTGATCATCACAAATTTTTCATCTTTTATTCCGATATCCACGCTTTTAAACTTACCATTAACATATGCTGTTCCATTAATAACCGCAAGATCTAGTTTCATTTTACATCCTCCTTTTAAATCAAGTAGTATCTTCAATAACTTTGATATATTCTTTATTGTTTTAATAGGGCATTTCATTACAACAATGAGAATTTACATGAAATATCCATTATTCCCTACATCTAATAACAATATAGCTATTATATATCTTATAACTAGTAACTTTGCTCACTCTATGTAGTATTAGAGACCTCTTATAACAGGATCAACTCCAAATTCTTCGGTCATCTTAATCTATATACGAATCTCTTATACTCTGATACCTATAATTATATCCTAATGAGGAAATTAAATTATCAATTAAATAACCAAGCTATATTGCTGGAACCCAAAATAAAATATCTAATAGAGGCTCTAGAATTATTCGTAAATTATGCAATCTATTAGCCAATATTCATACCAAAGGAAGTTATGAGAGATCTAATTCACTAATACATAAATCCTATCATCTAAAGTGTATAAACAAAACTAAAAAGTTGCTTTAGCTGTTATACTGAAAAAGCTAGTAAATATTATGTTTACTGTTCAAAGGGATAGATCACCGTTTAGGTTAAGTACTCTAAAACAACGTAAAAGATTGCTTATATTTCAATCGTTAGTAGCTTAATATATTAAATTTTATGCTTAGTTTTAAAGAGCATTTTAAAAACATCTTGATTTTTCACTAAAATCAATTGACTTTAATTAGCAAATCTCTATCTATTTCAAATAGTATTACTAGCCATTCCTTAGTGTATAACTTTACTTAGTTTTCTTCTACACATTGATCTACATACTTCATTAGTTATTTATAGCAAATATTATCAATTAAACTTTTAATATCTGATTTAAGAACATAATCACCTTTACATATCCTATATTCTATATAAGGATCGCGAAATAATAATTTTACCTTACAGTGAATATATTTTCCTACTACCATTTGAGCAATTCTATCTATAATTATTGAAATTCTAATAAGTTACTAATCTAACAATTTCACGAATGTATTATATACTTCTGGGTCACAATCCTTTTCAATTAATGCCCACACATTTTTCGCCTTATCAGCAAAAACTTTCAATTCCTCTGATGTTAGATCTATAAATGCTGTCCCAGATTCTTCAATTTTTTTTCTGTTACTTTCTAGATTAGAGTCTGTATAATCTAAAGCTGCCTTGCGGGAAACTTCTGCAGCATCATCTAGAATTCGTTGTAGGTCTTCTGGCAAAGAATTATAAAAATCAAGATTCATAATTATAGGTGTAGTATGGTGGACATGATTTGTCATAATGACATAATCTTGTTGCTCATAAAATTTTTGAGAAGCTATTAGTTCAAGTGGATTTTCCTGAGCATCGACTGTCCCTTGTTGTAATGCTGTATAAAGTTCATTAAATGCTAATGGAGTAGGATTTGCACCTAGCTCTTTCCATGTTGCTAAATGATACTTGTTTTCCATAGTTCTTACACTCATTCCTTTAAGATCAGCTGGGGTTTTTACAGGCTTGTTCGCAGTCAAAGTTCTAAATCCTCCATCAGAGATTGCAACAAGTTTCATACCAGCTTCTTCATACTTTGCTCCAATAACATCCAAGAATCTAGAATTCGATAAAACTTCTCTTGATTTTTCTATGTTTGGAAAACAAAACGGCATATCAAATATTACAGCAGCTGGAACAAAGTTTACTTGTGGAGCACTAGAGCCTGCATGTAAAGTTATGCTACCACTTTGAATTCCTTCAACAATTTCCCTCTCTCCTCCAAGTTGTGAATTGGGATATACATTCACCACAATTCTACCATTTGAATGTTCATCAACATATTCCTTATACTTTAGCAATGCCTGAGTTACTGATGATTCTACTGCACTCCCAGATGCTAAAACCATTTCATAGATCTTCCCATTATCACCACTTTGAGTATCAGCGTTAGTTTGAGCTGGAGCTTTTGATTGACAACCTACTAGTACCACTGACACCATAACTAAAACAATAAGTATACTTAAAATTCTTTTCATATTTATACCTCCTATTTTAATTTTACCTTATTAATATCTTATTCTTCTGTCTTTAGCAAAAATATAAACTACTTATTTAAGTTTCAAATAGCCCCTCCATTTTGATATTGCATTGCTCTTTAAATAATCTTTTCATACCTATATTATTAAATAAAAACAAGACTTAACCAAGGTACAAAAGCTATGATAAGTAATGCTATTAAAAATGCAAGAACAAAAGGAACTGCTTTTTTCGCTATTTCCAAAACAGGTAAACCACTTATCGAGCTTGCTATATACAAATTCACCCCAACTGGAGGTGTAACAAATCCTATGGCAAGAGTAACTACCATTATAACACCGAAATGTATTGGGTTTATTCCTACTGCATTTACTATAGGTATAAAAATTGGAGTTAGTATTAATATTGCAGCTATAGTGTCCATAACCATCCCAACAAGCAATAAGAATCCTATTAACATTAAAATTACACCTAATTGTGATGATACCAACGACATAATACCAACACTAATTTGTTGAGGTGCTTGCATTAATGTAAGTGTTCTTCCAAAAACCACCGCTGTTGATACTATCAGCATAATTGGTCCAGTTGTTAAAATGGTTGTTTTCATAACCTCTTTAAGATCTCTGAATTTCATAGTTTTATAAATAAATACGCTTACTATAATAGCATAAATTACAGATATATCTGCTGCTTCTGTTGGAGTAACAATCCCACTATAGATACCACCAAGTATTATTACTGGTGATAGTAGAGCCCAAAAACTACTTTTGAATAATTCAAGAAAATTCATCTGCCTCAATTCTTGATAGTTTTTCATAAGTTTCTCTTTGTCTTCTCCTTTATTTTTACAATAAAAGTAAGAATATAACATTAGACAGGCTCCAATGAGTAGTCCCGGAAGAATTCCTGATATAAAAAGCGCACCAACTGATTCTCCAGAAGATAATCCGTAAACTATGAATGGTATGCTTGGCGGAATAATGACTCCTAAACCTCCAGAAACAGCAACTAAAGCAACTACCCATTTTTTATCGTAACCAAGGCTAACTAGAAGAGGGATCGTCATTGCACCAACGGCTGCTACTGTTGCAGGAGCTGACCCTGATATTGCACCATAAAACAAACAAGTTATTATAGTGGCAATTGGTAATCCTGCAGTTTTATCGCCAACGAAATAAGCGAAAAAGTTAAATATTTTTTTGGATATTCCACCAGCTGCCATTAAATTTCCCGATAAAACAAAAAGTGGTACTGCTAGTAAAGAGTATGAGTCAACTCCTGTTACCATATTCCTAAAAACATACATAGCATCTGCAGAAAAAGAAGGGTTAAATATTGATGCAGATAATGCAGTTATTCCTATCGAAATCCCAATAGGCACACCTAAGAGTAAGGCTATTACAAATACTAAGAAAACATATCCCACCATTATCTTTCACCTCCTCTATTAAACAATTTATTATAATATTTTTGGATAAATCTAAGTAGTGTTAAAATAATCCCTACGAGTAAAGAAACATAAACAAAATACATTGGTATACTAGCTGCAGGGCTTGATTGTTTAGTAGCAATTAAAAATTTAATTACTTTCACTCCTGGTTTTACCATATATATGGCAAATATAATAAATATTAAATCTCCTGTATATTCTAAAGGCTTTTCCATTTTGGGGAAAAAGGTTTGTATAAAATCTAACTTTACGTGCGTATTTGCATATACTCCATGACTCACACCCAAAAATGCAAACCAAATAAAAAAATATCTCGCTAATTCTTCGGACCAAGATAAAGATGAACGAAAGATATACCTCATTATAATTTGTGCTCCCATAATTAAAACCACTGCCCACAAAGAGTAACTCATAAGTAATTCTTCAAAATTTTCATTAATCCACTTGAGTGTCTTTTTCATTATTATAAATCATTCCTTTCGCTTCGCTCAAAACACAAAACCGAATGAAATGTATTTGCTTCGAGCGAATTATTTTATTATTCTATAACCATAGAGATAACAGTAAACTATAAATCACGTGGAGGTAAGTGGGATGCTCCAAATATGGGATAACCGCATTGTTATATGTGTAGATTACCTTTCCCAGAGCAAATAAGTGTGACAAAAGATCACGTAGACTTATCTTTGTATAAACTATTTTTGCTTATCGCTGGGTAATCATTCAATGCTGCCCGTCCCTATAATTATTGTGAAAAGAGTTTTCCTATGGGTTTCAAAGTTGTTCCCCTTATCTTCTGCAATACTACTGTCCATAAAATTTCCGTTGTTGCCTATACCCCTTAAACCAATGAGAAAGGTATTATTATCTACGAACTCCATCGATTTTCTACATATACAAAAGGTTTAAAAGAACTATTTCAATATTAATAAAAGGCTAGCTGCTATATTAATCCAATTTTAATACAATGTGCAACCACTGTAGTTAAAAGCGAAAATCATCCTGGAATTTGAAACCGCTATTTAAGAATTAAAAAGCGTCGTGCCACAAACGTGCAATTATTACAATTGTCATAATGTTATTAACTGCAATCTATAGTATTTTTAAAAAGAAAGAACCTTACAATCCTGATTTGTATAAAAAAGCTGATGTTCTTTCAACAACCCTTGATTTCACGATAGAACAAGTAATTTTATTAAATAAAATTTAAGGGTTTAAAGTTATAGTAGCAACCTTGCTCTAATTTTTTTACAAACATTTTTTAAAAGTCATCATATGCTGACTTATTTGCTATACTGTTTTGCTTTTTGGTGGTGCTTTATATTTCAGACTTCTTCTCCTTTCCTTTTTTCAAAATAATAAACAATCTTATATTCCCATCCAATAACTATAATCTAATAATATCTACAAAATACAAAACTTCTTCGTTTCTTTTGTGCCTAATTAAATTTAACTCTTATTACGTTTTCTAAATTGGATGGGAATTTGTTTTTATAATCTTATTTAATAAAGTTTATATACTTCCAGTGCATTTTTCCCTTCATTGATGACTAGGATGATACCTTCCAGCTGATTTTTAATTTATTATCATATTTAATTGCTGCTTTAGCTACTCTTTGACTAAATCTCATCTTTTCTGTTTTAATAGTTTCGTAGAAAAAATCCTTCCATTTTGTGCTTGTATTACAAATAACATTATATTAGGAGCTCTTTCTCTTTTATGTTCTCTTGTCATAAATGTATTATATCATATCAACTTAATATCTTTGTTCTGTACATTCATTTTAAAGGACATACTAATTAAAATGCTTTGTTTTACATTTTAAACATCTAGTTTTGAGTTTTTTGTATTTTATCATTAATATTATAAAGGTAGTTTTATAGTCGCTTGAATATTTTGTATTATAAAATTTGTGCATCTTTTAATATTTCTCTTAATTTCACTTTATCATCCTCTTTGATTTGTAATAAAGGTTTTCTCACCACTCCACCCTCAAATCCTAATAAATCACATGCATACTTCAATCCAGCTATTCCAAATGCTCCTGTTACTGCACTATTTACTGGAAATACTCTTTCATATATTTCTCTCGCTTTTTCAATATTTCCTATATCAAACTCTTTTTGTATATCTACACATTCACCTGGACAACTATTTACTAAGGCCATAATAGCACCTTCAATACCTATAGTAAGGGCTGGGAACCAAGCTGATGCTGTGCCTACCAATAAATTAAACTTGTCCATATCTACAACTCTCTTAAAATCAACTAACTGTGGTATACTACCTGAACTATCTTTCATTCCAATAATGTTTGGATGTTTGCTCAATACTCCTACAGCCTTAGGAGAAATATTTATATGTGTAAATTTAGTTACATTATATATTAATATTGGAATCTTTACATTATCTGCAACCTCTGTAAAATAGTTTATTAGTGCTTCGTCATTCATTTTTCCAGCATAGTAAAATGGTGTTAATACAAGTGCACAATCTGCTCCTAAATCTGCTGCTTTGTTTGTAAGCTCAATAGTAGCCATTGTGGATTCCATTCCAGTACCTACCATTACAAACTTTCCTTCTTTTTTGTGCTTAACTGTTAGTTCTATTAGTTTCAACTTTTCTTCTTCTGATAAATAGACAGTTTCACTATTGGAACCTAGTACTAGATATCCGCTCAAATCATATTCATTCCATTTTTCCATATTTTTTACATGCTTTTCAAAATCTACCTCATCATTTCCATTAAATGGAGTTATCATTGGTGGTATAACTCCTTTAATCTTAAAGTATGACATATATATCCTCCTTTTTGGAAACATTAAAGCTTCCATATTATTATTTATAGTTAAACTTATTTAATATCTTTAACAATTTCTTTCAGTGCATATAAAAATGCTATTACATCATTTTCTGAAACGTAACCCATAGTTCCTACTCTAAAAACATCTTCAGTCAGTGGTGCTAACCCACCGTTTACTATAATATTTTTCTTTGCTAGTTGAGATACAATATATTTTGATTTTCCTGGAGCATAAACAGCAGTTAGAGTAGGGGAAGCAAACTTTTCATCCTTTGCAAAAAGTTTCAATCCAACCTCTTTTACACCCTTGATTATTAGTTCAGTATTAGTACGATGTCTTGAATATAAATTATCTAATCCTTCTTCGAATATCATATTAAGAGCTTCATCTACTGCAAATACTGTATAGACAGCAGGTGTTGTTAAAGTTTGATTTATCTCATTAAATTTACTTGCTTTCTTATAGTCAAAATAATGCTTTGGAAACTTAGATTCTTCTACTCTACTCCATGCTTTCTCACTAAGAGCTACGAATGCCAAGCCTGCTGGAGTCATTAAGGCTTTTTGAGAGCTTGTTAGAGCCACATCAACATGCCATTCATCCATTCTCATTTCTAATCCACCTAAGCCACTAACAGAATCTGTTATTAATAGTGCATTGGTATCCTTTATTGCATTACCAAAAGCTTCTAAATCGTTATATACTCCTGTGGAGCTTTCATTGTGTACAACAAAAACTCCTTTAGTAGCTATGGTTACCTCTTTCATAACTCTGTTAACATCAGCTGTTTCTCCAAGCTCAAACTCAACTCTATTAACCTTCAAGCCATATATTTCTCCCATAAGAGCAAATTGTTCACTAAAATTACCTATTATTGGTACTACTATCTCATCATCAGGAGAGAAGCAATTTTGTATTACTGATTCCATAGCACCTGTACCTGAAGAAGTAAGTAATAAAACTTCTTGCTTTGTCCCAAAAACTTTCTTTAGATTGTTTGTTACTCTTTCTTGAATTATAGAGTATTCTTTGGAACGATGTGAAATTGATTCTCTGCTCATTGCTTTCAATACTCTATGCGGTATTGCCGTAGGCCCTACCATCATCTGTATCTTTTTTTGCAAAGTAACTCCTCCCTTATTATCAGACTATATAATGTTTTATTTATGTTTTTCTGTATTACTTCTTTTAATTGTAAGTATATCACTTTCTTAATTATTTGAATAATGAATCATTTTGTTATATAATATCTACGTCATAGATATTATATATATGGAGGTATTAATATGGATATATCTGGTATTGAGGCATTCCTTGCTATAGTTGAAACCCAGAGTTTATCGAAGGCATCGGAAAAGCTGTTTCTATCCCAATCTACTGTAAGTAATCGTCTAGATGTACTAGAAGAGGAACTCGGTGTCATATTGATAAAAAGATATCGAGGAAAGCGATTTATTACATTAACCCCAAAAGGTGAAGAGTTTATACTTATTGCTAGACGTTGGATGTCTCTAAAAAAAGATACTGATGTTTGGGCAAATCAAGAAACTTCATTAAAATTAAACATTGGCTCAGTAGATAGCTTAAATACTTATGTCTTTCCGCCCCTATTTAAAAAGGTTATTTCAAATGAAAACCAACTCAATATTAATGTAAGTTCTCATTGGTCTAGTACAGTATTTAATCTCCTAGAGTCATATGAATTAGATATAGGTCTTGTTCCTAGATTAATTAAAACAAATAGTCTGGTAAGCCAACCTATATTTAGTGAAAAGTTAGTTTTAGTAAGTAATTCTTTAGTCTCCAAATTTGATGATTTTGTTTATCCTCAGGATTTAGATGTAAAAAAAGAAATATTTTTAGATTGGGGACCAAGCTTTCAAATTTGGCATGATAGTTGGTGGGATCCTACAGAATCCATAGATATTGCTGTAGATACTGCCGGACTCATTTTTAAATTTATAGATATACCTGGCTCTTGGGCAATTGTAACTGAAAATATTGCCCATGCTTTTAAAAAAATACAACCTATTAAAATTTCCGAACTTATAGAGCCTCCTCCTGAGAGAATATGTTATAAAATCAAACATAGAAATCCACTGACTCGAGCTATGGAACCTCTTAAAATCTTTGAAAACAGTTTAAATGAGTTTATTATAGATGATCCATTCATAAAAATGATTTAGAGTTATAAATCTAAAATAAAACAGCCTCTAAACTCTTTAAATGATATGTTCCCCTTGTAGTAGACATAGACAGTTTAAATAATAAAACTGTTTAAGACAAGGAGGAGCATATTTTTATGAGAAGAAAAAGTAAAATACTAGTTTTTCAAAAAATTGAAGTGATTGAGAAATATTTACGAGGTGAAGATTCTTTAAATAATTTAGCTAAAAAACTTGATATAAGTTGGACTTCTGCCAAACAGTGGCTTCAAACCTATCTTTCTATTGGGTCGGATGGTTTACTCGAAACATCTAAAAACTCAGTATATACTAAAGATTTTAAAGATACTGTAGTACATGATTATCTGTCAAGTAATGTTTCACTAATGGATATATGTAAAAAATATAGTATTAAATCAACTTCTCAAATTAGGAATTGGATTTTAAATTATAATAGTCATGAGGAACTAAAATCATGACTAAAGGCCGAAAGACAACTTATGAAGAACGAGTTGATATAGTTAAATATTGTATAGAGTATAAACATAATTATTCTGAAACAGCAGAACATTTCCAAGTATCATATAGAATACAGATGTTATCTTTCAGACTTAGTTAAATAGAATAAAACTACGCCAACCATAATTAAATGATTGGCGCAATAAGTTTTTTATTATTTCCCCTGCCTACTTTACTAATATCTTCCTAACAATTTTTTGTTTCTACTAAACCTCTAGCAAAACTATTCCAGCCAAATATACCGCCAGTATGAATAAATAATATGTTTTTATGATTACTAAATGTACCTTTTTTAATTTCTTCTACTAAGCCATACATAGCTTTACCAGTATATACCGGATCTAGAATAACTCCTTCTTTTTTAGCTAGTTTATGAATAAATTCTATCTCCTCTTGCCTGCTTAAAGCATATCCTTTTCCTACATATCCATCTAGAATGTTTATATCTTCTTTATTTATATGAATTTCTTCTCCAGTATGTTGATCTATTTCCTTAATTAATCCTAGTGTAACGTTTTTAAAATACTCACCATCGTCACAGACATTCACTCCATAAATTTTTGCCTCATTATTTTTTATATGATTTGCATAGTGTAATCCTGCATAGGTACCTCCAGAACCAACAGCAGTAACTATTGCATCAAACTTAATCCCAAGCTCTTTTTCTTGGTCTAATATTTCTTCCATAGCTTTAAAATATCCAAAGGACCCAATTCCATTTGATGCTCCTTCTGGAAGTATATATGCATTATGACCTTCCCTAGCTAACTCATTTTTAACATCTTCCATGATAGCCATTCTACTATTCCTATATTCATCAGCTGTAATAAATTTAATCTTTGCTCCAAGTATTTTATCTAAAAACAAATTACCTTCTACTTCTGCATCTTCCTTACCTCTAAGAATAAGATATGATCCCATGCCAAGTTTTGCAGCTACTGCTGCTGTTGCTCTAGCATGATTTGACTGAGTACCTCCGCAAGTAATTAAATAGTCACAGCCATTATCAACTGCTTCCTGCACTGCAAATTCAAGCTTTCTTACTTTATTTCCAGATATTTCACTGCCAGTTTGATCATCTCTTTTTATATATACTTCGACACCTAATTCTTCACTTAATCTTTCTAGTTTTTCAATCTTAGTAGGTAGATTTGCAAAACTAATCCTTTTTGGTAGTTTCATAATACCCCTCCTTACATGGTTTTACTGGTTTAATTATATTATATCTCTTACTTGTATATTAGCAAATACTTAAGGCTATTTATACTAAATAAATCCCTAACTATAATAAAATAGCTAGGGATTTATTCTATTGAAACATTAAATCTATAAATTCTTCTTTAGTTATACTACCAAAGTATTTTTCTAAAGGTTCATTTTCTATTATTTTTGCTACTTCTCCCTTGTCATATTTTATTCCATTTAATTTTTCTTGAAGTAAATCCACATCCTCAGTTCCAAAGAAATCACCATAAATCTTAGTATCTGAAATTAGTCCACTCACTACATTAAATCTAATATCTATACTTCCAAAAGGAAATCTCTTATAATTTTGATAATTTGACTTAGGAGATTCTCCATAGTTCCATTCCCAAGTTGAATATTTTTCTTCAAATAACTTTTGTATTCCACCTAGGTCTTCCTGTGATAATTTATACTCTACAGGTACTAGCCCTTCCATTTCAAATATATTCTTAAGTAATATATCTCTAAACTCGTATATATCTATATCTCTATCCATATGATGCTTTATATTTGTGACTCTACTCTTTACTGATTTTACGCCCTTTGATTCAATTTTATCCTGTTTAACATTTAATGCATTTGATAATACATCAAGCTCTGTATCAAATAATAGTGTTCCATGGTTTAAAACTCTCTTTTTCCACACTGATTGTGCTATACCTGAGAATTTCTTTCCATCTAAAGTAATGTCATTTCTACCTGATAGTTCACAATTGATACCAAGTTTTTCTAAAGATTTAACTATTGGTATATTATATTTCTTAAAATCAATTTTCTCAGCACCACTTGACATAGATATAATACTAAAGTTAAGGTTACCTAAGTCGTGATATACTGCCCCACCACCAGTTATTCTCCTTACAACTTTTATACCTCTTTCATTTACATAATCTTGATTTACTTCTTCTATAGTATTTTGGTTTTTACCAATTATTATTGCCGGTCCATTTATCCAAAGAATTACATAGTCTTCCTTAAGATCTAGACTTTTAAAACAGTATTCTTCAAAAGCTAAATTATATCTCGGATCATTTGAGTTATTTACTAAGTATTTCATACTATCCTCCTATGTTTTATTTATTTGCCGACTATAATATTTAAATCCATAAGCCTATGCTGTAAATCTATTAATCGATTTTTTATCTCATCATATTTCTTAGCTAAAAGCTTATCATCAACCATCTCACTGGACTTATTTATTAGAGCCTCAAATTGATTATATGCTGTTTTTAATTCATTTTCAATATCCTCTCTTAACATTTCAGGTAATATCTCAATACCCTTTGTTAGTTCTACCTCATTCTTGGCAATGTTAAAACTATCTCCCATATTAGGGATTATAGTTTCTATTTTATATAGATGCTTAATAAGGGTAGATAAGGCATTAGCTGGTTCTTCCTCACCATGTACTATAAATATTTTCTTTGGCTTCTTTTTAAATTTGTTTATCCAATCAAGCAAAACATTTTGATCTGCATGGCCTGAAAATCCCTCTATATCATAGATTTGTGCCCTTACATGAATTTCTTCTCCTAATATTTTTACTTGTCTTTTACCATCTAAAAGCAATCTACCTAAAGTTCCCTCGGCCTGATATCCAACAAAAATTAAGCTATTTTTCTCATCCCATAAACTGTGTTTTAAATGATGTCTTATTCTTCCTGCTGTAGCCATTCCACTTGAGGATATAATTACCTTTGGAAATGTATATTTATTTAATGCCATAGATTCCTCTTGACTCCTTATATACCTTAGGTTGTCAAATTCAAATGGATTATCACCTCTTAGTATAAGGGCCCTTGCCTCATCATTAAAGCTACTTGAGTTTCTCTTAAATGCTTCTGTAGCATCTACTGCCATAGGGCTATCTATATAAATAGGAACTTTCATATATTCCTCTATCTTTGGATTATATTCATAGTATTTATTTAGCTGGTAAATAAGTTCCTGAGTCCTTCCTACTGCAAAAGATGGAATAATTACAGTCCCACCTCTCATTACAGTTTTATTGATTATATCTATTAATTTTTCAGTACTCTCTTCATAACTTTCATGTATAGTATCTCCATAGGTAGACTCTATAACAAGATAGTCTGCTTCCTCTATATAATCTGGGCTATTGATTATAGGTCTTCCTGGCATACCTAAGTCTCCAGAGAAAACTATTTTTACTTCTTCGTTATTTTCTTTTATCCATAGCTCTAATATAGCTGAGCCTAATATATGTCCTGCATCCTTTAATCTAATTTGAATATTATTATTTATCTTTATTTTTTGATCTACAAAATATGGTTCAAAATACTTTAGGCTATTTTCTGCATCATCCATTGTATATAGTGGCTCTATGGGTTTTTTACCTGCTCTTTGTCTCTTTCTATTCTCCCATTCTATATCAGACTCCTGTATTTTTGCACTATCCCTTAACATAATCTTACATAAATCATAGGTAGCATTTGTAGTTATTATTCTACCTTTAAAACCATCCTTCACTAATTTGGGGATTCTTCCACTATGGTCTATGTGGGCATGGGTTAGTATGAGGAAATCAATCTCGCTTGGATTATAGGGGAAATCATTGTAATTTAATTTCTCCATTTCCTCATTTCCCTGAAACATTCCACAATCTACAAGTATATTATAATTCTCAGTCTTCACAAGATAGTTAGAACCTGTAACCATTTTTGCCGCACCATAAAATTTAATATCCATAAAATTACCCCCAATATTATACTATTTAAATCTACTGTCCTTAACTATATATTCATCTATAGCCATATTTGATATTACTGCATTTCTAAGTGTATTTACTTCTTTTAATTCTCCAAAGAGAATTACTCCAACTATTTTTCCATCCTTTGTAAATATCTTATGGTGAATATCCTTTTCATCTTCCTTGTATTCATAAACCTTATCGAAATCGTTAATGACTCCAGCTGAGAAAAGCTCTATACTACCTATCTGTAAAGTTGTAAATATCTTAGGATGATTATATTCTAATTCTTTGCCTGCCATATTTGCTCCTGCTACTTTACCCTGCTCATTTCCGGCAGTCCAAAGTCCTAAAACCATTCCATCTATTTCAACTACATCTCCAGCAGCATAAACATTATCTATATTTGTTTTTAATCGTTTATCTACTTTTATGCCCTTATCATATTCTATTGTGGTATTCCTTACTAGATCTAAGTTTGGTCTAATTCCTGAAGAAACTAAAATTGCATCTGCTTTAATATTTCTCTCTCCATTTAGCTTTATACCAGTTGCTTTTCCTTCTCCAAGTATTTCCTCAGCCTGGGAAGCTAAAAATACTTTAAATCCAATTTTAGAAAGCTTCTCTTCTAATTTATTTGCTATTTCCTTATCTAATTGTCTAGGCAATAAATAAGGTGCAAATTCAATTATACTTACTTCCTTTCCTAATTGTTTAAGAGACCATGCAGCCTCCAAACCTAAAAGCCCTCCCCCAATTACTGACACATCTTTAGAAGACTTCATATACTCCCTTATATAATGTAAATCCTTTAAAGTTCTTAAAGCAAAGACTCCTTCTTTATATTTCCCATTGATAGGTGGAATAAAAGGACGACTTCCTGTAGCGATCAATAGTTTTTCGTATTCTATCTCCTGTCCATCATCAAGTTTTATCTTATTATTTGTAGTATCAATATATTCTACAAACTTCCTAAGCATAACCTTAACATTCTTTTCTTCATACCAGTTTTCCTTACTAACTAATAAATCCTCATCAATAAAATCTTTGGATATATATTCAGTTAATTTCACTCTATAATAAGTAAGTGTTGGTTCATTGCTTACCATTACAATACTTCCATCTTTGTCATTAGTTCTTATTTCTCTAGCAGCTGCAAGACCAGCTATTCCATTACCTATAATCAGGTATTTTGTCATTTCCATATTTCCCCCTCCTAATGTTTCCTATGTTATGTTCTTATAATTATTACCCATTTTAATAGGTATTAAGCAAAGCTAGATAAAAATAAAACAATGCAATAAAAAAACTCTATTACAATTGTAATAGAGTTTTTTATATCTTATGTACTTTCGCAGTTTCGCAACTCAAATCTATTTACTCCCTACGCTCGCATAGATTCGGTGCTCATTGCGTTTGACCTACATCAACTCACTGTCGTTCGTTGTGTTAGGTCATAAAGCCTGGCAACTTCCTACTCTCCCAGGTCGTTTCCAACCAAGTACCATCGGCGTTAAGATGCTTAACTTCTGTGTTCGGTATGGGAACAGGTGTGTCCATCTTGCTATCGTCACCAGACGAAAACTACTTTATGCAATACTTTTATTCATGAATTTTTTTGGTCAAGTCCTCGACTTATTAGTATCTCTTAGCTTAAGATATTACTACCCTTACACCTGAGACCTATCTACCAAGTGGTCTTCTTGGAGTCTTACCTTTAAAAGTGGGAAATCTTATCTTGAGGGGGGCTTCGTGCTTAGATGCCTTCAGCACTTATCCCTTCCGAACATAGCTACTCAGCCGTGCCATTGGCATGACAACTGATACACCA
>JAEWGC010000016.1 GCA_023388495.1 Bacillota bacterium | reverse complement strand
TGATAAAATATATTCATAGAATGGAGGTGAAATAATGTATTTAACAGTAAAACAGCAACTTAAAAATCTTACTAAAGAAGAATATTTAATCTTAAGAGAATTAACTCATACTGCTAAAAATCTATATAATGTAGCCTTATATAATATTAGACAACATTTCTTTCAAACAGGTGAATATCTTAGTTATGAAAAAAATGATTTACTTTGTAAAAATAATGAGAATTACAAAATACTAAACAGTAATATGAGTCAACAAATACTTAAAGAAGTAGACGGAGTCTTTAATTCATTCTTTGAACTCCTTAAATTAAAGAAAAAGGGTAAATATAATTCTAAAGTCAATATACCTAAATATCTTAAAAAGGATGACTTCTTCACATTAATAATCGGATTTGTTAGATTAAATGGCAATAAACTAATACTTCCCTATTCTAGAACATATAAAAAGAATAATAAACCTATCATAATTACAATACCACCAATATTAAATGATAAAACTATAAAAGAGATAAGAATAATACCTAAACTATCTGGAAGGTACTTTGAGATTCACTATACCTATAAGGTAGAAGAAGAGCAAAGTAGATTAAATAAAGAAAATGCACTTTCAATAGATTTAGGAATAAACAATCTAGCAACCTGTGTAACCAATAGAGGAAAATCTTTCATAGTAGATGGTAATAGACTAAAATCCATAAATCAATGGTATAACAAACAAATGAGTAAATACCAAAGTATAAAGGATAAACAAAAGATCAAAGGCATCACAAAAAGGCAAGCCATATTAACTCAAAAAAGAAACAATCAAGTTAATGACTATATAAGTAAAACCTGTAGATATATAATTAACTATTGCATCAATAATGATATAGGTACAATAGTATTAGGATATAACGAAGATATACAAAATAAAATAAATATAGGTAAGATTAACAATCAAAACTTTGTAAACATTCCTATAGGAAATATAAAAGATAAATTAGACTATCTATGTAATCTATATGGTATAACCTATATAAAGCAAGAAGAAAGTTATACATCTAAGGCAAGTTTCTTTGATAAAGATGATATCCCTATAATAGGAGATAATGCTCCTGAGAAATTCAGTGGTAAAAGAATAAAAAGAGGACTATATAAGACAAGTACAGGCTATACCTTAAATGCAGATGTAAATGCAGCACTAAATATATTAAAGAAAAGTAGAGTTGTGGATATAAATATCCTATACAGTAGAGGTGAAGTGGATACGCCTAAAAGAATAAGGATAGCTTAGCTATCAACCTTCTTATGAAGCTCCCACTTCTATAAGTGGTGAGTGGTTCACAATTGAAGTTGGAGTTATGGATTATGGTTTTGAAATAAATGGAATAATAGGCATGGATTTTTTGAAAAAAGTAGGAGCAATTATAGACTTAGATAAAATGATTGTATATAACTCTAAGATGTAATGGTGCCTGGCTATTAACTTAATAACTAGACAGCCATCATATCAAAATTATATGATGGCTGCCATTATTGTATATATATGTGAATATTAATCACTACCATATCCAATATTAAATACAGATGGAAATTCTTCTGATATATTAAATAGTGTTAATTTACCCATGTTCATTGCATCAAATAGTCCCAACCTCTCCAGTGAACCATAGGAAAGAGAGAAAGTCAATGCTCCAGCTAAACCTCCTAGTATGACTGTAAGAGCCTTTTAAAAGCCTCCAAGTAGTATACCTAATATAGTATCCATTATAATTTCACCTCTTTTATATTGCCTTTATTTGATTTAAAAATTGATATGGAAATAGCAACAGCGAATACTAAGGAATTGCAAGAATAAAAATGTAACCTATGAACAAATAGCAAAATACTTAGGTTCTGCAAGAGAAGTGGTATCGAGAATGTTGAAATACTTCTCGGAAGAAGGATTTGTTGAACTATCTCGTGGGGAAGTCAAAGTTATTAACAAATCAGAATTAAGAAAAATAATTTAAAAACAGGTAAGGGGCGTATATCAGACAAAGCGTTTGATAAATATCATCACCAAGCAAATGAGCTATTTAAAAAAAGCACAATCAATATTTAGTTGATTCAATTCAAGCAATTTATGTAGATTATGAAGATAATATTATTACAGGCAAGGCCAAGCTTAACTTAACTAAAGTAGTGGAGATGATTAATTATTTGGCTTCTAAAGTTGAAAGTCTTCATAAAGTAAAACTAGCTAAAATGCTTTGGTTCTCAGATTACCTTCATTATAAAAGAAACAATATGGCAATTAGTGGTTTAGTTTATTCATCACTTCCTATGGGAGCTGTACCAGAGGGATATGACCATATAGTTCTATTAGATGGGGTGAAATTCGATACATTATGGTATGGCGAAAATGTAGCCTATAAATTTAAGCCAAATTCGGAGCTTGAGATAAAAGAGTTAACTAAGCTTGAGATTGAAACATTAGATGATATAATCTCACAATATGGTAATTTAAAGACAGATGAGATTGTTATTAAGATGCATGAAGAAGATGCCTACAAATGTGTCGATGATTACTGCATTATACCGTATACATTTGCAGACAGTTTAACTATTAATTAGAGATAATAAAAATAAATATTATAGATCATCATACTCCAGTACCTACGGGTCTGGGGTTTTTTAGTAACAGAGGCTATTGTGCTGGTCCCTTCAACTACGGTGCTAGGCTGTTAACTTTATAAAATAGATGAAGAAATAAATTATAAAAAGGAGTGATAGTTAATGACTGATAGAGAATTATTAGAACTTATTGCTACACAAGTGGGTACCCTTACAAAGGATGTATCTGAAATTAAAGAAGAATTTAAAGATGTTAATAAAAGATTAGATAGAATAGAAAATAAATTAGATGATATTGAAACTAACAATGCACACAGACTTCTTGATTTTGTTAGAGAATAAAGAGATATGAAATATTCAATAAGTAGAATTGAGATAAATACTGCTGAGAATTGGAGAGATATAACCAGGATTAAGGCTATGAGAAAATATAAAATAAAGTAATAATACACTTTTCTAAATATTGCCAAAACTCATACCTTCTGATACTATTGAATCAGAGATGTTTTTTTATTGGAAAGAAGGCATGGGTTTGAATATCCTGGTGGGATTTATCATTGATTAAGAAGTGGAATAATAGAGAGTATGTATTTTAAAAGAATGGGGATAAGGAGTATTTACAATAAAAAGGGATGATTATAATGAGAAATATTAAGAGTCTTCTAAACATCAATAATTATTTTGATAGTATAATTATAACTGATAGTAAAGGTATAATTGAATACTATTCAAATATGAGATCTGATATTTATGATTTAAGGCAAAGGGAAATAATAGGAAAAAGTATACTAGAAATTCATCCTTACTTGACAGAAGAAACCAGTAGTATTATGAGGGTTTTAAAGGATGGTAAGCCCATATATGACCAAATAGAATATTTGACAACTAAACATGGACAAAACCTAACGAATATATATAGTACTTTACCTATCGTTAAAGATAGTAAGATTGTGGGGGCTATTGATCTGGCTAGATGTATTAATGAAAATGAGCGCCAGAACATCATTCTAACCCATAGTTATAATGAGAAGGAAAGATTATATCAACTTGATGATATAATTACAAAATCATCAGCTATGAATGAAATTAAAACTAAAATTACGAGAATAGCAAATACAGATTCATCTGTTATGATTTATGGGGAAACTGGCACTGGTAAAGAACTCGTCGCACAAGCTATACATAGCTATAGTTATAGAAGTAACAACAAATTCATATCTCAAAATTGCGCTGCAATACCAGCGAATCTGTTAGAAGGAATTTTATTTGGTACTGTAAAAGGTAGTTATACTGGAGCAGAAAATAGAAGAGGATTATTTGAAGTTGCTAATAATGGAACATTATTCCTAGATGAAATAAATTCAATGGATATTAATATGCAAAGTAAAATATTGAAAGCAATTGAAGAAAAGAAAGTGACTAGAATTGGTGGAACAGAACCGATTGATACAGATATACGCGTAATTACGGCATTAAATGAGCCGCCTCTTAGATGTGTTGAGAAGAAAAAATTGAGGGAGGATTTATACTATAGACTAAATGTAGTGCAAATAGACATTCCACCACTAAGGGAGAGAACAGAGGATATAATATATCTGACTGATTATTTTATTAATATGTATAATAAAAAGATGAATAAATCTATAATTGGACTTAGTGATGAGGTTAAAAATCTATTCTTAGATTATAATTGGCCTGGAAATGTTAGAGAACTTAAAAACATAATAGAAGGTGCATTCAATATAATTGGATCTAGATATATACAGTTAAGGGATTTGCCGAATTATTTAACTAGTCAATTTAATAATCAATCTCCCAATATTGAAGCAAGCAATTTAGAAATATCTTTAACGGAAAGGGTAGAAAATTATGAAAGGAGATTACTTATTGAGGCTTTAACTTCATCTGAAACTATTGCTGAAGCGGCTAGAAGATTAAAACTTTCGAAACAAACATTAAGTTATAAATTGTCTAAATATGGTTTGAGATAAATTTAAAGGACAAAAAATCTTGACCTTGTGTCAAGATTTTTTGTCTCTTTTCTATACTATTACGACTATTGAAGTCAAAAAAATTTGATCGAAATTATTTGACTATTGTGAAATGATTGAAAATACTCAAAGTAGTAATTGGCACATGATTTGCAATAAAAAAAGATTGTATTTAAATAATATTATTAAGGGGGAAGTTTAAATGTCAGATTATGGTTTGTTAAGTTTAGTACCACCAATTATTGCTATCATTTTGGCACTAAAGACAAAAAAGACCCTATTATCTTTATTTTTCGGTGTATGGGTAGGTGCCACTATAATTAGCGGATATAATCCATTAGTGGGATTTACAAAAATTGTATCGGACTTTATGGTTCCAGCTATCGGCAATGCTTATAATGGAGGAATGCTTTTATTAGTAACATTAGCCGGAGGATTTGTGTACATGTTGAGAATTACTGGTGCTGCTGAAGCTTTTGCGCAGATAGCAACTAAAAAGATCGATACCCCTAAAAAAGCTCAAGTGGTAACATGGGCATCTGCATTTATATTTTCATATACTGAACCTTGTTTAATACTTGGCACAATTATGAGACCGATTACAGATAAGGTTAGAGTGTCCAGAGCAAAGCTTGCCTATATACTAGATTCAATGGGATGCAATCTAGCATCATTTTCACCTATAAGTAGCTATGGTCCTTTTATAGCTGGCTTGATTGCAACTCAACTTGCAGCAGCTGCGATTGAAGGAAATGAATGGTCGATTTATCTTCAAATGTTTCCTTTTAACTTGTATGGGCTTTTCGCAATGATAACCGTACTAGTTGTAGCCGTTACAGGCATGGATTTAGGACCTATGTATAAGGAGGAAAAAAGAGCTAGAGAAACTGGAAAATTGCTTCCAGATGGTGTCGAACCAATAGTTGCAGAATCTAAAACAAATCTGCCAGTAGGTTATAATTTAACTATTAAAAACTTCATTATACCTATGGCTTCATTATTCATTGCTATATTTGCTACAATATTTTGGAGCGGAGATATAGTAACTAATGGACTTAGAGGCTCATTTGTTAATGCTAATATTACTTTAGCAATTTCAATGGGATTTATAGTTGGAGGGGTTGGAGCAGCTGTAGTAGGTATGACTACTGGATTATTTAAATTCACAGATGGATTTGATGGATTTATTAAAGGAATGGAAGAACTAATTATGGTTCCATTTATATTAGTATTAGCTTGGTCAATGGGCGGAGTTACAAGTGCTATGGGAGTTGGAGGATTTTTATCTGAAGTAGTTCAAAATTATTTAACAGGTGGATTAGTTCCTGCCTTGATATTCTTATTTGGTGCTATGATTTCATTTGCAACAGGAAGTTCATGGGGTGTTTGGGCTATTATGATGCCTATAGCTATACCTATGGCTATATCATTTAATATTCCTATACCATATGTTGTGGGTGCAGTAATAGGTGGAGGATTATTTGGAGATCAATGCTCACCTATTTCAGATACTACAATAATGTCTTCAACAGGTGCTGCTTGTAATCATATAGTCCATGTTTCTACACAATTGTTTTATGGAGTTACTGTAGGAGTTGCAGCTTTCATCGGTTTCTTATTTGGAGGGCTTACTGGTCAATATTATTTAAGTATAATTATTACAGGAGTAGTTTTAACTGGATTACTAATAATTGCTAATAAACTCTCAATGTCAAGAGATTTTAGTTTAAAAGAACAGCATAATTAAAGAGAGGAGAATTTAAGATGAAAACCGTAGACATGATAGTTGAGGCACCACATTTTTATACTATGGAAGGAATTGGAGTTGGATATAAAACTGGAGTTGCTATGGTAGTAGATGGTGGAAAGATTGTAGCAATTGATGATATGAATAATATAGCGAAAGGTTATAAGGCAGAATTAAATCTAAATCTAAAACATCATGCAATACTCCCAGGGTTTATAGATGGACATATGCATACAGGATTAGCTATTATGAGAGGGTTAGCCCAGGATACCAATAATTGGATGATGTATGGCTTGCAACCATTTGATAATGCAGTCACCAATGAAGAAAAATTGGCAGGTAGTAAAGTGGCTATCTTAGAAGCAATTAAAGCTGGTACTACTACTATTGGAGATTATGAAGCAAATATGGAGCATGTATGTGAGTTTATAAATAAGGTAGGAGTTAGGGGAAATATTACTAGTACCATTAGAGAGGCTAAAAGGAGAGTATATGACCCTGGAGAGTTATATGAATATGATGAAGGATTAGGTTTAAAAAGTTTTGAAGAGAATATGAGATTGTTTGATAAATGGCATAATAATGGTAAAGGCCTCATTAAGATATTATTTGGGCCACAGGGTGCAGATTTCTTAAGCAAAGATTTACTTCTAAAGATTCAAAAAGTAGCAAAAGAAAAAGGTACTAAGATTCATATGCATACACAGCAAGGTGATAGAGAGACTTATCAAGTTGTTAAACGATATGGTAAAAGACCTATTGCATGGTTAAAGGAAATTGGATATTTAGATGAGACTTTAATAGCGGTTCATTTAACAGATGCTAATGATGATGAAGCAAAGGAAGTAGCAAAAAGTGGAGCATCTATGATAGTTTGCCCAGGCTCTATTGGTATAATAGATGGTATAGTGTGCCCTTCCATGGCTTTTCAAGAGGCGGGTGGAAATGTAGCATTAGGTTCAGATCAGGCTCCTGGAAATAATTGTCATAACATTATAAATGAAATGAAATTAGTAACACTTTTTAATAAAATAAAATATCAAAACCCAGAAGTCATGCCAGCTTGGAAAGCACTCCGTATGGCTACGATAGAAGGTGCAAGAGCAGTGGGGCTAGGCGAGTTAGTTGGATCCCTTGAAGTAGGTAAGCGTGCAGATTTTATAGCAATAGATCTAAACAAACCTTCTATGCTACCAGTATTCACAAAACCTATGAGAAATATTGTACCAAACTTGGTATATAGTGCAAGGGGAAAGGAAGTATCTCTTTCTGTAGTAGATGGTAAAATTATCTATCAAGATGGTAGAGTACTTGATGTAGATGAGGAGGAATATTTCAGCATAGTAGCTAAGTATACAGATGGAATAGGTGAAAGGGCTACAAAAGAGTTTTTGGATATAGATGGAACTAATGCAAAGTTTATGAGGGAGAACAAGCTTTAAGAAAGGGTAGAACAATAGTCCTACCTTATCTTGGAAGGAATGAAAGGATATAGCTAATATGAAAAAAGACAATAAAAATAAAGACATTGTTTTTACAAGTATACTTATCATTTTTCTATTATTGATAATGTCTAAGCCTTATTCTAACCTGGTATCTGATCATGCATATCTAGATGGGTTTATTAAGTTTTCTGTTTTAGCAACAATGGGGGAGCTTTTATCAGATAGAATTAGTAAAAGGTCATGGACAAAAACCAATGGATTAATTTGGAAAATTGGGATTTGGGGAATATTTGGTTCATTAGTTTCTTTAATGTTTTCAGTATTTAGTGAAGGAGTTATTGGGGCTCAGAAAAATGGAATGTTAGCAGCTAATAATAGGTATCTTACTGCTTTCTTAACAAGTGCAATAATGAATACAACATCAGGTCCCGTGATGATGGCTTTACAAAGAGTTTGCAATACCTATATTGATTTAAAATACAAGCAAGGTAAAATAACTTTTGGAGAAGTAGTAGAAGTGATAGATTGGGTATCATTTGTAAAATTTGAAGTATCCACAACAACACCATTAATTTGGATTCCAGCAAATACCTTAACATTTTTAATGCCAGAAAGATATAGGATACTAGCAGCAGCATTGCTATCAATGATTTTAGGATTAATATTATCAATAGGAAAAAAGCTAATGCCACAAAATAGTTCATCAAAATAAAATGAAATCTTATTTTATAGTATTTATCAGGTTAGTACTGATTTGTATCAATAGTGATTGGCTGCTAACTTAAAAATATGAAAAGTTCTAATAATAGCTTATAATCCTATCATTAAAAAACGAAGCCTCCAGAATCTAGAGGCTTCAAATTATTCTCAAAAGAAGACTTTTGTCAAATCTTAATTTAATAGTAAATTTCTCGAAATTCCTCTATCTATATTATATAAATAGTATAGGAGGATGAGATTATGGTTAGGTTATGTTTTGATTATGGTCATGGGGGGAAGGACTCAGGTGCCATATATAATTGTCGAAAGGAATCTATAGATAATTTAAGTATTGGAATGGAAGTAGCAGAGAGGATTAGAATGTTTGGAGTGGAAGTAGATGAAACAAGGACCACTGATGAAATCATGGGACTAAAGGAGAGAGTTCTCTTTGCTAACAGTGGAAAATATGATTATTTCATATCATTTCACAGAAATGCCTTTAGGCCTGAAGAAGGATCAGGAGTTGAAACTTTTGTTTATCTGAATGGATCAGCAAAGGCTAGAAAATTAGCTAAAAGAATCCAAGATGCCTTAGTAGCTTGTGGATTTAAAAATAGGGGAGTAAAAGCAGCAGACTTCTATGCCCTAAGAGAAACTAAGATGCCTGCAGTTTTGGTTGAAATAGGTTTTATTGATAATACCTTAGACAATACATTATTTGACAATAAAAGAAGAGAGATAATACATGGAATTTCAAGATCCATAATATTGGAAGTTATGAAATAAATAGTATAAGGATAATGTTACAGTGGTTACTGTGAATACAAGAGGAGTTTATTAAGTTAAATCCCTCTTTTTTTGTTTACTTTATTATTAGTAATTATAATGGTAGAATAAATATAAAACTATACTAAAGGACCTAAATATGAAGAAATTTAAAGTTGAAAATAATTATAAAAGAATAATATCCTACTTATTATTCATTTTTTGGATGGCAATAATATTTTATCTGTCTTCGCAACCAGTTCATCAATCTAATAATTTGAGTAAAAAGGTTACTAAAGTTGTTGTAGAAACTGTTGAGAAAGTAGCCCCTAAAGTGGAGTTAAACTCTAGTAGGGCTAATCATATTCTAAGAAAAAATGCACATTTTTTTTCTTGTTTAGTATTAGGGCTATTGATGATGAATGCACTGAGAGTAAGTAAAAGAGACATGATTAAATCTATAGTCTTTGCCCTATTATTTTGTATTCTTTATGCAATATTAGATGAGCTTCACCAATTATTTGTCCCTGGTAGGGGCGCTCAGGTAAAAGATGTTATCATTGATACCTCTGGAGCAATAGTAGGGATATTACTTTATGGTACTTGTAATTATTATATTATTAATAGAAAAAGGTAATAATGCTATGCACTTAACTTTATAAAATAGATGAAGAAATAAGTTATAAAAAGGAGTGAGATTTAATGACTGATAGGGAATTATTAGAACTTATTGCTACACAAGTGGGTACCCTTACAAAGGATGTATCTGAAATTAAAGAAGAAGTTAAAGATGTTAATAAAAGATTAGATAGAATAGAAAATAAATTAGATGATATTGAAACTAACAATGCACACAGACTTCTTGATTTTGTTAGAGAATAAAGAGATCGGAAAAAAGAGGATAATTTGGATATATTAGAAGCTATTTATAAAATTATAGATGCAATTTTAAATGGTGTAGATTCAAGTATGTTATAAATTGACCAAGGATTTACTTGATGGAGTTTCTTATGCAAAGAAGTAAAGTGATATTTATTAATTATCCTAAAAACACTTATCAAAATTTTCTGGGTAAAGCTTGTTGGTTACATTAGTTATATGTGAGCCGTAAATATTTTACGGATCATATTGATTTTTTGTACAAAATTTGTATATAATAAACATAAAGAGGTGAAGTTATGATTAAACTATTTGAGGTTTCTGGATTTAAAAACTTTAAGGATAAGATAACTTTAGATTTTTCTGACGTGAGAGATTATAAGTTTAATACCCATTGTATTACAAATAACCTTATAAGCAAGATAATTGTCTATGGAAAAAATTCAATAGGTAAATCAAACCTAGGACTAGCAGTTTTTGATATTGTTTCTCATCTAACTTCCAAAAATGTTACACCAGATATTTACAGCTATTATTTAAATGTTAATAGCACTGACAATTTTGCAACATTCCATTATGTTTTTCAATTTGGAGATCAAATAATTGATTATAATTACCGTAAAGATGAGAAGCAGATGTTAGTATTTGAGAAGCTTATTATGAATGATAACATGTTATTTGAATATGATTATAAAAGGAAAAAAGGAAATACTGAAGGAATTAGGGAACTAGCTCCTACACTTAACTGGGCATTTCAAGAGACAGATTCTATTTTAAAATATGTAATTAACAATACTGTGCTAGACGACACTCATCCGATTCGTCAATTAATGCATTTTGTTTCCAATATGCTTTGGTTTAGAAGTTTGGATGAGAATAGATATATTGGTTATAAAAGTAAAAGTAAAGATTATTATGATTTTATATTTGAAGAAAACAACCTTAAAGAACTTGAGGATTTTTTACAAAATTCAGGTATTGAAGATAATTTAATTGTTAGGAAGGATATTGATGGTATAAAACGTTTATATTTTGATACGGATACACCATTACCTTTTTTTAAGGTAGCATCAAGTGGGACAAAAGCACTTTACACTTTCTTTTATTGGTATAAAACAGCAAAAAATGTTTCGCTCATGTTTATTGACGAGTTTGATGCTTTCTATCATTTTGAGTTGGCAGAAAATATAGTAGCTATGCTTGAAAGAATGCCAAAGACACAAGTTATTCTAACTTCTCATAATACGAACTTGTTGTCAAATCGTATCATGCGTCCTGACTGTTATTTCATCCTAACTAAAAATAAGTTAACTTCACTTGCAAATGCAACTGATCGTGAGCTTCGTGAAGGCCACAATTTGGAGAAATTATATATGAGCGGTGAGTTTAATGGATAATATAAAAAGCCATATACTTGTTCTTGTCGAAGGTGCAAAGACAGATCTAAGATTAATGGAACATCTTTTTCATTTGTATGGCATTGATGACAAACATCAGGTTGTTTCATATAATACAAATATTTACACTCTTTATAATAAAATGTTTAAAGATGGGAATCCAGCAGATGTTGATATTCTACAGCTCTTAAAAGAAAATGAAAGTGATCCCCAGAAAAAAGAAATATTTAATAAACGATATTCTGATATTTTGTTGATATTTGACTTGGACCCGCATGATTCTCAATTTTCTGAGGATAAGATAATGGAAATGATAAACTTCTTTGTTGAATCCTCCGATATGGGAAAGTTATACTTGAACTATCCAATGGTTGAAGCTTTTTATCATATGAAGAACATTCCAGATCCCGATTATAACTCTTATACCGTATCAATGGACGAGCTAAGGTCAAAAACATATAAACAGCGGGTTAACTCTGAAAATCGTAATCGCGATTATTCAAAGTTTGCCGTTAATAGAATGGAATGTAATATAGTGATTCAACAAAATATAGATAAGGCGTGGAAACTAACTGAAATTCAACGAATATTTGATGATACAAAGCCTTTGCTTCCAGATTCAGCCGAGATACTGCAAAAACAGTTATTAAAGATAAAATGCCAAAATATTGTTTCAGTCTTATGTACATGTGCGTTTTATATTGTTGATTACAACCCAAGACTTATATCGACCTGATGACAGTGTTTTTAATGTCATAGTCACTATGGGAAGAGATAACTATAATAGCTATGACTAATTCTAGTTATGCAAATTTTAAAACCAAATTTCCAGCATGGAATAATAAATCCTTAAATTTATAATTATCCCAATAAAAAGCATATAACTATTTTAGTCTAATATCATATACAAGTTAATAATGATTTGACAAAAATAACATCTATCAACGATAAGGTGTTATTTTTTCAATTTTCTTGATATTGTAGATGGATTTATACTCAAGGCCTTTGCTGCTTTTCTGATACTTCCATGTTCTTTAACCGCCTTTGTAAGAATATTATATTCAAACTCCTCCATAATTTCTTTTAATGATCGATTTGTTTCAAGATAATCAATATCTTGATTTATATAATAAACAGAGCCTTCTTTTTGGTTAATTGATTCAACATACCTTAAATCTTCAATTGTTATTATATCATTAATAGTAATTAGAACTAATCTCTCAATTTTATTTTTTAATTCCCTTACATTTCCTGTCCACTCTTTGTCAATTAATGCTTCTATTACAGCACGTGATAATTTTTTTGCAGTATTGTATTTCTTATTAAAATAGTCAGTATAATATAAAGATAGAATGGGTATATCGTCTTTTCTTTCTGATAGAGGGGGTATAAAAGCTGGTATAACATTGAGTCTAAAGTATAAGTCGTTTCTAAACAACCCTTGATTGACCAAAGTTTTAAGATTTTTATTTGTTGCACATATAATGCGTATATCCGATTTAATTTCTTTAAAGCCACCTACCCGCATAAATTTTCCGTCCTGAATCACTCTTAAAAGTGCTGATTGTAAATTTAGAGACATTTCTCCGATTTCATCCAAAAACAAGGTTCCGTTTTGAGATTGTTCAATAATACCTTTTTTTCCAAACCTTGATGCTCCAGTAAAAGAACCAGCTTCATATCCGAAAAACTCTGATTCCTTTAAGCCATCCACTATTGATGCGCAATTTATTTTAATAAATGGCTCTTTCTTTCTATTACTATTATTATGTATTAATGCTGATAGTAATTCTTTTCCAACACCTGAATCTCCAGTAATTAAAATAGGGGCATCTGATTTTGCCACTCTCAAACATAGGCTTATAAGGTCTTTCATCTTATCGTTTATACTAATAATATTTTCAGTTTTGTATTTACCAAAATCCTTAGGTATCATTGCACAATTATCTTCATCGTACAATACATAGCTATCATATTTATCCATATAGATTCCCTCCTATGTTTTTTATTAAATAGCAATGCTAGAAATAAAATCCATAATCTTTGGCGGTTGTTTCAAATTTATTTAAGTAACTAATGGAAGCTTCCTTATCTAACTGACTTAAAAGAACTATAATAATATTTATTACACTAAAGGGAGTAGCATAAAAATCTGTTATAGATATTGATTCGCAAGGAATAGTAAAAGTAATATCAGATAAAGGTGTTAATGGAGACATTATATTGTCAGTTATAGATATAATTTTAAAATTGTTTTTCTTAAAAAAATTTGTTACTCTTATAGTCTCTTTTGGATATCTGGCAAATGCAATTGAAATGACTATTGCATTATGGTCAAATAAAGAAAATTTATTAAAATTATCTGTTCCATCTGATATGATTTTTGTAGCTTTCTTACCTAATTTATTAAACATTTGCTCAGCGTAAGTTGCAATCACACCTGAACTTCTAGTTCCAACAACAATAATTTCTGGAGCCTTATATATTTCTTCTATTATTGAATAAAATATGTTTTCATCAAAGTTTTCCATCATTTTATTTAAGTTTGATATCTCTTTGTTAATTATCAGATTTTTTATATTATTGATTTTAGGATTTACATTAATTAAAGAAAATTCAAACCTATCTGTAGATTTTAATTCTAACATGGCAAATTCTCTAATAAAGTTTCTTAGGCTCTCATAATCATTAAATCCTACCTTATTGATATATGATGTTATATGATGTGAATCTATAGATGTAATTTTTGAAATGTCCATCATATCTAAGAATGATATTTTTTTATAATTTTCCTTTATATACTCAGCTAATCTAGTTTCATATTCATTCAATGTAAGAGAACTGTCTGTCAATCTCTCAAAAAAATTGATATTCGCCATAAGAATTCATCCTTTCTATTTTATTTCCATAATATATTCTTGTCCTAATTGTATCATATAAATATATATTCTCAATACAAATTCAGAAAAGTGTTGCAATTTAACAACTGTAATATTGAATTTAATGTGTTTATTTTTTAGTATATAGTTTTGTATATGAAAATCATTGTATTAAATAGGTCTTATTATGAGAATTTACAATTTGATGTTGCTTAATAGCAACATGTTCTAAATTAGCAACAGTTATTATCTGAAAATTAAAACTATTTCTTTCGATAAACGTTGAAATTTCAATATTAAGTTTATGGGGTTAATATGGCATGATTTTTGCTAATTATAATATAGTAGAAAACAAAGTTTTATAAATGGAGGGATGTATATGGGATTTATAAAATCAATTGGTTTCCCCAAAATGCATAAGGAAGAAGGTGAAAAGAGAGATTTTCTACCAGGGTTATTTGAGGATTTAAATGATTATGATGTTGAAATTTTTCTAGAAGAGGGGTATGGAAAAGATTTGGGATATATTCCAGAGGATTATATTCAAAAAAACAAAAATATTATGTTCACTTCTCATGATGAGGTATATAAAAAGGATTTAATAGTAGTTTTGAGGGCCCCTGAAATAGATGAACTCAATCTTATTAATGAAGGTGCATCATTAATTTCTATGCTTCATTATGATACTAGAGAGACAAGAAATAATATCCTTAGACAAAAGAAAATTAATTGTTATTCAATGGACTCCATGTGTGATGATGAAAACCAAAGAATTATGGTAAATTATCGTGGAACATCAAGGGCTGGTTCTAGAATAGCCTTCGAACAATTAAAAAGACAAACTGATAATTTTAAAAATACGAAGAATAAGATAATCAATGTGACTATTATAGGAATGGGAGCAGTTTCAGCCAATTGTGCCAAAGCCTTTGAGGAATATAGTGATAAAGAATTCCTTGAGAAAGATAATGGTAGTGGTCTTATAGTGCATATGATTCCGAGAAATGTAACTAAAAATTTTGAAAATTTAAAAATGATTTTAAAAGAATCTGATATACTTGTAGATGCTAGTAAAAGGCCTGATCCTACTAAAATAATAATATCAAATGAGTTGATTGATTATTTGCCTGACTATGCTGTAATACTTGATTTAACTGCTGACCCCTATAATGATGGTGTCTCCCCTATACAAGTTAAGGGAATTGAAGGAATTCCAACAGGGACATTAGATAAATATGTTATAGAAGTTGACGATGATGCTTATAACCATATACCTAAAGCAATCAATAGTAAAAATAGAAGATTAGTAGTGAGTTGCAATGCTTGGCCTGGTGTCGATGCAAAAGATTGTATGAGAGTATATGGTCGATTAATAACACCATTCTTAGATGTAATTTTAAGTAAAGGTCCTCTTAACCTTGATGAGAAAAGTAAAAATATTTATGAAAGATCTCTTTATAGATCTTCACTGGATTATTACTTAAACAACAAAAATAATTAAAATGAGGTGATTAGATGTTCAGAATAGGAATAGATACTGGGGGAACAAATACAGACGTTGTTTTAACAAATGTTGAGACGGGAAAGATATATTATACTAAAACTCCATCTACTCCAAAGGAATTGCTGAAAGGCATAAAGACAGGTATAAATAAAATAACTGATAAACATGGAGTAAAACCCCAAGAAATTGAAGAATTGATTTATGGTACAACAATAGTCGTAAATATGATTGCACAGAAAATTAATGAAGCTACTGCATTAATAACAACCAAAGGTTTTAGAGATGTTTTGGAAATTGGAAGAGCATATAGAAGTGAAAATATTTATGATATCAATATGGATAAGCCAGAGCCACTGATAAAAAGAAATTTAAGATTTGAAGTTTCTGAAAGAATAAACTTTTTAGGGCAAGAACTTGAACCTTTAGATGAAAATGAAGTTATTGAAATTATTAATATATTAAAAGAAAAGAAAATTCGAGCTGTAGCTGTATGTTTAATGCATTCCTATGCAAATCCTACTCATGAAATAAAGATAAAAGAAATTATAAATAGAGAATGGCCAGAAGCCTATGTTTCAATTTCAGCTGAAATAAATCCCCAATTCAGGGAATACGAGAGAACATCTACTACTGTAATAAATGCATTTATGATGCCAAGTATGGCCTCCCATTTAGTGGATTTTAAAAATGAAATGGACAATAGTCAAATAGATGCAAAGTATTATATGATGCAAGGTAATGCAGGAATAATGACATTTGATACAGCATTGACGAAACCTGTTTCAGTAGCGGATTCAGGTCCTATTGCAGGTATTATAGCAGCAAACTATATAAGCAAATTAGTAGGTGAGAAAAACATCATTACCTTTGATATGGGTGGAACGAGTACTGATGTTGCATTAATTCAAGATAATATAATGAAATTTACTACAGATAGTCATATTGAAGGATATCCAATAAGCATTCCTACAGTTGATCTTAATTTTATTGGAGCTGGAGGCGGAAGTATTGCATGGGTTGATGGAGGCGGAGCGTTAAAGGTGGGCCCTTTAAGTGCAGGAGCAGAACCTGGACCTGTATGTTATGGAAAAGGTGGAGAAAAACCCACAGTTACTGATGCAAACTTAGTTACTGGAAGAATTAGACCAAAAATATTTGAAGAAAACTTAGATAATGCAATGGAAAAAACCAAGAATGCTATAGAAAAGTATATTGCAGAACCTCTTGGATTTGACACAATAAAAGCTGCAGAAGGTATCATTGATGTAGTAAATTCTAATATGATTAGAGCAATAAAATTTGTGTCTGTACAAAAAGGATATGATCCTAGAGAGTTTACTTTAGTAGCTTTTGGAGGTGCAGGGGGGCTTCATGCAGGAAAGCTTGCAGAAGAGCTTGAAATTCCAAAAGTTATTGTTCCTTATTCACCAGGAACCTTTAGTGCAGTTGGACTAGTATTATCTGATATAAAATGTGATAATGTTCATTCTAAGCTAATGACAAAAGAACAAATAAGTCCTGAGATATTAAATGATATATATATGAAATTAGACAAACAGGGGAATGATGGACTTGAGAAGCAAAATGTATCAGAAGAAAATAGACTACTAGTAAGAACTTGTGATATGAGATATTTTGGTCAAGCTTTTGAGATAAGTGTTCCACTAGCATGCAAGATCTTAACTGAAGATGATATTGACCATATGATTGAAAGTTTTCATAGGCTTCATGAACAAGCGTATGGACACTGTATGAAAGAAGATCCTATTGAATTTGTGAATTATAGGGTTAGTGCAATCGGAGCTACTATAAAACCTGACATAAAGAAAAGCTCACAAGTAAATAAAATAGAAAAGGAGCTAGGGATAGCTATTTTTGATGGCAGAGAATACGATGTACCGATTATAAATAGAGATTCATTAAGTGTTGGCGAGACAATAGAAGGTCCTGCTATAATAGCTGAAATGGGTGCAACTGTAGTTTTATACCCTAATCATACTGCTAAAATTGATGACATGAAAAATATTATTATGTACACAAATATTAATGTATAAGGATGGTGAATTAAATGGCTAATGCTATTTTGCTGGAAGTTATTAATAATGCTTTACGTTCTGTGGCTGAGCAAATGTCAGCTACTATGGTTAGAAGCAGTTACTCAACTATTGTAAAAGAGATGATGGACTGTTCCTCTGCTGTTTTTGATGGCGATGGAAGATTATTGGCTGAAGGGGCTAATATTCCGATACATTTAAATTGCCTTGGACCATGTTTAAATACTGTACTTACAAAATATTTTTCAAAAGAGGATTTAAATCCCGGAGATATAATATTAACCAATCATCCATATGCTGGAGGAGAATCTTTGGGAAGTCACCATACTAAGGATTTAATTATGATAGCACCTGTATTTCATGATAATAATGAGCTTATTGCATTTTCTATGACAATGTTACATCACAAAGATGTGGGGGGAGTTTGGACAGGTGATTCATGGACAGTTGAAATATGGCAAGAAGGATTTTTATTAGAACCAATAAAACTATATGATAAAGGCATAAGAAATGAACCGCTTTGGAATGTAATTTTAAACAACACAAGAACACCAAGAGATATGAAAGGTGACTTGATGGCTCAAATTTCTGCATGCAACATCGGGGTAAAGGGTTTTAAACAGATTGTTAATAAATATGGTTTAGAGCTCGTAAAGGAAGTTACAGAAGATCTCTTAAATTACTCAGAAAGACTAACAAGAAATGAAATAAGAATTATAAAAGATGGTAGATATACACATGAGGAAAAGATTCTTGATGACGGGTTTGAAGGAGGGCCATACAATTTAAAATTAACAGTAATAGTTGAGGGAGACAATATAACCTTTGACTATACTGGTACTGATAAACAAATAAGAGGTCCTATAAATTCACCTCTTTCGGCAACTATTTCAGCAACATATTATGCTATGAGATGTATAACAAATGCAGATATACCTTCAAATCAAGGGTGTCAACGACCAATAAAGGTAATAGCTCCAGAAGGAACTCTTGTAAACTGCCAAATGCCAGTAGGATGTTTCCAAAGAATGGTTACAGATCATATATTGGTTGACCTTATAATGGGTGCAATGGCTGATGCTATACCAAACAAGGTAATGGCTGATTCCTGTGGAACAAATTATGATTTTTGTTCAGGAACCAATTTAGAAACTCATCCTAGAGGAGGAGAAATAACTCACCGACAATATTGGGGTGAAATAGTACCTGGTGGTCTTGGAGCAAGACCTAACAAGGATGGTATAACAATAATGTCATGCCATGTTACAAATTGTCCTATTCCACCATTAGAAGCTCAAGAAATAGAAGCACCTATGATATTTATTGAAAGGTCTATATTGCCAGATTCTGAGGGTGCTGGAAAATTCAGAAGTGGATTTGCACAAAGAAGAAAATGGAAGCTGGTAGGATATGATGGCATATTCTCACACGTATCTCAAAAATCAAAAATACCTCCGCAAGGAATGCATGGAGGGAAACATGGAAATACAAGTAAATGGATAATAAATGAGGGAAAAGAAAACCAAAAGGTGCTGGACTATGCTATGGGTGATGTGATTTTTCTTAATTATGGTGATACCATAACATGTATTACAGCAAGCGGTGGAGGTTATGGAAATCCCTTAGAAAGAGATATAGAAAAAGTTAAAGAAGATGTTGAAATGGGCTTAGTTTCTATAGAAAATGCAAAGTTAAAATATGGAGTTGTAATTAATCCTATAACATATGAAATAGATTATGAAGAATCAAACCGCCTAAGAAATATCAAATAAGCCATATAATCAAACCATTTGAGAAATATCAAGGATTAAAATTAAATTTTGAAGGGAGAATTTTCATGAGTGAAAATATAAAAAACGTCCTAAATAAAGATAATAAGCAGGTTAGTTTTGGTATGGCTTTTTTATGCATGTTCTCTTTAGCTTTAATATTTGTCGGTGGATTTGCAATACTAAAAATATCTACACAAGTTGTATTTTTGATTGCCATAATTGTTTGCTCAATAATAGGTATTATTAGTGGCTTTGGTCTTCAAGAGATAGAAAGTTTTTTCTTAAAAGGATGTAAAGATGTAATATTAGCTGCAATGATACTAATGGCAGTTGGTGCTGTTATTGGTTCATGGATAGTATCTGGTATAGTACCTACTATAATATATTACGGACTTAGCATATTAACTCCCGCTACCTTTATTATTGCAGGTTTTTTCATATGTTGTATAATATCATTTTTTACAGGAAGTTCCTATACTGCTATTTCAACTTTAGGGGTAGCATTTATGGGTATTGGAATTGGTTTAAATATTAGTCCAGCCATTACAGCAGGAATGGTAGTTTCAGGCTCTGTTTTTGGAGATAAACTCTCTCCTTTTTCGGATTCAACTAACTTAGCAGCAGCAGTAGCTGGTTGTAATGTATTTGAACATGTTAGGTCTATGTTATTTACAACAATACCAGCTGTAATTGTATCAGGAATATTGTATTTCTTAATAAGCTTAAAATATCAAGGACTCGAACTTGATATGACTTTAATAAACAATATCAAGGGAGTTTTAGCTACTAATTTTAATATTACTCCTATACTTCTAATAATTCCAATATTCACAATAATCTTGGCAGTAAAAAAGGTTCCACCTCTTATTGCCTTAATTATTAGTTCACTTATGGGGATTTTTGTAGCATTTTTATTCCAAGGTTCACATTACGAACTAAAAACAATAATAAATTCTCTTGGAAATGGATTTATTATAAATACAGATATACCTGAAATTAATAAGCTTCTTAATCGAGGTGGAATGTTGAGTATGATGGGAGCGACGGCTCTGGCCTTCTTAGCCGTTGGACTTGGTGAAATACTTCAAAGTATGGGAGTGTTAGATGTAGCATTAAACAAAATGAATAAACTTATTCGTTCTCAAGGTATTTTGGTTATATTTACTCTTTTGACAAGTTTAATTGTAACAATTTTATGTGCAAGCCAGTATATTTCAATTATTCTTACTGGTCAATTAATGAAAAACTCATACACTGAGTATAAAGTTAAAAAGACAGTCTTATCAAGAACTCTTGAAGATGGGGGGACAATATTCTGTTATTTAATCCCATGGACAACATCTGGAGTATATATAACAGGAGTTCTTGGAATTGAGGTCGCTGCATATGCACCATATGCATTCTTCTGTATTCTGTGTCCCATAATAGCAGCTATATATGCATTAACTGGATTTGCAATATTTAAAGAGGATGAAGGTATAGAATCGGTTGGACTGACGGATTAATAGATATATATAGGAAATGATTTATTGACAGGGTGAGAGATTAGGGAAGGGAAAATAGGCGTCCCTAATCTATCACCCTAACCATCTTTAACATATTAACTGGAATTATAATTCTATTTATATGGTTGTCTATAGATAATAGGCTAGATAAATATTTAATATTTATTTCGTTGTTAAGATTATTGATCCTAAACTCATTTCCATACTTTTCAGGTTGTTTACATATACTAGAAAATCTTTAGTTATAATGAATATTATTTATCCTCTCTACATACTGTTCTATATGGAAGAAAATAAATTGTTGGGGGTTGATTGAAATGAAGAAGCAGAGGGTAAATTTGTTGAGTTGTATTATTATAGCGCTAGTATTAGTGCTGACAAATCTTTCTCCAGTTTTTGCCCAGACTAAGGACGGTTATACTATTGATATGAAACAAGTTGAAGCAGATTGGGAAAAGGCAGCCAAGGTACCTGTGGAGAGAGATAAAGTATCAGAGAGGTCTAATATAATAGCTCCTCTAGCTACTGGAACATATCCAACGAGGAAAGGAGTTATTTTGGTAACTCCTGATAAGCTAAAAGGTATAATACCTACAGGTCATGCAGCTATTATCTATAATAGCACTACAGTTGTTGAATCCTTATCTGAAGGAGTAACTACAGGGCCTAATAATTGGAACAAAGTTAGATCAAAAACCTATGGAGTAACTGTGAGTGGAACCACTGCAACTCAAGATAGCAATGCTGCTAACTGGTGCTATAATCAAAGAGGGAAAAGCTACAACTGGAATTATCTAAATGTTTCAACTAGGAGCTCATTCTACTGTTCTCATTTAATTTGGGCAGCCTTTAAAGATTTATATGGAATAGATTTAGATACTAGCTCATATGGAGTCGCAGTCCATCCAATGGAATTAGTAAATAGCAGTAGAACAACAAAGATATACGAAAGCTAGTTTGATGATGATTTTAACAAATGGTGGATATACATTTAGTATATCCACTATTATAACTTAGGAGGGAAAAAATGCTGAGAAGAACTCTATTTATGATAATAATGATTCTTTTATTAATATTATCAGGATGTATCAATAATAGTTTTAATACGAAAAATATTGATTATAAGTATGGAATCATTGAAACAACAGGTCAAGAAAACATGTCTTATCTATTATTTTATAATGAAAATTTAGAAAAGGTAGGAGAGGAGAAAATTAAATACGGTTCTATGGGAGATGGCTTTGCTTTACCTATAGTTTTTGGCAATAGTATGTTTATTGCTCCGAAAGGAATGTATAATCAAAAAGAACTTACATTTATTATGGAATATGATTTAGATAGAATGGAAATAAGGAAATGGGATACTGGATTACAGAATATAAATAGTATTGCAGTAGATAATGATTTTATTTTTGGTGTAAATACCATGAATTTTACCTCCAATATTGTAAGATGTAACAGAGAAACAAAGGAATTGTCCCAAACTCAAATATCTGATATTTATATAAGTTATATTGAAGTCTATGAAGATGAGATATTTGCTTTTGCCGAGAAAGATGAAGGAGAGAAGATGAAGTCATATATTTATATACTTAATGCTAATACCTTAGATATCTTGGAACAAATAAATATCTCTGATATAGGTTTTGGACAATATGATACAGTAAAGAAGGATAATAAATTATATTTCTCAGCATCCTATTCCATAGAGGGTATAGATAGTAAGCCTACTAACAAGCTAGTAGAATATAATAGAGACAGTGGAGAAGTTAGAATATATGAATTAAAGGAAAACTTTCCATTTCAAATACTTGAATATAAGGATAAGCTACTGATAACTCATTTTGATCCTGTGGGAGTTACAGGCAATATGATTAGCATATTTGATATGGATAATGGAGGAAGTGAGTTAATCAAATTTAATCACAATATAGAGCAATTAGAATTGGATGGAGAAGATGTTGTTATACTGGGTAATGGACATTTATATAGATATGATAAGGAGTTTTCATTGAAGAATTCTACCTCGGTAATTAATTATAGAAAGACAGATTACCATTATTATACCACAGGAATATTTAAAAGATGAGACAGTAGTGTGGCGTTCTTATTGCTGAAAATCATCTATTCTCTTTATTATAATAACTGCTATAATTCTTATCCTAGAAGGATCAAAGGATTAGGAAGGCAAAATAGCCTTACCTAATCCCTCATCCTAACCATCTTTAACATCTTAGCTGGAATCATAATACTATAATATTCTTCATCTTCACTAACCTTCATATAGCTATCCTCATAACATCTGCTGATTATATTTCCATTTCTTATATGGTTGTCTATAGATGATAGACTAGCTAAACATTTTATATTTATTTCGTTGTTGAGATTAATGATCCTAAACTCATCTCCATCCTTGATGGATTTGATATATCTCATATTAATATAGCTAAGGGCTCCGTCGTTTTTGCAAATAGGTACTCTAGTCTTAAAGGGTATAAATATGTTTTCTTTACTAAGGGGAATAGGTACTAGGTTATGTGATGATATCAGAGGCCTATATCTATTCTTTATTTCCTTTAAATCCAACATATAATGCTTAGCTATTGTACGAATAATAGATTTAATAGTTCTCTCAACTATAAAAGGTTCAGTATTTTTTAAATATACCATAGTACAATTCCCCTTATTATCTACATATTCTGGTGATAACGCCATAAGCTCCCCCTGAAATAATCTTTCCATAAAATCTCCTCCTTACTTTATCGAATGTAAGTTCTTGTTAAAACTATAATAACAGAACGTATGTTTAAAATCAATACTATTTAAAAAAGATGAGGACTTTGGCAAAGTCTGCCAAATTTGTCCTCATCTTATGTCTTTCCTCAAGTTTTCCAAGGCCTTAGTCTTTAAATTCACCACAGTTCTATATGATATACCTAACTTTTTTCCTATTTCCTCCATACTCATATTTTCCATATAAAATAATAGTACTACTTCTTTTTGTCTTTCTGTAAGCCTCTCTAAGGCCATATTAAGCTCTAGACTCCTTTCATCCTCTAGTAGGATATCTATTGCACCTTTATCCTTGGATTCTAGGAGATCTATGGCCTCTACTTCTCCATCTCCCACAGGCTCATTCAGTGATAGATGTATTTTTCTTTTATGTTTATTTAGATATAAATATTTGAGGTTTAATTTTATATATCCTAGAAAATGTACACCTCTACTTGGATCAAAATCCTTTAGACTTTCTAATATGGTTAAATTGCCTTCCTGGATCAAGTCCTCATATTCATTTCCTTTGTTATAATATTTTCTAATAGAGCTTATTATAAGTGGTTGTAGTCTATCTATGATTTCCTCTAAAGCTTCTTTATTGCCTTTAATGGCTTCTTCAACTAATTTATCAAACATAAAAATCCTCCTTTTCTAATTTTCAATGGATAATTCTTTAAGGTGAATATATCTTTTTATCCTTGAAATTGGAAAAGAGGAGTTTAACTAAGTCAGAAAAGTATTTAGTAGGAAATTTAGATACTATTTGAGAGTCTTTACAATTTTTAGAAGAATTGTACCAAAACCCATGTTACATTATCCAAAGTCTAAGAGTTAATTTTTCGCCAAAAATACAAAAAAGACATGAGAAACGTCCCGCTGTCTTTTCTGTGTATAAATAATATTCAAGATTTTAAGAATTCATTGACTATTCAGCAAAACTATATATAATATATTATATATAAGTTATATTTTAAAAGCTTACATCACAACACTGCTTTACTCTACAAAACCGCTAAAATACTATATTCTCATATTACTGATAATTCGAAAATAAAAAATTTAGTTGAAATTTCTCACAATATATATTAGAATGTATACAAGACTTTAGTATAAACAAGCTGTTGTAAATTAAAGTAAAGAAATATAATTTCTAAATCATAGAATAATGTATTAAACAATATATTATTAGTGAGGACAATTATTTGATAAATTGTCACTTACATACAAGTTATTTTGTTTTGTTTTTATAAGCGGATATATATCTGCTTTTTAAAAAAAATAAATTAAGGGGGAAAAAAAGAATGATGAAAAAAAGTATTATTTTTCTATTAGTTCTAACTATGGTAATATCAGCTTTCTTAGTAGGCTGTAAGCCAAAGGAAGAACCAGTTGACACACCACCAGCTACTGATGTAGAAGATAATGGTGAAGATACAGGCGAAGAAACTCCTGGAGCTCCTGAGTCTCCAATGGGACAAATAACAATTGGTAACACTACTGAATTAACAGGTGACTGGGTACCATATTGGACAAACAACGCTGCAGACTATGATGTTTATAACTTCATTATGGGTTATGGCACAGTTGACATGACTTTTGGCGGCGAGTACGTAATTAATGAAACAGTAGTTGAAAAATATGATATTAAAGAAAACGAAGATGGTTCCAAGACTTATACATGGACTATCAAAGATGGTTTAAAATATGCTGATGGTTCTCCTATAACATCAATGGATTACGTAACATCAGTACTGTTATGGTCATCACCTCAAGTTCAAGAAACTGGTGCAAAAGCTAGTTACGGAAATGACTTAAAAGGCTTTTCAGCATTCAACAAAGGTGAATCAAAAGTATTTACTGGCGTTAACTTAATAGATGAGAAAACTTTTGCTGTTACTATAGCAGCAGATAGACTTCCATACTTCTATGAATTACCAGCAGTAAGCGTTGGACCTACTAAGTTATCTTACTGGGCAGACGAAACAGTTACAATTAAAGATGACGGCGAAGGCTGCTACTTCTCAGATAACTTTACTACAGAAGCTTTTAAAGATCACTGGAATAAAGTAAGATTTGGCGTAGCTGATTTCCCAGCAACTGGACCTTATAAATTAGTATCTTATGATGAATCAGCTAAAGTAGCTGTTATGGAAGTAAACGACAACTATATAGGAGACTATACAGGTCAAAAACCTAAGATTCAAACAATTATCTACAAGAAAGTTAACCAAGAAACTTCATTAGATGAGTTAGCAACAGGTCAAGTAGACTTATTATCAGGTATGGCAAGTGGAGATGAAATCAATGCTGGTCTAGACCTTATAGATAAGGGTGGATTTAACTATACTACTTATCCACGTTCAGGATATGGTAAGTTAGTATTCCAATGTGACTTTGGACCAACTCAATTCGTTGAAGTACGTCAAGCAATTGCTCACCTTCTAGATAGAAATGACTTTGCTAAGGCATTTACAGGCGGATTTGGTTCAGTAGTTAACGGACCTTATGGCGAATCAATGTGGTTCTACCAAGAAACTAAGGGTGAGTTAAACGAAAAATTAAACCAATACCCATATGGACTTGAAAATGCAGTTAAGGTTCTAGAAGATGGCGGTTGGGTACTAGATAAAGATGGTAACCCATATAAAGAAGGTATTCGTCACAAGAAGTTAGAAGATGGTACTTTACTACCACTTGTAATTGAATGGGCTTCATCAGAGAAAAATGCTGTGTCTGACTTACTAGTAGTTAAACTACAAGAAAACCCAGACCTAGCAGCTGCAGGTATTCAAATTAACCAAACTGTAATGACTTTCGGAGAGTTATTAAACTATATGTATAGAGATTCTTCAGTTGATGCTAAATACGGCGTTCCTACTTATGGAATGTACAACTTAGCAACAAACTACACTCCAGTATATGACTTAAGAAACACATATACAACAGATCCAGATATGATCAAAGCTGGATACAACACAAACTTCCTACTAGATAAAGAACTAGAAGGATATGCTAAATCAATGGTATTAATCGATGGTACTGCTAAGGACGAATTCAAGAAGCAATTCGTAAACTTCGTAGCAAGATGGAACCAATTATTACCAGACCTACCACTATACTCAAATATGTATCATGACTTCTACAATGCAAAATTACAAAACTACAATATGAATTCACTTGTTCGTATAAGTACTGCATTATTATACTCATACGTTACTGAATAATAAGTAGTAAGTTAAATTATAACTAAAGAAATAGGGTATATACAAATATACCCTATTTTCTACATAAACCTTGAATTTTTTCAGTTTAACGTGCTGAAGAAATTCTGTAAGAGCTATTATACTTAATTAAGAGTAAAACAAATTTAGAATAAGGCAGGTAATAAAATGATTAAATACATTGTTAAAAGATTTTTCTATATGATATTTGTATTTGCTATCATGTCTGTTATACTATTCTCCTTATACAACATGATACCTGGAGATCCTGCTAGGGCAGAAGTAGAGGGACTAAAGGCTACTTTGAAACCTGATGAGTATCAACGTGCATATGAGCAGGCAAGAGCAAGATTAGGCTTAGATTTACCAAAACATATTAGATATATCAATTATGTTAAGGATTTATTAAAGGGAGACTTAGGACAATCTAGTCAATTTAAACAACCAGTAGCCCAAGTAGTTAAAGCTCCACTAAAAAATACAATATTTATAAATATATTTGCAGTAACAGCTGCACTAGCCATTACGATACCCCTTGGTATCTACTGTGCAGTAAAAAGAAATTCAAGATTCGACAAAGTTGTACAAGTACTTACCATAGTAGGTTATAGTGTACCTTCATTTATTTTCGCATTGTTATTTATCTACTATTTTGCAGTAGTCAAAGGATGGTTCCCAGTTAGTGGTATGAATACACCTAACTTTAAAGGAACAGGATTTGAGCTTTTCAAAGATACTATGAAGCATTTAGCATTACCACTTATGGTCATGACTATATCATCTCTTGGTGGATTAACTAGATATATACGTGCAGCCATGAGTGATGCTTTATCAATGGATTATATTAAGACAGCAAGAGCAAAGGGATTAAAAGAAAGAGTAGTTATCTTATCCCACGCTTGGAGAAATGCTCTTCTTCCAATCGTAACATTATTTATAGGCTGGTTTGCATCCGTATTCTATGGCTCCTTGATTGTTGAGAGAATGTTTAACTTAAACGGTTTAGGTAAATTCCTAATAGATGCATTAAACAATCAAGACTATAATGTTGTAATGGCAATACAGTTACTATACATTGTAGTAGCTTTAGGTAGCAACTTAATCAGTGATATAAGCTATGGATTAGTTGACCCACGTGTTAGGGTAAATAAATAAGAGGAGGAGGAATAGATATGACTGTAAAACAAGATAATTTAAACAAAAAAAATGATAAAAAGAAAAAAAGTTTCCTAAGCCTTCTCTTTGGAAATTTATTTGGTGGGAATAAATCATCTTTATCTTTAATGGAAGAAGAACAAGTTCAAAGTCCTTTAAAGACAATTATAAAAACCTTTAGGGCTAATAAGGTTGCTATGACGGGGCTTATTATATTCTTATCTATATTTGTTACTGTTATGGTAGGACCTTTTATTATGCCAATTGATTTATCCTTCTCTGAGATATCTCAACAAAATATAGCGCCAGGCTTTGATATGATGGATATACCAGAAGAACTAAATGGTAAAATAGCCGATATAGCCGTAGGACCTACATTTAGTGTTGGTGTTTCTACAGAGGGCAAGGTATATATTTGGGGTAAAACAAGAGTAAGTAGTACTATAGATGTTAGAAAAATGCCTAAAGACATGGGTAAGGTTGTTAAAGTTGCAGCTGGTTTTGACCATGTAATTGCATTAAATGATAAGGGAGAAGTGTTTGCTTGGGGTAATGATAGACAAAAACAAGCTTCTGTTCCTATGGAAGTAGTTCAACTTAAAAATATAAAGGATGTCTATGCAGGTTATCAATCCTCAATGGTTTTAACTGAAGATGGAAGAAGTTTCTACTTTGGTAACCAAATGAATAATGATTATAACGCTTTTCATCCTTACCAAGGAAAGTTAGAAAAGTTAGCAGTTACTTCTGATGCAGTAGCAGGCATTACCTTTGATGGAGAAGCAGTATACTTAGGAACTCAACAAAACCCTTATTCAAATATACCTAAGGATACTGGAAAATTAGTTGATATTTCTGCTACAGCTTCTACATTAGCGGCTGTAAACGAAGACGGAAAGGTATTTGTTTGGGGTAATGTTTCAGTAAAGGGAGAAAACAAAGTACCTGAAACCACTAGCAAAATAGTAGCACTTCAAGGTGGTAGATACCATTATTCAGCATTAACAGAAGATGGTACACCAGTTGCTTGGGGAGCAGATTTTTATAAACAAGCTACAGTACCAAGTAAGGCTTCAAATGCTAAAATAAGCAAGATATATACTGGATATTATCAAAACTATGCAATTGGTCAAGATGGTAAAGCAATTACTTGGGGATTAAAAGGTTATTTATTTGGCTCTGACGAGCTTGGTAGAGATATATTTGCAAGACTATTAAATGGTGGACGTATGTCTATGACCATAGGTGCTGTTGCCGTAATTATATCTACAATTATTGGAGTTGTTGTAGGAGCTGTATCAGGATTCTTTGGTGGTAAGATAGATATGGTTCTACAAAGAATTGCTGAGGTAGTTGGTTCCTTACCATTCCTACCATTTGTAATGATACTTTCAGCTTTAATAGGAAATTCCATGACTTCAAGACAAAAAACTTTCTTGATAATGGTTATATTAGGATTATTATCCTGGACAGGTCTTCAAAGACTAGTTCGTGCACAGGTTCTTTCAGTTCGTGAGCAAGAATACGTAATAGCTGCAAGATCTGTAGGTATTAAAAAATCACATATTGTATTTAAACATATTTTACCAAATGTTGTTTCAATTATAATAGTATCAGCAACATTGTCCTTCGCAACTAGTATGTTAACTGAAGCCAGTTTATCTTACTTAGGTTTTGGTGTTCAGGCTCCACAACCTACTTGGGGTAATATGCTATTTGGAGCAAACAATAGTATAGTTATCCAAAATTACTGGTGGAGATGGGTATATGCTTCTATTCTATTAGGTATATGTGTTATCTGTATAAACCTAATAGGTGATGGTTTACGTGATGCAATTGACCCAAGATCTCAAGAACGTTAGGGGGAAGATAAAATGGCGCTATTAGAAATTAGAGATTTACACACTTATTTTGAAACTAAGAAGGGCATCGTAAAGGCAGTTAATGGTGTATCCTATTCTGTTGAGTCTGGAAAGACCCTTGGCATTGTAGGAGAAAGTGGAAGTGGAAAGTCTGTTTCCGCAATGAGTATAATAAAATTATTAGACGGAAATGGATATATAGATAGTGGTGAAATCGTATTTAATGGACGAAATCTATCAGATTTATCAATACGTGAGATATCAAAAATCAGAGGTAATGATATTTCTGTTATATTCCAAGAGCCTATGACATCACTAAACCCTGTATTTACAGTGGAGAGGCAGATTTCTGAACCATTTATTATTCACCAAGGATTAAGTAAAGGTGAAGCTGCTAAAAAGGTTGTTGAAATGCTATCTCTTGTTAAGATACCAAATCCAGAGGCTGTTGCAAAGCAATATCCTCACCAGCTTTCAGGTGGTATGAGACAACGTGTTATGATAGCAATGGCTCTAGCTTGTGTACCAAAGCTTCTAATTGCAGATGAGCCTACTACAGCTCTAGACGTTACTATTCAAGCACAGATTTTGAAGTTGATGAATGAATTAAAGGCTAAAATCGGAACATCTATTTTATTTATTACTCACGATTTAGGAGTTATTAATGAAATGGCCGATGACGTAGCTGTTATGTACTGTGGCCAAGTAGTAGAAAAGGCACCAGTAAAGACTATATTTGGTAAGGATAATCCTTATTCTCACCCATATACTGAAGGTTTGATGTTCTCTATTCCAAGACTTGATACACCAGCAGGTGTTAGATTAGAGGCAATACCTGGAGCAGTACCTCATCCTCTAAATTTACCTAAGGGTTGTAAATTTGCTCCTAGATGCAAATATGCAACTGATAAATGTCACAATGAGGAACCGAAACTAGTGGAAATTGAAAAGGACCATCAAATTCGCTGCTTCTATCCAAAAAAAGGGGTGAGATCCAATGACTAAGAAAGATAAAAAAGTACTAATTCGTATAGAAAATCTAAAACAATATTTCCCAATAAAGAAAGCATCAACTTTTCAAAGGGAACAACTATATGTAAGAGCTAATGATGATATATCATTAGATATTTATGAAGGAGAAACCCTAGGCTTAGTAGGTGAATCAGGTTGTGGAAAGTCTACTTTGGGTCGTACTCTTTTACAATTATATAATCAAACAGATGGACGTACCATATACTATGGTAAAACTATAGATGATGTTGCACCAATATATGTATTAAATATACTAGAAGATTTAAATGGAAAACGTAATACCCTAAAAGAGCTAAGAAAGAAAGAAGAGGCTGCTCGTAAGGCTTATGAAGCAGCAGCAGAAGGTAATGAAAAATACATCGCTTTAGACAACTTGCGTATAGCTGAAAAGGATGCAAGAAGTTTATTCCTTGATATCGTTCAATTAATTGGTGGATTTATGGTGGCAGATGATTTAGGCCCAGTATCCAAGATATTAGTGAAGGAATACAAAACTAGTGTTCAAGCAAAGAAGCTTAAAGACAATAAAGCAGAGCTTGCAAAGGTTGAAAAAGAGCTGGAAGCTATACAAAGTGAAATAAACAAGATGTTAGATAAATATAGAGATCATCCTGACTTTGAGAAATATGAAGCATACAAAGATAGAGGAGTCAATTTAGCAAGATTAACAGAGAATGAAATGAGAATTTTACGTAAAGATTTACAATTAATTTTCCAAGACCCTTATTCTTCTCTAAACCCAAGGCTTACAGTAGGTCAAATAATATCTGAAGGCTTATATGCTCATAAGATGTTTGATAAGCATAGCAAGGAAGTTCAAGACTATATCCTAAGTACTATGGATGAATGTGGATTAGCTCCATATTTTGTCCATCGTTATCCACACCAATTCTCTGGTGGTCAAAGACAACGTATAGGTATAGCACGTTCCGTTGCTTTACAACCAAAGTTTATTGTTTGTGATGAGGCTGTATCAGCCCTTGACGTATCTATTCAGTCACAAATTATAAACTTATTGTTAGACCTAAAAGAAAAAGAAAACCTAACCTATTTATTTATTTCACACGACTTAAGTGTAATTAAATATATTAGTGATAGGGTAGGTGTTATGTATCTAGGAAATATAGTAGAATTAGCAGCAACAGAAGAGCTTTATGCACATCCGTTGCATCCGTATACAGAGGCACTTCTTTCTGCAATACCTACTACAGATGTTGATAGTGATAAGCAAACTGTAATACTAGAGGGAGATATTCCAAGCCCTATTAAGCCACCATCTGGATGTAAATTCCATACTAGATGTAAATATGCTACAGATATATGTAAAAAGGTTGTGCCTGAATTTGAAGAAGCAAGACCTGGTCACTTTGTAGCATGTCACCACAAGCTTAACGGGAATGACACAAAATAGAAAGGCGTAGGTTCAACTATGTTTTTACAAAAAAAAGTAGACCGTGCTTTTAAATGGCTAAAGGAAAAAAATAAGTCACAGGATCATTCTGAAGAGAATAAAGAATGGGAAGAGAATGATATAGAATTAGAAAAGGAAGATATATTAGCTATAGTACTCTCAGCTTTAATAGTCTTCGGACCTATTTTCTTAGTTCTAATTATTATACTTATTTTGCTACTATAAAACTTAATTATAAAATCGGCACTAATTTAGTGCCGATTTTTTTAAATAGCAACTCAAAAGAATTAATTGTACAGAATTGGGTATAACTCATATAATATAAAAAAAGATAGGAATGATAATATGAGGAATGTAGCTGCATTTTTTGATATCGATGGTACCATATTTAGAAATTCTTTGATGATTGAGCATTTCAAGAAATTAAATAAGTATGAGGTTATTGACCCAGCTATCTGGTATACTAAGGTAAAAAAGGTTTATGAAGAATGGGAAAAAAGATTTGGGGATTTTGAACTTTATCTAGAAACCTTAGCCCATGTATATCTTCAGGAGTTGAAGGGAGTAAATAAAACTTATATAGAGTTTATAGCTACCCAAGTAATTAACCTCAATGGGGATATGGTATATAAGTATTCTAGAGATCAAATTGAATGGCATAAAAAACAAGGGCATAAGGTGTTTTTTATTTCTGGAAGCCCAGACTTTTTAGTATCAAAGATGGCGGAGAAATATGGTGCTACTGAATATAAGGGAACTATTTATAAGGTAGATGAGGAAAATAAATTTACTGGTGAAATAGTAAGGATGTGGGATTCAGAAAGTAAACAAAAAGTCTTAAATGAACTAATATTAAAATATAATGTGGATTTAGAAGATAGCTATGCCTATGGAGATACTACAGGAGATCTATCTATGCTTAGGATGGTGGGAAATCCAGTCGCCATAAATCCAAATAAGCCGCTATTCTTGGCAATAAGAGAAGATAAGGAGCTATCACAAAAGATATCCATTATAGTAGAAAGGAAAAACGTTATATATAAATTAAATCCAGATGTAGAGATACTTTAATTCACAATTCAATGTCGCCTGCAGGCGACATTGTAATCTTATCGTAAAGACTTTTTTATAATAATATATTATAATAATATTAAAAGAGGATATAATCTAAATGAAGATATAGTTGGACAAATTAACGAGGAGTGATATTATGAAAAAGTTATTTTCTCTATTATTAATAACTGTATTGGTTTTTTCTCTAATAGGGTGTAAAAAAGTCGTATCTAAGGATCAGAGTAATGTAAAGGAAAATGAAGAGATATCATCTAAAGATGTTTTAACCATAGCCGACTATTTTCCCTTTAAAGAAAATACCATGATGGAATATGAAGGTATAGGAAATGAGTATGCAGAACAAACAACATTTATGGAGTTTATTGATGGAAATAAAGCGCAAATTAAAATAATGAATTCAGGTACTGTTTTTGTGAAAGTTCTAGAGTATAAAAATGGAGCTTTAACAGAAGTTTTTGCAGAAGGGGAATTTTATCATATTGAAAATATGTTAAATGCTAATACCAATGTGAGTGTGACTAAGTTGAAAGAACCTTTAGAAATGGGAAATAACTGGTCTAATGAAGATGGTAGTACAATGGAGATAACAGGATTAAACAGTAAAATAGAGACGCCATCTGGAACTTACGGTGCACTGGAAGTTACTACACAGTTTAAGGATGGTGGTAGTCGAAAAGAGTACTATGCAAGGGGTATAGGTCTTGTAGCTAGTATATCTAAATTTGAAAACTATGAAGTCAAGACTCTATTAGAGGAAGTAAACAATGAAAAGCAAGAGATAGAAGTATTATCATATTATCCAATGGCTAATGACATTGGTACAGTATATGTTAAAGAAGATATAGAGTTTGGAACCAATGATAGTATTGAAGAAATTCTAGAAAATCTTATGAAAAATCCCCCCTCAAATAAGCTATTACCTTCAATTTCAAAAAATACTAATATAAATAAAATACATTTAAACAGAGATTCTTGGACTTTAGAGGCTGATTTTTCTAAGGATCTATTAGGAGACATGAATGCAGGCTCTGCCTTAGAAGCAGAACTACTAAAATCCATAGTAAATACTTTGGGTAAGTTTTATGATGTAGAGAAGGTATATATAACTATAGAGGGTAATCCCTATGAATCAGGTCATTTTGGAATAAAACCTGGTGAATCCTTTCAGGTAGACAATTCAAATATAAAAGAGTTTAACGAATAAATAAAGGTCCTTATATAAGGACCTTTATTTATTGTTAATTAATTTATTTGTCGTCTTCGTTTTTGTTGTCGTTTCTTTTGGAGTCTTGCTTATTGTCATTCTTTTTGTTTTGGTTGTTTTGGTTGTTTTTGTTCTTTGCCATTTAAGTATTCCCTCCTTCATAAATAATTGTTCCCGCATATATAGTATTGCAAAAAAGAGAAAGTTTATACTTTCTCTTTTTCAAGTTCCATTAAAAATCTGGAGGGTTCTACTTTTTTTTCACCAATGGCATTTGGAGTTATTAAAGACAGATGATATTTTGCTCTGCTCATACCTACATAAAAAAGTCTTCTTTCTTCTTCTATTAACTCATATTTCCCTTTTTCAGCTGCTTCAATACTAGAAATAGATGGAAAATCTCCATCTACTAAATCTACCATATATACTCTATCAAATTCCAATCCTTTGGCAGAGTGGACTGTAGATAAAGTTACTCCATTTTTAGTGTTTCTAGAGTTTCTACATAGATTCTCTAGATATTTTAATCTTGCAAGTAATTCATTTAAGCTATTAGTATTATTAGCTATGGTTTTTAAATAATATATATTGGTTTTCAAAACATCATAGGTGTATCCAAATTTCATAGAATTTTCTTTAAGATATTTTTCATATTCTAAATCATATTCAATAAAACTTATTGCCTCACCAGGACTCATTTTGGAAAGCTTTTTGAAATCAAGCTTTAATTCCTTTAAAGTGGATTTATAGAAATTAGATATTCCAGGGAAATCCATGATTCTATCAAATACTGAAAGACTATAGTTTAGAGTTTTAGCATAGTTAATTTGCTTCTTTGATATATAGCCTCTTTTTTTATAATAAATACTTTCATATAGACTTATATTGCTAGTATCCTGAGAAAAAAGGATGAAATTGATTATATCCTGTACAAGCCAATGATTAAAAAACCTAACCTTAGTATCTCTCATATAAAAGGGGATATTATTTCTTTCAAAGGATTCAATAAGGCCTATGGATGATAAATTGTTTCTGTACAGTATACAGCATCTTCCTAATTCTCTGTTTTTAAGATCCTCTATTAAATATTTATACTCTTCATTAATTGTATTGACCTTTACTATATTAATAGGTTCTATAAAACTATTATCTGTGCAGATATTTTTGTTATATCTTAAAGTGTTCCTTTTAATAAATCTATTGCAAACTGATACAATATTTCTTGATGATCTATAGTTTTGCTCCATAAAGAATAGCTTACCATTGGGATAAACCTTAGTGAAATTAAGTAATGCCTTTGGATATGCACCTCTAAATCCATAGATTGACTGGTCGTCATCTGCCACAATAAACAGATTGTTATTTGGAATTGCCAACAGCTTTATTATCTCCATCTGAACCTTAGAGGTGTCTTGTCCCTCATCTACCTGAATAAAATCATATTTAGCACGATACTTTTCAAGGATCTGTTTATTTCTTTGTAGAATTTCCAGGGAAATAGTCAGCATATCGTCGAAATCTATAAGATTATTGTCTCTTTTGTATTTTTCATAAAGATCATATATGGTTTTAAAGTTCTCAATATCTGATTTATTGCCTTTCAAGAATTCATCTACTGTAAGCATCATATTTTTAATATATCCCATAGAGTTCAAGAGAGACTCTAGTTTTTCCTCAGTAATATATTCTTTGTTAATATCTAGGTAGAGCTTTTTAATAAGGTTATATTTATTTAACTGATTTTTTTCCTCTTCAATCAATGTATATTTAATTCTATTCATATAGGCATATTCTCTAATCAAGCTAAAGCAAAAGCTATGTATTGTAGAGAACTGAATGGGAATAGATGAGATATCTGAAAAAGCCTTATTAAATCTTTCCTTCATATCCCTAGCGGAAGCTTTACTAAAGGTTATTGATAATATTCTTTCTGGACTTATTTTATGGTTTAATATTAAATTTACTGTTCTATGTATTAGTACCGTAGTTTTACCTGCACCAGGTACAGCTAATATCAATGCAGGACCTTTGACATGCTTAATTGCCTTTTCCTGCTCCATACTTAAATTCATATCTACACCTACTTTTAAGATTGTCCAATATATTTTAACATAAAAAAGAAATTAAGAGTATATCAATATTATTATTGCTAAGTGGGTAATAATAAATTAAAATATAGTACAGTAGCCAAAAAATAAGTCAAAGGTGAGAATATGAAAAACCAATTGAAGAAGTTTGATGATTACTTTATCAATATAATTAATAGAAAAATGAGCCATAGATATTTAGATAGTATAATGTCTAGGGCTACAAATTTAGGTGGAGCAGTATTTTCTTCTCTATTGGTTCTAGTCCTAATTTTAATAGGAAGTAGCAATGTAAGACTTATGGGGGTTGAAGCTCTTTTCGGCCTAACCCTTAGTCAAATAATAGTTCATTCTCTTAAGAGAATTTTAAGTAGGGAGAGACCATATAAGATAATTGAGCAATTAAATACCTTTGGTATAAATCTAAAGGACTATTCTTTTCCTTCAGGACACACTACTGCAAGCTTTTCTATTGCTACAACTATAGCCCTCAATATGCCAAGACTATCTATTATAGTATTTACTATTGCTATAATAGTTGGTATATCTAGAATATATCTTGGAGTTCATTATCCTACAGATGTGGCAGCAGGTATACTTTTAGGTGTTGGCACTGCTTTACTAATACATTATTACCTACTTCAAAATATTTATGGATTTCTAGAGGGCCTTGGACTAAAATGATAGATTAGAAACCTATAAAAGTGGTATATATTGTATAAATCATTTATTTCGGAGGGATTTATATGTTAATGACTAATTTTTTAAAGAGTAGAAAATCTGTGAGAGAGTTTAAGAAGAGAAAGGTAAGTATTGATATATTAGAAGAAACTAAATTATATATTAAATCATTAGAAGAGGAAGCTGGCGAGGGTATAAGTTTTAAATTATATGAATATGGCGAGAAACTATATGAAAACTTAAAAGGAATCGGAGGATATTCAGGAGTTATGATAGAGGCTCCTCATTATATTGGACTTGATTTAATCAACAATGAGCCTAGAAGTATTATCTATGGTTCCTATTATATGGAGAAACTTATAACAAAGCTAAATACTATGGGATTAGACACTTGTTGGGTAAGTGTAGTGGACGTAGATAAGGATACTAAAAAAGAAGTATTTGGAAGCATAAACGGTAATATAGATTATATACTGGCTGTAGGTCATGGAAAGGCAAGAAATCCTTTTGCAAATGAAGCTTTTAGTGAAAGAATTGGCGTTGATGAATTAGTTTTTTCAGATAAAATAGGAAATCCTGTAAATATGGAGGATTTAGAAAATAGAGGATTAGATGATTTATTCTACTATGTAAGGTTTGCTCCTTCAGCTTTAAATAAACAGCCTTGGAGATTTTTACTTGGTAAGGATAAGGTTACTCTATTATTAAAACACAATAAGGGAGAAAAACCAAACCTTGTAGATGCAGGAATAATAATGTACTATTTTGAAGCCTTGGGAGAGTCAATAGGATTAAATAGTAAATGGAAATTATTAAATAAGGAAGAAGAAAAAGATAATTATAAATATATAGCAGAGTTAAGCCTTTAAAAGCATCGAAAGATGCTTTTTTTCATTGACAAAAGGGATTAATGGGAATATAATAATATTAACATATGAATAGTTGCTCATATGTTAATATGTAAATATTGGGGGACAAAACATGAAACAGATTGAGCTAGAGTTAAATGGACTTAATTGTGCTGGTTGTGCTGCAAAAATTGAAAAATTATCTAGGGGAATTGATGGAGTAGAGAATGCAAATTTAGATTTTGTATCTAAAAAATTGAAGGTTAATGTAAATAAAGATGATGAAGCCAGTACAGTAACCGAAGAAATAAAGAGAATTGTAAACAAACTAGAACCTCATGTAGTGGTTATAGATAAAACAGAAAAACAAGATCACCATCATGGCCATGACCATGATCATCATCATGACCACGGAGAAATAAGTAAAAATGAAATTATAAAATTAATTCTTGGGGGCCTATTATTTGTACTTCCTTTGATCTTTAAGCTAGAAGGCACTCCAAGGTTTTTAGTATATTCACTTGCCTACGGAGTAGTAGGTTATGAAGTTATAATAAGAGCAGTAAAGAATATAATGGCGGGAATACCCTTTGATGAAAACTTTTTAATGACTGTGGCAACACTTGGAGCTTTTATGATTGGAGAATATCCAGAAGGTGTTGCGGTTATGTTGTTTTATCAAGTGGGAGAAATGTTTCAGGGAATGGCAGTTAACCACTCTAGGAAGTCTATATCCTCATTATTAGATATAAGACCAGACTATGCAAATCTTGAGAAAAATGGAGAAACAATAGTTGTGAGCCCTAAGGAGGTTCATGTAGGAGAAATCATAGTTGTAAAACCAGGAGAGAAGGTTCCTCTAGATGGAATTGTAGTAGAAGGAGAATCTTCCTTAGATACATCAAATATTACTGGAGAATCTTTACCTAGAAATGTAGGTAAAGGTGATAAGGTATTATCAGGAGTAGTAAATAATCATGGACTTTTAAAGATAGAGGTAACAAAGGAGTTTGGAGAATCTACAGTATCAAAGATACTAGATTTAGTAGAAAATGCATCAAGCAAAAAGGCGCCTACTGAAAACTTTATTACTAAATTTGCTAAGTTTTATACACCAGTAGTAGTATTTGTAGCCTTAGGCATTGCAGTAATACCACCATTATTTATGGGAGGGGCATTAAGTGAATGGGCATATAGGGCATGTATATTCTTAGTTATATCTTGTCCATGTGCACTAGTTATATCAATTCCACTAGGATTCTTTGGTGGAATAGGAGGAGCTTCTAAATCAGGAATACTTGTGAAGGGTGGAAATTATTTAGAGGCATTAAATGATGTAACTGCCATAGTATTTGATAAAACAGGTACTATTACTAAGGGAACATTTAAAGTAACTGAGATCATGAATTATGGAGATTATACAAAGGACGAAGTGCTTGAATTGGCAGCATATGGAGAGTCCTTCTCAAACCATCCTATTGGTAAATCTATAATAGAAGCCTATGGAAAAGAAGTAAGTAATGATTATATAAAGGATTATAAGGAAATTCCAGGTAAAGGAATAGAGGTATATATAGATGGTAAGGAGATTATCCTTGGAAACAAGACCTTATTCCTTGATAAGAATATTTTAGTAGAAGAGGTTGATTCTATAGGTACTGTAGTATATGTTGGAAAAGAAGGTAGCCATATAGGAACCATAATAGTATCAGATGAACTAAAGGATAATGTAGTGGAAGATATAAAGAAACTAAAGTCATTGGGTATTAAAGAAACTATAATGTTATCTGGAGACAATGAAAATACTGCAAAGAAGGTTGGAGAGTTAGTAGGCTTAGATAAAGTATATGGAAACCTTCTTCCACAAGATAAGGTTAGTATATTTGAAGATATAATAAATAAAAATAAAGGGAAGGTTGTTTTCGTAGGAGATGGTGTAAATGACGCACCAGTTCTTGCAAGGGCAGATATAGGAATTGCCATGGGAGGCTTAGGTTCCGATGCAGCCATAGAAGCCTCAGATGTAGTTATAATGACAGATGAGATTGGGAAAATTGCAACAGGTATAAAGATTGCAAGAAATACTAAAAAAATAGTAACCCAAAATATTGTATTGGCTCTAGGATTGAAACTTATAGTTTTATCCTTGGGAGCATTTGGATTAGCAACAATGTGGGAAGCAGTATTTGCTGATGTTGGAGTGTCTATAATAGCCATATTAAATTCAATAAGGGCATTAAAAGTAGAGGAATAAGATTTCCTCTACTTTTTTATCTAAAATGTGGTAGACTATAAGTAGTAGAAAGCTTAAGAGGTGGTTTTTATTGGTTAGAGGAATAAGCACAAGTGACAGACAATATAATTATGTTTTATTAGCTGAAAATGCATATATTAATGAGAATAAAGAAAAAGCCATAGAGTTTTATAAAAAGGCTTTGATGTTTAGAGGAAATATTGAAGATATCATAGCCATATTATATAATATTGCTGAGATATATGATGAAATGGATGATGCTTTTAAATCCTTATATACATATGAGGAAATAACAAGAGTAGATCCTGAAGAGGCAGGAGCATACTATGGCATGGCCATGATGTATGAGAGAATAGGGCATAAGGATAAGGCATTAGAAAATTATCATAAAGCCATAGATATAGATCCCTATTATGATAGGGCTTATTACTATGCAGCTAATATATATGATGAAAATGGAGATAAGGATAAGGCCATAGAATATTATGAAAAGGTAATCAAATTGGTGCCTGACGATTATATAGCTTATAATAATATAGGCTCCATATATGAGGAATTAGAAGACTATCACAAGGCATATAATATGATAGAGAAAAGCTTAAATATTCAACCAGATTATTATAAGGGATTATTTAATATGGGAGTTATCTACAAGGCCATGGGAAATAATGAGAAGGCCTTAGATTATTATTTTAAGTCAATAGATTCTAATCCAGAGTATTCTTATTCTTATCTAAATATTTCTGCTATATATATAGAGGAAAAAAGGTATGAAGATACAATTAGCCTCCTAACGGAGGGAATAAAAAACAATCCAAAGGCCCATGATTTATATTATAACAGGGCATGCTGCTATTCAATATTAGATGATAAAGCCAATGCTTTGGCAGACTTGGGAGAGGCAGTAGCATTGTTACCAGAAATAATCCAGTCCATAAAAGTTGATAAGGACTTTGAGAGCTTACATGGTGATGCTGAATTTGAAAGAATAATAGAAGAAGCCAATATTAATTGGTATAAATAATATTAAGATATATAAAGGAAGGAAGATTAAATGATAATATTAAAAACAGAACAAGAAATACAAAATATGATAAAGGCAGGAGAACTTTTAGCTAAGGTACATAAGGAAATAGGGAAGATGATTAGGCCTGGTATTTCCACTATGGAGATAGATAAATTTGTAGAAGATTTTCTAAAGGAGCATAATGCCTACCCAGAGCAAAAGGGATACCATGGATATCCTTATGCAACCTGTGCATCAATCAATGATGAGATTTGTCATGGTTATCCAAGACCAGAGCCATTAAAGGACGGAGATATAGTAACTATTGATATGGTAGTTAATGTAGATGGCTGGCTAGCAGATTCAGCTTGGAGCTATGCTGTAGGAGATATATCAGATGAAGCTAGGAATCTACTTGATATAACAAAAGAATCTCTATATAAGGGAATAGAGCAAGCAATTGTAGGAAATAGACTAGGAGATATTGGTCATGCCATACAATCCTTTGTAGAATCCCATGGATATTCTGTAGTTAGGGATTTCGTGGGTCATGGTATAGGTAAAAGCATGCATGAAGATCCTCAGGTACCTCACTATGGAATACCAGGTAGAGGACAAAGACTTGTGGAAGGCATGGTTATAACCATAGAGCCAATGATAAACCTAGGAACATATCGAATGAAAATGGACGATAATGGCTGGACCGCTAGAACTGTTGATGGCAAGCTATCAGCTCAATATGAGCATACTATAGCTATAACAAAAGACGGCCCAATTATCATAACGGACCAAGGAGAATAAGACATGGGGCGCCCAAGAGCACGGGCACAGGCGTTTCTCCTGTCTTTTTTGGGAAAATAAGTAGGGAATGACCTCTGTGCCATTCCACAGAAAGGCTAGGTGTAAATTTGAAAAAAGAAAACTTACTAAGTAAAAAGTATACTGTTAAAGAAGAAATTGCAAATGGAATCACCCATGGATTGGGAGTACTGTTTGGTATTGCATCCTTGATTGTATTATTAATCCTTTCCTTAAAAAAGGGAGACAATATATCTATTGTAGCCTTTAGTATATATGGTGCATGTTTGATTTTGATGTACTTATCATCAACACTATACCATAGCATACCTAATGAAAGAGCAAAGAAGGTACTTCGCGTATTTGACCATTCCTCCATATTTTTATTTATAGCAGGAACCTACACACCTATAGCACTTCTTAGTATGAATGGGGCCTTAAGAGTTGGTATATTAGTGGCAGTCTGGTCTATAGCAATATTTGGTGTTGTATTTAAGATATTTACCTTTGGTAAATTTGATAGGTTTAAGGCATTGTCTTTGACTCTATATATAGGGATGGGATGGATAGCAGTATTTACTATAAAACCCATTATACAAATGACATCTATAGGATTCTTTATGTGGATACTAGGTGGAGGACTACTATATACATTGGGTACTATATTCTATAGCATAAAGAAGATTCCTTACCATCATGCAATCTGGCATTTATTTGTATTGGCTGCATCTGTAATCCATTTTGTAGGTATAGTATTATATTTGGCGTAGAAAAAGGTGTTTATTATGATTAAAGTTCTTATAGTAGATGATCAAAGCTTAATACGTGAAGGTCTTACTATGATGCTAAATCTTTATAACACTGTCTCCATAGTAGGAGAGGCTACTAATGGTAAAGAAGCTATGGAAATATTGGAGAGAGAAAAGGTAGACCTTGTACTGATGGATATACGAATGCCTATAATAGATGGAGTAGAAGCTACAAAGATAATCAAGGAAAGATATCCTGATATAAAGGTTCTGATATTAACTACTTTCAATGAAGATGAATATATATTTGAAGGATTAAAAAATGGAGCCGATGGCTATTTGCTTAAGGATATATCTTCAGAGGAATTAGTTAAGGCAATAGAAACCGTATATGAGGGTAATATACTTCTGCAGCCTGATGTGGCTAAGAAGATGATAGAGTCTATGAATCATGGTAATATTACCCAAAATAATCTAGAGGAAGACATATTTAAGGAATTGACTAAAAAGGAATATGAAATAGCACTCTTAATTGGAGCGGGAAGGTCTAACAGAGAAATAGCAGAAGCTTTATATATAGCGGAAGGAACTGTTAAAAATCATATAACTAAAATACTAGATAAGCTAAGGTTGAGAGATAGAACTCAGTTAGCAGTCATGATTAAAGAGTTTGAAAAAAGCTGTGATTATTAATCACGGCTTTTTTATATGACTTTAGTCATATAAAAATATGACTATTATTATGACCTTTGCTAGATTTCTTATCTTTAAAACTATTATATAATTAAAGCAAGAATATTTAGGAGGTTATGCTATGAAAGAGTTAAGGAGGGCCATCTATTTTATATCTTTTCCATTATCCTTTATAGGATTTATATTTCCCGTATATGCTTCATCTATGGGAGTAAATATTATTCAGATAGGATATCTTTATTCTATATTTTCACTAATCAGTATAATAATACGACCAATGGTTGGAAACTTAATAGATAAGAGAGGAAGAAAAATAGGAATACTAGTAGGTACTGTTCTTTATACAATAGTTAACATATTTTTTATATTAGCTAAGGATTTTAAATATTTGTTAATAGGAAGGATAATCCAATCTTTAGGTGCATCCTTTCTATGGATAAGTGTAGATACTTTTATTTCTGATATAAGTGATCAAACTAATAGAGGTAGAAACTTTGGTTTATTAAATGAGACCATGGCTAAGGGTGAATGGATAGGAAGTATTATTGGGTTTACTATCCTATATAATAATCTTACTGATAATCCATTTAAATTAGTATTTATAATATTCTTAATAACTAGCTCTATATCTATTTATTATACAATAAAAAATGTTCCAGAGACCATCAACTTTAAAAAAGAATATGGGGAGGGTAGTATTAAAGATAAAAAACAGTTAAAATATTTCCTGGAAATAATTGGGGTTATTTCATTTATAACTAGTTTAACTGCACCCATATATCTTCTATATTTACAGGAAAACATTACAAAGGATCTTGGTTTAATAGTATTCCTATTTATTCCAGCCTCTATATTAGCTCTCTTTCTACCAAAGAGATTTGGAAGCTTCTCTGATAAATATGGTAGAGAAAAGATAGTTATAGTTGGGATGTTTATAAATGCTATACTTCAAATATTTATACCATTTAATAAAGGGTACTATAGCTTTATGATTATCTATACTTTAATATCCTTTGTTGCAATGTTTTATGGTCCTGCCTTTTCTTCATTGATAATTGATTTTGTAGGAGAAGATAAAAGAGGTAAATCCTATGGGCTATATAGTTTTGCAAGTGGAATAGGGGCATCTATAGGATATATAGTTGGTTCTTATATATATAAAGACATAGGAAATGATATTGTGTTTTATACTAAGGGAATACTTTTAGTTGTAATGACTTTAATTATTTGTTATCTTAATAATAAGAATATTAAATTAAATAGAAAGATGGAGATGCCTAAAATAAATTAATGAGGTAGTAAATATGAATAAAATCTATAAATACAGTGATTATTTGTATAGAGCTTTGCAGATTTTTATAGGTATTGATATTATTTATCGATGTAAAGATAGTATTACGGATTTATTAGTTTTCTTTGGATTGTTTTTAGTAATAGTAATCAACGATCACCTTAGGAGAAAGTATTTTTATAAAAGCATAAAAGGCTACTATTCATCTATACTTCTATCCATGATAATAAGCTTGGTTTTAGAAATTAATGTAGATGGATATATAGATATATATTTCTCCATGATTTTATATGAGCTAATATTATGTACTGAAGGGAAGATATCAAGGTTCTTTATAGGATTACAGATCATATCTTTTATGTCACTAATTATGTATAGAATAGGATCTATAGAAGATATAAGAACCATTGAGTTTTGGCAAGACAGTATATTGGATATTGTTATGATTTTTATGGCTATATTCTTTTACGTTCTAAGTCTATTTGGCTATAAAACCTTGAGAAGAGAAAAAATAAAGGTTGAGAGGTTAAACAAAGAATTAGCATTATCCTATAGTAAGCTAAAGGAACAATCAGAGAAAATAGAGGAATTAACTATAGCTAAGGAAAGAAATAGAGTAGCAAGAGAGATACATGATAATCTAGGTCATAGCCTAGTAGCTTTAAATATGAATCTAGATGTAGCTGAAAAAATCATAGACAAAGATAAAATAAAGGCTAAGGAGTTAATCATCAAATCTCAGATGCTAACTAAGGAAAGCATGGAAAGTTTAAGAAAGGCAGTGTATGCTTTAAAAGAGGGTAGTCTAAGGACATTGCTGGATTCCATTAAAATCATGGTAGATAATATTGAAAGCACAGGAAAGATCAAAGTAATATTGAATATAGATGAAAGAGTGGAGGAACTGCCACCTAAGTATAAAGATATTATATATTTCTCAATAAAAGAGGCTTTAACCAATAGTATAAAGCATGGAGAAGCTGATGAAGTAGATATAGATTTTAAATTTGAGGAGCTAATACTAAGTATTAGAGATAACGGATTAGGATGTAGTAGCTTAGTTAAGGGAAATGGACTCTTGGGAATAGAGGAAAGAGTATGTAAATTTGGTGGTAGTGTAAATTATAGTATTGAAGGAGATAAGGGATTTGAGATACAGCTAATTTTAGACAGAGTGGAGGCTAAAAACAATGGATAAATATATAAATAGGGAGCAAGTAGAAAAGTTATTATCTCAACTTATTGAAATATATAGCCCATATTTTGAAGAAGAGAAGGTTATGGACTTTGCTTATGATTGGTTAAGTCATAGAGAAATACCTGTGGAATATCATAGATACCATGAAGATAAGGTATATGACTACAAGGGTGTTAATGTTATAGGTAGGATTAAAGGAAAAGAAGAAGGGCCAGTTGTACTATTAAATGGGCATTTAGATACAGTTCAGCTATGTGAAGGATGGACAAAGGATCCTTTAAAAGCTACTATTGAAGGAGATAAACTATACGGCTTGGGAGCAAATGATATGAAAGCAGGCTGTGCCACTATTATGATTGCTGTAGAAGCCTTCCTAAAAACAGTAGATAATTTTAAGGGAGAAATAATATATACATTAGTATCGGATGAAGAGGGTCCATATGGCTTAGGAACTGATGCTTTAATAATGGATGGAATTACAGACAATGTAGATGTAGCCATTGTAACTGAGCCAAGTAGTGGTTTTACTAATACTCCTTTTCCCTGTGTATGTTTAGGAGCCCGAGGAGGGTTCAGTTATACTGTTGAATTCCTTGGGAAATCTGCCCATGCTGCAAATCCAGAGCTAGGAATCAATGCAATATCGGATGCTTCAAAAGTATTATTGGAATTAGAAAAAACCGAACTAATTGAAGATGAAAAATTAGGAAAGGGTTCTATTGCCATTATTGGAATAGAAGGAGGCGGGGCATCCTGTAGTGTTGCTGACAAGGCATCTTTCTCCGTATTTAGACATACAGTTCCTGGAGAAACCAGAGAATATATATTGAACGGAATAAAAGAAGCCATTGAAAGAGCTAATGTCAAAAGTAAAGTTACTATAAAACTTAGAGAGGGAACTCATCCAGAAAATGCAATATTTGAACCTTATATTGTATCTGAGGACAATCATTATACTAAGCTATTAACTGAAAGCATCAATAATATTACAGGTAAGAATCCTGAAATTAGATATTTCCAGAGTATGGGAGATTTCAACTATTTAGGAGCTAGGGTCAAAGTGGCAACATTTGTTTTTGGTCCTCATGGTGGAAACTACCATACAGCCGATGAATATGTTTATATAGACACAGTGGTTGATACTGCAAAGGTGATATATGATTTTCTTTTAAGAACTCTTGGTGTCTAGAAACAATGATTATATTTATTTAATGCATATATTATAGATGGGATATTATGGTATAATGGTTTTGTGTTCATATTAATCATGATATTGAAAGGAGTGGGCGATATGAGAAAAATAAATGTTAATTCAATCAATCAATTAGCCATTGGAGGAATTGCATTTTAATAAAATGTACTTAATCCATTGGCAGAACTTAAAAAACTATTTGGGGGTATTCAATGTCAATGGAAAAATTAATAAAAGAAAAGAGTATATTCGATTGGATAGAAGAAAAATTAGCACCTATATATTCAACATCAGAGGAATTTATCTACAATGAAATGGAGTCTCAATCTGGATATGGTTTGCCAATTATCTATAAACCATTTGATTGTGCCAATAAATATCATTGGGTAGATAGAGGTCTTATGTATGATTTTCTATACTCCACTAATGGAGAAGGAAAAAAACTATTAGACTTTGGACCTGGTGATGGCTGGCCTTCATTAATCGTAGCACCCTATGCTGAGGAAGTAATAGGATTAGATTCATCAGAAAAACGAGTAGAGGTCTGTAGAGAAAATGCCAGGAGAATGGGGCTTATAAATGCTAAGTTTTTTTCCTATAATTCAGAAGATAGATTGCCATTTGAAGATAATACTTTTGATGGCATAATGGCAGCATCATCTATTGAACAGACACCAGATCCAAAGAAAACTATAGAAGAACTCTATAGGGTATTAAAACCTGGTGGAAAGATAAGGATTCATTATGAGGCCTTAAGTAGATACAAAGATGGATTAGAAAATGATATATGGATAGCAGAGTTAAATAAAGAGAGTTGTAAATTGATTATATTTAATAGAAATATTGAAGAGGAATTTGTAGTCCAATATGGATTAACCATTGCTATGTCTAGAAAAGAGCTAGTTGAGAAACTAAATAATAGTGTTGGTTTTTCGGAGTTATCTATTTCCTTATTAGAAGAGATGGAGCCTAAGATAACAAATACTCAAGCACTAAGAACTATTCATCCTTCTGGGAAGACATATACAAAATGGTTCAAAGAAGCAGGTTTTAGAGAAGTATTGCCTACCTATTCAGGTGGTACAGCAGCTAGTAGGCTATATGATTTATATAAAGAAGAATTACCAAACTCTTTGGAAGCCGTAGATGAAGCAATTAAGAAAACTGTAAAAATAGTAGTAGGTTTAGAAGCACCTATTGAAACGGATCCAATGATTATAGCAGTTAAATAAGATACTAGCTAGACAAGAGAGATAAGATATCTCCTTGTTTAGCTATTTTATTAATTATAATAATCTTCCTTTGCTAAGTTACTAGGACTTGTGATTTAGGAATGATAAAAAGGGGAAATAGGTCATGAAAATAGATAGGTTGCTTTCCATTATAGTTATATTACTTAACAAAGATAATATAACTGCTAAGGAACTGGCTAATAGATTTGAAGTTTCTGTAAGGACTATATATAGAGATATAGAAACCATTAACTTAGCGGGAATTCCTATAGTGTCTAATCAAGGGAGAGATGGAGGGTTTAGTATCTTAGATAATTATAAAATGAACCACCAGCTACTGACATTAGATGATATGACTTCAATTGTTGTGGCACTTAAAAACATAGGAAATTTTTCAGATAATAAACATATTGATTTAACAATTGACAAGATAAGTAATATTGTACCTAAAGATAAGAAAGAAGAGTTTGATTATCATTTTAATGAATTAATAATATGTGATTTGCCTTGGGGATATAGAGCTAATTCTGAAGACAAAGAAAAATATAAAATCATATATGAGGGAATAATTAAAGAAAAGCTAATAGATATAGGGTATATAAATCGTTATGGAAATATAACAGAAAGAAGAATAGAGGCTATGAGTCTTGTTTTAAAAGGACTTAATTGGTATGTTTTTTCATACTGTCATCTAAGAAATGATTATAGATTTTTTAAACTTTCTAGAATACATAAGGTCAAGTTGTTAGAAGAAAATTTTAACCGAAGAGAAGTACGTTATGAGGATTTCAAGAATAAAAATATTTGTAAAAATAATATGGTGGACTTAGTTTTAAAATTTTCTCCTGAGGTGCAGCAAAGAGTTGGTGAATTTTTCCATGAAGAAAATATTAAAATAGATGAAAATGGATATGTAGTAGTTAGAATTTCCTTTCCCGAGGATGAGTGGGTTTATTCTATGATATTAAGCTATGGTGAATTTGTAGAGGTTCTTGAACCACATTATATTAAAGAGATAATCAAGGATAGAGCACAAAAGATTTATGAAAAGTATTAAATATGACATACTGTTGTCAAAGTATAGTAGTATTATAGGATAAAAGAATAAAAAAACAAGGGGGAAAATCTTATGAAACAAGAATATTGTCAAAGCTGTGGAATGCCAATGGAAGATGTTAGCCTTTATGGTACAGAAAAGGATGGAAGTAAAAGTCAGGATTATTGCACATATTGCTATGAAGATGGAAATTTTAAAAAACCAGATGAAACAATGGAAGAAATGATAGAAACTTGTATACCTTTTATGAAAGAAAATGGAATGGATGAAAATGAAGCGAGGGAGTTATTAAATAATTCTCTTCCACATTTAAAACGTTGGAAAAAATAAATATTTAGTAGTTAAAAACCTTATATAACAAATATGTTACATAAGGTTTTTCTCATTGACTTCTTTACTTCAATTTGGTAAAATCATCCTTATGCTGAAAAGAGAGAGGAGGGTTTTCATGGTTATTGTGGCTAATGAATTGTCAAAGGGATATAAAATATCCAAAAGAAAGCCAGGTATAGTAGGTGGACTAAAGAGTATGGTCCATAGGGAATATGAAGAGATTCTTGCCCTAGATAATATATCCTTTGAAATAGGGAAGGGAGAATTAGTGGGATATATTGGACCAAATGGAGCAGGTAAATCTACTACAATCAAAATACTATCTGGCATATTAACACCAGATTCGGGAGAATGCGAGGTTTTAGGAAAGGTTCCATATAAGGAAAGGATTCAATATGTAAAGGATATAGGGGTAGTATTTGGGCAGAGAACCCAGCTATGGTGGGACTTACCTGTAATTGATTCCTTTGAACTATTAAAGGATATATATAGGATTCCTCTAGGAGACTATTTAAAGATTAAAAAGGAGCTTATAGAGTGGCTAGGATTAGAAGGATTTATAAATACTCCAGTAAGGCAGCTAAGCTTGGGACAAAAAATGAGATGTGAACTAGCTGCATCACTTCTTCATTCGCCAGAGGTACTTTTCCTTGATGAGCCTACTATAGGGTTAGATGCGGTATCAAAATTAGCCGTTAGAGAATTTATAAAGAAATTGAACAAGGAAAGAGGAGTTACAGTAATACTTACAACCCATGATATGGATGATATCGAAACACTATGTAATAGGGTAATCATAATAGGAAAAGGGCAAATCCTTTTAGATGGTTCACTGCAATCCCTTAGAGATACAGTATCTAAGGATAGGAGACTAATTTTAGATTTTGATGAAGGAACAAACGGCTTCTTTATTGAAGGAGCAACTCTTGTAAAAAGAGAACAAAACAAACTTATCGTTGATTTCAATCCTGATATAATAACACCTGCAGATCTTATAACTACTTTATCCACTAAATATAAAATAAAAGACATACTAATAGAAAACCCTCCTATTGAAGAAATCATTGCTAAGCTTTATGGGGAGTTAAACATATGAGAGCATTCTTTTCTATTATAAAAATTAGATTCAACTTATTATTACAATATAGAGTTGCTGCTTTTGCGGGTGCATTTACTCAGTTTTTCTTTGGAATGATTATGGTCATGATACTATATGGTTTTTATAGTTCTTCAACTGGAGAGATGCCTATTGATTATAAAGTAGCTATTACTTATATATGGATAGGTCAGGCTATGCTAGGAATGCTACCTTGGAATGGAGATAGTGAGATTCAAAATCTAATAAGAACAGGAAACGTAACCTATGAGCTTATTAGACCAATGAATTTATATAATTATTGGTTTGCAAGGGCCTTTGCCTTAAGAACTGCACCAACTCTTCTTAAATCCCTTCCTTTATTTATTGTAGCCTTGTTATTACCAAAGGATTATAGTATGTCATTTCCGCCAAATATTCAGGCTTTAGTAGGATGGATAGTAGCTACATTTGGTGCTCTTATGATTTCCTGCACCATAACTAATATAATTAATATTACAACTCTCTATTCTCTGTCAGGTGATGGGATACAAAGATTATTAGCAACCATCGTTACTATATGCTCTGGGATGATAGTGCCATTGCCATTATTTCCAGATAATTTTAAACAAGTATTAAATTACTTACCATTTGGTGGATTGGTAGATATCCCAGCTAGATTTTTCACTGGAGAAATTCCAATAGAGCAGTTACTTAAGTATTTTGGATTTCAATGTCTTTGGGCAATGATACTATATATCCTAGGACAATGGATTCTAAATAGGAAAATAAAAGATTTAGTAGTTCAAGGAGGTTAAGAGTATGGAGAGTATAAAATTATATTTTAAATATATCAAATTAAGTATAGAATCTCAGCTCCAATACAAAGCCTCATTTATTATGATGTCTATTGGGCATTTTTTAATAACTTTTATTGAATTCCTCGGTGTCTGGGTATTATTTGAAAGATTTAATAATATCAAAGGCTTTACCTTTGAAGAAGCAGCTTTGTTTTATGGAATAGTTCATATTGCTTTTTCCATTACAGAAGGCTGGACAAGAGGGTTTGATATATTCCCTAGGTTAGTTAGAACAGGGGATTTTGATAGAATACTTCTTAGACCAAGAACCACAGTGCTACAAGTATTAGGCCATGATTTTCAGATAATGAGAATAGGGAGATTTGTTCAAGGTCTTGTTGTACTTATATGGTCAATATTAAAATTAAATATAAGATGGACTATAGGGAAGACTTTGTTGTTAATAGGATCTATCCTAGGAGGAAATTTCTTGTTTTCAGGTCTTATAGTACTTCAAGCTACCCTATCCTTTTGGTCAGTACAGAGCTTAGAAATAGTTAATTCCTTTACCTATGGAGGAGTACAAGCGGCACAATATCCTATTTCCATATATAAGCCTTGGTTTAGAAAAGTACTTATATATATTATACCATTGGCTACAGTTAATTATTTTCCTGCAATGAGTATATTGGGAAAAGTAGATTCTTTTAATTATCCTTCATGGATGGGATGGGTATCTCCATTCTTTGGATTTATGTTTTTTATATTTTCTTTGTTAATATGGAGAGTTGGAGTAAGACATTATACTTCAACTGGAAGCTAAAAAAGGCAGTATGTTTCTCCTGTCTTTTTTTATTTAATAGGAAAGTTCTACTTTCCTATTAAATAAAAAAAAGGAAGCTCAAAAAATAATGAGCATACCAATAAAGCCTAATGTATTAGACTATTTTTTGTATTCGTAATGGACACCACGAATACCAG
>JAEWGC010000005.1 GCA_023388495.1 Bacillota bacterium | reverse complement strand
AAATACAAAAAAACCTCCATCCTCAATAGGACGAAGGTTGAATTCGCGGTGCCACCTAAATTATGCAAAAATGCATCTCTCTTAATGGGATACTAACATATCCTGTCCTTAGTTAACGGTAGGCTTCCGGCACGGGGTACTCTCTATAGATTTCCACCAGCTTCTACAAAGTCCATTCATTAAATCCATCTTTGCCAAAGTCCCACCATTCTTCAGCTCTCTGTGAAAGATAAGAATTAACTACTCTTCTTTGTCTTCGAATTTATTTTTGTATTTCAGAAAAGTATATCAGATAAGGAACAAATTTACAAGTGGTTTTAACATTTCTAATTCCTAATTGAATAAAATGAATCCCAAAGGGTATATATTAACTTGTCCAAATCAAAATTAAAACTGGAGGAGAATTTAATGAAAAAATTATTTAACACTGCACTTGTATATGGAATCTTAGGACTAGCTCTAGGAGTATTTTATAGAGAATTTACTAAGCTTAATGGTTTCACTGGTGTAACTCAACTATCTTTTTTACATGTTCATACTTTAGTGCTTGGTATGTTCTTTTTCTTAATAGTTTTATTACTTAATAAAGAGTTTAACTTGTCAGAACACAAATACTTTAATATTTGGTTTTACCTTTATAATATAGGATTCCTTGGAACCATTAGTGTTATGATAACAAGAGGTACTATGCAAGTTTTACAATATAATATGAATGGATTAAATCATGTAGCAGGACTTTTCCACGCAATTCTTGGGGTGGCTATTATATGGTTCATGGTAATTTTAGGTAATCACCTAAACCAACAAAATTAATATAATCATAGTTAAGAGAACTTCCTAATTAGTCTATAAAACTTAATTTAGGAAGTTTTTTTATTTATATGAATAAAAAATTTTATTTTTAGTATGTCCACCTGTTTAAGATATTAAATTTAGGAAATATATATAATGTAAATGATAATGATTATCAATTAGTTTGTATAATCTATTTAATATAAATAAGGAGGTAAATTTATGAGATTTGAAGATTACAATCCTCTAGAAGAAAAACATTATGGCATCTTAAATGCTGATGGTAAAATTGTGGATGAGAAAAACACCCCACCTCTTTCAAATGATGAACTATTGTATCTTTATAAGACTATGTTATATTCACGTACTATAGATGAAAAGGCTCTATCCTATCAAAGACAAGGTAGAATGCTTACCTATGCACCAAATATAGGTCAGGAGGCCGCTCAAGTAGGTAGTGCTTACGCTATGGAGAAGGAAGACTGGTTAGTTCCTGCCTTTAGGGAATTAGGTGCTTGGTTAGTAAGAGGGGTACCTCTTAAAAATATTTATCTATATTGGTATGGTAATGAATGGGGAAGTCATATGCCAGAGGGTGTAAAGGTACTTCCTGTATCTGTTCCTATATCCTCTCAGTACCAGCATGCTGCAGGTATTGGTATGGCTAATAATATTAAGGGAGAAAAAAATGTAGCAGTTGCTTATGTTGGAGATGGCGGTACTTCTCACGGTGATTTCCATGAGGCTCTAAATTTTGCTGCTGTATTTAATGCTCCTGTGGTGTTTATTATTCAAAACAATCAATATGCAATCTCAGTTTCAAGAAAAAATCAGACTAAAAGTAAAACTCTTGCTCAAAAGGCTATTGCATATGGTATGCCAGGAATTGTTGTAGATGGAAATGATATATTGGCTATGTATTCTGCCACAAAGGAAGCTATTGACAGAGCTAGAAATGGTGAAGGCCCTACTTTAATAGAGGCTTATACCTATAGGTTAGCTGCTCACACTACTTCTGATGACCCTACTTTATATAGGGAGGATTCTGAAGTAGAAAAATGGTGGGAAAAAGATCCTATAGCAAGATTCAAGAAATATCTATTAAGTAAAAATATATTAACCCACGAATGGGAAGAAAAAACTAAGAAAGAATTAGAACTTGAAGTAATGTCTACCTTTGAAGAAATCGAAAATAATTCTGATACTGAAATTGAAGACATATTTAAATATCACTATGAGACAATGCCTCCACAATTAGAGGAACAACTTAATGAATATAAAGCTTTTTTAGAAGGAGGTAACTAATATGGCTAACACATTAAATATAGTTCAGGCTGTTAATCAAGCTTTGATGAATGAAATGGAAAATGATCCAACTGTAGTTGTTTATGGTGAAGATGTTGGAGTTGAAGGTGGAGTTTTTAGAGCTACTGTTGGGTTACAGGAGAAATTTGGAGAGATGAGAGCTTTTGACTCACCCCTTGCAGAGTCTGCAATAGTAGGCACAGCAGTTGGTATGGCAATTAATGGATTAAAACCAGTTGTTGAAATGCAATTTATGGGATTTTCTTACCCTGCTTTCAATCAAATAATATCCCATGTTGCTAGAATGAGAAATCGTAGTAGAGGTAGATATACTCTTCCTATGGTAATTCGTGCACCTTATGGCGGCGGCATTAGGGCCTTGGAGCATCACTCCGAAAGTACGGAAGCCCTTTATGCTCATATACCAGGACTGAAAGTTGTTATCCCATCTACTCCTTATGATGCGAAAGGCCTTCTAATAGCGGCAATTAGAGACCCTGATCCAGTTCTTTTTTTAGAACCAAAGAGAATTTATAGAGCATTTAAACAGGAAATCCCAGAGGAAGCCTATGAACTTCCTATTGGAAAGGCAAAGATTGTGGAAGAAGGTCAAGATGTTACTATTATTACCTGGGGTGCAATGGTAAGAGATGTACAAAAGGCTAGTGAAATGGTAAAAGCTAAAGGAATCCATCCTGAGATAATAGATTTAAGGACTATTGCTCCAATGGATAGGGAAACCTTTGTTGAATCTGTAAAGAAAACTGGAAGAGCTATTATAGTTCATGAGGCACCTAAATCCTTTGGTACTGGTGCAGAGATAATTTCTGTTATTAACGAGAAGGCATTTTTATATCTAGAAGCTCCCCCAACTCGTGTAACTGGATTTGACACTATATTCCCATTGCCACGTGGGGAAAAACACTATATTCCATCACCTGAAAGAATTGCAAAGACTATTGAAGATGTAGTTAAGTTTTAACAGAGGAGGTATACTATGAATTTTGAATTTAAATTTCCAGATATAGGTGAAGGTATTAGAGAAGGTACCCTTATGAAATGGTTAGTTCATGAAGGAGAAAATATAGAGGAAGGTCAATCTGTAGCTGAAGTTGAAACTGATAAGGTAACTACAGAAATACCTTCTCCAAGATCAGGTAAGGTTTTAGAGTTGAAATTTGAGGAAGGAGACACTATTGAAGTAGAACAGGTCTTTATCGTAATAGGTCTTGAAGGTAGTTCTGATGAGGCTCATGAGGTGCCAGAAGTTGTAGAAGAAGAAACTGCAGGGGTAGTAGGGGAAGTTATAGCTTCTTCTGAGATAATTCCAGCAAGTAATGAAGGTCAAATTTCATTTTCTAAGGAATCTGATAAGAATAAAAAAGTATTAGCTACTCCTGTTGCAAGGAAGATGGCTAAGGATCTAGGAGTAGACATTCTAAAATTAGAAGGCTCTGGCCCAAATGGTCGAGTGATGAAAGAGGATATATTAAAGGCTAAGGAAGAGGTACCTAAGGTTGTACCTGTAGCACCAGTAGAATCTCCTAAGACTCAACCAGAAAAAATTGTATATCATAGTGACGAAAAAGTTGAGAGAATTCCTCTTACAAGGATTAGAAAGACTATTGCAGAACAAATGGTTAAATCTAGATTTACTATACCTCATACAACTGCAATGGATGAAATAGATGTTTCTAAGATGGTTGAATTTAGAAATAGACACAAGGATAAATTTAAATCTGAGGATATTAACCTAACTTATCTACCTTTTATTATTAAAGCAGTTATTGCCGTATTAAAGAAATATCCTGAGTTTAACGCTTCCCTTGATGAAGAAAATGGAGAATTAATCTTAAAGCATTTCTATCATATTGGTATTGCTACTGATACTGATAGGGGCCTTATGGTGCCAGTGCTTAGAGACGCTCATAAGAAGAGCATAGTGCAGATTGCTAAGGAAGTTGAGGATTTGAGTAGTAGAGCTAAGGAAAACAAGGCTGAAATTCATGAGTTAAAAGGTAGCTCCTTTACTGTAACTAATTATGGTTCTATTGGTGGATTGTTTGGTATTCCTATTATCAATTATCCTGAATCAGCAATCCTTGGCATTGGTAGAATTGTACAGAAACCTATTGTAAAAAATAATCAAATAGTAATTGCTCATATGCTACCTTTATCTCTTTCCTATGACCATAGAATAATTGACGGAGCCAGCGGAGCACGTTTCTTGAATCTACTGACAGCGATATTATCTGATCCAGAGACACTCTTACTGAATCTATAAGGAAAGGTGATTATATGGAGAAATATGATATTCTAGTTTTAGGTGGAGGCCCTGGAGGTTATGTGGCTGCCATAAAGGCAGCCCAACTAGGGGCAAAGGTTGCCATAATTGAAAAGGAAAAATTAGGTGGCGTTTGTCTAAACTGGGGTTGTATACCTACGAAGACTATGTTAAAAACTGCTAAGCTTTATAAAGATATATTAAGAGGAAAGGATTTTGGTATTGTTGGTATTGATACTGATAATATAAAGGTAGATTGGGATTCTCTTATCAAGAGGAAGGATAAGGTTGTAAATCAGTTGGTATCAGGTATATATACTCTTATTAAAAAAAATAAAATTGATCTTTATGAGGGTATGGGTACTGTGCTAAGTAAAAATGAGATTAAGGTAAATGATGAAATTTTATGGGGCAAGAACCTTATTATCGCTACTGGAGCTATAGAGAACTTCCCTTCTATATCTGGATTAGATACTATGGTGAAGTCCGGAGATGTTATAAACAGCAAGGGAGCATTGAGCCTTGAGGAAATCCCTAAGGAATTAGTTGTAGTGGGCGGTGGAGTTATAGCAGTTGAGTTTGCCACACTTTTTAACTCCTTAGGCTCTAAGGTTACTCTAATTCAAAGGTCTAGTCGAATACTCACATCAACAGAATCAGAAATGGCAACAACCCTTGAAAAGCATCTTAAGAGAGAAGGAGTCAATATATTAACGGATACAAAATTAAAATCCATATCTCCTGATGGAGTTTTAATCGAACATAAAGGAAAAGAGAAGATATTTAAAGGAAATAAATATTTAGTGTCACTAGGACTAAAACCTAGACTAAATGGAATAGAAAATCTTAATCTAAAGCTTAACTCCAAAGGCTTTGTAGAGACTAATGAAAGAATGGAAACTAGTGTAACTGGGGTCTATGCCATAGGAGACCTAAATGGTAAATTTGCATTAGCCCACGTTGCCTCTGCTGAAGGAGTTGTAGCCGCCGAAAATATTATGGGAAGAAATAGCACCATAAACTACAATATCGTCCCCGCTTGTATCTATACCTTCCCAGAGCTGGCCAGCGTAGGTCTTACGGAGGAAGAAGCAAAAGAAAAGGGCCATGATATTGTCGTTAGCAAATTTCCATTGGCTGCCAATGGAAAGGCATTGGCAGATGGAGAGACTGTAGGATTTGTAAAGATAATAGCTGATAAGAAGTATGGAGAAGTACTAGGTACTCATATAATGGCATCTCATGCAACAGATATGATTTCCGAAGCCATCATTACTATGCAAATAGAGGGAACTATCTATGATATTGCAAAGGCAATACACCCTCACCCAACTCTTTCAGAGATAATGATGGAAGCAGCATTTGGCGCCATAGATAAACCAATTCATATTTAAAAGCTCCCTTTATTGGGAGTTTTTAAATATAAATGAATATATTTACAAATCACCTTATATCCTATAAACTATAAATAAATACATAAATGAGGTGATAATTTGAAAAATTTCGAAAACCTGTTAAATGATTATGCAAAGCTAGCTGTTAAGGTAGGTATCAATATCCAAAAGGGCCAACCTTTAGTAGTAAATGCTCCTATTGAAGCTATTAATTTTGTAAGACTTATAGCTAAAAATGCTTATGAACTTGGTGCTAGTGAAGTTCATGTTAATTGGAATGATGAAATTCTTACAAAATTAAAGTTTGAAAATGCTCCTATGGAAGTATTTGAGAACTATCCAAAGTGGTTTGCTGATGGTTTAGAGGATTATGCTAAAAAAGGTGCAGGCTTCCTTTCAATCTCAGCTCAAGATCCAGAGCTACTTAAGGAAATAGATCCAAAGAAAATAGCTGCAAATAACAAATCTGCTTCTATAGCTTTACAAGAATGGAGAAAATACACTATGAATGATATAAATCCTTGGTGTGTAATATCTATTCCTACAAAGTCTTGGGCAAAGAGAGTATTCCCAGATGTAACAGACGAGGAAGCCGTAGAAAAGCTATGGACTGCTATATTTAATGCAACTCGTATGAATCTAGAAGACCCTGTTAAGGCTTGGGAAGATCATATGACTAATTTAAAAGAAAAGGTTGATTTCTTAAACGAGAGAAGGTTAAAAACTCTTCACTACACTTCATCTAATGGTACTGATTTAGTTGTTGAATTGCCAGAAGGACATATCTGGGCTGGGGGTGGAGCTGTTGACTCTAAGGGGACTTACTTTGCACCAAATATGCCTACTGAAGAAGTATTTACTATGCCACTTAAGACTGGTGTAAACGGCGTTGTATATAGCACAAAGCCTCTAAACTATGGTGGAAAATTAATTGATGATTTCAAACTTACATTCAAGGATGGGGCTGTTATTGACTTTGATGCTAAAGTTGGTAGAGATACATTAAAGGACTTACTAGATATTGATGAGGGTGCAAGACATTTGGGAGAAGTTGCCTTAGTGCCTTATGATTCTCCAATTTCTAATTCTAATATTGTATTTATGAATACATTATTTGATGAAAATGCATCTTGCCATTTCGCCTTTGGTAAGGCTTATCCTACTAATATTAAGGGCGGAGAAAACATGACAGACGAAGAACTAGAAGCTCATGGAGTTAATAATTCCCTTACTCATGTTGACTTTATGATAGGTGCAAAAGACATGAATATCCTTGGCGAAACTAAAAGTGGTGAAAAAATACAAATTTTCAAAGATGGAAATTGGGCATTTTAGCCACTAAAAATAGCGGAGAATTGATTCTCCGCTATTTTTTCCCGTTATCTTTATGTATTTTAACCTTATGATTATTCTCTATGCCTAATTTCATTTAAGAATTGTTTGGTCCTTTCATTTTTAGGATTATCTATTACTTCTTTTGCAGGCCCCTCTTCAACTATTACCCCTTGATCATCCATCTCAAATCCTATAACTCATCATTTCCCTGCTGGGATACTTTGATCACCCTTCCGCCTTAATTTAATTATTCATTAATCCAGATATTTCATCTTTTATAGCTTTCTCTATCCTTAACAATACCTCTTCTAAAACAGTGCGGGGGCAAGCTATGTTAAACCTTTGAAATAATTTTCCTTCTTCTCCAAATATCTCTCCATGATTTAATGCTAGTCTACATTTATTTAAAAAGAATTCCTTTAATTCTTCAGAATTCATATTTAGTTCAGAACAGTCGACCCAAAGTAAGTAGGTACCCTCAGGTTTTACTACTTTTAGTTTAGGAATTCGTGTCTCTATAAAATCAATAAAGAAATTTTTGTTTTCTTCTAAATACCTCATTAAAGAATCTAGCCATTCTTCCGATTCATCATAAGCAGCTATCAAAGCTCCTTGTCCAAATACATTGGGTCTTACTATATGATCCTTTTCTAGCTCCTCAGTATATCTTTTTCTCAGCTCATTATTTGGTATAATTATATTAGAAATTTGCAAGCCAGCTATATTAAAGGTCTTACTTGGTGATGTACAAATTATACAATTCTCTCTAATATCTGGAGAAACGTTGGCCATTACAGTATGACCATATCCCTTATATACCAAATCAAAATGAACTTCATCAGAAATTATTATAATATTATTCCTTAAACAAATTTCCCCAAGTTTACTTAGCTCTTCTTTAGTCCAAACTCGTCCTATAGGATTATGGGGACTACATAACAATAGTAGTTTAGTTTTAGAATCTATCTTTCTTTCCAAATCTTTATAGTCCATATAGTATGTATCATTTCTATAGATTAAAGGATTTGTAATTACATTACGTTTATTGTTTTCTATGGTACTATAAAAAGGATGATATACGGGACTTTGTATTATAATATTGTCTCCTGGCTTAGTAAATGCTCTTATAGCATAGCTAAGGGCCGAAACAACTCCAGGAGTAAATACAATCCATTCCCTTTCAACTTCCCAACTATGTCTTCTTTTCATCCATCTTATTATAGCTTCATAATATTCATCAGAACAATACATATATCCGTAAATAGGATGCTTTATTCTCTCTTGCAATGATTTTACAATTGAAGGAGAAACCTGAAAATCCATGTCTGCAACCCACAAAGGAATTAAATCTTCTCTACCATATTTCTCCTTTAATCCATCCCACTTTAATGAATTAGTATCATACCTATTTGTTTTTTTATCAAAATCATGCATATTTACACTTCCTTATTTCTAATACACTTGTAATTTAATATCCGTACATATAATACAAAAGATTCATCGCTAATACAAATTGATTTTTCGTATAATACTAGGAGCTAATATAGGAAAACTTAATACATTTGACAAATTTTTAACACTAAATAGACCAAGGTTATAATTTTTTCAATATGGGTAAGTATATCTTTAAGGATGGTGATATTTTTGAAAAGTTTAACATCATATAAAATTAAAAATATGGAACTAAAGAATAGGATAGTAATGCCACCTATGTGTATGTATTCTTCGGATGAAAACGCTACGGTTAAAAACTTCCATGTAGCACATTATGTATCTAGAGCCATAGGTGGAGTAGGATTTATCATTGTTGAAGCTACTGCTGTAGTACCAAATGGTAGAATCTCTAGCAATGACTTAGGTATTTGGAGTGATGAACAGATACCAAAATTAAAATTCTTAGTAGATCAAGTTCAGTCCTATGGAACTAAAATAGGTATTCAATTGGCTCATGCTGGAAGAAAATGTACCTCTAGTGATGAATATATTGTAGCTCCTTCAGCCATTAGATTTAGTGAGGAATATAGAGAACCTCGTGAACTAAGTATAGCTGAAATAAAGGAAATAGTACTAGCTTTTAAAGAAGCTGCAAGACGTTCCAATGAGGCTGGGTTTGACAGTATTGAAATCCACGGAGCTCACGGCTATCTAATACATGAATTCCTATCTCCTATTACTAACAAGAGAACTGATGAATACGGTGGCAGCCTAGAAAACAGAACTAGATTCCTAAAGGAAATACTAAAATCTGTTAAAGAAGTATGGCCTAGTGAGAAACCTATTCTTCTTAGAGTATCTGCTGATGATTATACAGAAGGTGGAATTGACAAGAATGAAATGGTTAAAATCATCAATGAAGTAAAATCTCATATAGATATGGTCCATGTAAGCACTGGCGGACTTGTTAGTGTTAAATTTGATGTATTCCCAGGATATCAAGTATCACACTCAGAAACAATAAGAAAAGAATGCAATATACCTACAATTGCAGTAGGGCTTATTAATGAGTTTGATCAAATAGAAGAAATTCTTTATAACAACAGAGCTGACTTAGTTGCTATTGGTCGTGGTCTACTTCGTGATCCACAATTTGTACTGAATATGTCTTATGATAATGATTTAAATATAAAATATCCTAAACAATATGAAAGAGGATATATTTAAAAAGAACCTTCCCTAAGCACTGGGGAAGGTTCTTTTTGATTTAATTCTCGAGGGTGTAATTAATTTTGTGCTTTAAATAAATCTAATGCACTAATCTGACAAGAATTAATTGGTTGGATAAAAATTACAATTTTATAATCTTGGTTTTATACTTGCCAAAACTATTTTATTTTA
>JAEWGC010000019.1 GCA_023388495.1 Bacillota bacterium | reverse complement strand
AGTTATTATTGGAAGATAAGCTTATTGATATAAAACCACCTACAAAATATAATCCAAAAAAACAGTTTTTTTCTCCAATAAAAATGATAAAAAAAATTGCAAATATTATGTTTTAAAGTCGCCAATTTGGCGACTTTATTATTTATACAAGGGTATATTGGCTTACTCTAGGGCATAGTTTACCATTGTATCTATTCCTATTGTCTTCGTTATACCATCCCATATTATGCCTATGTCAAATGCTTCCATTATATCTCTTAATTTCAAATAGTTATTTCCGTTTATTCTATAAGCCTTGCCTGATGTTAAATCAATTACCTTGTTTTCATTATGCCAACCTAGGATATTGAAGTCCAATATACTTCAACTTAAAATATTAGGAACAGAGGGATATGAGTGACAATCTGGAATCAAAAATAAAAAAGGAGAACTAATTAAATAGAATGGGACAGAGATACAGGCTATATTAGAAGTTAAGAGATGAGGTTTGAGTAGTATAGTCTAGGTAAATCAAGGGATATTTGAAAGTATAGATATCTTTTGATATTATAAATTAGGAAGTTTAAAAGAGTTTCTTAACTAACTGAAGAATTAAGGGGGAGATCGAATGAAATATTCAATTGGTGAATTTGCTGAAATGGTTGGAGTTACAGTAGATATACTGAGATTATATGAAAAATACGGTATAATTAATCCTAAAAGGGATGAACAAAACAACTATAGATATTATGATGATTTAGATGTAAGGGACTTGCTAATGAGTAGATGGTATAAAAGTATACAAATGTCCCTGCAAGATGTAGCTGTTATTACAAAGGAACCTTCTAAGGATAGTATCATAGTAAAATTAGAAAAGATAAAGGAAGAATTACAAGAAGAAATAAAACAAAAAACAATGTTACTAAATAAGATTAGTCAAATTCATACAGAAATTGAGAGAATAGAGGCTTCCTTATATAAATGTAAGAAAAGAAATATACCTGGAATTTATAGATTGAGGCAAACCAACAAAAATATATTATTACAAGATGATTTTATTATAGATATAGTTGATGAGTGGATGGATTTATTACCATATACTTTTTATTCTTTTAGTACAGATAATAATGGAGTATTGTCTAAAGAGGAATGTCTTGACTATAATTGGGGACTAGGTATAAGCGAGGAAGAAATAAAAAATTTCAACCTGAGAATTAACGATTATGTAGAGTATATCCCGCCAAGGACTTGTCTATCTTCTGTAATTTTAGCAGGTCATGAGCAATGTTTAATGAGAGATTCATTTCAATTTATGGTTGATTATATAGAGAAAAATAATTATTCTATAAATGGTGATATATTCGGTAAGATAATATTTACTGAAAAAATAGAAGGAAAAAAGAATTCATATTTAGAAGTAAATATTCCAATTATTGAATAAAAATGTAGACTGATATTTAACAAACTATTGACCTTGGTGTGGAACCAAGGTTTATAATATTTTCATAGTCTTTTATATTAGACTAAGATGATATTAGGAGGTTTCATAATGAAAAGAAAGTATCTTAAGAAAAAAGGCATTATTATGCTATTATGCACTATGCTAATAGTATCTTTCCTTAATGGATGTACACAAAAGGTAGACAACTCAGCAAAGACAGGTGCATACATAGCAGGTTCCTATGGAGTTGAAGTAGATGGTCATGGTGGACCTGTAAAAGTTGAAGTTACATTTACTGAAGAAGAGATTACTGATATTAAGATTGTAAGCCAATCAGAGACAGAAGGATTAGGAGATGCTGCTTTAGAAAAGGTAAAGGAGCAAATCTTAAAGGGACAATCTTTGGCTGTAGATACAGTATCTGGAGCAACTATATCTAGCAATGCTATGATTATAGCAGTTGAAGAAGCTGTGAAGAAAGCTGATGGAGATATTGAGGCTTTAAGATTAAAGGCTGTAATTAAAGATGGGGAAGGAAAAGTAGAAGAATTATCAGCTGATATTGTAGTAGTTGGAGCTGGAGCATCTGGTGTATCAGCAGCTGTAGCTGCAGCGGACAAAGGAGCCAATGTAATACTAATTGAAAAAACTGGTGTTATAGGTGGAGCTAGTAATTTATCATGGGCTGGCAAGTTCTATAATTCTTCTGCTGCTGTAGAAGGTGGTGTAGTAGTAGATGAAGAAAGGGAAATAGCTGATTGGATAGTGAATAATCACTGGAGAGTTGATGCAGCTGCTATTAGACAATATGTAACTAAATCAGGAGAAACTTATGACTGGTTAGCAGAAAAAGGATATGTAACACAATTTATTAATTTCTTTGGAGAGCAACTTCATATTCTACCACCATATGAAACACGTGAAGTTACTTTAAGAACTATATTAGCTGATACTGTGGAAAAGCAAGGTGGTCAAGTAATTACTGAAACAACAGCTAAGAAGCTTATGACTAATGAAGCTGGGGATGTTATAGGAGTTATAGCTGAAAAAGCCGATGGAACTACCCTTGAAATAACAGCTAAAAGCGTAGTTATGGCAACAGGTGGTTATGCAGCAAATAAGGAAATGGTTAAAGAGCATTTTGGTTTTGAAGGTGTTAATGGAGGATTGGGACAAAACGTAGGAGAAGGTTTAATGATGTCATGGGAAGTTGGAGCAAAGGTTCCAGATAATCTAGGTGGACAAATGCTACATCAGACATTGGCTCGTGGAACTGAAGCTTTAAAAAAGGAATATGATTCTTTTAAGGCCTCTTATCCACTTATGTTAACTTACCTACCAAACTTCATGAATGTTGGTACATCGGGAGCTAGATTTAGAGATGAGACTGCTACTTTAACTGCTGTAGCTGCAGCTAATACAAGTGCATTTCACGGATCTCATCATTATGTAATAGTTTCACAATCACAATTAGATTCCTTGATAAATGAAGGTATGAATGGCGTAAAAGCTCCAAAATTACCAGGTATGCCACCAGAATTCTATGCTGATTTCAAAGAAGAGTTTACTTTAGATAACCCTTGGGTTGATGCAGATAAAGTATTTGAAACAATGGTAGCAAACGGACATGGATTTAAAGGAAATACTATTGAAGAATTAGCACAAAACGCTGGAATGGATGTAGAAGTCATTGTTGATACTTTCAAAAACTATGAAGAGGCTTGCCAAACAGGAAAAGATAAAGAATTTGGTAAAACTGCTGACTATTTACTTCCAATGGGAGAAGGCCCATACTATGCTATTATTGCAGAAGTAAATAATCTAGGATCAGTTGGAGGATTATTAGTAAATACAAAATTCCAAGTTCTTAATGATGAGCGTGTTCCTATTAAGGGATTATATGCTGTAGGCTTAGAGTCAGAAGGTGTATTATTCAATGACACTTATGTAGGAAATGGTGTAGGTCTAGGGTATGCATTTACATCAGGCCGTTTAGGGGGCGAATCTGCTGCTATTAATGCATTAAGAAAATAAGAAAAATGACTAATGTATTATTTGATAATAGAAGAAGACAAGTAATATATGTATAATTGGCATATCAGGTAATTTAATTAAAATTTTATGCACATTTGGATGCAGGGTTTCGATATTCTAAAGGAGCCGTGCATCTTAGTCTTTTTTGAAATCTTTTTTCGTTGTAAAATATAATATATTCAACTATATTTCCTTTTAATTCTTCAAGTGTTCTGAACTTTTTTCCATAAAACATTTCAGCTTTTAAAGTACCAAAAAATCCTTCCATAGAGCCATTATCAATACATTAAGAATATTAGAGTCCATTGTGTCTACTGAAGAATTTGAATGTCTAACTCATAAAAATGCAAAGTTATTATTGGAAGATAAGCTTATTGATATAAAACCACCTACAAAATATAATCCAAAAAA
>JAEWGC010000051.1 GCA_023388495.1 Bacillota bacterium | reverse complement strand
TCGCATACCCTTTTTTAATGCCATTCTTTTATTCATACTAAATCTCTGTTTCTTAATACTGTTTTTAAATTCTGAAGGATTAATATTTATATTCTTCAATTTTTATTAATAGTTTCGCAATTACTTAATAAGTCTTATTCGAATAATTTATCTAATTCATTATCTTTAATTCTATTTATTAAATTTTCTAAATGTTGCTTTGTTGGAGGACTTATTTGTTCTGACAAATTATCAATATGAAAAGATCTAAAATCTGAAGTCTCTATCCCATCAGAAGATAATTGCCCTTAATACTTTCGAGCTATAAAAACTACATTCACAGAATAGATCTCATCTCCATTTGAATAAATATAATGTTGTTCTTTTCCTTAGTAAATATTAAAAAATTTAAATTCATCAGTATTTAATGCCCATGATTTAAAAACCTCAAAGAACTGCCTTTTGACTCAGCCAAATATGCAAAATCATTATTAAGCAATTTCATCTCTTGCTTTGCATTTATGGCATGATTACTAATAAGTGTTTCAGCAAATTTAGTTTTATATATTGTTTTTAGAATTTGATTTAAAAGCCATCTAGGACACCATATAAAAACATTAAGTTTTGTAGGAGTTATTTTAATACCATTCTTCTTTAAGAAATTAAAATTCTCTCTTAATGATAAGGTCATGCTATTTATAGCTTCCTTATTTCTAGCTGTTGTATAATTATTTCGCCCATCAAAATATATTCCATTTGCTAGAGGTATTACCATGGCAAGGTGGGACTTCTGCCATGCATCCATATTATTACAAATACTACTAGGAAATCCACTATGCTTCAATATATTGTACAGTTTATTTATTCTAAAGCCTCTATTACCTGAAAGTTCTCCTAATGTAGTAGGTTGAACAATCCTTGGAGTTAGTTTGTAGTATAGTACACCATTTTCAATCTTCCCACCAGCACCTGGAAAAGCAGGTATAATCTTGCTTTCACCTACTATTTGCTCCCACTCACTATATCCAAAAGGATTGTTTACCATAGTAACTATATTCTGACTACAATTATTCTTTATATCTTTAAGAGCAAATTCTATCTGTTCATATCTAACAGTTACAAATATATAGTCAAAAAAATCATCCGCAGCAATTTTATCAATTATCTTAATATTAGCCTTTTCTACTGTATTAATGTTATCATTGAAAAATAAAAGACCATTTTCTCGAATCTCTTTTAGTCTATGAGATCGAGCAAGCATTGTAACATCATATCCAGCCTTAGATAACTTTACAGCGTATATGCTCCCAATAACTCCTGAACCTAGAATAAGTATCTTTGTATTTGCTGTATCCATTTTATAACCCCTTCACACTTATATAAATCAATTGTAATTACTATTTATACAACTATTTTCTTTATATTTATAGTCTTTAACTAACCTTATCATCAATTATTCTCTTTTGTTTTTACATGTAGTGTACAAATATGGTCGTTAATTTGAGTAAGTGTCAATTGCTATATAACATTACAATGATTAAATAGCTCCAATATCTTTTCTAATAAATCACTTTGAACCGTATTTTCAGCTAAAATGTTAACTTTTTCTTCTCCACACCTCAAACATCTGTGAATTATTTGAAACCCTTTACCTGTCTTGTGTTTTATTCCTATAGGCTTCATTAATCCCTTACATTCATTCAATCTATCTCCAGGAACTATATCTACATGCTTGGAATACAAGCACATTGGACAATGATTTCTATAACTTCCATTAGTTACTGGAGTAATCTCTTCTCCACAGTTTTCACAAATAAATCCTGCATTTCCTTTCTTTTTTACCATTTTACGTGCAACCTCCTTGATTTAGTAAATTTAAATCAAAGAGGGTGGGTTCTGTAGTTTCTTTTATTTTCTAGGCTTGATTAACTAGTGACAAATTCACCGCCGTTCCTTTAGGGTTAGCGATTACTTTCAGTTCCTACTTCATTAGAGCATATTTAATCTCTAAATCCGAACCTCTGTCAATTTTATTTGTTTGTATTGACCACTGTAACGCAGGATAGACTCCCACATTCCACCGATAAGTGTATGTTAATCTCACTAGCACTGGCTCATCCCCACCTATGCACGTAGCATAAATATAGTTATTTCTATCATAAACAAACTTATCCTCTCCCATTAACATATAACGACCACATTTATAAACTTAAGTAAAATTTGAATACTTTTAAATGATTACTATCTATTTCCTAAATATTATCTTAAATATCTTATCCTTTACTTCCTCTTTTACTACCTCAAAACCAAGGTTTTTCCCAATTTCAACAAAGTATTCAATATCCTGAGCTTTGTCTTTTCTTGAGACTCCATATCCAGTTTTTATTTCTTTAACAGGAGTACTTATCTGGAGTTGAATCACAAAAATATCTTTCATACCTCCATCATATTCTGGTATTGTAGTATCCCATAAGACAAATTCTCCATTATCCTTTAATACTCTATATATTTCCTTAAAAACCTTTTCATGATCACCATTGTCGATATACAGCATTGTGAAAAATGATGTTACAGCATCAAATGAATTTTCTAGAAAGGACAATTCTCTTGCATCCATAACTATTTTTAGTGGTCCATCTGGTGCTTCCTCTAGTTCATCTTTCCTTGGATCAATTGCAACTACTCTATTACCATAACATAGGCCTATTACCCCTTCTCCACCACCACCAATATCTAAAATCCTTTGTCCTATTATTTCCCTTTCTATTGTTATTTTCTGATTTTCAACAACATACATTCTTTCTTCTTGGTTCAACTCTTCCTTCACCCCTCTTCCACTTCTCCTTATACCAGTTTTGAACATAGTTTTAAACCCCATCACATCTCTATATCTTTTAGAGTCCTAAACATAATATATACATCTACATACCCTAGTTCTAAATGTCTAAATGCCTTTGGAAGTGTACCTACAATTTCAAATCCCAAGCTTTTCCATAGATTAACAGCTTTAGTATTTGTTGATATTACAAAGTTAAATTGCATTGCCTTAAATCCAACTTTCTTTGCTTCCTTTAAACAATGCTCTCCCATTAGTCTGCCTACTCCTTTTCCTCGTGAAGCAGATGAAACCATAAACGAAGCATTTGCCACATGGGATCCCAGATCAGGCTGGTTAGCAATTAATTTATACATTCCAAGGATTTCGTTGTCACATTCAGCAACATAGGTCAATATTCCATTCCCAAACCAATAAGCATATGCTACTTCTTCATTAGAATCTGGAGAGAATACATAGGTATCTCCCTTCTCTATAACCTCCTTAAAAATATGCCATATATCTTTTAAATCCTTTTCTTCTGCCTTTCTTATGTTCATATTCATACTAATACCAACCTTTCTATTGCTACATTAAATCCTTCAATGAATATACCATCTTCCCATTTCTATCCATAGTACTAGTAGAGCATATCAATGAATTTAATATGGCTTCCTCTGTGGCTTCAACAGTTGCTTTGAAAACTTTGTTTATCTTATCTTCATTAATTACTTTAATATTAACTACATCATCTTCTTCATAATGCTTGATTATATTAGCTGTTGAAAATCCTATAACTACTTCTCCACTTCCATTACCTGTATAGCTTCCTGTTCTAGATATTCCAGGATATACCCTTTTTATTATTCTCTTAAGTTGTCTAGAGGATAGAGGAATATCTGTAGCTAATATTATAATTATAGAACCTTTATCTTCAGTAGGGTTGTTCTCTTTAATTTTTTCAGCTAATCTATATCCTATATGATCTCCATTTAAAATAAAATTTTCTAAGGAACCAAAATTACTTAAGACTAATACTCCTAATGTATATGAATTATTTTCTAGTTCTATAATTCTAGAAGATGAGCCAATCCCACCCTTTAGGTCATAACACACCATACCAGTACCAGCACCAACATTTCCTTCAGCAAATTCAACATCGCATTTTTCTAGTGCCTCATAAACGTGTTCTTCTTTTATATGAAGACCTCTTATATCATTTATTACTCCATCATTACATTCACATATAACAGGGTTTACTGTGCCAGTTGTAGTACCAATATCATCATTTTCACTTAACATATACCTTACTAAGGCTTCATGGGCAGCACCAACACTAAGTGTATTAGTGAGGATTATAGGTGTTTCAATAGTTCCTAATTCTTCAATCTGAATAAGACCGGTAGACTTACCAAATCCGTTTATCACATGACATGCTGCTATTAGCTTGTCCTTAAACATATTGCCTTCATGGGGCAATATGGCAGTTACTCCTGTCTTTATAATCCCTTCATTTAAAGTTATATGTCCTACCTTTACTCCCTTTACATCAGTAATAGAATTGTTATTTCCTATTGGAAAAGTACCTATATTTATTCCATAATCTCTTATTTTTTTATTTATCACTTATATCACTCTCCAAGCTTAAAAAGTAAATTGTCTTATAATAACATATCTATATTATTAAATGCAAGACTATTTGCCAAAATTTTCTACTATTTATAATAATTATGATAATTCTTATTGCATATACCCCCAAGTATTTTGATTCACTTGGGGGTATATGATCTTTAATAATATATTTGCAACCTACTAAATCCTACCTACTGGAGCCATATATACTACAAACTCATTTTCTCCATCTGCCTTTACAATCTCATCCATAAGATTCTGATCATATGCAGCTAAAGCACAAGTACCAAGTCCAAGTGCCTCACAAGCAATATATAGAGCATGGCACACATGGCCAGCATCTATAAGCATAATCTTATGAGAAAGTTTGTCATATCTCCATTCTCCTCTGTATGGAAGACAGCTCCATATGAAACTAACGGCTGCTGTGCCAGCAAACTTTTGTCCTAAAGTTCCATCTGTGATTTTTTCTTCTAGATTTTCTTCATCATATAAAAATAAAAGCTTATGCTCAAGGGCAAGATATCTATAGATACCTTTTTTAAGACCTTCTACGTTTTGGATAGCCAGATAAGTTTCAAAAGGATGTCTTGCTCCAGCTGATGCCACTGGTCTTACTGTTGCATAGTTATCTCCCCTAATTTCTTTTACCCCCTGAGTTGACCATAGAAGATAGGATAACTCATCAATTGTTAAAGCTTCCTTTGTATATTCTCGATGACTTTTCCTGTCTGAGATACACTTATGTATATCTTGTTTTACTATAGTTTCTTTATTTATATTAGGCAGTTCAATTATTTCTGCATCACTCTCATAAGGTTTTTGAAGAGTCGGTTGAGGTAATTGCTTTTGTTGATCAGACAATATATCTTCCATAAAATTTGATTTCATAAAGTTTCTGTTTTCTTCGAATCTTTTCATTATAGTCTCCTTTTTGATAAATTTGTATATCATAATATTCTATATTTCTTTCTAAATTCCTTCTTTTATCTGATATTATTTTTCTAATCATTACTTTTTCTTTCAAGATAGGATACTATAGCAAAATATATATTTCCTTCCTGATTATATTCAATATCTACTATTTCTAATATAATGTCTTCATTTTCGTCTATCCATTGATTGACCTTTTCTTTAAGTGTAGCCCCATTTCCCTCTTCCACTATATACATAAATTTCATTTTATCAACTCCCATTATAGTATTTATAAATATTATATTAATTCTTAAATTAGAAGTTTCCTTTACTTATTATAAATCCTTTTATTATTGGGAAAATTGATATATATGCCTCATAATGATACAATTTATAATAGATTAATTTTGAAATTAAAAAGGAGAAAATATGAAATATAAAAAAATCATAGAAGGAACATTTTTAAAAAGACCTAACAGATTTATTGCACAAATTATAGTAAATGGAAAGGAAGAAACTGTACATGTGAAAAATACTGGACGATGTAAAGAACTCCTTATTCCTGGAGCTAAGGTTATATTGGAAGATTGTACTAATAACCCTAACAGAAAAACAAAATATTCAATTATATCTGTCTGGAAGGGAGATATGTTAGTTAATATAGATTCACAGGTACCTAATGCAGTGGTTTCTCAGGCTCTTATGGAAAATAAAATTAAGGGGCTTGAAGGTTTAACAAAGATAAAGAGAGAGGTTACCTTTGGTAATTCTAGATATGATGTATATTTTGAATCCGAAAATCAAAAGGGTTTTATTGAGGTAAAAGGTGCAACTTTAGAAGAAAATCATATTTCTATGTTTCCAGATGCTCCTACAGAAAGAGGTACCAAACATGCACTAGAAATGATCCATGTAGTAAAACAAGGATATAGGGGAGTAATTTTCTTTCTAATTCAGATGAAAGGACCAACAAAATTTAGGTTAAACTGGCAAATGGACAGCAAATTCTCTGAGGCTGTTAAACTTGCACATGAAAATGGTGTTGAGATTTTAGCATATGATGCTATTGTAAAAGATAATAGTATTGAAATAGGTAAGCCTATAGAAATAGATCTTGTAACTAAATTCTAAAGCTATAGGCAACTATAAAAATATTGCCTAACTATTGAGTTTAAATTTCATAGTTAGGCAACTAGTTTTTTATACAATTTTATTCATTAAAAACTTCTTTTAGACAAATTGAAATGTCAGAAAATATTCTCTGTTTAATCTGTTTCGTTACCTAAAATCATTAAACCATCCAGATCCTTATATCAAAACTCTTTTTCATATCTTTTGAAAAACTCATAATAAGTACGCACATTGTCCAACTCTGTCCATTTTTTCACACGAACTGGATTTTCATCAAGATCATATATCTTTGCTCCATTCATGGCTAGAAGAAAGGGAGAATGGGTTGATATAGTAAACTGACATCCAAAAAAACGAGCTGAATCCTCTATAAACTTCATTAATTCAATTTGCCGACTTGGAGAAAGACTATTTTCAGGCTCATCCAATAAATAGAGTCCATTTTCTTCAATTTTTTCAGTAAAGTACAGGAATGCACTTTCACCATTAGAAAATCCTCTTATATTATCCATCAATTCGTTTCTAACAAAGCTTGACTGAGTTTTCCTCCTAGTAACATTTATTTTTTTAAGTTCATCGTAATCTGCTAAAGATTTCATTTGGAACTTTGCATATTTTGCATCCAAATACTCCTTGAAAATTTCTTCCCGCCTTTGGTCAATTCCCTCATTTAGGTTCCGAATATTTAACATATAGTCAAATACATCATCACTGGTAATTATCCTACTGTTTTCAGGTATATCATCGTAAACCTCCATGGCACACATATCAACATATTCTGTGTAGAAGTTAGATTTATTAAAGATAGAATCACGATGAATTCCTGTTTTTTCTGCAATAACATTTAATGCCGTTGATTTCCCTGAACCATTTCCACCATATAAAATAGTAACCGGCTCAAAAACAATCCTTTCAAAACCATGTCCTGATAATATCTTAAATGGATAAAAGGAGTCATAGCATGTTCTTTTTATCCCCATGAAAAATTCAAATTCATTATCCGCATTTGGAAACTCGAAAAAATTTAAGTAAACCATCATCATCTTCCCTATCTAAACATTTATATATAACTTAATAACGCTATTTATCTGAATAGCTTATCAAAACACCACTCTTTAAAATATTGATAAATACTCTATTGCAACATTTCTCGATAATAGATTTATTTTTATTCCCAATACCATTTAAGTGAAAACTCTTCTCCACTTATCCTTTTAAATAATTCTTCATATTTATATAATCCCGATGGATTAATTACTTCACCTATTAAAAACTCTGCAAATTCCTTAGGTTTTTCTGTTATAGAGTTTACACAATATTTTTTACAGAAAACTTTTCTTAGCATCTCGCAGGTTACATCACCCATGAAATAATTGTGCATATATATGGGATGGGTTGTGTAATGAATTCTATAAGCAAATGGTGGTGCTTCATTAAATGGTTTATCACCAAATAAGTCTCCAAATACTTTAAAATATAAATTGTGTATATCATCTAATGAATTAATTTCATTTCTATATAATTCATGGTCAAAGAATATGTTCCCTATAAATCTTAGATAGTTTAGCTTCTTGTATTCTCCTAGTTCTTTAAATTCTGCTTCTACAGACTTATCAAAAAAATTAGTATAGAACATTTCATTATATAGGAAGCTACCAAATAAATTGGCAATGCCTTCTGATATTATTCCACTTACCCCTTGATTTAATAATATTTCTTCTGGCTTAAGTAAAAAAGAATGTATTCCATGACCAGTTTCATGAAGTAGTACTCCATATTCATGATACTTGTTCTTTACATTAGCAAGGATTCTTGAATCTACCCCATCTTTTATAGGAAAATTATATCCCCATTCAGATTTGTTTTTTCTGGAAAAAATATCATAAGTAATATTAAATTCATCTAGATCTAGTCCAAAGTTCAAGAAAAACTTCCTCAAGACTTCATAATAGCTAGACATATCCACCGTTGTATTTTGAGCAGGAGCAATTTTGGCCATTATATAATCCTCATCCCAAGGCATCATTTCATCAGAGTTTAAAAACTTCTTTGCATATTCTCTTCTTTTTTCATTTAATGTATCTATATGTGACTTTAATTCATCTTTCCAGCCATCAAAAATAGTTGGACTTAATTCATTTTGCTTTAAACTATGTGCTACAAAATCTTTATCGCCATAAGCTATGGCATATTCTTTTCTCAAATTAATTAAGTCTATAAATCCACCATCCACCAAAGGTTGGTTGATTTGGTTTCTTGCAAAATATGCCTTCTTTCTTAATTCTCTATCATCTTCATTAGATAATATCTGAGTCAATTCAACACTTGAGACCTCTTTTCCATCTAGTTTGAACCTAAAAGTATTAAGTATCATAGATAATTCATTAGTCTTCTTTTGTATCTTTAAATTTAATTCATTTAGTTCATCACTTAAATGGTAAGATTTAATTCCATCATAAGCTATTTCTACTCTTCTCTTATTTATTGGATCTAAATCCATTTCCATATACTCTAACACTAAATCATAATTCTTTTTATCCTCTAAAAAATCATTCATTTCTCTATATGCTTTTTCTATTCCAAAATCATATCCTGCCGTATATTGTACCCATGATAGTTTAGATAAATTTGTTCCCATTTCATCTAATTTCTTCGCCATTTCAAGTAGTCTGTCCATTAAATTTCCTCCTTGTTTATAATCTAATTACATCATAGTTAGGTTTTAGTATTATTTGATATTTTTTGTTCTAAAAAAATGTCTCCGGATACTTTAATTCACCCTTAATTTTATCCAGTTCCCCATCTATTACTTCACATGCCATATTCACTTGAAATACCTTGTCATAATCATCTCTGGTTTCTGTTCTTATTACCATAATTATCAGTTCACTCCTCAATAATTTCTTATTTTACTTAATCTATGAATTTATCTAGACTATGGTTAGCTTCTAGGTGTTCCTCATATAGTCTAACTATCTCTATATCCTTAAACTTATCTTTGATTTTCATAGCAAGACTTTCTATTCCAAATAACTCCGTAAATGTATGGCTTCCTACTATTAAATTAATACCTGCAAACTTTGCATATTCAATAGTATATAAGACCTTTTCACCAGTTATATAAACATCACAATTTCTATCTATGGCCTCCCTAACATCTGTAGTAAATCCTCCACCTCCGCAGACTAAGCCAACTCTTTTTATCTTTCCCTCCTTAAACTTCCATGATTGTACTGGTTCCTCTAGTATACTTTCTAGCTTTTCTACTAATTCTTCGAATGTAACTTCTTCCTTAAATTCTGCTACTCGTCCACAGAAAAATCCATCCTCTTCATGGGTTCTTTCAATCATTTCTAATCCTAACTTTTCAATTAAAGAATTATTAGTTCCAAAATCACAGTCATCCAGGGGAAGATGATTGAAATAATGTGATATATTGTACTCTATAAGCTTTTCCCTGCAAGCTTCTTTCAATCCATATATAAACTCCCAAGCGTCATGATGAGTTATCATTAAATCCACATTATTTTTTCTCGCTTCCTCTATAGTATCAAGTGTTAAATTTGTACAATATCCTATTCTTTTTACATCTCCTGCCCATCTTACTGTTATTCCACTTTCTTCATAAAAATGTTCGTTGTCTTTAGTATCAAATAGATCTAATATACATTCTTCTATTTCAGCTAATCTCATCTATATTCCCCCCATTTTTAATCTCCCTTTCCCTTCTTTCTTGACAAAGATAGCCCACCAAACCCACTTATTATCGCAATATAAAATCCAAAATCATACCAAAATCCAATATTTATTGACTCATATATTCTAATATTTTTTTTGCCAATAGAGATTATTAATGATATTGGTGCTATCCATCCATGCCATATACCTGATAAAAAATTCGCTGGTTTTTGTAGACTATATGAGCCATCACCTGGCATACAACCTGTTAAAACTAGCAATGCTAATATGATTAGAGCTGATAATTTTAATCTTTTAAATAATATCTTATTCACTATTTCTTCCTCCTATGGAAAATTTATATCCTAAATTCACTGTTTTCTGGTGTAATTAATAATATTCTTTTTTTCATAATACCCTCCTTTCTCACTATATAACTAATTCTCTAAAACTTCTAAAATTCCTTCTTTTTTTAGACTTTTTATGACAAAAACAAAAAAGGTAGACAGCCTTTGCCATCTACCTGATCTGGTGTAGGATATTATCCTGTGTCATATTATTTATTATTTTAAAATAGTAGTACTCAAACCTTTTCTTAATACAGATTTTTTGCTTCTCTTCTTTTCTTGAAGATTTTGATATTCATAATCCCAGTATACATTTCCACTTGCTACCTTTGAATCATAATCATCAAGTATATGTTTAACTTCTTTAGATAGTAGAAACAACGCTATTATATTTGGCACCGCCATTACACCCATAGCCATATCTGCTAAAGACCATACAAAAGTAGGATCTATCATAGTACCTATTACTAGAGCTGTAAGTGTAATTCCTTTAAATCCATTTATTACTATAGGCTTAGCATCTAATACCATTTTAACATTTGATTCAGCAAAGAAATACCATCCTACTATTGTAGTAAGTGAGAAGAATGATAAACATACTGATAAGAACATTCCACCAAATGAACCAAATCCTGCTGCAAAGCCATTTTGTGTCATTACTGTTGCAGCTTGACTCATTTCGGCTGCTGAAATATTTGAATTATATGCACCTGATGCAAGATTTACCATTACTGTTGATGTACAAATTAAGAATGTTGATATAAATACTCCTATCATTGCTGTAAATCCTTGTTCTGCTGGATGTTTAACATCAGCAACTGCATGTGAATGTGGAGTTGAACCCATTCCAGCCTCATTTGAGAAAAGCCCTCTCGCTAAACCAAATCTTATAGTTTGCTGAACTGTAATACCTAGTACACCACCGCCTATTGCTCCCGGTGTAAATGCTCCTACAAAAATACTCTTTATTACAGGAACTAGGTTACCAATATTCATTATAATAATAATTAAACTTCCTAATATATAAGCTCCAGCCATAACAGGTACTACTGTTTCTGCGAAGGATGCTATCCTTCCCATTCCACCCATTAATATTAGAGCTACAACTATTGCAAGTCCAATAGTAACTGCTACTACTGGTACTCCAAAGGCTTGGCTAACTGAACCTGCTACTGAGTTTGATTGTACCATAATACCAACTATACCTAATGCAATAATTGCAGTTATAGAGAAAAATATTGCTAACCCCTTAGATTTTAAACCATTTTTTATATAATAAGCAGGTCCTCCTACTAGTTCTCCATCCTTAGTTTCTCTATACTTTTGTGCTAATACTGATTCACTAAATATTGTAGCCATTCCAAAAAATGCAGATATTAGCATCCAAAAAGCTGCTCCAGGTCCTCCAGCTGCTACAGCTGTGGCTACCCCTACTATATTGCCTGTACCAACTTGAGCCGCTACAGCTGTGGATAAGGCTTGAAAAGGTGACATCTTACCTTCTTCTACTTCTTCTTTCTTAACTATCCCTGCAACCATTTTCTTCAGTGCAGGAAATACTCTTGTAAATTGCGGAAATCTTAGTCTTATAGTCATGAACACACCCACACCAATGAGTCCAAAAATCAAGACATAATCCCATAAAATAGTGTTTATAAAGCTAACTATTTCTTTAAACACTTTACAATCAGCCTCCCATATTAAATTTATTAAGTATATATTAAGCTAATTATAACCTGCGACCTTCAAATACCTATGGAAAGTTTCAAACTATTACAATAGTTTTTTAATATTTTTTTCACAATAAAAAAAGATAAGAATAAATTCTTATCTTTTTTTATTGAATCTTTCCATAATATACAATTCCGTCTATAAATTTCTTTATGTTTACCTTGCCTCTTTTTTTACTTTTTCCTCTAATAAAGTCCATCTCTATCTTAAGCTGCTCAAAATTATATAATCCATTTGAATATTCAGTAAATATTTCATTCATATAGTCTTCTATTCCAATATTTGCAAGGTTAATCATTCCTATTGTAGCTGTTCTTCTTATTCTTTGCTCCATGGTTTTAGGATTATCAGTGAAGCGGCTACAAATCTCTTTTATTGTGAAATTTGCCATAGTCTGATTTGTATCAATTAAATACTTAACTACATCCATGATATCTTGACTACCTGTTTCACCAATGATTCCAATCCTTTGCATCACTCTTTTGATTCCCGACATATTGTCCATATCAACTTGATTTTTATTTGTATCCTTAGACTCACCTGTAAACAAGCTCTGTATTTGAACTAGTTTTTTATTCATATTAATTTTTTCTTTAACCTTATTAATTACAGTTTGCACTTCAATAGCATCAATAGGTTTTGAAATATAGTATTCCACTCCACTTTGATATGCCTTAGAAATCATATCCTTAGAAGATACTTGAGAAATCATAATATACTGAATATCAGGATGTATCGTCTTAGCTTCTCTTACTAAACTAATGCCATCCTTACCAGGCATTAATAAATCTACAAGCACAATATCTGGCTTTAGAACTTCTATTTCTTGTAAACCAATTATACCATCATTGGCACTCCCTGCTACACTTCCTAGATTTTTATCCATTATTATCTTCTCTAAGATTCTAACAATATTTCCATCATCTTCAACTATATATATCTTCATTCTAAATCTTCCTCCAGTGACTTTCTTGGAATATATATATCAAAACTAGTTCCTTTTCCTATTGTTGAACTAACACTTACCTTGCCCTGTAATTGCTCCTCTACTATATACTGGACTATACTTAATCCAAGACCTCTATTAATTTCACCTGTGTTATAATTTATTTTAGTTGAAAATCCAGGTGAGAAAATATGCCTTAATCCTTCTTCATCTATTCCGGTTCCAGTATCAGATACTACGAAATGGTGTTGCTCCTTGTATACTTCATGAGTTACTCTTATTTCAGATTCTTCTTGTGAAATGGGTATTGCATCCATGCTATTCATGATAAGATTACGAAGCATAGACATTAAATAGTAGTGTTTCTGAGTATAAAAATTTTCTCCAATGTTGAATATAAGGTTTATATCCTTATCTAGCCCTCTTATTTCTCTCCTCATAGTCTCAGAAAGTATACTAATGATATCTTTAAAATTCATTCCCTTGTCTTGAAGTTCGCTTTCTGTAATCTCTTTAATACCACGGATCACTAGTCCATTTTCCTTCTTTATTTCATGAACATCCCTAGCAATAGCTAATGCCCTATTTGCCCAACTATTATTGTCCTCATTTAAATTAATCTTCTCAAATAATTCATATGACTCTGACATTACCTTTTCTATATGATCCATATTCTTCTCAATCCAATACATCTCTGTTTTTAACTGAGATGTTAACCATAACAGCCTTTTATATCTATTTTCATGCTCTTCTTTCATAAGCAGCATTCTATAATATTTAAGTGCATTCAATATAAACCATACAATGGTTGAACGTATTACACTTACAAGAAGCAATGTAATCCCAACTTCTTTTAGAGAAGAAAAAACATCTATTGATGTCCTTACAAATACTTCTATAAGGTTAGCTCCAAAATCACTAATGATCATGATAAAAAATACAAAGTTTATATTGTTTTTGCTACCCTTACCTATTAACAAGAAATAAATAATAGAATAAAAAACATAAAATAATATTTCCTGTTGATAGGATACTATTACATCATTAATATTTCCATTTGCTAGATAGTAAACTATTAGCCTCGAGAGATACACCATTACACCTGATAATATCCCCGTTGGAATTGGTTTTAATTCTTCGTAATAGAATAGAAACACCATAAAGGATATTATACCTGCTGAAACTCTAAAATCGCTACTTATAAGTCCAATGCTTACCTGTGATGCTAACGCAACTATTAATGAAACGAAAATCATCTTTCTATAATCCTTCAAATCTATGTCACCTCATATATTAGTATATATTTAACATTGGTTTATGTCTAGACTCCTATCGAGTATATTCGACATAGTTTTTAGATCATCCTTATATACTATAGTACATCTTTAATTACCCTCAGTGCATTTTTGTAAAGTACCTTATCTATTTCATCATCATGAAACTTATTATCCTTCAATGCAGATATAAGCTTATCTATCTCACCTATATTACTTATTTCACAATTTGGATGTGAGCCGTCATAGTCAGATCCTAATGCTATTACATCTATTCCCCCTATATTCCTAATATGTTTTATATGTCTTATCATATCCTCTATTTTTGCATACTCACTTTCACCCAGAAAATCTCTTTCGAAGCATATACCCATTACTCCTCCAGATTCTGATAGAACCTTTATCATATCATCTGAAAGATTTCTAAAATGTTCTTTCATTGCTCTGGAATTTGAATGGGAGGCTATAAAAGGTTTGGAACTTAACTTTGCCACATCATAAAACCCTTTATCAGAAAGATGAGAAACATCTATAAGCATTCCTAGTTTATTCATCTCATATACGACTTCCTGTCCAAAGTTAGTTAACCCTTTATCTCTATTGCCCTTTTCTATATTAGGATATCCTATTTCATTGGTGGCATTCCATGTAAGAGTTATTCCCCTTACTCCTAACCTATAAAAATTTCTTAAATTATGTAATTCCCCTCTAATAGTACCTCCCTCTTCTATAGTAAGGACAGCAGAAATTTTCCCTTCATTATCATTTCTTATTATATCTTCATAATTAGTTGCTAGAGATATAGTGTCTGAATTTTTTTCAATCTCAACATAAAATTTATCAATCATCTCAAGGCAAATTTCTAAAGGGTTGGTTGCCTTTTTTAAATCTACCCACATAGCAAAAAATTGTGCCAATGAATTCCCTTTTCTCAACTTCTTAATATCTATACTTAGGTTGTTTTCGTATAATCCTAAATTTTCTTTATCCTTCATTAATTTTAAAATCGTATCACAATGCATATCAATTGGTCTCATTTTTCACTCTTCCTTTGCTTTATATTAAATATCCTTTGTAAAACTTAATGCCTCATCACTTATGACCTACAACTCCAATTATATATTATGTATCATAATATAAGTTATTAGTACAGACATATTTACAGAGAACACTACTTCCATTCAAGATTCATAAGTCAATGCTTATCTTTATAAATATGTCTTACAAAAGGTGGTATCTTTAATTATTTGATAAAAGTGCCTATCAGATAGGAATAAATTTTTAAATAAGACTCGACATTGGAAAATTTGAATAGAAGTATCCACTAAGTAAAAAATTTGAAAGAGCTGCACTGTTTGAGCATAGCGAGTTTGCAGCTCTAATTTTTTATGTGTGGCTATACTTCTTCAAATTTGGAATTGGAGACTCGTTTTAAAAGTTTATTCGAATACGCCTAATTGCCATGACACATAGATCTACAATATATTGATACTCTTCACAAGTCTTTAAAAATAAAGATGACTTTTACTTTCTTCTATAATCATAAATTTCATTTTTAACATTTAGCCTTACACCATTTATTTTTATAGTTTCATCATCCAACCATTCCATTTCTGCTTTTTCACAGCGATACTGCCAATAAATATTTTTGGTTTTACCGTTTTTATTCTTCTTTAATGTGCCCAAAACTGCATAACTTGTAGTTGCTCCACCATTATTCAAATAAGCAGTTACAATATATGTTCCATTAGGCGAAATAGATTCAGCAAGATATTCCTGTCCATTAATTCTTTGAATATCAAAAAATGCCCAGTTAATAGTATAGGCAACTCCACCAACCATAGCAGCAATAATGATGAATATTGTTATGAGATGTTTTTTTGTTTTATTCATGTATTATCCCCCTTACCATAATACTATTCTACACTCTCTCCAAAATCCCTTCTTTTTCAATACATTATTTTTCTCCATACAAAAACAAGGTAGACAGCTTATGCCATCTACCCTGTTTAATCTGGAACACCCTTTGTCCCATTATATTCTTTCTAATCTTATTCCTGTCATTTGTCCGTTTAAGTCTTGTTTTTCTAGATTTTCTTCTGTTACTCTTTCTATAGATTTAGCTAGAGTTTCAGATTTAATAAATCCTTCAAACTCATCTATAGCCGCCTTGATGTCATCACTACCATCATAGAATATATTGATATTATCTAGAACTTCATAGCCATTAGTTTTTCTCATTTGTTGTACCTTAGATACAAATTCTCTTGCATATCCTTCGTTGATCAGCTCAGGAGTTAGAGTTGTATCTAGTATAACAAATAGATTGTTTTCCATAGCTACGTCAAAACCTTCCTTAGATGATATAGTAACTAGTACATAATCCTTTTCTATTTCAGTATCTTCTCCATCTAAGTTTAATACTAGTTTCTCACCTGATTCTAATTTTTCTACTGTTTCATGGGCATTTAATTCATTTAATACTTTTCCAAAGGATTTAATTCTCTTTCCAAGTACTGAACCTGCTACCTTGAAGTTTGGTTTTAGAGAGTAGTTCATGAATTGGGATAAATCCTTTTCAAATACTACTTCTTTAACATTTAGCTCCTCCATGATTAGTGGAACTAAATCTTTTATTTGTTCTTCATACTTTCCATCTATAACTACTTCCTTAAGTGGCTGACGTACCTTTATCTTTACTGATTCACGGGATGCACGACCAAGTCCCACTAAGTTTCTAACTAAATCCATTTTCTCTTCTACTTCTCTATCTATTAACTCTTCATTCACTTCTGGATAATATGCTAAATGTACAGATTCATCTTCTGTCAGATTTTGATATATTTCCTCGGAAATAAATGGTACAAATGGAGCTACCATTTTACACAAACCTACAAGTATTTCATAGGTTGTATTATATACCGCCTTTTTGTCATCATCTAGTTCTGTTGACCAGAATCTTCTTCTATTTCTTCTGATATACCAGTTAGATAAATCTTCTATTACAAACTCCTGAATATCTCTTACAACCTTTGTTAATTCAAAGATATCCATATTTGCCTTTACTTCATTCAGTAAGCTGTTGTATTTTGAAAGTATCCATCTGTCGATTTCTGGTCTATCTTTATATTCGATAAAGAATTCTCTTGGATTTACACCATCTGTATTTGCATATAATGAGAAGAAATTATACACGTTCCTTATGGAACGGAAGAACTTACTTTCCACTTCTCTAAGTCCATCTTCATCAAACTTAGTTGGTGTCCATGGAGGTGATACATAAACCAAGTACCATCTAAGAACATCTGCACCATATTGGTCGAATAATGCAAATGGGTCTACCGTATTTCCTCTAGATTTAGACATTTTCTTTCCTTCTTTGTCTAATACTAAGTCGTTTACCAGTACATTTTTATATGGTGATTTACCTGTTACAAATGTTGAGATAGCAAGTAGTGAATAGAACCATCCTCTTGTTTGGTCTATACCTTCACAGATAAAATCAGCCGGGAAGAGTGTATGGAAATCATCTTTATGCTCAAATGGATAATGATGTTGTGCAAATGGCATAGCACCACTATCAAACCAAACGTCTACTACATCTTTTTCTCTAGTCATTGTACCATTACATTTTTCACATTTTAGATGAACTTCGTCTACATATGGTCTATGAAGTTCTATACTCATATCTATATCTTCAACAGCCTTCTCTACTAGCTCAGCCCTTGAGCCTACAGATGTAATATGACCACAATCATTACATCTCCATATTGGTAGTGGTGTACCCCAATATCTTGATCTTGAGATTGCCCAGTCATTTAAGTTTTCTAGCCAGTTTCCAAATCTCTTTTCACCTACAAAATCTGGGTACCAATTTACTCCATTGTTATTCTCTATTAATTTATCTTTTAATTTAGTTATTTCTATATACCAAGAAGGTTTTGCATAGTATAATAATGGAGTTTTACATCTCCAACAATGTGGATAGTTATGAGCTACTCTTTCCTTCTTGTACATTTTTCCATTTTCTCTTAGCCATTGGATAATATCTGGATCAGCATCCATTACGAATTTACCTTCCCATGGTGTTTCTGTAAACTTACCATCTTCTGACACTGGTTTTATGACTGATAATTCATATCTCATTCCAGTATTATAGTCATCTTCACCAAATGCTGGAGCAGTATGAACTATTCCAGTTCCATCCTCAGTAGTTACATAATCTGCACAAGTTACAAAGAATGCTTTTCCATCAACATTTATAAATGGAATTAACTGCTCGTAAGGGATATGTTCTAAGTCCTTACCCTTCATTTCCTCTAGTATTTCGTAGTCTTCGCCTAGCACCTTGTTTGCTAAAACTTTTCCTACATAATATATTTCATCATTTTGCTTAACTTTTAGATAGTCCTCCACAGGGTTTACAGTTAATGAAACATTAGATGGAAGAGTCCAAGGAGTTGTAGTCCAAGCTAGGAAGTATTCGTCCTTATCCTTTAGCTTAAACTTTGCTACTACTGTCTCTGTCTTTATCTCTTCATAACCTTGTGCAACTTCATGGGAAGCAAGCCCTGTACCACATCTTGAACAATATGGCAATATCTTATGTCCTTCATATATTAAACCTTCTTTATTGAATTTATCTAGTATCCACCATACTGATTCTATATAATCATTGTCTAAAGTTATATATGGATTATCTAAATCTATTAGATATGCCATTCTCTCTGTCATATCTCTCCAAAGCTTTTCATATTGGAAAACTGAGTCCTTACATTGTTTGTTAAAGGCCTCTAAACCGTAATCCTCTATATCATGTTTGTTTTTTAGATTTAATTTCTTTTCAACTTCGATTTCTACTGGAAGTCCATGGGTATCCCAACCAGCTTTTCTCTTTACTTGATAGCCCTGCATAGTTTTGTATCTACATGTTAAATCCTTAAGTGTCCTAGCCATTACATGGTGTATACCTGGTTTTCCATTGGCTGTAGGAGGTCCTTCAAAAAACACATATGGCTTTTCCTCGTCTCTTGAAGTGACTGATTTGTGAAGTAAATCTATTTGTTGCCAGTATTCACTGATATTATGCTCTCTGACCTTTACAGGTTCATTTGATAATTCATTAAACCTTTTCATATTTATCATCCTTTCATTATAAAGTTGTCGCAGTAGTAGTCTGCCCCTAGATTAGTTTGCTGTACTAGACATGTTACGCAGTCTCGAAACACAAATTTGTTCACTCCCTACTGTCGTGCAAATTTGGTTCTCGTTGCGTTTGACCTACTAAAACTCACTATCGTTCGTTAAGTTAGGTCATAAAAAAATTAATCCCTAAGTCTAAGACTTAGGGACGAAAATTCCGCGGTACCACCCAAATTACAAAAAGTATATAAATACTTCTTGTCACTTAATAAGTATAACGTCTTCACGTAACACCTTACTCTTTTCAGGTATTATGCTCAAAGGTGATCTTCACAAAGATGTTTATAATAATCTTCCACCAAATGATTATCTCTCTTTAATAAAATCTCTTTGCTACTGTCCTTATCAATGCACAGATTTTTACTTGTATAATAATATACTTTATTTGCAATTATTTGTCAAGGAAAAGTTCTTCCTGCATCTTTCTCAATTTATATATATCAGTACTTATATCCAAATCTACCATATCATAGGTAATAAATTCACCTTTTTTAATATCTCTTTTAACTACTGCATTATTATTAATAAGACCTATTGGTACTAGATTTTCTTGTCTTGCTACTTCATAAGTATCTATACTTCCTAGTACTGTATATTCTCCTATGCCATCTAGTCTTTCGCCCTTCTTTAAATCTTTCTTCGCCATTGTAACAACTTCTGCTACTGGCGTATCATACATTGGTGCTATGGTTGCTTGGTTGTAGAAGTAAGCCTTTGCTATTGAAATAGGAGTTTCTAAGCTTGTTAAATGATAAGGTCTATAAAGTACATAGTTTGGTCCAGGACCCATTTTTAAAAACTGCATTTCATGATGTACCTGTGGAAGTGAGGTAGTTACTACAACAAATACTCCCGGTGCTATACCATGGGCATAGTCTACTATTTTATATTTATTTAGGATTCCACCTTCTTCCTTAAGGCTATAAATCTTTGGCAAATCATTTACTTCTGTTGTTGGTCCATAGCCTCCCCTTATATCTGGAATAAATCCTGTTGCATTTGCCATTGCTGCCATTTCTACCATAGTATTAGTTCCATCTACAAAGGATGCAAGTCTCAAGGGCTTAAGCTTTGACTTTAATGCTTTCTCTCTTACGCTATCAGGAGTTGCCTCATAGTCAATAGGATTATTTTTCCCTTTACCTATAGCTAATATCTCAAATCCAGTAGCTTCTGCAAAGTCAAAGATTTCTTTAACTGAACCTGGCTCATCTCCTGCTGTACCTGTATACACTACTCCAGCCTTCTTTGCCATCTTATTAAGTATTGGTCCAACTACTACGTCTGCCTCTACATTTAACATTACAATATGTTTTTTGTTTTCTATTGCATCTAGGGCTATTGTTGCCCCTGCATTTGGTACTCCTGTAGCATCTACTACTACGTCAACTAAGTTTGCCTTAGTAGCATAATCTGTTATATCTGTTGCTACATACTTGTTTTTTTCCATAGCAATATTAATCTCACTAAGTGTCTTAGCTACTACAATATCCTCCTTGGATATTCCAGCTAATGTATAGGCTTCTACTGCATCAGATATTTTGTTACTAACAACTAAAGAAGGTTTCATCCCTTTTACGAGCATCATTTGGCTTACCATACCTTTTCCCATAAGCCCTGCTCCAACTATGGACACCTTTATACGTTTATTGTTTTCCTCTAACTCTTTTAATCTATTATTTAGATTCATTATTTTTTTCCTCCATTATCTTTAGTTCTTAGCTGCATTTAAACCTGCAATATAACCTGATGACCATGCCCATTGAAGATTAAATCCACCACAATCCCCATCTATATCTAAAAGCTCCCCTATGATATATAGCCCTTTAACAATCCTTGACTCCATAGTTTGATTATCTATTTCATCCGTATTTACACCACCTGCCGTTACTTGAGCATTCCCCCATGATTGTGATCCTATAACCGTAAAGCTCCAGAATATAAGTATTTGTGATAACCTTCTTATTTCATCCTTAGATAAAGATGCTACATTCTTATTCTTATCTATATCTATTTCTTTAAGTATTGGAATAATAAGTCTTTTATTTATTAATCCTATTAACCCAAGTTCTACAGTTTTTTTAGGCATAAGGTTAAATCTATCTATAAGATAATTGAATAACTCTTCTTGAGTCCTAGTATGAATTATAGATACTCTCAGCTCCACATTTTTTCCATTGTTCATATATTCTAAAGCTGTTCTACTTAGTTGAAGTATAGGTGGTCCAGATATTCCATAGGATGTAAATAGTATATCACCCATATCCTCTAGTACTAATTTATTATTTATGTAAATGCCTGCTATGCCAATAAACTTTACCCCATCTATTGATTTAAGAAAATTACTCTGGAGCTTTAATTGTACTAGACCAGGAAAGACCTCGGTAACTGTATGACCTAGCTTCTTACATAGAGTATATCCATTTCCATCAGAACCACTACTAGGCAGTGCCATACCACCTGTTGCTAAGATTACTGCATCTCCTTCAAATGTTCTTTTATCCTTAAGTGTTATAATAAACCTTTTTTTCTTTTTTATTTCAGATACCTGTGCTTCTGTAATTAATTCAATACCTTGATTTTCTATTTCATATCTCAATACATCTAACATAGATGAAGCTTGGAAAGATAAAGGGAAAACCTTACCATTATCTTCTACTGCAGGTGTTATTCCTAGTCTTTCAAAATATTCTATAGTCTTTTCTACATTAAATTCTGATAATGCACTAAGCCCAAATTTAGGATTATTGCCATGATAATTATTTATGGTTAAGTTTTTGTTTGTATAATTACATCTTCCATTTCCAGTTGCTAAAAGTTTTTTTCCTATTCTATCATTTCTTTCAAGTATTAAAACTTCTCCACCATTTTCTTTGGCTGATAAAGCTGCCATCATTCCTGCGGCTCCTCCGCCAATTACTATTATTTTCTTTTTCATAGAAAAACTCCTTTTAAAAATTTACTCTGTTATATATTTTATACTTTATTAGTAGTTTTGTCTATTTTTACAAAATAATTTCATTTAAAAAGATGATAGAGGATTTTCTATCATCTTTTTAATTTATAATCCTAATTCCTGTAATTCTTTTTTCATTATTTCTCTTAAGCTTTCTTTTTCTTCTCTTGAAATAAAGGCTGCTTCAATAGAATTGTCTATAAGCATTAGTATTTCTTCTATAGAGAAATTTAATTTATCCATTAAGAATTTATATTCCTTCTCTAATGAAGTATTAGATACTGTAGTGTTATCTGTATTTATAGTTACTCCTACTCCTTCTTCTATGTATCTTCTTATAGGATAGGATTCAATAGAGTCTACTGCCTTTGTTTGTAGGTTGCTAGTAGGACACATTTCTAGAAATATATTTTTTTCCTTCAATAACTCCATAACCTTCAAATCTTTTATAGCAGCTATGCCGTGGCCTATTCGCTCAGCATTAAGAAGTTCTATAGACTTAGGTATGTTTTCCACGATCCCAGTTTCTCCAGCGTGGATAGTTATTTTATAACCTTTCTTATAAGCCAATTGAAAAGCATCTTTGTGTATCTCTGGTGGGAAATCATGTTCATTTCCAGCTAAATCTACAGCTACTACACCTTTACCAAGATATTTTTCTCCATGTTCTACTACCTTTAAGCTATTATCTCCACTTTCATGTCTCATACATATAAGTATGGCATTTGATAATATATTAAAGTCTTTTTTAGCTCTCTCTATGCCTTTTAAAACACTTTCCACTACTTCATCAAAGGTAAGCCCCTCTGCCATATGAAGAAATGGTGCAAATCTTATTTCTACATATTTTACATTTTGCTTACTTAAGTCTTCTAAAAGCTCATAAGTAATTCTTTCTATGTTTTCTGATTTTTGCATAACCCTAAGTGGAAAACTAAACTTCTCTAGATATTCCTTTAGTGATTTACATTCTTCCTTCACAGCTACTAAGTTCTCAAACTCATTCATATCTTTTACTTCTATTTTTTCTCCATCTTTAATGAGTAGCTCATACATAGTCTCTGGTCTTACACTTCCATCTAAATGACAATGTAATTCTATCTTAGGTATTTTTTTCAGAATCTCTTTCATATTTTACTCCCCTCTTAGTCCATTACTCTATTTTAGTTATATTACAATTATACCCTTTATATTTGCATTCTTCCAGTCCATCATAAGAACATAAAAAAATCCTCTCTACCACTAGAGAGGATTTCATATTTAATATATTAGTTAGATTTTCTGTTTAATACTGCATTTACTATAATACCCACTAAGGCTGCAAAGCTTAGCCCTGCAATCTTTACATTTTCATTTATTGGAATTCCTACTGTAAATCCTAAAGTTTTAGATAAATAATCTCCACCTAATCCTAGTACCAGTATAGTAACCATTACAACAATGTTTTTCCAGTTAAATTTAACTTCTTGATTTTTTATAGTCTTTACTCCTATTAAGGATATCATACTAAATAACATCAAGGAGATTCCACCCATTACAGCTGTTGGTATAGTTGATAAGGATGCTCCAATTTTTGCTACAAAACCTAAGCATACCGCGAAAACTGCTGCAAGTCTTAAAATTGATGGATCATAGTTTTTAGTTATAGCAAGCACTCCTGTATTTTCTCCATATGTTGTATTTGCTGGTCCACCTATTAAGGTTGCTACTGTAGTAGCTAATCCGTCTCCAAGTAATGTTCTATTTAGACCTGGATCTTCTATGAAGTTCTTACCTACTACTTGTCCGTTAGTAGTTATATCCCCTAAGTGCTCCATAAATACTGCTAATACTACTGGTGCAATAATTGCTATGGCACCTAAATCAAACTTAGGTAATCTGAAGTTTGGCATTGCTAATATAGATGCTTCTTTAACTGCTGTTGTATCTACTAATCCCATCTTAAAGGAAATTACATATCCAACTACAACTGCTATTAATATAGATAATTGTTTTATAAAGCCTTTTCCCCTAAAGTTTATAGCTAGTGCTGTACTTAATGTAATAGCTGCTATTAGAAGGTTTTCCTTTGCCATTCCAAAGGCTACTGGTAACATATTCATACCTATTACTATAATCATAGGTCCTACTACTTGAGGTGCAAGATACTTTTGTATTCTTTCTACCCCTATTCTCTTTATTAAGAAGGATATAAGAACATAAATTAACCCTGCTACAACCATTCCACCTTGAGCATAAGCTAAATCACCATTATAAAGTTCTTTTACTGTTAAAATCACTGGAATAAATGCGAAGGATGAACCTAAGAATGCAGGAACCTTTCCCTTTGTACAAGCATGGAATATAAGTGTACCTAGACCTGCTGAGAATAGAGCTATGGATGGATCTAATCCTGTTATTATAGGAACTAGAACCGTTGCACCAAACATAGCTATAAGATGTTGAAGTGCTAATATCACCTTTTTTGAATTACCTAATAAAGACATTTCTTCACCTGTTGAAGTAACAGGTTTTTTCATTGTACCATCAACCATTATTATCTCCCCTTTCCAGCCTCACAGGACTGATTTAAAAGTTTATGACCTAACTTAGCGAACGTTAGTGAGCTTTAGTAGGTCAAACGCACCTACGCTGTCCGTTTTGTCTGCAATTCGCTATCGCTTATTGGACAAAAATGCAACGAGAACCAAATTTGTACGAATGTAATGAGTCAACAAATTTGAGTTTCGAGACTGCGCTTTTTTCCTTCAGTTATTATATCATCATTTAACTGCTTGTACAACATCTTTTTACATAATATTTTTTACAGAAAAAAGAAGACTCTCTAAAGTCTTCTAAATAAGTCTTTTTCTTCTAGATTAGCTATTTGTAATCCTTCATCTATTTGAGATAAGATCATATCCTTATCATGAGGTAAAGTCCCTTTTAATGCTACATAGTTTGAAGCATGGTTAGACCTAAAAATGCAATTATTTACATTTAGATTTGTAACCATTTCCTTAGTCTCTAATAGTACTTCCTTAGGAGTTAATAAAATGAATTCTCCTTTTTGTACATCGTCGTAAAGTGGAGTCCCTTTTTCAACTATTAATGTAAGAAGTCCTACATAGCTAGGATTTATCTCATTAATTATTTTTGCAGATTCTATTGCATGCTCCTTAGAATCCTTTCTTCCTCCTATCCCTGAAATAAGTGTTATGGAAAGCTCTATGCCTGATTCAACTACTCTTCTTCCTGCTTTAACCATTTCCCCTCTTGTTACACCTTTATTAATCTTTTTCAATATATTTTCTGACCCAGACTCTACTCCAAGATATACAATTCCCAATCCTAAGGATCTTAATCTTTTTAATTCTTCATCGGTTTTAGATAATATTGCCTTAGGTGATCCATATATACCTACCCTTTCACACTCTGGAAAATTTTCCTTTATAAAAGAAAGTATCTTTACTAACTCTTCAGTTTTTATTGCTAAGGCATCACCGTCTGCAATAAATATTCTTTTTACATATCCATATCTTTCTCGTCCTATTTTAAAGTCTTCTATTATCTCATGGGTGCTTCTAATTCTAAACTGTTTATCCTTATACATTGAGCAAAATGTACATTTATTGTGGGTACATCCAATTGTAGCTTGAACTATTAAACTATAAGCCTCACTTGGTGGTCTATATAATGAACCTTCATATCTCATATTATCACCTCTTATTTTTCAAAACCTTCTTCTGTATATTTATTTCCTGCATTCCAGAATATCCATTGAGTTAAATCTGAATCATAGGTAGCCTTTTTTTGTGCTACTAATTCCTTGGCACCATAAGGAGTATAATGTGAACCATATTCTTTCTTTAACCATGGAGCAGAAAAGTCTTGAAGCCATGGTCGAAGTACTGCCTTTTTCTCTGTGGTATCAATATTATCTATTCTTTCTTTAGCTTTAGCCATACTAGTATATACTATTTTATACGGATCAGCATCTGGATATGGAACTCCGTATGAGCCTAAGGCATAGTGAGATGGATATACCATTGGACACAAAATATCTACTGATGTAGCTAAGGTTTCTAAATGCTGCCCCAATCTCATATCATCATCCACTGTAGTAACTAATCCAAATATATCAGCTGATACATATACTCCATAGGGTGAAAGTCTCTCCCTAGCATAACTTAAAAATCCTGCAATAGCGTCTTTCATTGGCTCTTCAGTTGCCTTACCATAGTCAATTAAATCTCTTTTTCCATCAGTAGGAAATCTTACATAGTCAAATTGGATTTCTTTAAATCCCATTAATGCCGCTTCTTCAGCTATTTGAATAGGATACTCCCATGACTCTCTATTATATGGATTCAGCCATGCATCACCTTTGTTGTCTCTCCAAACAGCTCCATCTTTAGTCTTTACTGCCAAATCTGGTCGTTGTCCTGCTGCAGTTCTATCTTTAAATGTTACAATTCTAGCAATAGGATATATATTTTTATCTGCTAAAAGCTTCATAGAGCCTATGAAGTCCTTATCTTTAATTACTTTGTCTGCCTCTAATTCTTGTACCATTGGAATAGAAGACTTATAAGTCAATGTACCATAGTCATCCTTTACATCTATAACTACTGCATTTAACTCTGTCTCATCTATCAAATCTACTAAATCATTAAATCTACTCTTAAACCCTAGTGTATGTCCAGTCATATAAATAGCCTTAACATCAAGGGTTTCCTTATATGAAGCCCAATTAGTTGTTGGTTGTTTTAAATAATCTATTTCTGTAATGATATTTGGTATATCTTCTTTAACTATATCTTTATTTAATATTGAAAAATTGGCTTTTGTACATCCTGATAATAGCAATGTAGATAGGGCCAGTACTCCTATAAATTTATTAACTTCTTTATGCATAATAATCCTCCTGTGCTTGTCAGCTTATGTATGGTTTTGTCTTATAGTTTTAATTATATATTATGTACACTATTATTACAATAATAAAAAAGACTCTATTACGATCCAACGTAATAGAGTCTTTTTATGTAGCCTGGCAACTTCCTACTCTCCCAGGTCGTTTCCAACCAAGTACCATCGGCGTTAAGATGCTTAACTTCTGTGTTCGGTATGGGAACAGGTGTGTCCATCTTGCTATCGTCACCAGA
>JAEWGC010000040.1 GCA_023388495.1 Bacillota bacterium | reverse complement strand
ACTTACTCCTATTATTTTTGATACTTCTTCTTGTGTTAAGCTTAATTGCTTTCTTCTCTCTATCATTAAGGTTCTCAATCTATATCCTCCTTTCATTTGTCACTATCTATGACTTTATTATAGTCATTATCTGTGACATTGTCAATAGTTTTTTTAAGATTTGTTTTATTTAATGACAATTGTAGAAAGTGTCATTATATATGACTATAATTATATTATGGAGGTGTAAAAGTGAGCGATGTAAATAAATTTAAAGACAGACTTAAAGAATTACGAAAAGATTATTCTATTACCCAACAAGAACTAGCAGATAAAATTGGAATTGTTCGTACCGCTATTGCTAATTATGAAACTGGTAGAACTATACCAGATTCTGACACATTGACTTTATTAGCTAAAATATTTGATACTACTACGGATTACCTCCTAGGCATTAGCAATATAAGAAATCCATATCAAAATAAAAATATAAAAGAAGCTCCAGAAGAACAAGATATGGTTCCTGAAGAATTCATAAACGCAGATGAAGCTCGTGCATATATAAATAAGCACCAAATATTTGGTTCTGGAGGATTTGATGCTGATAAGTTAGATGATGATGAGATTTTAGAGTTTGCTAATGCTTTATTAGAACAGATGAAAATGGTTAGTTATAAATATAAAAAAAATTAATCAATAATAATTATAAAATGAGGCGGAAAAATCTCAGCAACTGAAATTATAAAATCTTAGGGGTAATTAATGATCCATTAAAACAGTTGAAATTACTTAGTTATAAATATAAGAAGTAGCCAATAATAATTATAAAATGAGGTAGAAAATCGAGAACATTATTACCTGATGAATTAGCTATAGAATTGAAAAATTATTTAAATACTGGAATTGAAAGTAAAATACTTAAAGAACATAGATCAGCAATGCTATTATAAGAAACAATAAATATAAAAAAGGATAATACATTTATGCAATATAGTTCTTTATATGAGCAAGCTAGAAACCTTGAAAAGCGGATAATATTGATGGTGCTTTAAATATCTAGATTGATATATAAAACAATTATATACCAGAAGGCTCTTCTTACTATTTAATTATAAAAAATTAGACCAATAATAATTATAAAATACTGGAGGTTCAACTATGAATAATGAAGAAAAAATACTTGAACTATTGACCCAAATGAAAAATCAAATAAATGATATGCAATCTGATATTCAAGAAATCAAACATAATGTTAATGCTATCAATAACCAAACTGCTGACCTTACTGAATTTAGATCAGAAACTAATACTAAGCTAGATAAAATATGTGATGATGTTGAATTTTTAAAACATCAAGAATATGAGACTAAACAAGATTTATTCAATATAAAGAGAAATCTCAAGCTTATCAAATAATTTTATATTGTATTAATGAGCTATAAGTATAAAAAATTAGACCAATAATAAATATAAAATTGATGATTACAGAGTTAGATTAATAATAATTATAAAATCCTGGAGGTATAACCATGAATAATGAAGATAAATTATTTGAATTAATGACTAAAATGTATGCTGAAATGCAGGAAGGATTTAAAAGGTTAGAAAATGAAATAACTGAAGTTAGAAATAATCTGAATGAATTTAGATCTGAAACTCATGAAAGATTTGATATCCTAGATGATAAACTAAATGACTTAGAAGCCAATAATGCGGATAGGCATGTTTATATAAACAAAGAACTAAAAAATATAAAAGCTGGCTTAAATAAAGTTGAAATTATTACTGCTGATAATTGGGGAGAGATAGCGAGAATAAAATCAACGAGAAGCCACAAAACCAGATAATAGTAAACTATAAAGGTAGTTGGTACCGAGGTGACATTATGAATTTAACTTGGATAGATGAATATGTTGATGGAGTAATAGACTATTGCTACTCCAGAGACATATTTGAAATATATAATACATTGAATATAAATATAAAAAGAATTGATAAAGATGATCCTCTTTTACAAGGCAATGAGGCTCTTTATATAAGAAGTCATTTTGGCTTAGAGGTTATATTTATTAGAGATGATCTCCCCTATAAATATGAAAAGTTTGTTTTAGCACATGAACTTGGACATGCCCTATTACATACAGAAATAGCTAAAGCTGCTTACAACAGTAAGCTTATTAATAAAGGTAAATTAGAACGGCAAGCTAACTACTTCGCTCTTAAGTTGTTAGGCATTTCAATAAATAGAGATAGTTATGAAGGATATTCTCTAGATCAAATAGCACATGAATTTTATGTTACTGAGGAAAGTTTAATAAATATAAAATAGATTAGCTCAAATTTAGATTTGAGTATTTTTTAGACTTTATCGAAGAACTGATATTCGACATAATTCGACATAAAGTTACAGTTTGTAGTTAGTATTTTATTAAATTAAGGGGGATAACAAATGAAAAAAAGAAGAATTGCATCATTAATGTTAGCTGCTACTGTAGCATTAACACCTTCCACTACTCTAGGTCATGGTGGTAGGACCGACAGCTCTGGCGGACACAAGGACAATAAAAATAAAAGCGGCCTAGGATCGTACCACTACCACTGTGGAGATAATCCCGCTCACTTACATGATAATGGGGTTTGCCCTTATAGTAGTAAGTCTACCACTAAGTCCACAACTACATCAAAGACTAGTACAAGCAGTACTAAAAAGACCTCTACTACCTCTACATCTGATAAGACTGCAGAGATTAAAAAGGCCCAGAAAAAACTTAATGAACTTGGTTATGATTGTGGTACTCCTGATGGGAAAATTGGTAAAAAAACTACTGCAGCTATAAAGAAGTTTCAGGAGGATAAAGGTCTTACTGTGGATGGAATATTAGGATCTAAGACTAAGAAAGAATTAGGGATATAGTATATAAAAAGTCGATGTAGTAATTTCACATCGACTTTTTATAAATAAAATCAGTTTAAATACTGATTTTATTTATATGTATTTGTATTTTCATTATCTTATTTAAGCGTTTCTTTTTTACTGAAATTAATTTAAATTAAGTTTTATAGTTTTCCACTAGATGTCAATCTTTTTTTAGCTTCTAAAAAACTTTCTTTTTTTACGTCATCTTTTTTACTCTCGATTACTGGTACTGACTCTTCCTTATAAAGCTCGTCCAACATTTTACCTACCTTTTTTTCCTCAAGTCCTGCTCTTCTCAAAAATGTCCCTGTTGAAATTACAGCTACTTCTCTTCCCCTTCTTCCCCTCATATTATTGATTCTATTTTTAAATTTCTTACTTCCTCTATCATCTGATAACAAGATTTTTAATGATAAAACAGTAGCATATATAATAGAAACCTTTTCACCTAGATCTTTTGGTCTTCCTTTATAGCATTTGTTACAATCATCATATTCTATATTGTTTTCTACTAAGAGCTTTTTTATAACTAGACGTTCTTTCGAATTAATGAATAAGTTTTCTGATAATATTAAATCATATGCTCTATTATTACTTACCTCTTCCTTATATTTTAAGTAAGCTTCTTTAAACTTCTTATCTGCTGAAAAGCTCTTATTTATTAATTCATAACTTACGGCATCAGCAAATAAAACCTTATTAAAACATTCAAAAACTCTTTCATTTTCTAATAATTGAGATATGTTTATCCAGAAATCAGTATCACACAATGGGTATTCCGATATATCTATTTTTTTAATACTTTCCATGATGTCACATCCTATCCATTTAATAATTCATCTATACAAAATATTTCAAAAAAATTAAAAATATCTTCAACTTCACTATAATCAACTAATCCTTTTTTATAGTTACTAATTATATCATTCTTGAAATTTTCTGGCATTATATATTTAGGGTTAGAGCTATTTAGATTAAACTTATTATCAAACGATAAACTTATTTTTTCTAATTCATCCCATTGAGAGTTATAATACTTCTTAAAGTAATCAGGAATTTTGGGTATAAATTTAAAAAAATCACTTAAATAATCGTAATTATACGATTGCTCAATAGCATATATTATCGCTTGAAATGACACGTAATATTTTTGCTGCAATTGAAATATCTTATTCATATTAATCTCTTTATTATTATTCATTCCCATTCTTTTTAAATCTAAAATTAATTGTGACTTAGGTATTAATAAATTGCTTGCGAAAATTTCTGCTCTTTTTTCTATTTCATTATCATCAACTAATTCTTTTAAACATAATCCTATGTCTGCATCTTCAAAGTAAATATGATAAAGCTCATGGGCTAAAGTGAAATTCTGTCTACCTATTGGATCATTGTTATTTATATAAATACATTTATAAGTGACATTAGCATCTTCTTTATTAAAAGTAGTCCCGGATATATTCATTTTATTTGGAAATTTTAATATTATAAACTCTTCATCTAATATTCTACTTATATCTCCTATTATTGCATTTTTTTCTAAGTGAAACATTTTTTTAAAAGCTTGAACTTTATTTAAAATTTCATCTAATTCCTCTTTTTTCATCAAGAATCCTCCTTAATCATTGATTAAGTTTTTTATGTCTAATTATTTCAGAAAATAAACAGCTAAGAATATTTACAAAGGAATTTAAATCTTCATCTTCCTTATTTTTTCTAAATTTCACTTCATCTTTATCTTCTATTATTCTTGTTAACTCTTCAAATGTCATATTCAAGTAATCAGAAGCTATATTTAACATTGTTACATTGAATATAACATTTCCCGAAATCATATCACTTATTATAATATCATCTTTTAAACAGAATGGTTTTTTATACCTTTGGAACAAATCTCTTACATTTTCATTTGAACTTTCCATCTTATTTCTCATTAATTTTCTTATCTCAGAGTCAGTATACGCAACCCTTTTGCTTGCTTGCATCAAGACACCTCCTCAACTCAGATAACTTCCTATTTTATTTAAAAGTTCTAAAAAGTTTTTTTCTTCCACATAACTTAATTTCTTAAAATATTTATTATCATAAATATAATATTCAAAATATGGAAACTTTTTACTATTATGCTTATATTTAATGTTTAAGTCTGTTAATTCTTTTTTAAAAGTATTATATTTAATATTATATTTTTTCATATATAATATTATTCTGTAATGATATTCGTGCTTAATATCTATATTTATCCTATCACCACAATTTTTACTTTCTATTTCTATACCATAGTTTTCCTTCAATTCTTTATATTTATTTAATATTTTTTCATAATTTACAACCTTTTTATAAACAAACAATAATTCATATATTTGTTTTCTATAAAAATTTTCACTTCTATATGACTTCCTAATATTTTCTTGCAGCACATTTATTTGCTTATCAATATATTTAGTTTTTATTTGGTTAGTATATATATTGCTAGTTATTTGCTGAGGTAAATTAGCAAATCCTAAAATACCACAATATATCGAATATGCTATAAATGTATCCTTTATGCTTCTATCTTCTATTATACTTTTTAATTCTTTGTAATTTTTTCTTTTTAACAAAACTATGTATAAAGATTTTAATATACTTGAGTGTATATCTTCATAATCTATACTAATATTATTTTTTACAATTCCAAGATATATGTTTTTGATATCTTTCTTAAATTTTTCTTTAGAAATATTTGATCCTAGATTAATAATAAGAGACTCTACATAAGTGTTTGAGAATCTATCTCTATTAGTAAAATTTAACTCTATTATATTAGTGTATATTAAATTTAATAAATCTATATCTTCCTTATTTAAAAACTCACTCAAAATTTTACTGTTTAACACCATTTTTCTTTTTTCACTATTTATACCTATAATGCAACTAACCATCTTGATTTTTTCCTTATTTTTTTCTTTTATTGCAAAATTAAGTATATTTTTAAAATATTTGCTATCTTTATTGACTTTAACCAAGTTTTGTAAATTTTCTAAAAGCAAATATTTATCTAAATCACTTGAATATAGAAGCGAGTTATTATTTAATATCATCCCATAGTAAATCCCTTTTAAGGTATCAAACAAACTGTCATTAATTAATTCATTTTTTATATAGCTTTCATCATAAATATTATCATTCTCTAAGAAAGCTTTACTTTGTATATAATCATTACTTAGACGATAAGGGGTATCTTTTAATTTTCTAATCTTGCTTAAGTATTTCAGTGTTTCCTTTGTTTCTAGAGCATAAATAGATCCTTTTATTATTTTATTCATATGCTCTATTTCTTCAAAACATACTTTTACATTATCTAAGTCAAAATATATTGTTTTATAAGATATATATATATTATCACTAATCTTTATTAATTCGCTTGCTTTTTTATTTAGTTCGAAAACAACTGGATATTGTGATAAATCACTGTTTTTATCTATCAATACCCTAGGTATGTTTCTATATAAAATAATTGCATTTTGAAGAACTTCATTTCCTAAGTCATAATATATATCTGATCCGAAACTTCTGTTTTCATAAAAAATTTTCGGAGATATACTTCCTGTTGAAAAAATATTATTAAAATTTAATGACGATGTTACCAAATAAAATTTCATATAAACTCCCCTACCCTAAACATATCTTTTTTTATATTTTTTTATTTCTTTCATAGCATCATTTTCAGTATCTTCATAATAACTTAAATATAAGTTTCTATTCGTTCTAGTTGTAGCTACATAAAATGCTCTTCTAAATTGTTCGGGAATAAAATCTTTTATCTGGTTACAGCTAGGTATGAAGACATCTTCAAATTCTAATCCTTTTGAGCTATGGAATGTCATTATCTTAGGTAAGTCTGTTTCAAAATCTAAATTATCAGTTCTCTTGCCTGATTTTGTTTCTATAAAAAAATTTTTATCTATATCTTTGAATATTTCACTAGCTATATCTACATCTTCATTTTGTGGATATAAAATAGCTACATCCTTTAAATTGTTTTTTATTATAGTACTATAAATATATCTTATCTCTTCTTCTTTATCAGATAATAAATTTATGCTAATAGTTCCAATATCATTTTTAGCTTTTGATAAAAGTTCTCTATCATCACCTATTATCATCTCCGAAAATTTCATAACTTCTTTTGGAACTCTATAATTATATTTTAGTTTTATATGTTCAACATGTTCCGATTTAAATACATGTTTTTTTATCTCATCAATACTTATTCCTTTATTAAATCTATAATATATTTGTTGAGCATCATCTCCAAATAAAATTATGTCCTTTTTAGATAGTCCTACTAGGTAACTCAATACTTCGCTTGTTATATCTTGAACCTCATCTACTATAACGTAATCGTATAAAGTACTATTTATCTTATCTTCTATCCTTTCATTATTTAGTTCATAAGCATATAATATATCAATTTTATCTAAATTTGACTTCAGTAGTTGATTTATTCCAGATTCAATATATTCTTTTAATGTTCGTGTAAATACAACAAAAAGCACTGTTTCTTTATTTTCTTCCATTATTCTATGTAACCTATGCAAAGCTATTAACGTTTTACCACTTCCAGCACTTCCTTCAGCAATTAACTTTCCTCCTTTAAAGTTTAAAATATATCTTTGATTTTCATCTAGCATACCTTCAGGTATAAACCATTTTTCTTTTTTTTCTATTTCTTCATATAGTTCATCAAGAATGCTTTGATCTATCATTTTTGATTCCTCCCATATTTCCCATTTTCTTACATATTAACCTATTTATGGTACAATATCAAGAAACACATGTTTAAGCAGATATATTTTAAAATACTAGTATTAGTAAGATTTGACAAAGCGTAGACATTAGATATATCTATATAAAAATGTAGAATAAATTATTATACGCAAACATATTAAGCAATACCACACTTCCCTTTCCACTTCTTTTCAAATATAATATCTTTAAGAGGTGATAAAATGAAAATAGCAATCTACTCTCGTAAATCTAAATTTACCGGTAAAGGTGAATCAATTGATAACCAGATAGAAATGTGTAAAGAATATGCTAATAAACATTTTAATAATATAGAAGAATTTATTATATATGAAGATGAAGGATTTTCAGGTGGAGATACGGATAGGCCCCAATTCCAGAAGTTGATTAAGGATGCCAAAAGAAAAAAGTTTGATGCCTTGATTTGCTATAGGTTAGATAGAATTAGTAGAAATGTTTCCGATTTCTCTAGCACTATAGAAGATCTAAATAAACATAATGTAGCCTTTATTTCAATCAGAGAGCAATTTGATACCTCCACCCCTATGGGTCGTGCTATGATGTACATAGCCTCTGTATTCGCTCAGCTAGAAAGAGAAACTATAGCAGAACGTATAAGAGATAACATGATGCAGTTAGCTAGAACTGGCAGGTGGTTAGGCGGAAATACACCTATAGGTTATGTAAGTGAATCAATATCTTATTTTGACAATGATATGAAGGAAAGAAAAATGTTTATGCTATCCCCTATTAAGGAAGAATTGGATGTTGTGAAACTTATTTTTAATAAATACTTAGAGTTTCAATCATTATCTAAACTAGAAACATTTTGCTTGCAAAATAATATAAAAACAGCTAATGGAAAAGACTTTGCAAAGTTTGGACTTAGATTTATACTTACTAATCCTGTTTATGCTAAAGCTACTAAGGAAATATATGAGTACTTCAACTCTAATGATTCTCAAATATGCAATGATAAGTCTGAGTTTAATGGTAAGTATGGAATTATGGCCTATAATAAGAACCTAGTTAAAAAAGGCCAATCTGTTAAAACTAAAGATATGGATGAATGGATCATTGCCATAGGAAAGCACAAAGGAATTATAGAAGGGAAAGATTGGGTTATGGTACAGAATATACTAAATAAGAACAAACACCTCTCTCCACGCCAAGGGACCTCTTATGCTGCTATGCTATCAGGTATACTATACTGTAAAAAGTGTGGTAGCTTTATGAGAATAAAATATGGCCAGAAAAAAGTTAATAGTGACGAAAGGCATTTCTATTATGTATGTAGTTTAAAAGAGAATTCAAGGGGATCTAGGTGTGATATTAGGAACCTAAGAGGAGAAAGTACAGATGAATATGTAGTTGATGAATTAAAAGATATAGTTGAATCTGGAATATTAAAAAACTTAGATGCTGCTAAGAAAAATATAGAGGATAAAAGTAAAATAAATAAAAATATCCAAAGTAAAATATCTGAGAATGAAAAGGCTATTGAAAATTTACTAAAGCAACTTTCTAAAAATGAAAATGAAACTGTATCAAAATATATTTTCTCTGAAATAGAAAAACTAGATAAAGAAAATCAAGAGTTTAAAAAAACCCTTGATAAATATGATACTGAAAATGAAATTACAAATATAGAATTATTTAAAGATGCTGCCGTAAGATTTTATAAAACTATAGATGATGTTCCTTATGATCAGAAAAGAAACCTTATACAAAATCTAGTTAATAAAATTTGGTGGGATGGTGAAGATTTAACCATTGACCTATTTGATGTATAGTTATGCTATGTAGCATTTTGTCTGCATAGCATTTTCAATGCATCTTGCCGCATAAGTGGCCAATCTTGTTCCTCTGTCTGGTTTAAATGTAGATATTGCCTTGATTAAACCTATTGTTCCAATAGATATTAAATCCTCTGTATCTTTTCCTGTATTGTTATATTTTTTTACTATGTGTGCTACTAGCCTTAGGTTTCTTTCAATTAATATATTTCTTGCATTTTCATCTCCTTCTGAATAAAGCCTTAAATATTCTCCTTCTTCCTCTCTAGTAAGTGGTCTTGGAAAAGAATTGGAATTTATCATATATCCACAAAGGATTACAAATGGCCGAAGTATCACACTAAAAACAAGCAAGAGTACATTTTTCATCTATTACACCTCCCTTATTCATATATAAGTATATGTAGGGAGGTCAAAGTTCTTGCAAGTCCTATTTATTTAAGGTAAAGATTTCTCTACAAATCCTTTCAAATATAGGTGCCGCTGATTTAGAGCCTGAGTTAGCTTCTTCAACTAAAACAGTGATTATATATTTAGGATCATTCTTAGGATAATACCCTCCAAACCATCCATATATAGTAGGTTTACCCTTTAACAACCCTTCAGCAGATCCTGTTTTTCCAGCGGCTCCTCCTATTATATCTAAATCCATGGATTTAGCAGTCCCTGAATTAACTACCTCTTCTAATAATTCCCTAGCTATATAAGATAATTCTTCTGATATTATTCTTTTATCTTCACTCTTATTATAAGGCTTTATCATACTGCCATTTTTATTAGTTATTCCTCCAATTATAGTCATGTCTTTTCTAATCCCGTTATTTGCAACTGTTAAAAGCATATCAGTAATCTGTAAAGGGGTGGCTTCTATTTTACCCTGACCTATTGAAATATTTCCTATTGCAGGTCCTAACAATTCATCACCTTCTGGTAAAAAGCCTTCCACTTCTTCTATAAGTCCAATATTAATCTTTTCTCCAAACCCCAATCTTTTAGCCATTTCAATAACCTTTTTAGCTCCTATTTCTTTTCCAAGTTGTATAAAAACAGAATTACATGATTTTGCAAATCCATCTTTTAATGATTTATTTCCATGGGTACTACTACAGTTTATAACTAGATCCCCTATGCTTTCAAAGCCACTACAATAGAACTCTCGGTTTACAATATCTGGGTATTCTTCTAAAGCAGCCAATAATACTACTATTTTAAAAATTGAACCTGGAGGGTAAGAAACTTGGATAGCTTTATTATATAATGCCATATCTTCCCTATTAAAATACTCCTCCATATGCTCCTGATTGAAGCTAGGTCTGCTTGCTAATGCTAATATTTCAGCCGTGTCTATGTCTGTAACTATTACAGATCCCCTTGTATTGTTTTCGTCCAATATTTCTTCCACTATCTGTTGGATATGATAATCTATTGTTAGCCTTACGGCTGCTGGTTCTTCTGATGCTATAGTATTATCTACATAGTATGATCCTCCTAAAATCAAAGACCTATCCTGATTATATTCAATAAATAAAGATGATTTATCAGCCCTATTTAAAAATTCATCATATACCTTCTCAATTCCAGACTCACCTCTATTTTCTGCCTTATTAATATAACCAATTACATGTGATAAAAGATTTGTCTTAGAATATCTATTTACTATATCAACTATAAAAATATTGTTCCTATTGTATAAATCTATATCTCTTTTCAAAGGGATTTGTACTAGTTTATCACTACCATTTAAAATCTTGGCTAGTTCTATACTCGTTAAAGTAGTATTTTCCTTTATATTATTTAATATTTCCTGATTTCTTAAGATAAATTCCCTTGAACCTACTAAGGTTTTTGTAGTCTCCCTATCAGTCAAAGGGATTAAATTCCTATCATATATTGTTCCTCTACTAGATTGTAGATTGATTTCTGTACTTCTTTGCTTTAAACTATTTAATTTTAACTCTTGATTTCCATAAACTTGTAAATAATATAACCTTCCTAATAGAGATGTAAAAAGTAGAACAGATATAAAATAATAAAACTTTACTCTTGAATGAATAGTATTTTTCTTGTATCTAGACATAAAAAAACCTCCCTAGATAGTGTTTCCACTTTTAGGGAGATTAAACTTAAGATTTTAATATGGAATTAATCTTTGCAACTATTATATCTATGGCTACTTTGTTGTACCCTCCTTCAGGGATAATAATATCTGCATATCTCTTAGTAGGTTCAATAAATTGAAGATGGGCAGGTCTTACAGTTTCCATATACTGTAATATAACAGAATCAAGAGTTCGTCCCCTATCTTTAATATCTCTAAGTATACGTCTAATAATTCTAACATCAGAATCAGTATCTACAAACACTTTGATATCTAATAGGTTTCTTATTTCTTCCTCAAATAACAATAGTATTCCTTCTACTATTATTATATCCTTAGGTTCTACTGTTATAGTTTCCTTTTTTCTTGTATGTTTTTCAAAATCGTATATAGGCTTTTCAATGGGTTTATTATCCATTAAATCCTTTAAATGTTTTACAAATAATTCATTATCAAAGGCAAAAGGGTGATCATAATTAGTCTTTACCCTCTCCTCAAAGGTTAAATTACTCTGATCCTTGTAATAAGAATCTTGCTCTATAATAACAATCTTCTTTTCATGGATTGATTTAAAGATTTCTTTGGATACAGTAGATTTGCCTGAGCCTGTCCCACCTGTTATCCCTATAAGTAGCGGTCTTTTCAAAGTCTTAATCCTCCCTTTCTTTCCTAATCATATCCATAGTTTTCACTGGCTTTTCCATCAATATCTTAATTATTTGCTGAGGATGTGGAGCCACTTCTATTTCATTACCTTCTTCATCCCACATTTTTTCTATGGTTTGAGTAAAATATTCTTTATTAGGTCCAAAAACTTCAATTTCTTCTCCTACAAACATTCTATTTCTTTGCTCTACAGTAGCAACCTTAGTTTCTTCATCATAACCAAGTATTAGTCCAACAAAATCATATCCTCTAATATATGAAGATGTTGTATATACCTGAGCTTCATCCGTAGGTTTACCAAGATAAAAACCTGTTGTAAAATGTCTATGGCTAGCTTTTTTAATTTCTCCAAGCCATTTTTCATCAAATTTGTAGTTCTCTGGATCTTTATAGTATTCATCTATTGCCATTCTATAGGCTCTAATAACAGTAGCTACATAATAGGCACTCTTAACTCTTCCCTCTATCTTAAAGCTTTTTATACCTGATTTAACTAATTCAGGAATATATTCTATCATACAAAGGTCCTTAGAGTTCATCATAAAGGTTCCTTGATCATCTTCAAATACCGGGAAATATTCTCCTGGTCTTTTCTCTTCTACAAGAGCATATTTGTATCTACATGGGTGTGCACAGTCTCCCATATTAGCATCTCTTCCAGTCATATAGTTACTAATCAAGCATCTACCAGAATAAGAAATACACATTGCACCATGTACAAAAGCTTCTATTTCCATATCCTTTGGAAGCTTGCTAGTTATTTCCTCAACTTCTTTGAAAGACAATTCACGGGCTAATACTATTCTTCTTATACCTAGATTATACCAAAACATCATTGTTTCATAATTTGTTACAGAGGCTTGAGTACTTATGTGTATCTCTAAGTTTGGAACTGTTCTTCTAATTACGGAAAACATTCCAGGATCCGCTACTATAACTGCATCTACTTTTATTTCTTGAAGTTTAGTTACATACTCTTCTAGTCCCTGCATATCCTTATCGTGTGGAACTATATTTAAAGTAACATATACTTTTTTTCCTCTTTCATGGGCAAAACGGATACCTTCTTCTATTTGTTCTATGGAAAAATTCTTGGATGCTTTTCTAAGTCCAAAGCTTTCTCCACCTAGATAAACAGCATCGGCTCCATATTCTATGGCCATCTTTAGTTTTTCTAAATCTCCAGCTGGCGCTAATAATTCTATCTTATCCAAAATATTACTCCTCTCTATATGTTATGGCTACTCCATCACCTATTGGGATAATACTGGAGGTATAGCCCTCTATTTCATTTATATATTGTAAAAACTGTCTTAATCTCTTAACTATAGTCTTTTTTCTTCTAATAACTAGAGCATCAGTGGCAACCATACCTTTATAAAGTACATTATCTGATACAATTATTCCACCTGGTTCTAAGAACTTTATACACTTATTAAAAAAGTCCATATATTGGCCTTTTGCAGCATCTAAAAATATAAAGTCATATTTCTCATCTAATGTAAGGAGTACCTCTTCTGCATCTCCTTCTAGAATTTTAATCCTATTTTTATAGTTAGTCTCACTAATATTTTCATTTGCTAAAAGAATCATATCCTTTCTACGCTCTACTGTGGTTATATTACAGTGAGCTTCTGTATATTCTGCCATTATAAGTGCAGAATAACCTATTGCTGTACCTACTTCTAAGATATTTTTTGGTTTCTTTAGTTTTAATAGTACTTTTAAAAGCTGAGCTACCTCAGGTTGAACAATAGGAACATGATTTTCCTCTGCATATTTTTCCATATGTCTTAGGTATTTATTGTTTTCAGGTAATAATCCCCTTATATAGTCCTCAATATATTCCTCGTTTATTTGATTCAAATTTATCATCCTCTATTTCTTGTTTTTTGCATTTAAATGTTCTTCATAGGTTTTTGTAAATGTATGAGTACCATCTTCACCTGTTAGCACAAAGAATAAATAATCTACATCGGCAGGATTTACTGCCGCTATTAATGAAGCCTCTCCAGGGGAAGCTATTGGTGCAGGGGGAAGTCCTTCATGAATATAGGTATTATATGGAGATTTTATTCTAGTATCTGCAGTGCTTAAAACCTCTTTTCTTTCTCCTAGAATATATTGTACTGTAGCACAAGATTGTAGCATCATGCCTTTTTGAATTCTATTATGGAATACTGCAGACATTAAAGGCCTTTCTTTATCTACCTTACCTTCCCTTTCAACTATGGATGCTAAGGTGACGGCCTCATTTAAAGTTAAATTCAAATCTTTTAACCTTGGAGCTACATCTTTTTCATAGACTTTTTTAAATTCATATAACATTTTACCTATTATTTCTTCTTCTGTTGAACCTACAAAGATTTCATAGGTTGATGGAAATAAAAATCCTTCTAGTCCTTGTTTATCATCTAATTCTTTTAGGAAAGTATATTCCTCTTCAAAATTCCCTTTATCATTTGCTAATTGAAGGAATCTATCTTTATTTACAATTCCTTCCTTTGATAGTTTTTCAGCCATTTGATTAAGTTCATAGCCCTCTGGTATAGTAAATCTTACGGTATTTCGGCTTTTTCCACCCTTTACAAGGCTGTCTATTATATCTTCAAGATTTATACCTGTAGATAGACTATATTCGCCTGCCTTAAGGCTGCCACCTGAGCCCTTAGTCTTTACCTGATATTTAAATATAAATTGGTTCTTAATCAGTCCATTTTCATATAAAATATCTGCTATTTTAGTGGTGGAGCTTGATGCAGGAATAACAACCTGTACATCTATAGGGTTGTCAGCATCCATAGGTCTAAGAGCTTCCTTATAATAACTTCTAGCAAGGAATGCTCCTAATAATATGGTAAATAATATTATAGGAAATATTTTTATTTTTCTCTTTTTCTTCATTTTAGCCTTTTCCATTTCTTTCACAACTCCTTACGGGCAACCAAGGGTACGCCCTTAGAATTCAACATTAATAATTCACAATTCAAAATTCGGGAATTTATTCGCCCTAGTATTCTTTTAAATTTGTTGCCTTATCATATACTGATAGAATTATACTACCAAAAATAGCAACTGATAAAAGTTCTCCTCCACCTATTCCAAGAACAGTAACTAAATATGGCACCTTTGTAAAGTATGATACCCAAATAGATACAATTAATCCATTTAATACTACTGGAGGGACCATGCCTGAAATCTTATTTTTCATTTTAGATGTTATATATGCTGCTATAAGAGTTACTAGGCTTCCACCTATTATATCTATTAATCCAAAACCAGAGAAATAGGATAATAGTAAATTGGACAATAGGCAACCAACAAACACACCAGGAACGGCAGCTGCTTCCACTAATGGTAAAAGAACAAGACCTTCTGCAACTCTAAGTTGTACAGGACCAAATGCTAAATTGATAAATGGTAATGGCAACATCTGTATTAAAACTAAAACAATATATAAGGCAGCTATTAAACTAGCCTTAGTTAAGTACTTTGTATTCATATTTCCCTCCTACTATTAACTTTTCACTAATTTTAAAGTTTTAATATAATTGGTAGTATTATAGGTACAGCAGTTGTACATATTACTCCCGTAATAAATGCAATTATAGTAGTCTGTGGGTCTGTAGCAGTAGATATTACTGGCAAAGAAGTATCCATGGCTGTTGCTCCAGCTGTAGATACAGATTCTAATTTCCCAATATATTTAGCCACAAGAGGTATAGTTATTAGGGCAATTATTTCTCTAAATACATTAGCTAAGAATGCTAAGGCACTAAGTTCTACATAACCATCTGCTAAAAGCATAGTAGAACTTAATGTATACCACCCTAAACCTGACCCTACGGCACCAGCTTCATTTATCGGCATTTTAAGTAATAGTCCTCCAACCATACTTCCTACTACACTTCCAAATATTATTGCTATTGGCACTAATAATATTCGTAAACCCATTTTTTTTATCTTTTGGAATACATCTTTTTGTTTTCCAATATCCATTCCCACAAAAAATAATAATACCATAAGTCCAATATCTATAATAGTTCCAATACTTGATGAAATTGTAGGTGGTAAGAAGAAGTATCCAACGCCTGTTCCAAATAAAACTGCAAGAAATATTTTAAGACTCAATCTTATCACACTCCAATACTATAAATCTTCTGATTAATCTTACGAATATTATACTAAATGAAACTGTAAAAATAGATATAATTCCAGCCTTGAACCCTATTGAAAATATATTTGATATAACCTCATTATTGATTCCAACTGTAATTCCCATTACAAACAATAAAAAAAGTAAACAGATATTTTGTATAGTATTTAGATTGGCCTGTAGTTTTTCACTAACTTTATCTTTATACCCTATAAACCCTCCTAATACTAGTATTCCTAAATACAAAATTAATCTTAAGCCCACATTTTATGCCCCCTTTAATGAAGTAATAACTAAAACATAAGGTTCTTCTTTTCACTCAAAATGACATGACCAAAGTTCACCTTATTTATTATATCAAAATCCCTGGTATAAATCTATACCAGGGATCATATTAAACTTCCATTATTATTGGTAAAATCATTGGATTCCTCTTTATCTTACCATATAAGTGATTTCTTAAAGTATCTCTCATATTAGATTTTAATGTTGCCCAATCAGTTATCTTCTTTTGTTCACATTCGGCAAGCACTGCTTTTATTATATTTCTAGATTCTTCCATAAGGTCTTCTGATTCTCTTACATATACAAAACCTCTAGATATAATATCAGGTCCTGCTAAGATAGTTCCATCCTTTTTACTTATGGTAACTACTATAACTATTAGCCCATCCTCAGATAGATGCTTTCTATCTCTAAGAACAATGTTTCCAACATCACCGACTCCTAAGCCGTCAACTAAAATATTTCCTGCTGATACAGTTCCATTTACCTCAACAGAATCCTTAGTAAATTCTATAACTCTTCCATTTTCTAAAATAAATATATTTTCTTGAGGCAATCCCAATGATTCAGCTATTTCTGCGTGCTTCTTTAAATGTCTGTATTCTCCATGGACAGGTATAAAATACTTTGGTTTAACTAAAGTGTGTATTAGCTTTAATTCTTCCTGACATGCGTGACCTGAAACATGGACATCGGCTAAAGCTTCAAATATAACCTTTGTTCCACTTTCTACTAAGTTATTTATTACCTTTGAAACTGTCTTCTCATTACCTGGTATTGGTGTAGCAGATATTATTACTAGGTCCTCAGGATGGATTTCTATCTTCTTATGCTCTCCTGATGCAATCCTAGATAGGGCTGACATAGGCTCTCCCTGGCTACCAGTAGTGATAATAGTTATTTCATTGCTTGGATATTTATTCATATCATTGATATCTATTAATGTTCCTTCTTGAATATGAAGGTAACCTAATTCAAGGGCTACTCCAATAGTATTAAGCATTGACCTACCAGATAAAACTATCTTTCTATTATTTTGCTCAGAAGCATTGATTATCTGTTGAATCCTATGAACATTAGAAGCAAAGGTTGCAACTATTATTCTATTTCTATGATTTGCAAATATATCCCTGAAGGTATTACCTACAGTTCTTTCGCTCATAGTGTATCCTGGTCTTTCTGCATTAGTGCTATCAGCCATAAGAACTAATACTCCCTTATTGCCAAGCTCTGCAAAACGATTTAAATCTATGACATCTCCATCTATTGGAGTAAAGTCTATCTTAAAGTCACCAGTATGGACTATTGTTCCTACTGGACTGTGTATTGCTAAAGCCGCACTATCTGGTATACTATGACCAGTTTTAATAAATTCAACATCTAGAGATCCTAATTGTATTGTCTCCCCATGTCTTACAACATTTAAGCTTACATTTTCCAATCTATGTTCCTTAAGCTTAGTCTCAACTAACCCCAATGTTAGCTTAGTTCCATAAATAGGTAAGTTTAACTTTGCTAAAACATAAGGAAGCGCCCCAATATGGTCCTCATGTCCATGAGTTAATACTATACCTCTTATTTTATCCTTATTCTTTAATAAATAGGTTATATCCGGGATAACAACATCTATTCCCAACATCTCGTCCTCTGGAAAAGTCATCCCGCAGTCTATTAATATAATATCATCTTTATATTCAATAACCGTAATGTTTTTCCCTACTTCCCCTAGACCACCTAGGGGAATGATTTTAATTTTATTTGGTTTTCGCACCTAATCACTCCTCTTTTTCCTCTTATTTTTCCCACTTTATTCAGTTTATAATCTTATAAAATAAATATTTGCTCAAAAAATAAATCCCCTTAGGGATTTATTTTTTACACTCATTACAATATCCATAAAACTTTACATTATGATCTACTATAGTAAATTGACCCTCACCTTCAATTTCCTCTTCTAAAGCCTCTAACAAATCAAGCTTTACCTCAGTAACCTTACCACATTTTAAACAAATTAAATGATGGTGATGGTGGCCTTCCGAACCTGCACTTAACTCGTACCTACTGCATCCATCATCAAAGTTTAGCTTGCAGACTATGTCAAGTTTTTCAAATAACTGTAGAGTTCTATATACAGTGGCAATACCTAAATCTGGGTATTCCTTTTTTACAATATTGTATATTTCATCACAGCTTAAATGTCCTTCATGGTTATCTACTATAGCTTTTAATATGGCTCTTCTTTGAGTTGTAAGTTTATATCCTTCTTCTTGAAGTTTCCCTTTAATTATATTAATATCCATTTTTTCACCCGATTATAATACTAAGATAACAATACTACTATTTTCCATCTTTGTCAACTACTGAAGATTTTCTTTCTGCATTTCTTCATAGGCCTCTATTGCATCTTGTAATTCTTCATCATCATCAATACCAGCTAAAAGTAATTCCCCATCCTCGTCTCTTTCCATTCTTAAAATATAGGTAGGGCTTTCTATATCATCTGCTGGCATAAGAGCCGCGTAATCTTCATCATCTAACCCAAAGGTAGCTAAAATCACAAATTCCTGCTCTTTCCCTAACTCATCTAATAAAATTATTCTTTCTTTCATTATAAACCCCTGCCTTTCCTGTCTAAATAGGATTGTAAAATAAATGTAGCTGCTACCTTATCTATTACATCCTTTCTCTTTTCTCTTCTAACATCGCCTGATATAAGGAGCTTTTCTGCAGCCATAGTCGTTAATCTTTCATCTTCGTATATGATTTCTACCTTATATTTATTCTTAAGTTTTTCTGCGAACTTCATGGTTTTTTCCCCTTGAGGCCCCAAGGTTCCATTCATATTTTTTGGTAATCCTACTACTACCTTTTTAATATTATATTCATTAATAATTTCTTCTAAAGCTTTATAATCCTTTTCTTTGGATTCTCTTTTTATAGTTGTTATTCCTTGAGCAGTCATCTGCAATAAATCAGATACGGAAACACCTATAGTCCTATCTCCTACGTCTAACCCCATTATTCTTTCCATTATTCACTCCTATATTAAATTACTTTTATACAAAACTCTGGACAAACTTTTGCACAATATCCACATAAAATACATTTTTCATTTGGCGTAGCTATCCCATCTATTACTTCTATTCCATGCTGTTTACACCTTTTCACGCAATTACCACAGCCTAAGCAATAATCTGCAACTATTAATTTTCTTTTTTTATTTATTAGTTTATTCTTTAACTCTTCAGGTATATGACCCTTTTCTAATAAATTTATATTAGCATCTATTTCGTCTGTTGATTGCATTCCAATAGCAATGGAATGAATAAATGGAATAGATTTTACAAAGTTAAAGGCTGATTCTACTTCCTTTATGAGATGTCCTCCACCTAAAGGCTTCATTGCATAAATACCTTTTCCCATTTCATGTATTTCCTGAATTTCCTTTAGCATTTCTTCCACATTTCCATCTTGTATGCCGATGCCATATTTGTTTATTATAGGATGAATTATTTCCAGTTCCTTTACTTCCTTTACTGCTAAGGCACCTGATATTCGATGAGTGGATATTCCAAGAGCTCTAATCTTACCTTCTTCCTTTGCCCTTAAAAAATATTCTATTGCTTCAAAATGACCTCTTACAGTATGAATACTTTCCTGCTCATGCAACAAAAATATATCTATATAATCTGTATCAAGTTCTTTCAAAGCCAAGTCTAGACTATCCTTTGCCATTTCCTTTGTATAGGCATATGTCTTTGTAGCTATATGATAATCTTCTCTTTTTATACCCTTTAATGCAGTTTTTATATACTTATAATTCTCATAAATCTCCGCCGTATCAATAAAGTTAATCCCTTTATCATAGGCGTATTCTATAAGATAGGCTCCCTCTTCAACAGTTAAATTTGCTTGAAAGGGAGTCATTGTAAGTGATCCAAAACAAATCTTTGATACTTCAATATCTGTATTTCCTAATTTAATTCTATCCAATCATTTCACCTTACTCTATAAATTGTAAATATAATCCTGACGTAATTAAGTTCATACATAATGCTGCAAGAATAAGCCCTGAATCATTAAGCAGAAATCCTCCAAGGGCTCCAGAAAGTCCTGCTACGGCAGCAATCATAATCCTATTGTTAATTTTCTTAAAATGAAATATTAAAGCATGTAAAGCTATATGCAACAGCAATAAATAGGTCCAAAAAGAATTGCCTATTAGCTTTATATTCATAAGTAATTTTCTAAGTACTATTTGTCTCAAATAATTTAAGCCACTATTTTTAATAAGCAATATTGCATTGCCTAAATGTGTTGTATTTGGATTAAATTTAATATCTATATACCCCATTATGGAAATAAAGGCTACAATTAATATTCCCATGAAAAACATTCTTTTTATATTTAAGCCTTTATCAAATATCTCCATAATATAAAAAATCGTAGCTATCAAAAATGCCATGGTACCTCCTACATTAGCTCCGTAATGAGGATGTCCTACTAATACTATTGATATAACAAACAAAAATAATAAAAATATACTCTTCTTATTCTTCTTTAGGTGTTCAATTGAAAATATGGTTATGGCTCCAAGAAATAAACCAGCCATTTCATTTCCTATCCCATAGTATCTTGCCCCGATTATAGGGTCATGGGATAAAACTGAATATCTACTAATACTTCCTCCTAGTACTAAATCTAGAATCACCAAAAATATAGAAATACTAGCAATATACATGGTTTGGTTTTTACTTTCTTTAGTTATCCATAAAACAAATAGAGATAATATTATTAAACTAAGCAATATAAAAACAAAGCTAATAATTTCTCCCGGCTTAAATATAGAAACTAAAATAAAGATATTTGGCAGATTTATAACCATTGCAAATAAGACCTTAACCACATCCTTCATAGGACTTAAGAGTTTTATTTTTCCCAAAAGGAGACTGCCAGCTAAAGCCATTACAACTATAGAAAACATTCCATAATAATATAAGGTATTAAACCTTACTCTAGAAACAGTATTTATTTGTTGATTATGTTCTTCTATATTTCCTATACTTATATTTTTTCTTATTGATTCTATAGGACTACCTGACATATTGTCCATAGGTGCACCTAAAAATTTCATAATAGTAGGGCCTATATCTATATTTGCAACTATACTCTCCCTCTCCGTAGTTGCAGATATTAGGATTCCTTCCCCAATACCACTACCCCAAAGTATTATTGGAGATAATCTACTACCTTCAAAGTTTGCATCTCCACTATTGGGACTTGTGATAATGAGTAATGAATTTGACTGTAATCTAGGGATTAAGCTTCCAATAAAATTGTCTATATCTAATAGGATTTTCTCTCTAATTCTCTCTTTTTCATCATCAGATAAAAATTCACTATACCTATATATCCTATCTAAATCACCCGTATCTCCCACAATAAAATCTGCGGGGCTTAATGTTATTTCATCTACAAGCTTTGTATAGTCAGTTTTTATAATGAAAGGATAGTCTTTTTCCTCTACAGTTATATTGTCTATATTGCCATAATCAATTAAACCACTGGAATCCATAGGAATCAAGGCTGAAATTTTTAATGGCATATTTATCAAATCACTATTACCATATATTGCTGTTTTTAGCCCCACATTATGAAGATTATCCCCTATAGCACCTATATAAGGGGAATAATTGTTATTCTTATTTAAATTAATTAACCTATTAAGAGAACTATTTACAATGGAGCCGTCTATATCTCTAGTTCCAAAATCAATGCTATCATAGTTACAATAGGCCTTTCTAGAAGCGTTCATTGTAACAAAGCTTTCCGCACCAGTATATCCTGATATACCTCTAGTGTTCATAAGACCAATACTGCCTTCTTCTGCAACTCTTTTTAAGTTTTCCATAGATTCTATATCTTTTAAAGTTAATTTATTTATGACTATAAGATATACCTTTGGGTTACTTCCAGCTCCATAGGATGTAATAGGTATCAATAAAGTAAATAATAGAATAAACAATAAAATTCTTCTTAGCTTCAAATTAATTCTCCCTCATCTTATCTTTTGTTGTCTAAATAAGACTTTAACAGTTCTTCTAATAGTTCATCTCTCTCTATACGACATATAGTAGATCTTGCATTATTGTGACTCGTTATATATGTTGGATCTCCTGATAATATATATCCAATTATCTGATTAATTGGATCATAACCCTTCTCCTCCAAAGAAGAAAATACTGATAATATTATATCTTCAATAGATTCAACATTTTCTTTTGGTGGTTCAAATTTCATGGTTTCATTAAATTTATTATTCACATAAACACCCCCCAATATACTGATATTATATCATATATTTCCAATAGATAAGAAATAAATATTAGCCACTGGCTAATATTTATTCCCATTAATATATTATTTTATTTGTGTTCGGATTAAATCTTGAACAACGGAAAGGGCTTCGTCTACCTTAGTAGTATCTTTACCCCCAGCTTGAGCCATATCTGGTCTTCCGCCGCCACCGCCACCAGTTCTCATAGCTACTTCTTTTATAATATTTCCTGCATGGATACCTTTCTCTACAATATCCTTAGTTACCATACCAACAAAGGAAGGCTTATCATCCTTTATACTTGCAAGGACTACAACACCTGATCCTAGTCTGTTTCTTATTTCATCACCTAGGTTTCTTAAAGAGTTCATATCTAAATTATCTACTTTAGAAGTAATTAGAGATATACCTTCTACTTCAACCTTTGATGACAATACTTCATCAGCTACAGATGAAGCCATTTTTGATTTAAGGCTTTCAATTTCTTTTTCCTTTTCCTTCAACTCTTCAGCTAAGGATTTAACTTTATCCATTATATTGTTTTTATTTGTCTTTAATATACTTGACAACTCATCAATATTTTCTTCCATATGATTTAAATATTCATAAACGCCTTCCCCAGTTATTGCCTCTATTCTTCTAACCCCAGATGCAATACTTGATTCTGAAAGTATTTTAAAGAGCCCAATATTTCCTGTATTTGCAACGTGGGTTCCACCACAAAGCTCTCTAGAATATTCACCCATCTTTAATACTCTAACATCATCCTTATATTTATCTTCAAATAATCCTACTACGCCCATTTCTTGAGCATTTTTAAGTGAAGTCTCTATTGTAACTACTTCTAAAGCTTCAAGTATCTTGGAATTAACTATTGATTCTATTTTCTTTAATTCATCTGGTGTTACAGCTTCAAAATGAGTAAAGTCAAATCTAAGTCTATTTGGCATAACAACAGAACCTGCTTGATTTACGTGTTCTCCTAATACATCTTTTAAAGCTCTATGAAGTAGGTGAGTAGCAGAGTGATTTCTTCTAATGGAGTTTCTTCTATTGTCGTCTACAGAAGCTATTACCTTATCTCCAACCTTAGCTGTACCATCTATAATCTTTACTATATGAATTAAATGATCTCCCTTAGAATGTTTAGTATCTAGAACCATAGCCTTAAAGTCGGAGCTTTCTATAATTCCTGTATCTCCCACTTGACCACCAGATTCTCCATAGAAAGGTGATTCATTTAATATAATAATTCCTTCTTCCTCTGAGTTTAACTCTAGTACTTTCTCGTTGTTAGCAAATAATCCTGTTATTTCGGCTACAATATTAGTTTTTTCATAGCCTCTGAAAATAGTATCTAAGCCTTCAAACAAATCTTTGTCACTACCTGCTGACCAGCCGCTATCACCCTCATCTCTAGCACGTCTTGCTCTATTTCTTTGTTCTTCCATATTAAGATTGAAACTATCTTCATCTACCTTTAGATTTCTTTCTTCAAGAATTTCTTTTGTCAAATCTAGAGGGAATCCATAGGTATCATATAATTTAAATGCTTTTTCTCCACCTAATGTAGTCTCATTATTCTTCTTAATCTCATCTATATATTCTTCTAGAATAGAAATTCCTTGGTGGATAGTTTCTTGGAATTTATCTTCTTCTGCCTTAATTATTTTCTTAATATGATCTTCCCTTGTCTTTAGCTCAGAATACTCTACTTGCCATGAATTAATTACAACATCAACAACTTGGCTTAAAAAACCTTCCTCTATACCAAGAAGTTTACCATGTCTTGCGGCTCTACGAATTAGTCTTCTTAAAACATATCCTCTTCCCTCATTACTGGGCAGTACTCCGTCAGAAACTAGGAATGTCATAGCTCTACTATGGTCAGAAATTACCCTTATGGAAATATCCTTCTTAGGGTCAGTACCATAGGAAACATTAGCAACTTCCTCTACTTTTTTTATGATTTCTCTAACTACTGCTGTATCAAATATGGTTTTTGTTCCTTCCATTACACAAGTAATTCTTTCTAGTCCCATACCTGTATCTATATTGGGATTTGGTAGTGGATGATAAACTCCATCTTCATCCTTATCAAATTGAGTAAATACTAAGTTCCAAACTTCAATAAATCTATCACACTCACAGCCTGGCTTACAATTAGGAGAGCCGCAACCGTGTTTTTCTCCTCTATCAACATATATTTCTGAGCATGGGCCTGATGGTCCAACTTCTAGCTCCCAGAAATTATCTTCCTTACCTAGTCTTACAATTCTTTCAGATGGGACTCCAACTTCCTTATTCCATATTTCAAATGCTTCATCATCTTCTAAATAAATTGTTACCCATAAATCCTCTTCTTTTATTCCCATTCTTTCAGTCAAGAATTCCCAAGCCCAAGCTGTAGCTTCCTTCTTAAAATAGTCTCCAAAGGAAAAGTTCCCTAGCATTTCAAAGAACGTAGCATGTCTATCTGTTTTACCTACATTATCAATATCCCCTGTTCTAATACATTTTTGGCATGTTGCCATTCTTTTATTAGGTGGAGTTTGTTCGCCTGTAAAGTATTTTTTTAGCGGTGCCATTCCTGCTCCAATCAATAGTAAAGATTTATCGTTCTTTGGCACAAGTGAAAAACTAGGTGCAACTAAATGTTCCTTTTCTCTAAAAAAGTCTAAAAACTCTTTTCTTATCTCATGTAATCCCATCTTTTTCATTATATACACCTCTCCATTTAAGATTAAATAAAGTCTTCGAATAAATTCGATCCTACTGGTTTCCTCCGTTGTATGAATTGCAAAAAATCGTCCCTATTAGAGGGACGAAATTCTCTCTTTGATATATTTGGATTATAATTTAATATTATCTATTTGTCAACAATTAAGACCTCTAATTCTGTATTTTGGGTGGTTTTCTAAGTTTTTTACTGATAAAACCAAATAATATTATAAATATTGCTACGACTGGAACTGCTAAAACCATTCCTAGTACTCCAAATATTCCTCCTCCTACTATTATGGATATAAGTATGATTAAGGGATGTATTCCTGTTGTCTCTCCTATTATCTTAGGAGCGAGTATATTATTTTCCACCCATTGAATGAAAACAAAAAATGCTGCTACCCATATTGCCTTCAACGGACTAATTAGGTATGCAAAAAACACAGCTGGTAAAAATCCTAAAAACGGACCTATATAAGGTATTATATCAGCAATACCTGTGATAAATCCAATTACAATGGCAAAATCAATCCCCATTATAAGTAAAACTATAGAAGTTGCAACACCTACATATGCAGCCATAATTATTTTTCCTCTGACAAATTTAGATAGAGAATCATCCATTTTTCTAAATAAATCTATATATTCTTTTTTATATTTTCTAGGAATAAGTCCTAGCATCTTTTCCTTAAAATAATTTTTATCTACTAAGAAGTAGAATGTCAATATAGGAGTTAGTATTAGGCTAACGACCTTTGAAAATGTATTTATTATACCACCAATGAAATTTTTTAAGGCTCCAGTAACCATATGCTCTAATCCAACAATGTTTTCCATAACAACTTGTTGTACGCCTTGGAACATTGGAGGCAAATCACCTAATGTAGAATAATATTTATTATATAGTTCATCTACTAGTGATGAAGCCTTTTCTAAATAGATTGGCATATCTCTTACAAGCCTCTTTATTTCAGTAGTTGACTTTGGTATCACTAAAAATGCCAAGATTAAAAACATACCCACTATACATAAGTACAGTAAGAATACGCCCCTTAACCTATTTATTTTCTTTTTTTCTAAGTAATTAATTATTGGATTAAAAAGATACGCTAAAATTGCAGAAAAGACTATAGTGTAAAAAGTATCTGATAACACTGTATATTTTTTAAGTAAATTGAAAAATAAAAACAAAAAAACTAACCCTATTGCTACAGGCAAAAGTTTTTTATCATTAATCCTAATTTTTTTCTTCTCCGATACGAAATTATTACCTATGTTTATAAGATAATATATTATTAATATCAATAGTATAGTAGAAAGAAGCCATACCAATTTAATAAACAACCCTGTTGGGTTCATGATTTACCTCCCCCTTAGATTTATGAAAAGGCAGCAAAAGCTGCCTAATCCCATAAGGAATTCATTCCATCCATTAAATTATCTTTTACTTTTCTAGCAGTTCTCATCATTTTCCTTCTATTCATTGGTGTCATTCTAGAGCTAAGGATAATACCTAAAGATGTTCCTATAACTGTTCCCCAAAATGCTCCGTTTCTATATCTATTGTTCAAGGTTTACTCATCTCCTTTTCTTATTTATATGTTATATCTTTTCACTAAAAGGAGATATTAATTCTGCTAATATTAACTAAAATTATAATTTTTTAACAAATTTATGTATCACTGGCGAGCAAAGCCCGCCCTTATATGAATTCCTAAATTATTATGCTTCTTCTATATCGTGATGATGATCATCATCAAAATTTACATCCTCTAGTCCATCAATATGAATATCATGTTTTTTGGAATAATCTAATAGGGCTGATTTTATAGCTTGCTCTGCCAATACTGAGCAATGCATCTTTACTGGTGGTAGTCCGTCAAGGGCTTCTGCAACAGCTCTGTTAGTTAATCTCATAGCTTCTTCTATGGTCTTTCCCTTAATTAATTCTGTAGCCATACTAGATGATGCAATAGCAGATCCACATCCAAAGGTCTTAAACTTTACATCTTCAATAATCCCATTTTCTATTTTAAGATACATTTTCATTATATCACCGCATTTTGCATTACCTACTTCGCCTACTCCATCTGCATCTAATATTTCTCCAACATTTCTTGGATTCTGAAAATGATCCATAACTTTTTCTGAGTACATTTATTTTTCCTCCCTTATTTTTTCATATAGTGGTGACATTTTTCTTAGTCTATCTACTATTTTTACAAGTTTTTCTACTACGTAATCTATTTCTTCTTCTGTGTTAAAATCTCCTAATGACAATCTTAGAGAACCATGGGCAATTTCATGTGGTAACCCAATAGCCAATAAGACATGAGAAGGATCCAATGACCCAGAAGTACAAGCCGAACCACTTGAACCAGCAATCCCCTCCATATCTAAACTAAGCAACAAGGATTCTCCTTCTATAAATTGGAAACACATATTTACATTTCCTGGTAATCTCTTAGTTGGATGTCCATTTAATTTTACATATGGGATATTTGACTGTATCTTTTGGATTAAGTTATCTCTCAAAAGTGTTAATCTTTTATTATGCTCATCTAAGTTTTCATAAGCCAATTCTATAGCTTTACCCATTCCAACAATAGCAGGTACGTTTTCAGTTCCCGCTCTTTTGTTTCTCTCCTGAGCTCCACCTGATATAAGAGAATCAATTTTTACTCCTTGTTTAATATATAAAACACCTATACCCTTTGGACCATATAATTTGTGAGCTGACATAGATAAAAGATCGATATTTAATTCTTTAACATCTATTTTTATATGTCCCATTGCCTGAACAGCATCTGTATGGAAGTATATCTTATTTTCCTTTGCTATTTCTCCAATTTCTTTAATGGGCTGTATAGTTCCAATTTCATTATTTGCAAACATAATTGATATAAGTATTGTTTTATCAGTTATAGCATTCTTCAATTCTTCTAAGTTGATTAATCCAAATTCATCAACGTCTAAGTACGTTACATCAAAACCATTTTTTTGTAAATATTCACAAGTATGAAGTATAGCATGGTGTTCTATCTTAGTAGTTATTATATGATTCCCTTTATGTTTATTTGCATAAACAACACCTTTTAAAGCCCAATTATCTGCTTCAGATCCTCCACCAGTAAAAAATATCTCTCTTTTCTCTGCATTAATAGAATTTGCTATTTTTTCTCTTGCGCTTTCTACAGCTCTTTTAGATAAGTTACCTAATGAATATACAGATGATGGGTTTCCATATTTTTCGGTAAAATAAGGTATCATCTCTTCTAATACTTCTTTTTTTACCGGAGTTGTAGCTGCATTATCCATATATATATACTTTCCCATTGACTATTCCTCCTAAGTTTACTCTTTTCTATTTAATTTGTTTTCATCATCAACCATATCTTGCAATGTAATGGAGTCGATTACTTCATCTATACTATCCTTTATCTTTACCCAAACCAATTTAGTTACACATTTATCTTCCCTAGAGCATTCATGTTCTTCCCCCATAACACAATCAGAAGGAGCCATATTCCCTTCAAGAGCTCTCAATATATTTCCTACTGTAATATCATTAGGATCCCTAGCTAACATGTACCCACCCTGTGCACCTCTTACGCTATTTAATAATCCTTCTTTTTTGAGGGTCGAAAAAAGCTGCTCTAGATAATTTTCTGATAGATTTTGTTCATCTGCAATTTGTTTCAAAGATATGGGTCCATCACCATGATATAAAGCTAATTGGAACATTGCCTTTAAACCATATCTCCCTCTTGTAGATAGTTTCATTTCTTCACCTCTTTTAATCCCAACTATTTTCCTTGGTTTTCATTAATAAGTATATTATACCCTAGTGTTTTTGTCAACATTCATGTTTTATAAAATCAAATAAAAAATAAAAGAAGAGCACTTAGCTCTTCTCTATGGTTCTGGATTAGACGGAGGACATTCTAGGTTTAATTGAGGTGGGAAAAACTCTGGAAACTCTGCATATTCTAAGAAATCTTCACATATATCTTGTGGACTAAATTCTTCACATGGAGGCGGTGGTGGACAGTAACCAAATGTTGGAATTAAAAGCTGTACAGTGCCTACTACCTTAACTATAACGAATACTCCAACTGTGAAAATCAATTTATCTCCTGTTTGTACTGGTGGTAGCAATAGTTCAGAGCTAGTTTCAACAACTATTCTAAAATCAAATTCATCTCTAGCATCTGGAATATATAATATTATGTCTTTAAATATGTCTGGTAAAAATCCTTCTGCTATTATACTTCCAGTCGGATCTAGAACTTGGAAAGGAATTCTTATAGTAAATCTTACTCTTCTAAAATTAGGTGTATCAGTATCTGTAACTATTAATGTATTAGGTACTATAAATCCGGGTCTAAATCTTATTCTTCCGAAGGTTTTATCACATATTTCTACTTCAACTTCAGGGAAGCATTCTCTTTGTTGACAGCTTGCGAACACTTTGTCAGCAATAATACAGTCGCAGTCAAAATCATAACTTGCTTGATTAATATTAAATTCAGCCATGCTTTTCACTCCTTTTATTTAATAATTTCATATTCACTAACATATTATGTATAGATATACTAATGTGCTACTAATTAATTGTGGAGGTGAAATAAATGTTTAAACAAAATATTAATGCAATAATCAACTCTAATAAAGAGGTATTCCTATTTGAATTAGCAAATGAGGGAGAAATTATATATACTATTTTCGATTCATCTTTAAGTACTTTAGATTCAAAGAGCTTATATGATAAAAACATACTAAAATACTCTACTCTTATTGATGAAAATGACATAATACATCTGGTTGCACTAATTAACACTGGAGAATTAAACTACTACAAATACCAAAAGGAAAAATGGTCAAAATTGACTATAGCAAAATTTGATATGAAATCAAACATTTATAATCAAATAGAAATTTTAATGATTCAAAATAGATTGCATATTTTCTATAATTATTCAAATTTAATAAACTCTAATATTTGGACTATTCAGCATGTAATCTACGGTAATGAAGAAAAACATAATGCAGTTAGATATATATCAAGAAAATTTCCTGATCCATTTGTTGTAGACGTAGATAGTCAAGGTACTATTCACTTATTATATAGAAGCAATATAAACAACCCACAAGTATACCATAGCTTTTATAGCCACTATACTAAATCTTGGAGCTCTTTATCTAAACAAATATCTTCAGATAATACTAATAATTTATTACCTTTTTTATTTATTGATTCCCAAGATAACTTACATGGATTATGGTTAGAAGAATCAGATAGTAAATATCAAATCAAGTATTTTAGAATGAGTTCTAGTGGAAAGGCAAAGTATATATGGAAGGACATCAAACTCCCATATATACAATTGCCAAAATATCCACCTATAATCTTTGAAGAAAACAGTACATTAAAATTAATATTTTTATCTAATGACAAAATAGATTTTCTCTATTCTTCTGACTACGGTAACTCTTGGATTAAAGGAAATAGCAATGAAGTCTTAAAGGAAAGTATAATATTAATTAAAGTTAAATCAAATATAAATAAGATGAATTATATTTACTGCAATTCTTTTGACAATCCTAGATTCTACTTTTTAAATTCCTTTTCATATAAAGAACCTATAGATATCTATGAAAAAACTATTGATGAAAAACCATATTTTAAAGTTGAAGTTAAAGAGTCAATTCCAGATACTATTGAAACTAATTCTGATTTTCTCAATGAATTAGAAATTAAATTTAATCAAATATTAGATTATTATAATTCTATAGAACCAATTTTAGCTAAGACATTAGATAATCATAATTCTATAGAGTCCATTTTAGCCAAGATATTAGATAATCAACAAAATTTAGAGCATAAATTAGATGACATTAAAAACTTTATTAATTCTAAAAAGACATCTTTTATTAATAGGTTATTTAACTAAATATTAATTTTTTTATACTTATATTTACCATCTGCTTTTTCTGCAAAATATATAATAGGAACCCCTACTCCTAATTCTTTAGCCTCCCTTATTAAAGCATCAACATTTCTTATATTGGTAAATTTTATTGAATAGTTACAGCCAACTTTTAGTGCACAAGGAGTAGATATTAATTGAAAGTTAGTATAGCCAATATTCTCAAGCATCGAATATAAATATACTGCTTTATTCTTTGATTCAAAAACAGCTATATAATAATTATGATTCATACAATTACCTCCTTCTTATACTATAAAATATTTTCTTTAGGTCATTATGGTTACACTTTTCACATTATAATCGTATATATATTTTAAAGGAGTGATTAGTATGGATTTAGGTATCTCTGTAATTTGTTCTACTAATAAAATAGGATTTATGGAAAATATTATAGAAAATTTTATCTCTCAAGATTACGAACATAAAGAGTTAATTATTTGCCTTAACTATGATATAGCTAATTTAAGTAAATTACTTGAATTAGCTCTTCCCTATAAAAATATACAATTATATAAATTAGGTAGCAAAAAATCCCTAGGTGAATGTTTGAATTTTTGCGTAGAAAAATCTCAATATCCAATTATAGCTAAATTTGATGATGATGACTACTATGCCCCACTTTATCTATCGGATACTGTAAAATCATTATCTTTAGACGATATAGGAATAGTAGGAAAATCATGTAACTTTGTATATTTTGTAGAAGAAGGGCTTATTGGAATTAAAAATACAACCTTGGAAAATAAATATGTATCTAGAGTATCTGGTTCCACTTTGATGTTTAAAAAAGAATTATTCGGAAAAATTCACTTCAGAGATATTAGCTTAGGAGAAGATATTAAATTTTGTGATGATTGTCTTAGTATGGGCTATAAAATCTATTCTACAAATAAGTTTCACTATGTATATATAAGAAACAGTAGAGATAAGCACACATGGAAAATTGGTAATGAATATATTATGAGAGAATGTTCCTTTTTAACTAAGATTGATGATTATAGAAAATATATTGATATCAGTGTCAATAGCACTAAAAAAACATATCTATAATATAAATAGATATGTTTTTTTGTGAGGTGTTAGCGCGAAAACTTGTATCTAAAAGTTTCAAATAGAAAAATACTAGATTAAATAGTTGACAAAGCATTATACTGAAAACTCAAGGGGGTAATGTATTGAAAACTTCTTATATATTTGAAAAAGAATTATTAAACCTTAATTTCTTACCAACAGACAATGAAGGAGTAGATTTTTCTGGAAAAGTAAAGATGGGAAGACAGGAATGTAGTATTCATATGTCTAAGGATTGGAATATGGAAAAAATACACCCTGATGTACTTGCATTAGTTATCA
>JAEWGC010000030.1 GCA_023388495.1 Bacillota bacterium | reverse complement strand
CTAAACTTAAGTCCCTTTACCATGGAACATGCATCAAGGATAGTTATAGGGACATATAATGTAACAGCACTGACCAGTATATTAATTTTATCATTATCAACATTATTGCTATTGATAGTAGGAGTTAGGTATTTTAATAGAAAAGAGATCTAAAGGGGGAAGTATATAATGAAGGATAAATATGTAGTGGAAGTAAAAAACTTAAATAAAACCTACGGAAAGAAAAAGGTTCTAGATAATGTTTCATTTTATGTGAAGCCCAATGAAATCGTAGGGTTTATTGGGCCCAATGGAGCGGGAAAGTCTACGACTATGAAATGTATATGCAATCTAATCTATCCAGATAGTGGTGAAATAATGATAAATGGATATGATTTATTTAAGGAAAGGGAGAAGGCCTTAGGGGCTCAGGCGGCATTAATAGAAAGTCCAGGTTTATATCAGGATATGACAGGAAGGGAAAATATAAATTTAATAGCAAGACTAAGAAGTATTCCCAAGGAAAGAGTAGAAGAAATATATGACTTTACTGAAATAGGAGAAGCCTTAGACAGAAAAGTATCAGGATATTCCATGGGGATGAAGCAAAGGCTAGGTCTTGGAATCGCAATAATGAGTAAGCCTAAATTTATCATACTAGATGAGCCTACCAATGGACTAGATCCAACAGGTATTATACATCTAAGAAATACATTACAAAGACTAATAAAAGAAGAGGATATCTCCATACTTTTTTCCTCCCATCAACTGGGAGAGGTAGAGAAATTAGCAGATCGAATTATATGTATCAATAAAGGAAAACTCATAGAAACACCAAAGGCACTAGAACAGAAATATAGATATATTTTACAGGTAATAGACAACAAAGAAACCTATGAAATTATAAGGGAAGAAATCCAAGAGGATAAAGTGGAGAAAATATCTGGTGATTCTGTTAGGATGGAGCTAAATAATCAAGATGAACTATATAAGATTATAAAAAAACTGGTGGAAAGAAATATAGCAATATTGGATATATATAAGGACAATATTGATGTAGAATCAATCTATAAAGAGGTATATGGTGATGTCCATGTATAAGATCATAAAGAACGAGTTCTATAAGTTTCTTAAGAACAGAAAAAATTTGATTATTATAGCTCTAGTATTTGTATATCTTCTTGGTATCAATATCTTTAATGGATATAAGAGTAAAGGATATATGATGGAAACAAGTATGTTGTATGTAAATAAGCGGTATCAAGCGGAGGCTATTTTAGGACAAGATATTTTGACTTTGGAAAAAGAGGAAAACTTGACAGTAGAAGAAAGAGAAGAATTAATAAAAAAAACAGAATTTTACAAGGTGGAAAAAAACAAACTGTTATCAATAGAACATAATTATAGGGAAAATAATGAGGAAAAGTATAAACACATATTGATTGCGGAGATCGAACGGTACAATAATATAATCAGAAATATAGAAGAAGGAGTAATACCAAAAGAATTTTTGCTAGATAAGGGTTTGACCATTGAAGATATGAAAAAGGCATTGATATTGAACCAATATATATTGGATAATGAAATACAGCCCATATTAAATCCTTACACGATGACAGGAGCAAATGCGTTGAAAATGTTCTTGGAGGGCAACAATCTATTGGTTTTGATGTTGTTAATAGCATTGTTATCCATAGATATATACTTAGCAGAAGTGGAGGAAGGAAGCTATAAGCTCTCCTATAGTCAACCCTTTGGAAGAAAGGAGCTATATCTAGGGAAGATGTTCACCGTAGGCATCATATCCCTTTTGCTTATCCTTGCAGGATTTCTTTTAAATTTTATTATCTTGTGGTTAATTTATGGCCTAGGGAATATAAACTATCCATTTATAGCAAGTAGCAACCTTTGGTTTAGCAGTACCATAGAATATAGAATTATACCACTATGGAAATATGCAGTCATGGGATTTGGGCTATTGATACCAGTTTTACTATTTACAATTTCTATGGTTATGAGTATATCCATATTCTTAGATTCAAGTACAAAGACCTTGGGAATTTCAATAATGCTATTGGCATTAGCTTTTATATTTAACAACTTTGTTCCAAAGGATTCCATAGTAAATTTAATCTATCCCTATTGTTATTTATTTATAGACAATGTAATAGAAGTGAATACCAATACAAATTATTTATTTGGTATATTGTTAAATAGCATATTGACAATCCTTTTATTTCTAACTAGTTATATTGCATTTATAAGAAAGGATTTCCTTGGAGCTAGAGAATAGGAGGCGGTAAATATGAAAAATATAAAAAAAATACTAATTATATTAACCATATCCATAGTATTAAGTGGCTGTAGTAGCAATATAGGTAAAATAGTAAATGGATATACAGAAATAGGGAATCTGAAGCTAGAACAAATTCAGTTGCCTAAGAATGGAGAGGAAATAGCTTTAATCACAACCAATATGGGGGAAATAAAGATGAAATTTTTTCCAGAAGTAGCACCTAAAGCAGTTGAAAATTTTATAACTTTAGTAAAAGAAGGGTTTTATAATGGAATGAAATTTTCAAGGGTTGAAGATAACTTTCTGATTCAGACTGGGGAAAATGAAGAATATCCAGATGGAAAAAGTATTTATGGAGATTTCTATGAGGATGAATGTGATTTAAATTATCGTCATATTACAGGTTCAGTGGGCTTAGCGAAGAGAGAAGAAAACAAGAACAGCAGCCATTTTTATATTATAGTACAAGACGGAATTGATGAAGAATATCTTGAGGTTATGAAAGAGTTAGGTGAAGAAGGATATCCAAAAGAAGTAGTAAAAGCATATGAGGCATTAGGTGGAGTGCCACGATTAGATTTGAGATTTACAATATTTGCACAGGTGTTTTATGGTATGGATACAGTGAGGGCAATAAATCAGGTAACAGTAAACCCCATAACTAAAGAGCCAGTAGAAGATGTAATTATAGAAAAAATAGAGATAGTACCCTTTGAGGGGAAATAGTTTTAGAAAAAACAACACGGGCATATTCTTTACATTACTAATGCAAAATTGTTGGAGATGGTAAACATGAGGCATTGCAAAGCGGCTGTATAAGCTATGAAAGGTTATTAGAGTGTATATAACTAACCTAGGCAAGATATCTTGCCTAGGTTGAATTTTTCTTATTTCTTTTTCCTAAGTCCTAGTAATACTAAGACAATTACTAAAGTAAAAGCACCGTACACCATAAATATTGTTTTATTACTATTTGATGGTGTATTTTGAGACTCATCAACAGTCTTATCATCAGTATGGCTAAAAGCTTCTTTAGCCTCATCCTTTGTTGCAATCAATGTTAAATCAAGTAGACTTTCAGATTGGTTTATTTCATAGTCTTCATTTAATAGTATATTTAAATTCTCAAGAGAAATATATGTGTCTTCCTTATATATAATAGGTTCATCTATTAGATTCAATTCCTTTTCTCTTAAGCTAGCCTTTTTACTTCCAATTTCTAGGTCTAATATATTTCCTATATTAATATTACCATCTACTGAGTTTTCAACTGGAATATTTAATGCTTCAAAGGTTTCTCTTATTGGAAGATATATTTTATCATCGATTTTATATACCTTGTCCATAGATACTTCTTCTTTATTATCTACTTTGATATTAAAAGGGATTGGCTCATTATCAGGAGTCTTGTCTACGAAATATGACATAACTGGCTTTCCAGGTTTTACCCCTTTAACTATACCATCTTTGTTTTTAACTATAACTCCATTGACTATTACATACTCAACTCCAACTGAAGGAGCAGCAGTATCTTTTACAGTAGCCTTATCTATTATTGTATCTGGATTAAATATAGTAATATCTGCATCTCCACCAACTTCTATTCTACCCTTATATTTCATAGAAGGAGCAGAAGGCTCCATTCTTTTAGCAGGTAAGTAGCTGACCTTCTTTATTGCATCCATCATAGACAACACTTTCTCTTCTCTAACATATTTACCAAATAAACGGCTATAAGTCCCAGCGCCTCTAGGATGGTTGTTATAATGGGGTTCTATAATTGTATCGCTTCCTATCATGATATCAGGATCTTTTAAAAGCATTATAAGTTCTGATTCTGGCATAGAGCCATGAGCTGCTACTAATGGGTTTTGGTTTCTATATTTATCAAAGGTATCCTTAGAGATTCTAATGTCTGTACCGCCTATTTGTAAATCCTCATAGGTAATTTTAAATCTATCTTGCCATCCAGGGCGGAAACGAGCGGAACCTAAGTAAGTTGCCCAATAATCATATGGATAAAAGCAAGTTGTGATATCTAGTCCTTCTTCTTTGGCTTTTTTTACCATATCCAAAGCCTTATCCATTACAAATGTACCACCAGTACTGTTGATATGCATAATATGGATTATTGCGCCAGTTTCTTTTCCATAATCTATTACCTCTTGAATACCTTCCAATCCTCTATCTTCATCTGAATATCTTAAGTGGTAGAAGGTAGGTAGATTATATTCTTTTGCTAGTTTTAATAGTGGAATAACTTCATTCTTTACCCCCGGAACATATTCAAAGCTAAAGGATATACCTAAAGCACCAGCCTCAACATTTTTTCTTACAGTATCTACTAATTTTTGAATATCTTCTTCTTTAGTTACTTCAGTATCTATTCCATATCCAACTATAGGCCATCTATGTCTTGTAACAAAGGAGGAAGCACCAAAGTTTGTCAATACTCCATTCTTTCCCCAAGCCCTATACCAAGAGGCGGCATCTTCTGTACCTCCATGCATAGCTAAGTTACTAGTTACACCATCTAATACCTTTAACTCTATACCAACAGAGTTAGGATCGTAGGAGATAAGGTCTACAAATCCAGGTGAAATAACAAGATTAGTGGCATCAATTTCCTCTTTACCTTTTAAGTCTTCCTTAGTTATTCGTACTACTTTAGAGCCAACTATTCCGATATTATAATCCTTTAGCTCATGATCTGTAGATGGATTGTAAATTGTACCACCCTTAATAACTATATCATATTTAATCGGATCATCAGCTAATGATACGGCTGGTATTATATTTAACAGCATAATAATTGATAATGATAAAAATATTATTTTTCTGAGATTCACGTCCACACTTCCTTCCCAATTTTTAAATGACTTGTCCCTTTTTGTAATATATTATCATAAAGAGATGCAGAAGTCTTTACAAATTAGAGACAATAATTTGACAATAAGCAGATAACAAAATATCATATACTTAGTAAATAAAAATGAGGTGAAGAATTTGGTTACAAAAGTATACGAGAATATATATATGATAGAAGTAGTACTACCCAATAACCCCCTAAAAGCATTGAATTCCTATATAATAAAGGGAGAAGATAAATCTCTTATAATAGATACTGGATTCAATCAAAGAGAGTGTATAGATGCTCTTAATGATGGGCTAAAGGAACTAGATATAGATATAAAGGATACGGAGCTATTGATTACTCATTTACATGCAGACCATTCTGGAATGGCTTCCATATTTGGAGATGCAGGAGTGAAAATCTATTCAGGGGAAGTAGATGGGAAATTAATCAATGAAATGACATCCATGTCTTATTGGGAAAGATTTGAAGAGTTTAAGATATTATTCGATTTAGAAAGAGATGGAGTTACATTTTCTGAGCATCCAGGTTATAAATATTGTTTAAAAGAGCCTGTAGAATTTACTTTTATAGGTGAAGGAAAGGGTATACAAGTAGGTGAGTACTTCTTTGAAGTAATTTTTATTCCAGGACATACTCCAGGGCACATAGGATTATATGAAAGAAACCATAAGCTGTTCTTCTGTGGTGATCATATATTAGATAGGATTACTCCAAATATTGGATATTGGGGATCTGAAGAAAATATATTAGGTATATATTTTAATAGTTTAGCCAAAATCTATTCCTATGATATAGATTATCTATTTCCGGCCCATAGAAATATAATTAGGGACCATACTAGACGAATAAATGAGTTAATGTTCCATCATAAAGAAAGACTTAATGAAATTCTAGATATATTGAAAGAAGGAGAGTTATCAGTTAGAGATGTGGCAGCAAAGATGCATTGGAGTATAAGAGCTAAGGATTGGGATGATTTCCCTATTCCTCAGAAATGGTTTGCAGCAGGTGAAGCCATGTCACACCTTGAGCATTTACATTGCACTGGGAAAATTCATAGGGAATTAAAAGAGGGGAAACTCATTTTTAAGTTAAAATAAGTTTCTTTGGGTATTATATATAGGAAAAGATTATATAGGAGATGATAATATGCTTAATTTTAATTATAATATCCCTACTAGAATTTTCTTTGGTGAGGGGAAAATAGAAGTTTTAGGGAAACAAATAAAGAAATATGGTTCTAGGGTACTTTTAGCCTATGGGGGAGGAAGTATTAAAAAGATTGGTCTATATGATAAGGTAGTTAAGATTTTAAGAGAAAACAATATACCATATTACGAGCTTTCTGGAATTGATCCAAATCCAAGGGTAGAGTCTGTAGCTGAAGGTGTGAGAATCTGTAGAGATAATAAGGTTGATTTTATATTAGCTGTAGGTGGTGGAAGTACTATTGACTGCTGCAAGACAATTGCTGCTGCATATTATTATGATGGTAATCCTTGGGATTTAGTTATTGGAAAAGCAAAGGTAGAGAATGTTCTACCTATAGGTACCATACTAACATTAGCGGCTACTGGATCAGAAATGGATGCAGGTGCTGTAATAACCAATCTAGAAACCAACCAAAAATATGCATTAGGTCATCCAGGAATGTTTCCTAAGTTTTCAATTCTAGATCCAACTTATACCTACACTGTATCTAAATATCAAACAGCATCTGGTGTAGCAGATATAATGAGTCATACCTTTGAAGAATATTTTAGCAATGTAAAAGGAGCATACTTACAAGATAGATTGGCTGAGGGGATTTTAAAGACCTGTATTAAATATGGACCCATTGCCATAGAAGAACCAGAAAACTATGAGGCAAGGGCAAATCTTATGTGGGCATCATCCTTAGCAATTAATGGACTATTAGGATATGGAAAGGACTCGAATTGGTCAGTTCATCCAATAGAGCATGAATTATCAGCATACTATGATATTACCCATGGAGTAGGGTTAGCAATCCTTACACCTCATTGGATGGAGCATGTATTGGATGAAGATAATCTATGGAAATTTGTTGAGTTTGGTGTTAATGTATGGAATATAGATTCAAATCTTGATGATATGGAAATAGCTAAGTTAGCTATTGAAAAAACCAGTGAATTCTTTAAATCCCTAGGTATTCCAATGACCCTTAGGGAAGTAGGTATAGGTGAAGAAAAGCTTGAAACTATGGCTAAGGATGTAATAGAATATATGGAAGGACCAGTTGGTAACTTTAAGGAATTAAACTATGAGGATGTATTAAGCATATTTAAAAAATCACTATAGAGATAGTGAAAAGTGAATAGTTAAAAGACTAAAGACCCGAAAGCTTTACTTAAAGCTATTCAATATTAGTTATTAGTTATTCACTAAAAAAAGGGGGGAAGAATGTGATTTTAAATATAGATTTTAATCCTACTGTAGATAGAAACTATATTTTAGATAAGGTTTATTTGGGGAAGGCTAATAATACAAAAACCTTTAGCTGTAATCCAGGTGGGAAGGGTTTTGTTTCCTCAGTTTTACTAGATGCTTTCAATGAGAGTTCTTTTATTACTGGTTTTCTAGGGGGTATAAATGGAGAATATTTTCATAGACGATTATCAGAAATGAAGATAGCCCATGAATTTATACCTATAAGAGAGGAAACTAGGACTATTATTAGGCTAAAGGATGCGGAAAACTATACTACTATATCTGAAGAAGGGCCTAGGGTTACTCGAGAGGAAGTAGTGGCATTTTATGAACTTTATTCTAAATTAATTGAAAAAAATAATATAATTTGTGGGTTTGGATCTATTCTTCCCCAAGGTGTACCAAAGGATATTTACTTTGATTTAATAGAACTAGCTAATAAAAGAGGGAAAAAGTTCATCCTAAATGTTGGAGTAGATGAGTTATCTCATGGTATCGATGCTACTCCTTATATGGTGATACTAAAACAAAGAGAACTTGAAGACCTTCTTAGAATAAGTTTACATTTTGAAAATGAAATAATTAAGGCAGGTAAATATTTACTAGATAGAGGCGTGGAGTTTGTAGTCATAGACTTACAGGATAAGGGAAGTCTAGTCCTTGGGCAAGAGAAGGGCTATAGAGTAGAGATTCCTTATTTAGGAGATCATATAACTAATTTAGGATACAATTCTATGTCAGCAGGATTTGCATTGGGAATAAACAGAAATTATGATATTGAAATGGCAATAAGATTAGGACAAGCATTTAACATTGTATCTAATTTTGAGTCTGATATAATGAAGATTGAAGTAAGTGATATAAAAAGATTTATGAGTCAAATAGAAATCTATCCTATTAATTATTAAGTAGAGGAGTGGTGTAGTGGGCAAATATACATTAAATAAGGATAATACGGTATTGCTTATTATTGATATTCAAGAAAAACTAGCTTCAATAATGAAATACAAGGAGCAAGTAATTGACAATACAAAGATATTAATCACTGCTGCAAAAGAAATGGATATGCCAATAATCATTACAGAGCAATATCCAAAGGGAATAGGACCTACAGTATCTGAGATAAAAGACTCAGCGGAAAACTCAAAAATCTTTGAAAAAACTAGCTTTACTGCATATACAGATGAAGTCAAAGAAGCCTTAGAAGCAACAGGAAGAAAAAAAGTAATTATAACAGGTATGGAGACTCATATATGCGTTTTCCAAACTGTTAGGGATTTAGTAGATAATGGATATGAAGTATTTGTAGCAAGAGATGCTGCATGCTCAAGAAGAAAGGACAATTTCTTAAATGGATTAGAACTCATAAAAGATGTTGGAGCAGTTATATCAAATACAGAAGCCATTGTCTTTGACCTTCTAAAGAGAGCTGGCACTCCAGAATTTAAGGTTTTATCTAAATTAATTAAATAAGAATAAAGAATACTCCTCTCTTAAAGCCATATACATTTAGTATAACGCTTTAAGAGAGGGTTTTTTTGTGAAAATCAAAATAGAAGGAATAAAACTGTTATTAGAAATAATTGAAGATAACTCTATTAGCTACAATAGATTAGTAGAGTTTACAAAAACAAAAGCCATGAAGGCTTTTATAGAACATGAAAGAAGCTTTGATAGGGACATTAGTAGGACTATGATAATAAAAGAATTGATTGAGTTAAAGAAAAAGGATGAGTATAAGGACAAATATGGATTTTATATATTGAAGGAGAATTTATCTATACTAAAGGACAATCTATTATATATAGAAGAAAATTGTGATAAGATTATTAGTGGGGCATTAGAAAATGTATTCAAAATTGTACCTAGAGATATAAAAATTCAACGGAATATTTACCTCTATGCAGGAGGGATAGATGGAGGATTTACAGTATATAGAAAAGATATATTTATTAATTATATAAATTACTTTAATAATCTAGAAGAGTTTATTAAAGTAATTAGCCATGAACTATTTCATTGCAGGAATATTTCTCTAAGTAATAAATTTAAAAATCTGTTTCTTGATAATTTAAACAGTAAATATATTTATGAGATATTAGGTAAGATTTTAGAGGAAGGTATAGCGTGCCTTATACAACATGGTGAGGTTATAGAAAAAGATGACCCAGTAGGGACTCTTACTAAGGAAAAAATAAAATTAATAGACAAGAAATTTGAAGAACTAAACAGTGTTTTATTGAAAATAAAGGAAGGTAATATAGATAGTTTAGGTAGTGTGGATATTTACTCTATAGGATATTATATGGTAAGTTCCTTATACAAATTTTATGGTAAGGAAGCAATACTCCCTTGGGTAGAGATGTATGATTATAAGAAACCAATAAAATCCTATATCAAAGCTTCTAGAGAAATAAGAGGAGAATCTGGCTTCAATGTGGAAATTGAAAAATGGTTATTAAATACATAAAAATTATCACGAACTCCTAGAAGTTGCATATTTTATAATATGAATAGAAAAGGAGTTGATAACATGGATAACCATATTTTTCCAGTTGTAATTAAAACTTTAAAACTAGATATGCCTAGACTTGAAATATATTATCCTCAAGTATGTGGATTAGAAAATATATATGTACAAGATAAAATTAACAATTTAATATTAGAAGCAATATACAATCAAATAACTCAACAAGGGTATTATGATAATCCTAAAACTCAAATAACAGGTACATGGGAGCTTAAAAACAATGACAAGGGCATACTATCTTTAACTTTAATAAATTATGCTTTTTCTGGGGGAGCTCATGGTCTAACAATAGTTAAAGGATTGACCTTTGATATACAAACTGGAAGATTATATGAATTAAAGGATTTATTTAAACTAGGTGCTGATTATGTTAAGGTCTTATCTGAAGAAGTTGAAGAGCAAATTGAAGAAAGGAATATTCAAACATTAGGAGAATTTAAATCTATAAAACCAGATCAGGATTTTTATATAGCTGACCTATCTTTAACTATATTCTTTCAAGAATATGAAATAGCTCCATATTCATATGGAATACTTTACTTTCCTATTTCTATATATGAAATAGAAGATATTATAGATGAGAATGGACCATTGGGGAGAATGATATCATAAATAACGAAGCCAGCTTTTAAGCTGGCTTTTCTTTTTAAATAGTATTTATCTATGATTATATGATATAATTTTAGTACCATAATTTGGAGGAGTGATAATTTGATTAGGTTTATCCATACGGCAGATTTGCACCTTGGCCTAAAGTTTAAAAATGTTTCTTTTGGAGAAGAAAAGGCTATGGAAAGAAGAAGAGAATTATGGTCTACATTTGAAAGGATAGTAGAATATGCTAAGGAAAGCGAAGTGGATTTTTTATTAATTGCTGGGGATTTATTTGAAGAAGCTTATTTTACTATAGGTGATATTACTAGGGTGAGGGACACCTTTAGAACAGCAGAAAATATCAATATCGTTATATCTGCTGGAAATCATGATTATAAAGGAAGGAGATCCCTATACCATAGAATTGAGTGGACTGATAATGTCACTATTTTTGACGGAGAAGGAATACAAGAAAAGGAATTTGAGGATTTAAATACTGTAATATATGGATATAGTTGGGATACTGCTGAAATTCGTGAAAACGATTTATTTAGAGAATTTGGAAAAAAAGTAGATAAAGATAAAAACAATATACTATTAATTCATGGAGATTTAGCTCCTAGTTCAACATATCTTCCTTTAGATTTGCAGGAGTTAAATAATTTAAATATGGACTATATAGCCTTAGGACATATTCACAAGCCACAGATTCTATCTAATAGAATAGCCTATTCTGGCTGTCCAGAGCCTCTAGACTTTGGTGAATTGGGAGAAAGAGGTATAATTAAGGGATTGATAGATAATAAAAGTATAGAATTAGAGTTTGTTCCTTTTAGCAAAAGAAAATTTATTGAAACAGAAGTAACAATAAATGAAAATATGGGATATCCTGATATAGTTGGGGAAATAAAAAATATAGATATAGGAAATAAGAGGATGGACTTTTATAGAATATATCTTAAGGGTATTATTCAAAGAGGTATTATAGCCCAAAACTTGAGTAAGGATTTAAATAATGATTTTTATCATATAGAATTAATAGATAATACTATTTGGGACTACGATTTAGAAGAGTTAGAAGAGGATAATAGAGAAAATATAATAGGTCAGTTTATATCTACTATGAAAGAAAAAGATTTGGACAATCCTATAATTAAAGAGGCCTTATATGCGGGACTAGAAGTACTCTTGAAGGGGAGAGATTAGATATGCTTCTTAAAGAACTTAATTTAATTGGTTTTGGTAAATTTAAAAATCAAAGCATTATTTTAAAAGATGGTATTAATCTTATTTATGGAGAAAATGAAGCTGGCAAGTCAACATTACATAGTTTTATTGATGGTATGTTCTATGGATTTTTAAAACCTAATGTAAAGAGGAGAGATTATTTACCAGAATATGAAAAATACAACCCATGGGATAATAGTAGATATGCAGGCATTATAAGATTTAGATACAATGGAAAGAATTATCGAATTGAAAGGATATTTACTAAAGGAGAAGAACAGACTAGAGTTCTAGATGAGACTACAGGAGTAGATATTACTAAAAATATAGATACGGGAAATGGGAAAATATTGCAGCCAGGTATTCACTTCTTTGGATTTAATACTAGAGTTTTTTCCAACACTATATTTATTAAACAGCTAGGTACAAAAACAGATGATAAACTAGCCAATGAAGTAACAGAAAAACTAGTTAATATATCAACAGCTCTAGATGATAATATATCTGTAGATAAGGCAGTGGGTGAGTTAAAGATAAAAATGGGAGAAATCGGAACTGATAAGGCTCCAACGAAACCCTATGCTAGAAATCTTAAGGATATAGAAAGTCTTGAGGAAGAAAAAAGAAATATATTAGTAGAAAAAGATTCCTATGAATCATATCTAGAAGAAAAAATAAGATTAAATGAAAATCTCGAGATAGAGATAAGAAACTTATCTGATTTAAATGGAAGACTACAAAGTTTAGAGGTACTAGAAAAGGCTAGAGTATTAGAAGAAGCTAAAATATTATCAGGTGAAATAGAAAATATTCAAAATAAATTAGATCTCCTGAGTAAAGAAAATCATGAGGATATCCATGATAAAAAAATTGAAGAAGTAGCTAAAGACTATAACTATTATGAGAAAATAGAGGAAGAAAAGAATAGGATTTTATATAATAAAGAAGATAGCAAAATAGAATTTTTAAAAAGGGACTATAAAGATTATGAGGGGAAGATCTCAAACCACAAAACTACTCAAATGATTATGGGACTATTAGCTATTATTATACTTGGAACCGCAGTAGCCATGGAAAATTATTTAATAGTTTTTGCTTTATTACCAGTTATTGTTTTATTAAGACATTCTTTAAATAATTTAAAAAAAACAAATGCTACTATGGAACATATAAAACTTGAAATAAACAATATATGCAATAAAGAAAAAGAAAAACAAAATAGAATTGAAGAAATAAATAAAATTCAAAAGGATATACTTGGAAACTATAATTTAGATAATAAGATGGGACTTAAAGAATTATTAGATAAATTGCAGATTGAGAATTATAGAAAAAAAGATAAATATGAAAAATATATTAAAGAAATAGAATGGAAAAGTGAAGTTCTTACAAAAGTCTTAGGTCAAAATACAATAGAAGGTTTAACTAAGGAACTCAATAATTTTTATATAGATATGAATAATAAAGTTCAAGATATGGACAAAAATCAATTAAGATATCAAATTGAGAGAGTAAAAGAAAATATCTCGGATTTTAAGATTGCGTTAAAAGGGGTAGAAGAGAATATCAATATTCTAGGAAAAAATATGGAGAGATTAGTTGTAATAGAAGAAGAATTAGATAGGAAGAAAAAATACAAAGAAGAATTGGAAAATAAGTATAAGTCCCTTGAAATTGCGGCTAATGTTATTGAGGAACTATCAAAGGATATACACAGTCAGTTTGCTCCTTCAATAAATAAAAAGGTAGGAAAAATAGTTGAGAAAATTACAGGAGGAAAATATAATAATGTTAGGATTAGTGAAACCTTAAACATTGGTGTTGAAAATCCTATTACCAGGGAAATAGTAGATATAAATAATTTAAGTGGTGGAACAATAGATCAATTATATTTTTCCCTTAGATTTGGTATAGTTAATTCTATGGTAGATAATAGACTGCCTTTAATATTAGATGATTGCTTTACTCAATATGATGATAATAGACTTGTAAATATTATAAACTTTTTAATTGATATTTCAGCTGAAAGACAAATTATTCTATTTACCTGCCACAATCGGGAAAGAGAGATATTAGAGAATTTAGGTGTTGAATTTAACTTAATCAACTTAACCTAAAGTATTACATTAACTAAAAACTTGTTGAAGATACTGAATTACAGCTTCACGTTAAACAACAAGATTAATTGAGGTGGTATGTTGATATTTGCTATTGGAGATTTACATTTTGATAATACTGGCGAAAAACCAATGGATGTATTTGGAGAAAATTGGTTAAACCATGAGGAAAAGATAATAGATAATTGGAAGTCTATTGTAAAAGACGATGATTTAACTCTCTTAGCAGGAGATACATCATGGGCACTAAAACTTGAGGAAGCTTATGAAGATTTATTGAAAATAGATGAATTACCAGGAACAAAAATAATTATAAAGGGAAATCATGATTACTGGTGGAATAGTTTGAAAAAATTAAACAACCTTGGACTTAAAACCATTAGTTTTCTCCAAAATAATAGCTTCATATATAACGGCGTAGGTATTGTAGGGACTAGGGGGTGGTCATCTATAGACGAGGATGATTTTGACACTCAGGATCATAAAGTATTTAATAGAGAACTAAACAGACTAAAATTATCCTTAGATTCTATAAAAGATAATGTAGAAAAAATTATAGTAGTCTTGCATTATCCACCATTTAATGCAGACTCAAGCCCAAATGAATTTATCAATATAATGAAGGAATATAATGTTGATATATGCATATATGGGCATCTACACTCTGAGGGACATAAATACGCCATTGAAGGAATAGTTGAAGGTATTGAAGTTCATTGCATATCTAGTGATTATATAGACTTTGTTCCAAAAAAAATATTATAGGGAGTGAAAAACGATGAAAGTATTAGTTGAAAAAGATTATGAATCCATGAGTAAAAAAGCAGGAGAGATATTTATAGAAGCTATATCAAAAAAACCAGATATTGTTCTAGGTTTAGCAACAGGAAGCACGCCAATTGGAATGTATAAAGAGATAATAAGAGCCTGTAAGGAAGATGGGCTAGATTTATCTAAAGTTAAGACCTTTAATTTAGATGAGTACGTAGGGCTTTCTCCTGACCATCCAAGTAGCTATAGATATTTTATGAATAATGAACTTTTTAATCATATAAACATTAATAAGGAAAATACTTATGTGCCTGATGGAAAAGCGGAAAATATGGAAGAATACTGTAAAATATATGATGAAATGATAGAAAAAGCTGGTAGAATAGATATTCAAGTATTGGGAATAGGGGAGAATGGTCATATAGCTTTTAATGAACCAGATGAGGCTTTGTCTGTAGGTACAAATATTGTAAAACTAACAGAAGATACTATAGAAGTTAATTCTAGGTTTTTTGATTCAATTGAGGAAGTACCAAAAACAGCAATTACGGTGGGAATGGGTAGTATATTAAAGGCAAGAAAAATAATATTATTGGCTAACGGAGTAAAAAAAGCTCCAGTTATAAAAAGACTCCTAAATGAAAACAAAGTAACTACTCAGTTACCGGTATCTTTTTTACTTCTTCATCCTGATGTAACAGTTATTGTTGATGAAGCAGCCTATAATGGTTAATTATGGAGGGAAAGATGAAAGAGCTAGAGGTAAAGATTTTAAATATAAACTTAGAAGATATGGAGTCAAAGCTAATAGATTTAGGTGCTATATTAATAGATAGAGAACTTCAAGTGAATACGTTAATTGATTCAAAAGAAAATTTCATTCAAAATAGCTTAGATAGCTACTTGAGGATAAGAGAGACAAAGTCTATCTTAACCAATAATGTTAAGCTTACATTAACTATGAAGAAGAACATTAATAGAGAAGGTATTAGAGAAAATATTGAAATAAACACGGATATATCTGATAAAGATGCTATGCTGGAAATTCTTAAATCTTTAGGCTATTATGTAATCCAAGAAGGTTTCAAGGAAAGAACTTCATATGCTTTAAATGATGTAAGATTTGATTTAGATAAATGGGATGATTTAACTTATCCCTATCCATATATGGAGATTGAAGTTAATGATGAACATCAACTTGAAGATATAATTAAATTACTTAATATTCCAAAGGAAGATATTTCTACTAAATCCATAGTGGAACTAAGAAAAGAAAAAAACCTATTGTAACCAAAACCTCCTCATTAGAATAATATGTATTAATCTAATTAGAGGAGGTTTTGTTATGCTAGAGGGTTTATTTGGTGGAAAAGATAACAATATAATTTTAATTATTATTCTAATATTTTTATTATTAGGTAATGATAAGGATTGTGATCGTGATCACTGTCATGGAGGGCGTGGAGGTCTTGGAGGAATTTTTGAAGGCGACAGCATAATATGGATACTTATATTATTGTTCTTCATAGGTGATATATTTTAAAAAACGGCAGATATTCTGCTGTTTTTTAATTTTCTTTTTTTTCTAAAAAGTCTTTCAAGTCTCGAAATAATGTTATATAATAGTTGTAAATACAAATAAAGGGAGGGGTTTTCTTGCTAGATAAAAAAATAATAGAAAATGTACTTTGTGCAGCTTTATCTAGAGGCGGAGACTTTGCAGAGATCTTTGTAGAGGATAAATATAATTCTAGCATTAGGTTAGTTGGAGGACTTATAGACAACAATATATCAGGTAGAGACTTTGGAGTAGGCATTAGAATATTCGATAAGCTAAACTGTATTTATGCCTATACTAATGATGCTACAGAAAATAACTTAATAAAGGTTGCTAAGGAAGCAGCGGCGGCTTTACAAGGTGCAGCAATTGATTTAAAGTTAAGCTTTATGAAGCCTAATATAGGCAATTATAACCCTATTAAAATAATGCCATCTTCAGTTCAGAAAAGAAATAAAATAGAATTAATGAAAAAGGGTTATGAAGCTGCAAAAAACTATGATCCAGTTATATCTCAGGTAACAGTAAATTATCTTGATGAAGAGCAAAATGTACTTATAGCCAATACGGATGGACTAATTGCAGAGGATAAGAGAGTTAGGACTAGATTTTCAGTTGCATCAGTCGCATCCAAGGATGGAGAAATGCAACAAGGATTTTATGGTCCAGGTGCATCTATGGGATTTGAATTCTTTGATAAGATTAATGTAGAAGAGGTAGCAAGAGAAGCTTCAAGGATTGCTAAAACTTCTGTATATGCAGAGCATTGTCCATCAGGTGTTATGCCAGTTATTATGGATAATGAATTTGGTGGAGTGCTATTCCACGAGGCATGCGGACATGCACTAGAAGCAGCCTTTGTATCTAAGGGGACATCAGTCTTTGCAAATAAAATAGGACAATTAGTAGCGTCACCTTTATTAACTGCAATAGATGACGGGACTATGATAAATGAATGGGGAACTACAAATATAGATGATGAAGGTACTCCAACACAAAAAAATATACTTATTGAAAATGGAATTTTAAAATCATATTTAATAGATAAATTAAATGGCAGAAGAATGGGGATGGAGTCTACGGGATCAGGTAGGAGACAGTCCTATAAATTTGCTCCAACATCTAGAATGAATAATACTTATATAGCTAAAGGTGATTCTAATCTAGAAGAAATAATAGTTAATACTGAAAAGGGTCTATATGCTAAAAAACTAGGCGGAGGCTCTGTAAACCCAGCTACTGGAGATTTTAACTTTGCAGTTATGGAAGGCTACTTAGTAGAAAATGGAAAGATATTAAAGCCTGTAAGGGGAGCTACATTAATAGGTAACGGCCTCAAGGTATTAGAGCTTATTGATATGGTAGGAAATGATTTATCCTTAGGTCAAGGTATGTGTGGTGCAGATAGTGGTTCCATACCTGCAGGGCTTGGTCAACCTCCTCTTAGGATAAAATCCATAACAGTTGGTGGAAGAAAGGGGGATGAATAATATGGATTATAGATTACTTGCAAATAAGATACTCCAAAAAGGTAAAGAGAAGATGGAAGACCTAGAAGTTTTTATACAACGTTCTAAGGAAACTGAAATAGGTGTATTTAATGGAGAAATAGACAAATATAGTATCTCAGAATCTGGAGGATTGTCTTTAAGAGGAATATATAATGATAAAATGGGATATTCATATACGGAGAAAATAGATGAATCTTCTATAGATATGCTAGTTGAGGAAGCCTATGAAAATAGTAAATATATTGACTCTCTAGATAAAGAGATAATATTCTCTGGCTCAGATAAATATGAAGAAATAGATAATTACAATGGTAATTTATCAAAAACTCCTATGGAAGATAAGATTACTTTTTTAAAGAATCTGGAAGAAGAAGCCTTGAGCCTGGATAATAGAGTTTCCTCTATACAAGTTTGCGTTTATCAAGAATTTGAAAGCGATAGATTTATAATAAATACTAAAGGTGTGGATTTATCTGATAAATTCAGTGGAGCATTTTGTTATATAGCTGTAATTTTAAAGGATGGAGAAGATACAAAGACTGGTTCATCCTATAGAATGTTTAACGACCTCAAAGATATTGATTACAAGGAGATTGCTAAGGAAGCAGTAGATGAAGGAATATCTATGCTGGGAGCAAGTGCTATTAAATCAGATAGTTATCCAGTTGTATTTAAAAATACTGTTTTTGCAAATATTCTATCGGCCTTTACTCCAATTTTATCGGCAGAGAATGTACAAAAAGGTTTCTCTTTATTGAAGGATAAAGTGGGTTCTAAAGTAGCCAATGATATGCTTACTATAGTTGATGATCCGTTTTTAAAGGATGGATTTGCTACTCGTGCATTTGACGATGAAGGTTGTAAGACTTCTTACAAGAAGATTATAGATAATGGGGTTTTAAATTCATACCTATATAACTTAAAGTCAGCAAATAAAGATGGTGTAGAATCCACAGGAAATGGAAGTAGAAGATCATACAAGTCAGCAGTATCTATATTACCTACTAATTTATATATAGAAAAGGGTAATAAAACATTTGAAGAGTTAATTGGAAGTATAAACAAAGGTATATATATAACTAATGTGGAAGGATTACATGCTGGTTTAAATCAAGTATCTGGGGATTATTCTCTATCTGCACATGGATATGAAATAGAAGATGGAAAGATTAAAAGACCAATTAATCAAATAACTATAGCATCAAACTTTTTTGAAACATTAATGAATATAGAAGAAATAGGTAGTGATTTGGAATTTGGGCTACCTATGGGTGGATATGTAGGTTCACCTTCTATAAAAGTAAAAAGTATATCGGTTTCAGGAGAATAGAAATAGAGAGAGGATAGATTAATCTATCCTCTCTCTATTTCTGTCAGTCATTAAGAATTTAATTGAGTAAATTCCTGCAAGACCCACAAGTCCATATACTATCCTACTTAATACTGAGTTAGATCCTCCAAATATAGTGGCAACTAAATCAATATTAAATAATGATATAATCCCCCAGTTAAAAGCGCCTACGATTACAAGTATTAAAGCTAATTTATCCATATTAGACCTCCCTAAGATTTATATACTTAATATAAGCAATTTGACTTTTTTTATACAATAAATAATTGAATTTTAGTAACCACTTATATGGTAATTTCATAAAATACAGTGAGGAATAAATACAAGGAGGTTATTATAATGACTGAAGAATTAGGCGTAAGAAGAGAAAATAGAGGAGGTATATTTGACAGATTTGGTTGTAATGATGATTCGCTATTATTTTTCTTCCTGATATTAGTTATTATATTTTGCAATTCAGGATGCTTTAATGATAGAGAGGATGACTCATTATTATTCTTCTTCCTTCTTTTAGTAATACTATTTTGCGGAGAAGGATTCTTCTAAATATACCTATGGACAAAATCCCGTTTTATACGGGATTTTTTTCTTTTTGATATCACTAACAATTATGGGTAAAATATTAAAAATAATTAACAAAATAAATCTAAAAAAAATAACTAATAGTATAGCACATTTAAGTATATGTGTTATAATATATAATATAAAAGCAAATAGGAGGATATACTAATGAGCGAATATAAGTATATAAAATGGTTTGATGAGATTGATAAAAATGATATTCCAGTTGTAGGAGGAAAAGGGGCAAATTTGGGAGAGCTTACTCAAAAAGGTCTAGATGTGCCACCTGGATTTTGTGTAACTGCTGGGGCCTATACTCATTTTATTGATTATGCAGAGTTAGATGAAATAATTAAAGAATTAATTAGAGGATTAGATGAAGAAAATTCCGATATGCTTCAAAATGCAAGCAAAGCCATTCAAGATAGAATTAATAGGGGTGAAATACCAGATGATTTAAAGAAAGAGATTATTTCAGCTTATAGAGAGTTTAGTAGAAAAATTAATCTAACTAATCCAGAGGTAGCTGTAAGATCTTCGGCAACTGCGGAGGATTTACCTGAGGCATCATTTGCAGGTCAACAAGATACTTACTTACACATAAGTGGTGAAGAAGAATTAATTAAATATGTTAGAAAGTGCTGGGCATCCCTTTGGACGGCCAGAGCTATTTATTATAGAGTAAAGCAAGACTTTGAACATTTTGATGTTTCATTATCTGTTGTAATTCAGAAGATGGTAAATAGTGGTAAGGCTGGGGTTATGTTTACAGCAAATCCTGTAAATAGCAATACCAATGAGATAATGATAAATGCAAGTTGGGGACTAGGAGAAGCAGTAGTATCTGGAACAGTTACACCTGATGAGTACTTAGTAAATAAGAAATCCAAGGAAGTAATGGAAAAACATATTGCAGAAAAAAATATTATGGTAGTAAAGAGAAAAGACGGAGTAGGAACTGCAGAAATAAAAGTTGCAGATTATCTAGGTCAAGATAAGGTAGAGAGCCAATGTTTATCAGATGAAGAAATAATGACTTTAGTAAATTACGGAATTAAGATAGAAGAAATGTATGGTAGCCACCAAGATATAGAGTGGGGATTTGATAAAGATACTCAGAAATTATATATATTACAATCAAGACCAATAACTACTTTAAAAGGAGATGTTAATGTGAGTGAAGTTAAAGAACAAAAAGAATTAAAAATGCTTGTTAGAGGACTACCAGCATCCCCTGGAATTGGTAGAGGAAAGGTTAGAAATATTAAAGATATATCTGAAATTGGAAGAGTAGAAGATGGAGATATTTTAGTTACAGTAATGACAAATCCTGATATGGTCCCTGCTATGAGAAAGGCAGCAGCTGTAGTTACAGATGATGGTGGTAGAACTTGTCATGCCGCCATAGTATCTAGAGAACTTGGTATACCTTGTATAGTAGGTGCGAAAAATGCTAGTGTAATATTAGCAGAAGGATTAGAAGTAACTGTTGATGCAAGTAGAGGAGTAGTTTATGAAGGTTCTGTACTAGAAGAAAAGGAAGAAAAGAAAGTAGAAGGTGGAGCTGTAGGAATTAGTGAAGAGATACTAGCTAGTCTTGCGCCTATTACAGCTACAAAGATATATATGAACTTGGGAGAACCTTCACTAATAGGAAGATATAAAAATCTACCTTTAGATGGTATTGGTCTAATGAGAACAGAATTTATCTTTACTAATATGATTGGTGCTCATCCAATGTATTTAGTGAAAACAGGCCAAGGACAATTATTAATAGATAAGATGGCTGAAGGAATTCAAATGGTAGCAGGAGAAATTTACCCAAGACCAGTGGTTGTTAGAATGTCAGATTTTAGAACCAATGAATTTAGAGGATTAAAGGGTGGAGATGAAGTAGAGCCAATAGAGGCAAATCCAATGATTGGTTGGAGAGGTGTTTCTAGATATATTTCACCAGAATATGAAGAAGGATTTAGATTGGAGTGTAGAGCATTAAAGAAAGTTAGAGAAGAATTTGGTTTAACAAATGTATATGCAATGTTACCTTTTGTAAGAACTACATGGGAGTTAAAGAAAGTAAAGGAAATAATGGCAGAAGAAGGATTAGTTCAAGATAAAAACTTTAAGATTTGGATAATGGCAGAAGTACCATCAGTAGTATTTGAGGCTGAAGAATTTGCTCAAATGGTAGATGGATTTAGTATAGGAAGCAATGATTTAACTCAATTAGTAATGGGAGCAGATAGGGACTCTGGAATACTTAACAACATGGGATATTTTGATGAAAGAAATGAAGCTGTAAAAAGAGCTATATCAATTCTTATAAAGGCAGCACATAAATATGGAAAGACTATTTCCATTTGTGGTCAAGGTCCTAGTCAATATCCAGAATTTGCACAGTTCCTTGTTGAAGAAGGAATCGATAGCATGAGCGTTAACCCTGATACAGTGGCTTACACTAGAAGACTAGTGGCTTCAGTAGAGCAAAAAATGATATTGAAAAAATTAAGAGAAATATAAATTTATGAAAAATTATGTACTATAGAAAAAATCTATATTATAAGGCATTGGTATATACCAATGCCTTAATTTATATATTTTTCTAGTTGTCAAATTTACATAGGTATAGTATAATTTATTCTGTCGGAAATTATCAAATATAAGCGAATGATTGTATTTTTAGAATATTCACAAAATATACAACAATACATAACTTTTGTAAGTTGATAAATATAATGCTTGCAGAGTAATGAATGTGAAGTTACTAATAATACAAAGACAAACAAAAAACTAAGGAGTGATTCAATGTTTAAAAACAAGAAAATCTTATCACTAGTAATCATGACGCTTGTTCTATCACTTGTTTTAACAGCTTGTGGTGGAGACAAAGGAATTACTAGAAAGAACCCAGCTGATACCTTGGTTGTTGCTCAAGGTGCAGATGCTAAGAGTTTAGACCCACATGCAACTAATGACCAACCATCATCAAGGGTTACTAAACAAATCTACAACACTTTAGTATTTGCTACTGAAGATATGGAAATAGTTCCAGCTTTAGCAGAGTCATGGGAAAAATCAGATGATTTGACTTGGGAATTTAAACTTGCTCAAGGAGTTAAATTCCACAATGGAGAAGAGCTTAAGGCTTCAGATGTTAAGTTTACATTTGAAAGAATGTTAGCTTCACCATCAGTATCACACATTTTAGGACCTGTTACTGAAATAAACGCAGTTGATGATTATACTGTAGAAATAATTACTTCTGAACCATTTGCTCCACTATTAGCACATCTTACTCATACTGCTTCTTCAATATTAAGTGAAAAAGCTGTTACAGAGGCTGGAGATGATTATGGACAAAGACCAGTAGGAACTGGACCATTCATGCTTGCAGATTGGCAATCAGGAGATAAGATTACTCTTGAAAGATTTGATGATTATTTCCAAGGACCAGCAAGCATAAAAACTGTTGTATTTAGAAATGTTCCTGAAGGAACAAACAGAACAACTGGTCTTGAAACTGGAGAAATAGACATTGCTTATGACGTTGAACCAATTGATAAAAGAATAGTTGAAGAAGCAAATGGATTAGAATTAATTGAAGGACCATCATTATCAAGCCAATATTTAGGATTTAATACTAAAAAAGCTCCATTTGATAACGTTAAGGTTAGACAAGCTATCAACTATGCAGTAAATGTACAAGAAATAATAGACGTTGCTCTTGAAGGTGCAGGACAAGTAGCTAAATCACCTTTAATGGAATTAATCTTTGGTGCAAATATGGATATCGAAGGTTATGAATATAACGTAGAAAAAGCAAAAGAATTATTAAAAGAAGCTGGGTATGAAAATGGATTCACAACTTCTATCTGGACAAATGATAACCCAGTAAGAGTTAGAATAGCTGAAATAGTTCAAGGTCAACTTAAAGAAGTAGGCATCGACGCTAAGATAGAACAGCTTGAATGGGGTGCATATCTAGAGAGAACATCAGCTGGGGAACATGATATGTTTATCCTTGGTTGGACTACAGTTACTGGAGATGCAGACTATGGTCTTTATGCCCTATATCATAGCTCACAACATGGAGATGCAGGAAATAGATTCTTCTATACAAATCCAGAAGTAGATAGATTATTAGACATTGGTAAAACTGAAGTAGATCAAGATAAGAGATTAGAAGCCTATAAAGAAGCACAAGAATTAATAGTGGATGATGCTCCACAATTATTCTTATACTTCCAAAATCAAAATGTTGGTGAAAATAGTGCAATTGAAGGTTTCAAATTACATCCTGCTGGACATCACTCATTATATAATGTAACTATCCAAGAATAAAGATGTAAATTTATGATGAAGCGGGACAATCATGTCCCGCTTCTAGTTCTTTAGCGTAGTAACTAGAGAAAATAAAAGCGTTATCTATTAGATAAGGAGGGAAAAAGGTGCATAAATATATTATTCGTAGATTATTACTCTTGATACCAGTAATACTAGGAGTTACCTTTTTAGTTTTTACAATTATGTACTTTACACCAGGAAATCCTGCAAGGCTTATACTTGGTGAAAGTGCTCAACCTGAACAAATCGCAGCTTTAGAAGAAGAAATGGGGTTGAATGATCCATTTATAGTTCAATATTTTAAATTTATTACAAAGGCATTAACAGGTGATTTTGGAAGGTCCTATTCAACTAAGAGACCTGTTTTTGATGAGGTGTTTCAAAGATTCCCTGCTACTTTAAAACTTACAGTAGCTGCAATGTGTATAGCAGTATTTATAGGAATTCCCGTAGGAATCATCTCAGCAACTAAGCAATACTCAGCACTAGATAGTATATCTATGATTGGGGCTTTAATAGGAGTTTCTATGCCTGTATTCTGGCTAGGGCTGATGTTGATACTAGTCTTTTCTGTAAACCTTAGAATTTTACCATCAAGTGGTTCTGACACTTTATTACATTTGATTTTACCAGCCTTTTCTTTAGGAGTTGGTTCTGCTGCAATTATTACTCGTATGACTAGATCATCAATGCTTGAAGTAATTAGACAAGACTATATAAGAACTGCTAGATCAAAGGGAGTTGCAGAGAAAAAAGTAGTAAATAAACACGCCTTAAAGAATGCTCTAATACCTGTAGTTACAGTAATAGGTCTACAGTTTGGAGGATTACTTGGTGGTGCTGTGCTTACTGAAACAGTATTCTCATGGCCAGGAGTAGGTAGGCTAATGGTTGATGCAATTAAACAAAAAGACAGCCCGATGGTTTTAGCAACAGTTGTATTTATATCTGTAACTTTTAGCTTTGTTAACCTTTTAGTTGACATGTTATATGCATTTATAGATCCAAGAATAAAATCACAATATAGATAGTTAATTACACAAGTAAGGAGGTAGAATAATGGATAATAGTGCTTTAAAGAGCAATGAAAACAACTCTAATACAAATAAGAAAAAGAGAAGCCAATGGTCAGAAGTATGGAGAAGATTAAGAAAAAATAAAATGGCTATGTTAGGCTTAACTATAATTGTTATTTTAATAGTATTAGCTTTATGCGCAGATATTATTGCAGATTATGATGAAGTTGCTATAAAAATGAATTCTTCCATAAGACTTCAAGGACCAAGTAAAGACCATATTCTAGGTACTGATGAACTTGGTAGAGATATATTTGCTAGAATAATACATGGAGCTAGAGTATCTCTAAAGGTAGGTATAATAGCAGTAGGTATTGCCATTGTAATCGGAGGTACTTTAGGAGCAATTGCTGGATTCTATGGTGGGAAACTTGACAATATTATAATGAGAGCAATGGATATTTTCTTAGCTATTCCAAGTATATTACTTGCCATAGCCATAGTATCTGCCCTCGGGACAAGTATGCTTAACTTAATGGTTGCAGTAGGTATATCGTCTATACCTAGTTATGCACGTATTGTAAGAGCTTCAGTACTTTCTATTAAAGATCAAGAATTTATTGAAGCAGCTAAGGCAATTGGTGCTAAGGATACTAGAATTATATTAAAACATATATTACCAAACTCTATGGCCCCTGTAATCGTACAAGGTACATTAGGAGTTGCTGGTGCTATTTTATCAACAGCTGGCTTAAGCTTTATAGGTTTAGGTATTCAAAAACCAGCTCCAGAATGGGGTGCAATGCTTTCATCAGGTAGACCATTCCTTAGAGAGGCATGGCATGTTACTACATTCCCAGGGATAGCTATTATGATTACCATATTGTCGTTAAACTTACTTGGTGACGGTTTAAGGGATGCTCTAGATCCTAGACTAAAACAATAAGGGAGGAGGGACTTAAATGAGCAAGGAATTCTTAAATATCAAAAATTTACACATTCACTATATAACTGAAGAAGGTACTGTTAAAGCTGTAAATGGTATTAATATAGATTTAAATAAAGGTGAGACTTTAGGCCTTGTTGGAGAAACTGGAGCAGGAAAAACAACAACTGCTTTAGGAATTCTAAGGTTAGTTCCTAATCCGCCTGGAAAAATTATTGACGGAGAAATATATTTAGAGGGACAAAATATATTAGGGTTACCAGAAGAAGAAATGAGAATGATTAGGGGAAATAAAGTATCTATGATATTCCAAGATCCTATGACTGCTTTAAACCCTGTAATGACAGTAGGAGAGCAAATATCAGAAGTTATTGAGATCCATGAGGATGTATCTCCTAAAGAAGCCTTTGAAAAAGCTAAGGAAATGCTTGAGTTAGTTGGTATACCTGGGGCTAGAGCTAATGACTATCCTCATCAATTCTCAGGTGGTATGAAACAAAGAGTAGTTATTGCTATAGCCTTAGCATGTAATCCAGGGCTTTTAATAGCTGACGAACCTACTACTGCTCTTGATGTTACCATTCAGGCTCAGGTTTTAGACCTTATGAACAATTTAAAAAATGAATTTAATACGGCTATGCTTTTAATTACACATGACTTAGGTGTTGTAGCAGAGGTTTGCGATAAGGTAGCTATAATGTATGCAGGAGAAATAGTAGAGTATTCAAGTATTGAAGATCTTTTTGAAAATCCAAAACACCCATATACTCTAGGGTTATTTGGTTCTATTCCAAATCTAGATGAAGAAGTAGATAGATTAAAACCAATAAGAGGTTTAATGCCAGACCCTACTAATTTACCATCAGGATGTAAATTCCATCCAAGATGTCCACATGCTACGGAGGCTTGTGCAGCTAATGCCCCTAATGATGTAGAAGTAGCACCTGGTCATAGAGTAAAATGTTTAATTTATACTGGACAAGTAAAACCAAAGGGGGAAATATAGATGGAACCAATTTTACAAGTTCGAAACCTAAAAAAATACTTTAATACCCCTAAAGGACTACTTCATGCAGTTGACGGTGTTACTTTTGATATTAACAAAGGAGAAACTCTTGGAGTTGTAGGGGAATCAGGTTGTGGAAAATCAACTTTAGGTAGGGTAATACTTCATTTATTAGAATCAACAGATGGAGAGTTATTTTACGAAGGACAAGATATTACGAAGCTTACAAAGTCAGAATTTAGAGAGTTGAGAAAGAAAATGCAAATTATTTTCCAAGACCCATTTTCATCTCTAAATCCTAGAATGACTGTTAGTGAAATTATTAAGGAACCAATAATAATTCATAAAACTATAAGAGATAAAAGAGAAATAGATAAAAAGGTATCTGAATTGATGGATACAGTAGGTCTAGCTGAAAGACTTGTAAATACTTATCCTCATGAGCTTGATGGTGGTAGAAGACAAAGAATTGGTATTGCACGTGCCTTAGCACTTAATCCAGGATTTATCGTTTGTGATGAACCAGTATCAGCCCTTGATGTATCTATTCAAGCACAAGTTTTAAACTTAATGCAAGACTTACAAAAAGAAATGGATTTGACCTATATGTTTATTACTCACGATTTGTCAGTAGTTAAGCATATTTCAAATGACATTCTTGTAATGTATTTAGGTCAGCTAGTTGAAAAATCTAACTCTAAAGATTTATTTAAAAATCCACTACATCCCTATACAAAAGCTTTACTTTCAGCTATTCCAGTGCCAAGCTTAAAGTATAAGAGAGAAAGAGTTCTATTAAAAGGTGAACTTACTTCTCCAATAAATCCAAAGCCAGGATGTAGATTTGCACAAAGATGTATTTATGCAAAAGAGAACTGTCATGTTGATAACCCGACTATCGAAGAAATAATGCCAGGTCATTTTGTGGCATGTCACCATGTTAGGGAAATAAATGGATTAAAATAATTAATAATAGAAAAGCTAAAGGCAGATTATCTGCCTTTTTTCTTTTCCAAAATATATAAATATAGTATAATAAGAATATTATATATTTGAGGTGAAAAATGCTTAATATAATGGTAGTTTTTTCAGTTCTTGCAGGAATTGATAAGATATTAAATAATAGATTTGGATTAGGGGAAAAATTTGATGAAGGATTTAAAGCTCTAGGTGGACTTGCTCTAACCATAATTGGTATTTATAGTATGTCTCCAATTATAGCAAAGGGTCTTACACCTATGTTATACCCACTAGCAAATTTTATAAATACAGATCCCTCTGTTTTTATAGGTAGTATATTGGCTCCGGACTTAGGAGGATATACTACTAGTGTTGCAATAGCTACATCAAAGGCTGTGGGAGAATTTAATGGACTTATACTTTCATCTATGCTTGGTACTATTATATCCTTTACTATACCAGTTGCTGTTGGACTAATATCTAAAGAAGATTTTAATTATTTTGCAAAAGGGGTTTTAGCAGGAATTATGACCATACCTTTAGGTATGGTCATAGGTGGTCTGATGATGGGAGTAAAGGTTTTAGACATTGCTTTTAGTCTAATACCAGTAGTAGTATTTTCTATAATAATAGTCTTTGGGCTCTTAAAGGCTCAAAAATCTATAATCAAGATATTTAATATACTAGGTAAGATTATTATAACTATAAGTACATTTGGGTTAGTTTTGTGTATTATTAAATTTATGTTCCATATTGAATTAATAGAAGGGATGATTCCAATAGAAGAAGGAGCCATATTGGTAATAAAAATAGGGATTATATTATCTGGAGCATATCCTATGTTCTTTCTTGTATCTAAAGTATTGCATAAATACTTATCTAAAATAGGAAAAAAATTTGAACTTGACGAGTACTCCATACTTGGAATTTTTAGTTCTTTAGCTAATTGCATTCCAATGTTAGGGATTTATGATAAAATGAACCAAAAGGGAAAAATATTAAATGCAGCCTTTGCTGTATCTGGTGCATTTACCTTTGGAGGACAATTAGGTTATATTTCATCAGTTTCACCAGAGGCTGTTAATCCATTTATAGCATCTAAATTAGTGGCAGGAATTTCTGCTATATTAGTAGCTGCATTATTAACAAGATTAGAAAAACCTAGGAGGGGTGTACATGACCATTAATGAAAGAGTGAAGAAGTTAAGGAGTTTAATGAAGGATAGGGGTATTACTGCCTACATAGTAAATACAGCAGACCCACATCAATCAGAATATGTGGCTGACTACTATAAGGGAAGAGTATGGATATCAGGCTTTACAGGTTCAGCTGGTACTGTAGTTATCACTCAGGATGAGGCTATTTTATGGACTGATGGTAGGTATTTTATTCAGGCAGAAAAAGAACTGGAAGGCTCAGAATATAAGCTGTTTAAAATGGCAATCCCTGGTTTTCCAACTTATACAGAATGGTTAAGAGATAATCTAAAAGATGGAGATTATCTAGGATTTGATGGCAAGGTATTTGCACAATTTTCAGTAGAAAATCTAGAAAGGGAATTTAAGGGAAAAGAGATTAAATTTATTGATGAATACGATTTAGTAGGAGAGATTTGGGAAGACAGACCTAGTATTCCAAATGGAAAAGTATTTGCACATGAATTAAAATACACAGGTAAAACAGGTAAAGAGAAAATTGAAGAAATAAGAGCTGAAATGAAAAAACA
>JAEWGC010000013.1 GCA_023388495.1 Bacillota bacterium | reverse complement strand
CTTAAGAGAGATAGCTCTATCTCTGTAAACGGCCTTATTTCTTGCTTATCAATACCGTCTCCACCCAATAATCTATCTATTATTGTATAAATAACATTTGGAGAAATATCTATTAATATCTGCCCACTTAGTGGTTGAAAATCTATAATACTTAAAAAAGCTGGATTAGATAATGAATTATTAAATTCACTATAAGCAAATTGATCTACAGTTAATATATTTGTTTTTACTGGTGCTCTAAGATAGCCTGTTAAAAAGGTTTGCATATGTCTTGCGAAATTTTCATGTATAACTTCTAATGTTCTTAATTGATCTTTTGCGATCTTTTGAGGATTTCTAAAATCATACTTCTTGGTTTTTTTAGAATTATCAACTTCTTGAATTTCCTCAACATCTACCTCACCAGAGCTAAGTGCATTGAGAAGGGCATCTATTTCAGATTGTGACAATACTTCAGACAATAAAATCCCTCCTCTACTGAATTATAAAATCATTAAAATATATACTAGTTATACTTTCATCATTAAATAAGTCTACCATATTAGCTTTTATTTGATTTTGCAAATTAATCTGTCCTTCTTTTCCTCTAAGCTCTTCCTCTGTTAAATTTGTTATTATCTTATTTACATCATCCCTAATAAGAAACTGCTTTGCAGTTAGTTTCTCCAGTGTTTTTTCATTTGTAGTTTCTAAAGTGATTTTTATCTTTAATATTCTTTTACTATCTTTAATATTGCAATAAAGATCATCTAATGTTATAGAATAGGACTGAAGTTCCTTTACCTTTTTTTCTCCGGAATTATTTGAAAAGAAAAATATACCTACAGCTATACCAGCAACTAATGCTAGCAACAAGATCAAAACTATTATTATAATAGTGTTTTTGGACATCTTATCACCTCGTTCTATTTTACTATGGTTCTAATTCTTCATAAGAATCTCTTAATATAACAATATCTACTCTTCTATTTTTAGCCTTATTTTCAGGAGTATCGTTTGATGCTATTGGTCTATAATAACTATACCCCGAAGAAGATATTCTATTGCCTTCTATATTTTCAGATTCAACTAAATATCTTAATACATTTGTTGCCCTAGCAGATGATAATTCCCAATTAGTAGGAAACTTTGGCGATTTTAAGATTGGATCCGAGTCCGTATGCCCCTCTACTTTAATATGTCTATTTGAAAATTCCTCTCTATTAAGAAGCTCTGCTACTGATTTTAAAATTTCTAGAGACTCATGTTTGATTTCAGCACTGCCTGAATCAAATAAAACATTGTCCATAAATCTAATAACTACCCCTCTTTCCTCAGGTTTTATAGTTATTCTTTCACCTAAATCCAAAGTTTCGGTATATTCATCTAAATGTTCAATAAGACTTTGTAGTTCAGATTCAACATCCGCATAATCTTCTATTGTATTTATAGGGATATCTAAAGAAGTCCCTCCATCAAGAACACCTGAACCCCCTTGAAAACTTGCCATTATACTTCTAAATTTTTCAGCATCTACTGAAGAAAAGGAAAATAGAAGAATAAAAAAACAAAGTAACAAAGTAACTAAATCGCTATAGGTGGTTAACCATTCAGGTGCGCCTCCGCCTGAAGCCTCTTGTCTCCTTCGCCTAGCCACTATGCCTCCTCCTTCCCAAGTTCCTTTTTCACAGTAACTCTCATTTCAGGTGGAATAAAGGTCTTTAACTTTTCTTCAATTATTCGAGGATTTTCTCCTGCTTGAATAGATAATAATCCCTCTATCATTAATTCCTTAATTAATACCTCTGATTTACTTCTTACATTTAGCTTTTTAGCCAATGGTAGGAAAATAACGTTTGCTAAAAAAGAACCGTAAAAAGTAGTTATAAGTGCTACAGACATATTTGGACCTATTGCCTTTGGATCATCCATCTTTTGAAGCATATTTATTAGTCCTATTAAAGTCCCTAACATACCAAAGGCAGGTGCAAATGCACCCATAGCCTCTAATGTTCCTTGTCCTTGTCCATGTCTTTCTTCCAAAAACATTAGCTCAGTTTCAAGGATATTTCTAACAAGGTCTGGATCCGTTCCATCTACAATTAACATTATTCCTTTTTTCAAGAACTCATCATCTAACTTAGAACCATATTCTTCTAAGGAAAGTAATCCTTCCTTTCTTGCAATATTGGCAAGATTGATTATATTCTCAATTATATCATTAGCTGAAGTAGCTTTATGAAAAAAAGCCTTTTGAAAAACCTTACCTATTTTAAATATATCCTTTAATGGGTATGCAAGAAAAGTAGCAGCCACTGTACCTCCTAATACAATAACCACTGAAGAGAAGTCATAAAAATCCCACAAACTTCCTGAGTTAGTTATTCCCCAAATTGTAAAGCCAATGCCTAGAAGCAAACCTAAAATTGTTGCTATATCCAATCCTTACACCTCGTTTCCATCATATCTTCTTTCAAAGGCATGTATTTTCGCCTTATATTTAATTACTTTATCTATTACTTCATCAACAGATTCAGAAACTACAATTTTTTGTCCATTTGTAAGGGTAATAATAGTATCTGGAGTTGCTTCTATGTAAAGTATAAGTTCACTGTTTACTACAAACTCCTTATCATTTAATCTCTTTACCTTTATCATGACTATCCCGCCTTTTTTTGAATAGGGTAGATAATATCTACCCTATTCAATTAATTTATCTTTTCATATTAACTAACTCTTGTAGCATTTCATCTGAAGTTGTTATAATTCTTGAATTTGCTTGGAATCCTCTTTGTGTTGTAATCATTTCAGTAAATTCAAGTGATATATCTACATTAGACATCTCAAGAGTTCCTGGGCTTATTCCTCCAAACCCGCTAACACCTGCACTACCGAATTGCGCTTCACCAGAGTTCCTTGTATCTCCAAAGAAGTTACTTCCTAGCTTTTGAAGTCCCATAGGATTGTCAAACTTAGCAAGCATAATTTGACCTAGTGCTTTGTTTTCACCATTTGTAAATATCCCCTGTACTATACCATTAGCGTCTATTGAAAAACCATCTAATATACCAGAGGCATTACCATTTTTCGCTTGAGGTTTGACATCCATTTCGTTTGCATATTGATGTAAGTTCTTAAAAGTATTATCATCATTTGGATCAAATAATGTTATTTCTTTAAATGTACCAGAAGGAGTAACTGCTGTACCTAATTCAACATCGTCTTTATTATGTGTAAAAGCAATACTGCTCAAATTCAGCTTTACATTTGCTATTTCACCATCAGTTCCTCCAACTGTAGTTAGTTTTCCATCACTATTAAATTTTAAAGAGATAGTGTTAAGTACACCATCTAAATTTTCTTCTACATAATTTCCAGTGGCTTGTTCTGTTATCCTCTTTACAGATATCTCCCAACCATTACCACCTGTCTGACTTTGTGTCACTTTTTTTAATTCAAAGGTTATTTTATAGGAATTTCCAAGTGAATCTTTTATTTCGGTGTCTATAAGGTGTCCTTTTTTACCCGGATCATCTGGACCAATTAATTCAGCATTAGAATTTAAATTACCTTCAAAATAAACTAACTCTGTTGCAGTAGGTGCTTTCGTTACAGATTTATTAATCCTAATACTAGTTACATCTGTTAATATATTTCCATCTGAATCTGCAGCATATCCTAATACCTTAAATCCATCTGCTGTCACCAAGTTACCATCTCTATCCAATGTAAAATTTCCTGCTCTTGTATAATATTTATTGTTGAAGTTTACATCATCAGATACTACAAAAAAACCTTCCCCATCTATCATTAGATCTGTAGGGTTGTCGGTTTTTTGACCTTGTCCCTTTGTATGAATAGTGCTAATTGAACCTAGTGCTGCACCCATACCTATTTGTTGAGAATTTGTACCACCCTTGCCCCCAGTTGGGGCACTAGCTCCTCTTACAACTTGGCTAAATATTTCTTGAAATGTAACTTGTCCTTTTTTAAATCCTACAGTATTAACGTTAGCTATATTATTACCTATGGTATCCATCTTACCTTGATGTATTCTCAAGCCTGATACGGCTGAGTACATTGATCTCATCATATTGCATTCCTCCATTTTACTGAGCAGTCATAGACCATCTATCAATCTAGTCTAAATAGCTTCCTAAAAGGTCCAGCTATATTATTACTGCTCCATCAATATTAGTAAATATATTATCCTTTAGTTGCTCCTTATTAACCGTTGTAATTATTATTTTATTGTTGATATTAGCTATAAAAGCCTTATCATCCATTAAAATTAAAGCGTCCTTTACTCCCTTACTTTCAGCTTTATGAAATGCAGACTTTAATCTATTCATTTCATCTAAACTTAAATTTATATCTCTGCTATTTAGTCTTTCAGTAGCATGCTTTGAAAACTTAATTTCTTCATCTTTGTTTTGAATTTTTTCTAATATTTGCCCAAAGCCTTTATTTGAGTTAAATTGTTTTTTTTCAATTGACTTTGATGAATTAATTAATCGATTTTCAAGTTGTCTAATATCTATTTTACTCATAAGAACAACTCCATATTAATCTTCTATTGTGCTGGCTTCTTTCCATCATCATCTACCGGATCTTTTATTTCTGGCTTATTACCTGAGTAAGCCTCCATTGCTTTTCTTATATTTATAATTTCTTTTAATATCGCAACGTCTGCATCTACTTGATTTTTATTCATAAATTTTAACATTTCATTTATTTCTTTAGAATTATCACTAAATGCTTTATTTAAACTCTGCATCTGCTCCAATGAACTAAATTGTGCTAGTTGAGCAATAAATTCTCTATCTTCTATTGGATTAAGAGGATCTTGATTAGCTAATTGTGTAGTCAGTAATCTTAAGAAAGCATCTTTGTCTAAATCATTCTTTGACTTATTATCTTGTGTTTTATTATTGGTCTCTCCAAATTTATAAATATACTCTTTGTAATTATTATTTATCTCCATTGTAATCCTCCTTTCTAAGCAAGTAAGTTTAGGCTATTATGGGAATATACTTCATTAGTGCTTCCTATACCTTCAATAGATTGTTCATCATAACCTATTGCTGCCTTATTATCTTGAGACTTAAATTTTGTTTTCTTATTATTTTGTCTTAGGTTAAATTGTCCAGAGCTATGCTTGTCAAAATCACTGTTGTTTCCTACAAAAACTTCAACTGTTTTAATCTCTAATCCTGTGTCCTTTATCCCTTCCTTAAGTTGAAGTATGTTTCCTTCGATAATTTCTTTAGTCCTTTGATTATCAACCATAATCTTAGCTGTGACTGCACCCTTAACAACTTCTATATTCATAGTCATTTCACCTAACACTTCTGGCTTTAACCTAACTTTTATTTCATTTCTAGTATTAGATAAATCTACCTTTACCTTTTCAACTATTTGTTCTATTATTTCTTTGCGATTTATTGTATCTGGCTTGTCTAACTCAATAGCATTGTCTTTTATAAAGTTAATACTATCTTTACTCATAGAAATAAAGGGTTCTTCCTTGCCTCCAATGTTTTTATCTGTTTTCACTAGTTCAGTAGTATCTAATTTTTCTTCAAATGATGATGAATTAGAATTATTGTTTTGCTTTAGGTTAAACTCCATTTTTTCATCTGACTCTTCAATATAAGATAGACTATTTTCTTTAATTTCTTTAGTTTCTAATATTTCTTCAGAATTGTTCTTATTAACCTCGTATTCTGGAATTTTAGAGTCTGATTTTAAACCTGTATTATCTGTATTATTTGATTTAACTTCCTTAATATTATCATCTATTTTTCCTATTATATTATTTAAATCAAATTTAGTAGTGTCAATATTATTTATTTCTTCTTTTATTATTAAATCAACAGTCGTATCTTCTACAGATATGTCACTGGTTTCATAGCTTGGTACATTTTCTAAGCTTGGTTCCAAGAGTATAGGCAATTTTATTTCTTTATTGCTTTTGGGTTCATCTTTCACTTCAATTTTATTGTTAAAGAAATACATCATATTCCTATATATTAAGGAATAATCTTTTTCATCTTCTTCATTTGTAGACTCAGCATCTACTTCTTCGCTTTCATTGAAGGCTACATCATTTTTAGATATAGTCTCTTTTTTATCTTCATTTGGTTTTATGTTTTTTTGAAGAGAATTATTACTATCATTTTTTTTATTTAGAGAGTCTAGTGTTGAAGAAAAATCTTTACCTTTGGTGAAATCGTTTTTGCTATTTCTTTTAGTATTTTGATTTAAAGAATTTCTAAAATCTATAATTGTAGTTTCCATTTATTCACCTCCTTTAATTATTATTCTTTGGCTTTGCTAAAAGTCTAGTAACTTGGGAAGCCTTATCTGGCTCCATAAAATCTAAAACCTTTGATAAGGTTTGATTTTTCATTTTTGATAATACATCGATTATAATTATGCTATCAGACAACTCATAGATCTCTTCAGAGTTCAATTCAATAGAGGTTATAGTGCTAGTATTTTTTATCATTTGCTCTACAATCTTAGCTACTTTATCAGGTGACATCTTCTCATAAATAGCAACTAAATCTTTTACCTTGTTTCCATATTCATTTAAAAATTCCATAGCTCTGCTTATATCACCAGTAATGCTAGTATCTGATTTTGTCAACTCTTCTTCACGCATTATTGCTGCAAATAATTCTTCAATAAATTTCTCGTCTTTTATATTAGATAATAACTCTGCTGACTTTAATACAGATAAATTCTTATAAATAATTCCTAGCTTATTTAAGGAATAATTGTTAGTATTCCCTATCGCAGTTACTGAAGCATCTATTGGTTTTGTTTCATATACCTTTGCTATATCTATTAAGGTTTTTACTTCATTAGTTTTTTCATAGATAGTACCTTCTATAAACATTTTCTTATTTGGTTTAAAAGTGTCTAATATATAGTTTCGTATATCAGCATCTACATAATAAAGAACTTCACCTAATTTATCAACCTTCACTTCGTTAATAATCTTTAAAAACTCTCTATCTGAAAATCTCTTTTCTATTTCTAATAAAGATGTCAAAATATCTTGTTTTTCAAATCTAGTGACTTCTGATAAGAAACTCTCTTTTTCTTCCTTCTGAGCATCGTCATATATTGAAAATAATAAGTCTTTTCTTAGTTCCATATTTCTTACTTTAATTACAATTTCTTCAGTCTTAGGAACCGAAATAGCGTTCATATCTCTAACTATTTCAGTGTAAAGCTTTTCATCATCCTTTTTTATAATATACATCTTGTCGGCAGCAATATTTGAATCTAGATTTATATAATAGTTAGATAAATAATTAATCTTTTGATTTTTTTCTATCTCTGTTGGATAATTTCTAAAATATTCACCTATGCTACCTGGCATATTCCATAATAACTTATTTACACTGTTTTTAAAGTTCTTATTGCTATTATAAACAAGACTAATAATAGCTATTGGAATAGCTATTAAACTTACAAATACTATAATTAATATCTTAGATGTTTTTCTCTTTTTATTATTTTGTACATGTGCTGTTTCCATGAATTTGCCCCCTATTTTTGGGTAGTGCTATTAAATGTAACTATTCCGTCTACTAGCTTTTCTTCATCTTTTTTAACTTCCTTAAGAAATTCATTGTAGTCATTTTCTTTTAACTTCTCAAATACCTTCTTCTCTCTCATTGCTACTAATAGTTCTTCCTTTGTCTTTTCCAGCTCTTCTTTAATATTAGAGATTACCATCTCTTGTTTTTCTATATTTGAGGATATTTCTTGTAAATAATTATTATATAATTTTAAATTAGCAACATTTGTATTTTTGATAGACTCATACTTTTTAGTCAACAAATCTTCTTTATGGATATTATAATTTAGTAGCTTTTTTTCTTCATTGTTAAGTCTTCTATTTATATCTCCATATTCTCCTTTTTTTATGTTCTCTATATTTTCCTTGTAATTCAGAACCTTTTCTAATCTAAAACTATAGCCCATCAACTAAATTTACCTCCATTATAATCTAATTTATCCTACTCGTAATGTTTTTCATTATTTCTAATGTTTCTTCAAAAGTTGAAGTTTTATAGGTTTCTTGTCTCAAGAAGCTTTCTATATCTTCCATTATATCTATTGCTATGTCTATTTTTTTATTTGAGCCTCTCTTATAAGCTCCAATATTTATTAAATCTTCTGCTTCATTGTACACAGCCATAATATCTTTTATAGAATTAGCAAGCTTAATATGTTCCCTACTTGATATATTTGGCATTACCCTACTAATACTAGCAAGTACATCTATTGCAGGATAATGAGCAGAATTTGCTAACTTCCTGGATAAAACAATATGTCCATCTAAAATACCTCTTGCAGTATCTGTTACAGGTTCTGTTAAATCATCTCCATCTACTAGCACCGTATAAAGTCCTGTAATAGTACCCTTATCTGATGCTCCTGTTCTTTCTAATAGTCTTGGCATTGTTGCAAAAACAGAAGGAGTATATCCTCTAGTTACTGGCGGCTCTCCGATTGCTAGTCCAATTTCACGTTGAGCCATGGCAAATCTTGTTAGAGAATCCATTAACAACATTACATTTAAACCTTTATCTCTGAAGTATTCTGCTATGGCTGTGGTAACCATTGCACCCTTTACTCTTATTAGAGCTGGTTGATCTGAAGTTACAACAACCACAACTGATTTCTTTAGTCCTTCATCTGTTAAGTCATTTTGAATAAATTCATTAACTTCTCTCCCACGTTCTCCTATCAAACCTATAACATTTACATCAGCAGTACTATTTCTTGAAATCATTCCCATTAAAGTACTCTTTCCTACTCCTGAACCTGCAAATATACCAACTCTCTGTCCTTTGCCACAGGTTAATAGCCCATCAATCGCCCTAACTCCTACAGATAAAGGCTCTTTTATAACCATTCTGTCTAGTGGACTTGGTGGAGCATTAGAAACCGGATAATATTTATTAGATTTAATAGGACCCAAACCGTCCATAGGATTTCCTAATCCATCAAGTACTCTTCCAATTAATTCTTTCCCTACATTTACCATAAGTGTTTTACCACTTCCAACAACTATGCTACCACTAGCAATACCTTCCATTTCACCTAAGGGCATAAGAAGTATCTTATCTTCCTTAAATCCTACAACTTCAGATAGAATTGGCTTATTTCCTCCATATGGATATATATAACATAATTCGCCAATAGTAGCCATAGGCCCATTGGACTCAATAGTAAGTCCAGTGACCTTTGTTATTTTACCAGTATATTTCATAAATCTCTTTTCTTTTACAGCATCTATATATTTCCTTATGTTAATACTATTTTCCATATCATCACTCATTATTTAATATTGTTGTTAGTAGTTCCTTTACTTCATCTAATTGATTTTTTAAACTTACATCTATATTTCCTTTAGAGGTTTCTAAAATACAATCTCCTTTTTCTAAAGAAATATCATACTTTATATCAAGTTGTGAAATCATGCTTGCCTTAGCTAATATTTCATCTTTTGACATTTCCAATATATTAAAATCTTCTTTAGATGTAATAATAGTTAATTTGTCTGTTAAATCTAAACTATTGATTCCATTTAAAACTAAAGAAATTATCATTTCATTATCTTCTTCACTTTTTCTACTGATTACTTTTTCATAGATATTTATAACAAGTTCTACAATATCTTCTTCTAATTCTCTTAATAGGTTCTCCTTTTTTAATAAATATTCATTTTTAATCTTAAGGGCTTCCTCTATTAAAGAGTTAGATTCAACTTTCCCTTCAGTATAGCCTGTTTCATATCCTTCACTATAACCTATTTCATAACCATTATTATACCCTGTTTCTTTTGCCTCATCTAAAATTTCCTTTGATCTAGTATAGGCCACCTCTATCATTGATTCTTTTTGATTTTCAGCATCTTCTATTATTTTTAAGGACTCTTCTTTAGCATCATTAATTATTTTTTCATATTCTTTTTTTGCCTCATCTTTTGCTTCTTCAATAAGGGAGTCAATAATTTTATTGTCTATATTTATATTTACTTTACTAGAATCCCTTGTTGAAGGTATGGATTCAGTCTCTACTACCCTAAAGGATTTAATAACATTAGACAATTATCTCATCTCCTCCTCTAGGAGTGATTATTTCTCCATCATCTTCTAATTTTCTAATGACATTAACTATGTTTTGTTGTGCATCTTCTATATCCCTAATACGAACAGGTCCCATAAATTCTATATCCTCTTTTATCATCTCAACTAACCTTTTTGACATATTAGCAAATATAAGATCCTTAACTTCTTCGCTTGCACCCTTAAGAGCAATTGCCCAGCCTGAATTGTCAATTTCTCTAATAATTCTTTGAATACTTCTATTATCAAGGCTTATAATATCTTCAAATACAAACATTCTTCTTCTAATCTCTTCACTTAATTCTGCATCCCTAATATCTAAATCTTCCATTATGTGCTTTTCTGTTCCTCTATCTACAGAGTTTAAGATATCTACTACAGCTTGAATACCTCCAGTAGTTGTATAATCTTGTGCTAGAATATTTGAGAATTTACTCTCTAAGATAGCTTCTATTTCTCTTACAACTTCTGGTGATGTTCTATCCATTATTGCTATTCTTCTCATAACATCTGATTGCTTTTCTTGTGGTAATGAAGAAAGAATCTGTGCTGCCTGTGAAGAACTTAAGTATGATAATACTAATGCAATTGTTTGTGGATGCTCATTTTGTATATAGTTTAAGAGTTGATTGGGGTCAGCTTTTCTTATAAATTCAAAAGGCCTCACATGTAATGAAGATGTCAATTTATTAATTATATCTATAGCTTTATCTGAACCCAGAGCCCTCTCTAGTACTTCCTTGGCATAATTAATCCCGCCTTCAGATATATACTCTTGAGCTAGACATATTTGATAAAACTCCTCAATAACTGCTTGTTTTTCTTGGGGAGAAACCATCCTCATATTTGCAATTTGTAAAGTTAATTCTTCTATTTCTTCTTCATTTAAATGTTTAAATATCTCAGCAGATTTCTGAGGACCTAATGCAATAAGCAGTATTGCCACCTTCTCTTTTCCACTAAATTGTCTTCTAGACATATTAACTCGCTCCTATTCGTTTAACCAATTTCTAAGCAATTGAGCAACTGAGTCCGGCTTCTTCTCAATAAAATTATCAATCTGAGCCTTCATCTTTGATTCTTCTGCATCAAAATCAAGATCTGCTACTTCCAGTTCTATAGAAGATTTTTCTTCTAATATTCTTTCTAATTCATTAGCAGCATCTCTCTTAGCCTTAAATCTTGTATAAATAAATATAATTACAACTAATAACAATATTAATAAAATTCCACTGATATATAACCAATTCATGGTTTTTGTTGGCAGAATACCACTATCTACCACCTGCTTATTAAAGCTTGCTGCTTTTACCTGGACTTGCTTAGTATCTAAACCAGTTGCTGCAAATATTAAATCTGAAAATTCCTTTTCTCTTTCTGGAGTCATTTCACCATCTATTAAAGCATCCTTATTTACCAATACGGCTACTGTAATGCTTTCTACCTGACCTGGTGTCTTCCTAATTTCCCTATTTATTTCATTTAACTCATTATTTATTATCCTACTTACTTTATCATATCTACTTGAACCATCATCAATCATAGAATAATCTTCTACATTTGTATCCGTTCCTGGCACACCACCTACAGCACCACCTACCATATGTTCTTCTACTTCTTCAAGAGAACGAATAAGACCTTCTTCATTTCCTTCAATTGGCGGAGAAAACTCCACAATTGTAGTATTTTCTATATCCATATTAATTTTAACACTGGACATTACATCTACATTACCAGTACCAACTATATTTTCTAAAAATCTCTTTATACTATCGTTTATTCTAGTTTCTAAACTATGTTTCATAGTAAATTGGTCTACAGGAAGTATATCATTTTGATTTTCCTCACCTAAAAGTCTTCCTTCATCATCAATTACATTAACATTATCAGGCTGCATATTTATAGAACTTGCAACCAAATGCTTTATTGCTTTTACTTTTTCTCCAGTCAACGGTCTACTATCACTTTTAATGATAAATACAGAAGCTGTAGTCTTGTTGTCAGGATCATTATTTAGCACAAAATTAGTGGTTTCCTTTTCATCTAGAAATACTTGGGCACTTTGTACTCCATCAATTTCAGATATTGTAGAAGCTAATTCGCTTTGCAAGGCTAACTTCATTCTTTGTTTCTTATCATAATCCGTCATTGTCCAGCTACTATCATTAAAAGCATCCATATATGTATATCCTTCTTTTGGTAAACCATAGGTGGCTAATTCTATTTTGATACGGTTTTTATTTTCTGCTGGTACTAAAATACTCTTTTGATCCTCTCCAGTCTTCCAATTGACTCCCATTTCATCTAACTTAGTAGTAATCTGGCCCATATCTTTTAAGCTTAAATTACCGTATAGAACATCATATTTGGTACGTGTTAATGTAAGGATAAGTGCAGTTACAGCAAAAACAACAAAAAAACTAATAAGGATTAGTCTGATTTTCTTCTTCTTATCCATCTCTTTCCAATATTCCGTTAGTTGTAGACTTACTTTATGTATCGATTCCTGCACCTTTGCACCTCTTCCCTATTGATTCTAAATTTGAATTCTCATAATTTCTTTATAAGCCTCTACAACTTTATTTCTTATACTCATAGTAATTTGTAGAGAAACATTAGCTTTTTCTGCAGCTATTGTTACATCATGAAGATTATCAACCTCTCCTACGGTCAACATATTTTTATATTCTTCACTATCAATTTGTAGTTGATTAACCTGCTTCAATGCATCGTTTAATAAACTACTAAAGTTATTTTTATCTTTAGCGTTAACTGGTTTATTATCGTTCAGATCTATAAGATTCTTATACCCACCTATTTTACTTATATTCATATACTTTACCTCCTACCAATTTCTAAGGCTTTCATAAGTATTGACTTAGATGCGTTCATTGCTGTTATATTAGCATCATAGGAACGTTGTGCGCTAATTAGATCGACCATTTCTTTTATAGTGTCAACATTTGGCATTTTTACATAACCATTTTCATCAGCATCAGGATGACCCGGTTCGTATACAAGCTTAAAAGGTGATTCATCCTCAACTATTTTACTAATTTTAACACCTTTTCCTTCAGACTTATTAGTATATTTGCTTAGATATTCTGAAAAGGCAGTTGATTTATTTTCTTCAAAAATAGCCATTTGTCTTCTATATGGCATACCACCTGTGCTTCGTGTAGTATTTACATTAGCCATATTCTTAGCGATAATATCAATTCTTGTCTTCTCAGCAGTCAATGCTGTTGCTGATATATTTATAGAGTTAAAAATGCTCATAATTATTTACTCCCTTCAGTAATGACATTTTTTATCTTATCGAACTCACCTGTTATTTGCTTAATTAAAGCATCATACATAATAGTATTTTTAGCTAAGTCAGCTGTTTCTGTATCAATGTTTACATTATTTCCATCTAATCTATAAGATGTAGACTTGTCTTCTACAATCTTAGGAGCAAAACTTTTTTTCCCTACCCCTATATGTTTTTCATGGGTTTTTCTTAGTGAAACCTTATTTGTATCTATAGCTTGTCTCAACTGATCTTCAAAAGAAACTACTTTTCTTTTATAATTGGGAGTGTTTTCATTAGCAATATTATGAGCTATAGTCTTATGTCGTTCCCAAGTTCCATCTAAAGCTTTCTTGTAAAAATCAATATTCTTATAAATACTATTTAACATTAAATCACACCCTTTTATTTTTAGAAAACCAATCTATAATTTCTTATTTTATACTATATTGTGATACATTTCTACAAAAAAAGATAAATTATCTCTTATTAATTCTATACATTTTGTTTTATTAATGCAACCCCGAACACTTGATTTTCCCTTGATTTATCAAATTCGCACTAAAGTCCCATAAAAAAAGAATAGTATAATTACTATTCTTTTGATTTTAGAAGTTCTTCTATTAACTTATCATTTAAAATTTTTATATGGGTTCCTTTCATCCCTAAAGATCGGGATTCAATAACTCCAGCGCTTTCAAATTTTCTCAAAGCATTTACAATAACAGATCTTGTTATACCAACTCTATCAGCAATCTTACTTGCAACGAGTAACCCTTCATTGCCTTCTAGCTCACTAAAAATATGTTCCATTGCCTCTAATTCAGAGTAAGAGAGGGTACCTATAGCCATTTGCACAATAGATTTTTTTCTTGCCTCTTCTTCTATTTCTTCGGATTTGGCTCTTAATATTTCCATACCTACAATTGTTGCACTATATTCTGCCAATACAAGATCATCTTCAGTAAATTCTTTTCCAAATCGGGCTAAAACTACGGTCCCTAGCCTCTTTCCGACACTGTTTATTGGTATAACAGTTGCTATCTTATCAGGATAAGGACATTCTGATACTTGGTCAAAAACACAATCATGAACTTCTTTCATATTTTCATTGGTTTCATTGTATCTTAATAATTCCTCATTATATTTTTTAGGGAATCGCTTTTCTTTAACTATTTCAGCTTGAACTATATCACAATCAAATCCTGCTGATAATTCATAACCTAAAACTTTCCCACTAGTACTAGCTATATATACATTTGCATCAAGTATATTGCTTAGTATTTCGCTTAAATCTGAAAAAGATACTGGTTTAGAACCATATCCCTGTAGTGTTTTATTTAATTTCCTAGTTCTTTGTAATAAACTTTCCATATAGTAAATCCTCCTTGTTAAAATAAACTCAATTTATTTCCTATGAAATCTTATATTAATCTTTTTCTGTTTTCATTTAATTACATATATAATTGTACTACAAAAAAATAAGATTGTACAGAAAATTTTAATTATTTATACTTTTTTGACATCTATATATCCACAGTCTTTATTTATGCATTTAATTGTATTATCTTTTTTACTTCTTTTTACTACCATAATACCCTTGCACTGAGGACATTTCTCTTCCACTGGTTCGTCCCATGAAACAAAATCACAATTAGGATAGTTGCTACATCCATAAAAAATTCTACCTTTTTTTGATCTCCTCTTTACTAAGTTCCCATCACATTTAGGACATTTAACATTAAGCTCATCAACAATAGCCTTAGTATTTTTACACTCTGGATAACCTGGACATGCTAAGAATTTTCCAAATCTACCATGTTTAATTACCATGTTTTTACCACATTTTTCACAAATCACATCAGAGATTTCATCTTCTATTTCAATCTCTTTGATTTCTTCTTCAGCTTTTTTAAGAAATAGTTCAAAATCTTTATAGAATCTTTCAACAACCTTCACCCAGGCTAAATCTCCTTCTGCAATCTCATCTAGCTTTTCTTCTAGCTCGGCTGTAAATTCTTCATTTACAATATCTCTAAAATACTCTATTAACAAGTCATTAACTAATATTCCTAGCTCTGTAGGCGAAAAAGATTTCTTATCTAGAACTACGTAATTCCTTGCTAATATAGTTGCTATAGTAGGGGCAAATGTACTTGGTCTACCTATTCCTAATTCTTCTAGTGTTTTAATAAGTGATGCTTCAGTATATCTAGCTGGTGGTTGAGTAAAATGTTGATTAGGGTCAATTCCCTTTACCTTCAATTTGTCACCTATGTTTAGTAATGGAATTTGCATATCTTTTTCTTCTTCATCACTTGTGGTATAAATTTTCAGAAAACCATCGAACATTAATTTTGAGCCGCTTGCCTTGAACAAGATGTTATTGCTATCTATTGTGACTGAAATTGTATTATAGAGAGCAGGTACCATTTGTGAACCTAAAAACCTTTCCCAAATCATTTTATATAGCTTAAATTGATCTTGTGTTAGAGAATCCTTAATCAAAATAGGGGTTCTAATAATACTAGTAGGTCTAATTCCCTCATGGGCATCTTGTGAATCCTTTTTAGATTTATTTGTATAATCTCTTCCTCCATCTGTATATTTATCTCCAAAGTTTTCCTTGATAAATAAAGTAGCTCCTTCAATAGCTTCCTTTGAGATCCTTGTAGAATCAGTTCTCATATAGGTAATTAAACCTACTGATCCTTCTCCTTTAATGTCTATTCCTTCATATAGTTGTTGAGCTACCATCATTGTTTTTTTAGTAGTAAACCCTAATTTTTTAGAAGCATCCTGTTGCAATGTACTTGTAGTGTACGGAGGATAGGGGTTTCTTTTTTTTGTTCCTGATTTTATATTTTGTACAATAAAGTTATTATTATCAATTTTATTTAATATATTGTCAACATCTAATTTAGTCTTTAATTCAATTTTTGTTTCCTTGCCATTTATATTTTGTCCATAAAAGTTGGCTTCAAACTTTTCCTTATCCTTTTCTAACTTTGCTTTTATGCTCCAATATTCTTCCGGAATAAAGTTTTCAATTTCATTTTCCCTATCACAGATTAATTTAACAGCAACAGACTGTACTCTACCGGCGCTTAGACCTTTTCTAATTTTTCGCCACAATAAAGGACTGATTTTATAACCAACAAGTCTGTCTAATATCCTTCTAGCTTGTTGTGCATCCACCAGGCTTAAGTCTATTGCTCTTGGTTTCTTAATTGCATTAGTGATAGCATCTTTAGTTATTTCATTAAATTCTACCCTTACTTTTTCATTCTCATTTATGCCTAAAATATGAGCCAAATGCCAAGAAATCGCTTCACCTTCTCTATCAGGGTCCGTAGCAAGAAATATTTTTTTTGATTTTTTTGCTAAATCTTTTAATTCCTTAATTACAGGACCTTTGCCCCTAATTGTTATATATTTAGGTTCAAAGTCTTTATCTATATCTATTCCCAAACTACTCTTTGGTAAATCCCTTATATGTCCTACAGAAGCCACAACCTTGTAGCTTTTTCCTAAAAATCTTTCGATAGTTTTTGCTTTAGCTGGGGACTCAACTATTACTAAGTTTTTTTGCAATATATACACCTCCGCTAAATGAATCTAAACAATAGTAAATGTTCTATTTGATAATTCTTTAATAGAACCCTTTAATTCTAAAATCGTCAATACGCTATTTAAAGTAACTACATCTATACCTGTTTTATATACGATAGTATCAGAATGAGCAGGACCTTCTTCTAATAATTTAATTACTTTAATTTCTGTTTCACTATAATTTGAATAATCAATACTCATTTTTTTACTCAATATTATTTTTTCTTTAAGTTCGTATATCTCTTCAATTACATCTTCAATTTCTAAAAGTGGCTTAGCTCCATCTTTTATTAGTTTATTTGTTCCACCACTAAATATACTATTAATATTACCAGGTAAAGCAAAAACATCCTTGCCTTGCTCTAAAGCATGGTGGGCAGTAATTAAAGAACCTGACTTTTCTTGAGCTTCAATTACTATAACACCCATTGATAATCCAGATATTATTCTATTTCTTTGGGGAAAATTAAAAGCCAAAGGCTGAGTACCTAATGGGAATTCTGAAACTATTCCTCCATTATTTTCCACTTCATTATATAAATACAAGTTTTTCTTCGGATAAACAACGTCAATACCATTGCCTAATATTCCAATTGTTCTTCCTCCATTGTCTATAGCAGTTTTATGTGCAATCGTATCTATACCTGAAGCTAACCCACTAATAATCGTTGTCCCTAAATTGACTAATTCCTTAGTAAATTTCTCACAAGCCCATTTTCCATAAGCTGTTGCCTTTCTAGAGCCTACTACGGCTATGGCAATTCTATCTTCTTGAATTATATTACCTTTAACATAAAGCACTTTTGGATTATCATCAATATATCTTAATCCAGTAGGATAATTTTCATCATATATGGTTAATACATTAATATTTTGTTTTTCTATATTAGTTAATAATTTTTCTATATATTCTTTGTTTCGATTACTTATAATTTTTTCTTTCGCTACATTGCTTAAATTTTTTTTACAATTAATTTGTTCTATATCAGTTTCCCATAGTTCTACTAAGTCATTAAAATGATCAATAATCTTCCCTATATTAATACTTCCTATCCCCAAACTGCTTAACCAAATAAGTACATCCCTTTGAGTAATATTCAACTTTTCTACCCCCAGTACTTTCCATCTAAGGTCCTATATCTTATAGCTTCCAAAATATGCTTATCCTGGATAGTTTCTTCTCCATCTAAATCTGCAATAGTCCTAGATACTTTTAATATTTTATTATATGTTCTACCGCTAAATTTATATTTTGTAAAAGCTTGATTCATAAGTATTTCTGAAGTATTTGTTAGTTTGCAAAATTTTATTATATCCTTATTAGATATCTGTGAATTATTAAATATTTGATGACCTTTATAGCGATTAAGTTGAATATCTCGAGCTTTTTTAACTCTTTCCCTAATAGTTGCTGATGTTTCTTCTTTTCTATCTCCTTTTAAGTCATTGTATTCTACAGGAGATACTTCAATATGGATATCAATTCTATCTAATAATGGGTTACTAATCTTTCCTAAATATCTATCAATGTTTCCTTGGGAACATGTACATTCATGTAATGGATCACCATAATATCCGCATGGACACGGATTCATGCTTGCAATCAACATAAACCTTGCTGGATAAGACAAACTTGCATTTGCTCTTGAAATAGTCACTGTTCCATCCTCTAAAGGTTGTCTTAGTACCTCTAGTACAGTCTTAGGAAATTCGGGTAGCTCATCTAGAAATAAAACGCCATTATTAGCTAAAGAAACCTCTCCAGGTTTTGGTATTCTTCCACCACCGATTAAGGATACAGCTGAGGCTGTATGATGTGGTGCTCTAAAAGGACGCTCTTTGATTAAAGAATTAGATGATAAAAGACCTGAAATGCTATAAATCTTAGTCACTTCTATTGCCTCTTCAAATGATAGTTTAGGTAATATTGTAGGCAGTCTTCTTGCTGCCATGGTTTTTCCAGCTCCAGGAGGGCCTATTATCAGGATGTTATGTCCTCCAGCAGCAGCTACTTCCAATGCTCTTTTAAGACCAGCCTGTCCTTTTATATCTGAAAAATCTAAAATATATTCATTATCTTTATCATCAAACAAACATATATCTCTTATATATGGATCTATATGAATTTCTTCATTTAAAAAATCAACTACGTCATTCAAGCTTCTTACAGGTATAATTTCCATATCCTCTATAACACTACATTCATCTTTGTTATCATATGGAATTATACATCTGGAAACTTTTAACTCTCTCATTGATATAATTATTGGTAATGCTCCTTGAATGGGATTTATTTTTCCCTCTAAGGAAAGTTCCCCAACAAAAATTGTATTATCAATATTTTTCTCTGCTATAACACCAGAAGATTTTAATATACCTATAGCAATAGCTAAGTCCATCTGAGAGCCTTCTTTTTTTAAATGGGCTGGTGCCAAATTAATGGTAATTCTACTAAGCGGAAATTCATATCCACTATTTTTTATTGCTGCCCTTACTCTCTCCTTAGATTCTTTTATAGATGTGTCTGGAAGACCAACAATATTAAATACTGGTAAGCCTCTAGCTAAGTCAGTTTCAACCTCTACAATATTTCCATTTAATCCCTGTAGTACGCAAGTATTAATCTTCGAATACATAATAGACCCCTTTTTCTATATAGTTTATCTTTAAGTTTATTAATTGTTTACTCTATTACCCTGGTAATAGTGAAAACTTCTAATTTTTCAATAATTATCAACAAAAAGAATTTTCTATATGATTAATTTTAACATTTGATGTCAAATATACTTCTATTATGTCATATCTTATTTGATAATCCACTAATCTTTTTTGGTTTAAATATAAATAAGAGCAATAAATAATCTTTTCCTGTTTTTTTCTATTAACTGCCTCATAGGCATATCCAAAGTTTGTGCTTGTTCTTGTTTTAACTTCAACGAATACTATAATACCTTTATTTAAGGCTATTATATCTATTTCTCCTATTTTATTTCTATAATTTATATCTAAAATACTATAGCCTTTTGAAATTAAATATTCTTTAGCAAGCAACTCGCCCTTTTTACCTTTATCTATATTATTTCCCATGACTATTTCCTCTTTGTACATCTAGATTATAAATGTAAAAAATTATTTCTGCAACAGCCTCATATAAATCCTCGGGGATTTCTTGATTTATTTCCAGACCAATAAGATTTTGGATTAATTTTTCATCTTTATAAATAGTTATACCTTCTTCTAATGCTTTTTCAACTATATTATCTGCTGCAGCACCTCTACCTTTGGCAATAACCTTTGGTGCTATATCACCCTGTTTATATGACAATGCAACTGCCTTATTTATTTTCTTGTCTAATAATTTCTTTTCTTTATCCATGATATTACACCTTCAAATCTAAGATATAAGTTGGGTTGGGATTGGAAATTATAGTATCAATTAATTCAATATTATTATCTACTACAAAATCAATCTTGTCTAGACTATAACCTATTAATGATATTTTTTCAACTAATTGTTTTACTGTAGATTTAAATAGTTTCAAATCCTTATCTCTAACATTCATCCTCACTGATAAGGAGTTAGAAATCAACTGACAAGAAACCTTGACATTACCAAGATTATATGTCTCTAAATTTATATAGACATTGAGCCTTTGGTTATGATTTGTCTTGTGTTTTTTTTCTTTTATTAAGGTTAGTACTCCATCTAAGTTTTTTTCTTTATAATTAATTTGGTTAAATGAGAAGGATAAATCTTTGTTCATTTCCTTTAGAAAATCCATCTTATTATTTAAATCCTTCGTCTCTTCTTTAGAATTTAAATCACTTAGTTTTAATTTGCTTAAAAACTCAATAGGATCTCTATTAAGATCTCTTAAATTTTTTATATTATTTAATGAAGGTTTAATATTGTTTTTCAAAAATAAACTAATTATTTTAACATATTCTTCTTTTGATTCAATATCAATCTTATTTTCTAAAAATTCCTTAACAAATTTACTTATGTCCTTATTGTCACTAAAATCATCTTTGTTTGCAACTAATAAATATTTTATATCTATTTTTTCTATTGGAACATTATTTTCCAAGATATTATTATCTAAGCCATTACTTTCTAAAGCATTCTCTTTATCTATTAATTGATAATTTCTTTTTAAAGGTATATCTGTTTTAAAATCTTCTTTATTAGTAATATTTTCATCTATTATTAAATCTTTATCTATACTATCTTGGTTAATTAAAATTACCTTTTTATCATCCTCTAAATTAGCTAATTGAAATAGCCTTTCCAAGGTTTTTATTCCATCAATTATATTACTTTCACTTAATGGAGCATTATATCTCATTAGATTTTCTACAAGTCCAATTGACAATTTTGTTTCTTTTATATTGATATTTTTTAACAAATTGGAAATAGGATTGTTTTCTTTTGCATATTTAGAAGGTTGTACTTCTAGGGATTTATCATTAATTAACGGTTTTAGAATGATGATATCATCATCATTTTTAGATTTTACTATAAAGGATAATTCATCATTTACAGTCAATTTTACATCTGTTTCTAATTTAGCCTCAATAACTCCCTGTCCTCTAATATCAATCAGTATTAGGTTATCTATTAATTCTAATATCTTACCCTTGAAAGTATAGCCTTCATTGAATATTCCTTCTTTGTTATCTATTATAATATTATTTAATGAAAGGTTTTCAATTCTCAATGAAATCATCCTTTAATAACTATTTTAATATGTTTCTTAAAAATGTTATTCTATGTATAGGGGACGGTCCTAGTTCTTTAATAAATTCCCTATGTTCCTTAGTTCCATATCCTTTATGTTTTTTCAAATTATACCCTTGATATTCATTATCCCATTCTATGCACAATCTATCTCTAAATACTTTAGCAATAATTGATGCGCATGCTATACCATGGCATCTATCATCCCCCTTTATGATAGATTCTTGTGGTAACTCTAAATCGATTTTCTCTGCATCAATAAGTAGAAAATCTGGATAAACCTTATTTCCCTTTTTATCCTTCAAGTTTTCTACCGCCATTTTCATAGCTAAGCGAGTGGCCTCCTTTATATTAACATCATCTACTATATTAGAGTCTACCCTACCTATTCCATATGCAATTGAATTACATAATATTTCTTCATATAAAGCCTCTCGTTTTTTTTCCGAGAGTTTTTTTGAGTCTTTTACTCCAGTAATCACTAGGGACTTAGGCATTATTATCGCGCAAGCGACTACATCTCCAGCTAGGCATCCTCTGCCTACTTCATCTATACAGGCAACATTATTAAATCCTAATTGCCAAAGGTTATTCTCGATCTCAAGCACAATAACAACTCCTATTCTTTAGGAAATTCAAGTGTTATATTTCCAATTACACCTTTTCTAAACTCATCTAAAATAATATTACTGACCTTTGTATAATCTATTTCTCCACCTTTTATAATACATCCTCTTTTTTTACCTATCTCTTCCATTATATCTAAATATGATTTACCCTCTATTTCAATATTATAACGATTATTTAAAAGATTTGGAAAATAATTAGCAAGTCTTTCTATTAGTTTAAGAGCTAAAGTTTCTATATCTAAAATTTCATCTTTTATAGCGCCAGTAAAAGCCAGATTTAGACCAACCTCTGGATCTTCAAATTTTGGCCATAATATGCCTGGGGTATCTAATAATTCTAAGTTACCCTTTGTTTTTATCCATTGATTAGACTTTGTAACTCCTGGTCTATTGCCAGTTTTTGCTCCTTTTCTACCTGCAAGAGAGTTAATTAAAGTTGATTTACCTACATTAGGAATTCCTAAAATCATTGCCCTAGTAGGTCTATTTATTACGCCACGTTTCTCGTATGCCTTTCTTTTTTCGTCTGTAATATCAAAAGAAAGTTGTAATAGTTTATCTATGCCTTTCCCACTTAAAGCTTCTAAGCAAACTGAACTAATACTATTTTCTAAGAAGTATTCTTGCCATAGTTTATTTCCACTTGAACTTGCTAAATCTGATTTGTTTAAAATAACTATCCTTGGTTTCTCTCCTACTATTGAATCTATAACAGGATTTCGACTACTAGCAGGTATTCTAGCATCAATCAATTCAAATACAATATCAACCATTGTAAGGGATTTTTGTATAGATTCTCTTGTTTTTTTCATATGCCCTGGATACCAGTTAATATTCACAATTTCACCACCCAAATAAAATTGGGACTATACAGTCCCAATAAATTAGTAATTTCTCTTTTCTTTAACCTTAGCAGCTTTACCTTGTCTATCTCTTAGATAGTAAAGTTTAGCTCTTCTTACTTTACCTTTTCTAGTCACAACTAATTTCTCAATTCTTGGAGAATGCATAGGGAAAGTTCTTTCTACACCTACACCATAAGATAATCTTCTTACTGTAAATGTTTCTCTTGCTCCGCCGCCTTGAATTTTGATTACTGTGCCTTCAAATATTTGGATTCTTTCACGAGTTCCCTCAACAACTTTATAGTGAACTTGAACTGTATCTCCTACATTAAAGCTTGGTAAATCATTTCTTAATTGTTCATCTTCTAACATTTTAATTATATCCACTGTATAGACCTCCCTTCTCCCTAGACGTTCTTGCCCTATGACAGAGGACCGTCCTTAATTCCATACGCTAGGTATTATAGCATATGGTTACTTTATTTACAACTAATTTATAGCTCTAAATCGTTTTTTATTTTTGATAGAATAACCTTTTCTTCATTTGATAAGATTTTCTTTTCAAGTAAATCTGGTCTTTTAAGTAAAGTAGCCTTTAAGGCCTCTTCTTTTCTCCAAGCTTCTATCTTTTGATGATTACCAGATAATAAAATATCTGGTACAGAGTACCCATTGAATTCTCTTGGCCTAGTATACTGAGGATATTCTAATAATCCATTATAATGTGATTCTTCTATAAAAGACTCATCTGAACGTAGTACTCCTGGTAATAGTCTTACAACAGCATCGATAATTATCATTGCTGGAATTTCTCCGCCAGTTAATACAAAATCACCAATGGATATTTCCTCATCTACATAATGGTCAATAATTCTATTATCTATTCCCTCATAATGTCCACATAATAGAACTAGATGCTTTTCTTTAGATAATTCATTTGCTAACCCTTGATTAAATTTTCTTCCCTGAGGTGATAGATAAATTATTCTAGAGTTTTCATTTTTTACACTATTAATAGCATCAAAAATCGGCTCTGGTTTCATAACCATACCTGAGCCTCCTCCGAAGGGATAATCATCTACCTTCTTATGTTTATTTTGGGAAAAATCTCTAATATTTATACTATTTATTGCAACTTTATTTTCCTCATAAGCCCTACCTATTATGCTCCAATTAATCAATGAAGAGAAAAACTCTGGAAATAATGTTAAAACATCAATCTTCACTCTATCATTCCTTCAATAGGATCAATAACAACCTTTTTATCCAAAGTATTTACATCAATGATAAATTGTTTTACAGCAGGTATAAGATATTCCTTATGATTATCAATACTTTTTATGACATAAACATCATTACTAGGTCCCTGTAGAACATCAATTATAGTACCAATCAAGTTAGCCTTGGTATCGAAAACTTGGGAATCTAATAAATCATAAATAAAAAAATGGTCCTCTGGTAAAACAACTTTTCCCACTTCATCAACATAGATAAAGCTATCCTTGAAAGAAATTATTTCATTTATATCATTGAATTCTCTAAATTTTAATATAGCTAAATTCTTATGATATTTAACTCTCTCTAGTTCTACCTTGATCTTCTTATCTCCAATATATGCAGTTTTTAAATAATTAAATCTATCAAGATTATCAGTCAACGGATAAACCTTTACTTCTCCCTTAATTCCATGAGTACTAATTATCTTACCAATTATTGTATAATCCATTCTTTCACCTATCTTTATTATCTTAAGGGATTAGGGACCTAATCCCTTATTAAATAATTTCAACAACAACTCTTTTGTTATCTTTAATAGCTGCTGCCTTAACTACTGTTCTTATAGCCTTTGCTATTCTACCCTGCTTACCTATTACTTTACCCATATCATCAGGGTGAACCTTAAGCTCAATGATAATAGATTGACTTCCTTCTATTTCATTAACCACTACTTCATCTGGATTCTCTACAAGAGATTTGGCAATAAATTCTACTAATTCTCCCATTTATAGCACCCCCTAGATACTTTTCTTTAAGGATTATTCAGCTTTTTCCTCATATAGACCATTTTGTCTAAATAATCTATCTACAGTATCAGTTGGCTTTGCTCCATTTTTCATCCAGTTAATTGCTTTTTCATTGTCTATCTTTACTGTTTTTGGCTCAGTTAATGGATTATAATAGCCAATTTCTTCTATAAATCTTCCATCTCTTGAAGCACGAGAATCAGCAACAACTATTCTATAGAAAGGACTTTTCTTAGCTCCCATTCTTCTTAATCTAATTTTAACAGCCACTATTTTCACCTCCTTATAAATTTAACTATCTATTTAGAAAAAGGGGAATCCTAATTTCCCTTTTTTCTTCATTGTCTTTTCCATATCTGTAAACCTTTTCATCATTTTCTTAGTTTCTTTAAACTGTTTTAAGATTTTGTTTACATCTTGGACTGTAGTACCACTACCTTGAGCAATTCTTTTTCTTCTACTACTATCTATGATATCAGGATTATCTTTTTCCTTCTTAGTCATCGACTGGATAATAGCCTTAATTCTATTGATATCCTTTTCATTTACATCTAGACCCTTTAAAGCCTTAGAATTCATTCCTGGAATCATACCTAATAATTGATCAATAGGTCCTAAATTTTTCATTTGATCTAATTGATCTAAGAAATCATCAAAGGAAAATTGTTGACTTCTAATTTTTTGTTCTAGCTCCATAGCTTTTTTAGCATCTATATTAGCTTGAGCTTTTTCAATAAGACTAAGAACATCACCCATTCCAAGTATTCTTGATGCCATTCTATCTGGATGGAATGGTTCTAGTTGATCAAACTTTTCTCCCATAGCAGCAAACTTTATAGGTTTTTCTGTTACTGCTCTTATTGATAAAGCAGCTCCACCCCTAGCATCACCATCCAGTTTAGTAAGTATAACTCCGGTAATGCCTAGCCTCTGGTTGAAAGATTCTGCAACGTTAACTGCATCCTGCCCTGTCATAGCATCTAGCACTAAAAGTACTTCATTTGGTTTTACCACATCATGGATATTTTTTATTTCAGTCATTAACTCTTCATCAATATGAAGTCTTCCAGCAGTATCTATAATAATAACATCATTTCCATGTTTTTTGCCATGCTCCAAACCAGCTTTAGCTATATCAACAGGATTTATCTTATCTCCCATAGTGAATACTGGAGCACCTACTTTTTCCCCTACTACTTCTAGCTGTTTTATAGCAGCTGGTCTATAAATATCACAAGCAACTAATAAGGGTCTTTTGTTTTGCTTTTTTAAGTTAAAAGCCAATTTACCAGTAGTAGTAGTTTTACCAGCTCCTTGTAAACCACACATAAGAATTACTGTAGGTGGACTTGAAGCAAAATTTAACTTAGCTTCACTTTTACCCATAAGATTAGTTAATTCTTCATTTACTATTTTAATAACTTGCTGTCCGGGAGTTAGACTTTCCATAACTTCAGAGCCAATTGCTCTTTCTTTAACTGTTTTAATAAAATCTTTTACAACCTTAAAGTTAACGTCAGCTTCTAATAAAGCAAGCCTTACTTCCCTCATAGCTAAGTCTACATCTTTTTCTGAAAGCTTACCTTTTCCTTTTAATTTTCCTAAAGCATTCTGAAGCTTCTCTGACAAAGATTCAAATACCATCAATCAACAACCTCCCGACTATTATCTAATATTTTTCTACCAATTTCATTAATAGTCATAGCTTTTTCTTTAATTTCATCATTATCCTTTGCTATAGAAAGTTCCATTATTTCTTCTGAAATCTTTATTATTGTTTTAATGTCCTCATGGCTACTATAAAATTTCTTTACCAATCCTAAGTTCTCTTCATGTTGATATAATTTCTGTTCTGCTCTTCTTAAAAGATCAAATACACCTTGCCTAGTAACATTGAATTCATCACCAATTTCAGCTAAAGATAAATCATGTATATAATATAATTCCACTACTAAATATTGTTTCTCACTAAGTAGCTTCCCGTAAAAATCAAATAAAATTCCTATCTCTACAAGCTTCTCAACCATTATATCACCAACTAAATAATACTGTCAAGTGTTTTACTTGACAGTATTATTTTAGTATAGAACTTTTATTTTGTCAACAATTATTAATCAAATATTGCTTCAACAAAGTCTTCAACAATAAAAGGCTGTAAATCCTCTATTCCTTCCCCCACACCAACTAATTTTACAGGTATATTTAACTCTGCTTGTAAGGCAATGATTACTCCACCTTTTGCTGTTCCATCTAGTTTAGTAAGTGCAACACCAGTAATATTTGCAACCTCTTTAAATACCTTTGCTTGGTTAATAGCGTTTTGTCCAGTTGTAGCATCAAGTACTAAAAGCACTTCTTTTGTAGCATCCCCATATTCTCTTTCTGCAACTCTAAATATTTTATTTAATTCATTCATCAAATTAGATTTATTATGAAGTCTACCAGCTGTGTCACAAATTAATATATCAGTTTTCCTTGCCTTAGCAGCTTGAATGCCATCAAAAATTACTGCTGCTGGATCTGCACCTTCACTATGAGATATAACTTCAACTCCAGCCCTATTTCCCCATTCTTCCAATTGTTCAATAGCAGCGGCTCTAAAAGTATCTCCTGCGGCTATTAAAACTTTTTTACCTTGTTTTTTAAAATTATTAGAAAGTTTACCTATGGTAGTAGTTTTCCCAACACCGTTTACACCAACCACTAGAATCAAGGCTGGTGAAGGCTCGGCCTTCAGCTCGTTATCAGAAACTGATTCTAACATAAGTTTCTTAATTTCATCCTTAAGAAGCTCCTTAACCTCTTCTGGTTCCGATACCTTTTCTTCTTTAACCCTATCTCTTAGCCTATTAATTAGCTCCATTGTAGTACTTACACCTACATCGGCAGTAACTAATACCTCTTCTAGATCATCAAAGAGTTCATCATCTATTTTCTTATATGATTTTAAAATTCCATCAATTTTATTAGAAATATCGTTTCTAGTCTTAGTCAACCCACTCATAAGCTTTTCAAAAAAGTTAGGTTTCTTCTTTGTTGGTTTTTCCACTTCAATTTCTTCAATTATTGGCTCTTCAATACTTTCCACTGGAATATCGAAGTTTGGTTCTTCTACTTCTTCCTCAAAGTTTTCATGCTCTTCCACAGCCTCTTCTTCAGACTCCAAGGTCTCTTCAATTAGCTCTTCTATTATTTCTAATTGTTCTTTTTGTAATTCAATTGCTTTTTCCTCTTGCTTCTCGATTATCTCCTCAATTTGTTCTTCAGTTGCCTCTTCAACTACTTCTTCAATATGCTCCTCAATTACCTCTTTAACTGTTTCTTCTATTTTTTCTTTAGTGACTTCTTCATCATTTGCTTCTATAATTTGATCATTTTCACGAACTTCTTCCTCTTTTTTACCAAGTTTTTTTAGCCATTTAAACATTTTTTCTCCCCCTAACTTGCTATTTCATCTATATTATCTTTTAGTTTAACCGATATTAGTTTGGATATTCCTTCCTCTTCCATAGCTACTCCATATAAAACATCTGCAATCTCCATAGTAGTTTTTCTATGAGTAATAAGAACAAACTGAGTATCTTCACAGAAAGTTTTTAAATAACCAGTATACCTACTAATATTAGCTTCATCAAGAGCAGCATCTATCTCATCTAGGATACAGAATGGAGAAGGCTTCAATTTTAATATAGCAAATAATAAGGCTACTGCTGTTAAAGACTTTTCTCCCCCAGATAATAGAGTCAAGCTCTGAAGCTTTTTCCCTGGTGGTTGTGCCTTAATTTCAATCCCAGAATTTAAAACATCCTCATTATCTTCTATGATTAATTCGGCTTGTCCTCCATTGAATAAAATCTTAAAAATTTCCTGAAAATTGGTATTTATTTCTTTGAAATTTGTAAGGAATTGATTCTTCATCTTAACCTCTATATCTTTAATTACTTCTCTTAAATTTTCTTTTGCATTAATTAAATCTTTTTGTTGATTTAAAATGAAATCTAATCTTTCCTTTAGATTCTTATGTTCTTCTATTGAGCTTAGATTTACAGTTCCTAGTTCCTTTATCTCTACTTTTAACCTTCTTGCTTCAACTATGGCTTCTTGAGTATTTTTTATTTCTGTTTCATAGCTTAAAGATTCCTCATAGCTCAATTCATAGTCATCAGATAATTTCTTATGATAGTTTTCAAGTTGAACAGAAATTTTAGCTAATTTAACTTCATTGGAGTTAATAGCTTTCTCAATATCTGCTATTCCTTTATTAATTTCCTTTAATCTATCCTGCTCAGAATAAAAGCTTTCCATAAACTTGTTTTTATTATCTATTAGGCCACCTAACTCTTCCTTCATCTTTGCTTCCATAATCTTTAAAGTTTTTATTGTTTCATCTAGCATTGCCTTATTATTAATTATATCTTCTATATTATCTTTATTAGATAATATTAGTTTTTCCTTTTCAGCAAGGGATTCATTTATATTCTCAATTTCCAATTGGTTTTTAGCCAACTTCTCTTGTAAACTATTTATATTGCTATGAATTAAATTTAAATTGATCTTCATATCTGTGACAATTTTTGCCTTGTCTTCTCTGATTAGCTTCTCATCATTGTAATCAGATGTCAGATTTCTAATTTTCTCTTTTTGATTTATACTATCTTCCTCTAGCTGAGACAATGAAGCCAGTAATTCATCTTTTTTATTTTCATAATTATTCATTTCACTTCTCAAACTATCTATTTCTTTTTTATACTTATTGATGGCTTCTTCCAATCTCGTTGCTTCATTCATATATTTTTCTTTTTGGTTGTTAGCATTTATAACTGAATATTCCGTGTCCTTAATTAGTTCCTCTAATTCAGCTATTTTTAGCTTAGTATCCTTTTGCTTATCTAAGAATATATTTCTTTCTTTTTCTAAATCTTCTTGGATCTTTTTTAGTTCATTTATTTCTTCTATTAATTTCTGTATTCTACCCTTTCTACTAATAATACTTATACTACTCCCCCCATGACTTCCTCCAGTCATGGATCCACCTGGATTTAGGACTTCACCTTCAAGTGTAACAATCCTATAGGAATGGTTGTATTTATTTGCAAGCTTTATACCATAATCTATATTTTCAATTATTATAGTTCTACCAAGTAAAAATTTAAAAATGTTTTCATATTTCTTATCAAATGTAATTAATTCAGAGCCTAGACCATGTATTTTAAAATTATTTCTATCTTGAGGATTTATATCCAAGGTATTTCCTTTAATGATATTAAGCGGCAGGAAGGTTACTCTTCCAAGTCTATTATGCTTTAAATATTCTATTATTTTCTTTGCATCCTCTTCTGTCTCAGTAACTATATTTTGGGCATTTGAACCTAAGCTAATATCTATTGCTCTTTCAAACTTTTCATCTACATTTATAAGCTCTGCTACAACTCCCATAAGACCTTTCTGAAGTCCAGTCTCATTTTTAGCAGCTTTTAAAAGGGATTTAACCCCTTTATAATACCCCTCATAATCATCTTCCATATTTCTAAGTAACTTCAAGCTAGATGTCTTGGATTGTATTTCCATATTATTAATATTTATTTTCTTTGTAATTGAATCTAAAGAATTAATGCTATCTAGCTCTAACTTTTTTGTTTCTTCTAGCTTGTTTTTTAAATCCAGTAGATTTACTTTAAATCCATCTTCCATATTAGTTAATTCATTGTGTTTATCTATATTTACTTTCTTCTCAATTTCCATATTGTTAATTTCTTTGTTTAATTGAGATATTCTTTTTTCGATATTTTCATTAAATGAAATAATGCTATTTAATTCTGATCTTTTATCAGAAGAGTTGTTATAAATTTTAATTATATTGTTTTTTTCTGATTCAATATATTTTTCCTTCTCTTGTAATATTTCAAGTTCCTTCTCTAACTCCAATGTTTTTTCATTATATTCTATAAGTAAATTATTATATTCTTTTTGAGTTTTCTCTATTTCATTTATTAATTCTGTATTTATTATCTCTATATCTTTAAGTCTAATATTTAGATTAGCCTTTTCTCCTATCAATCTATCTAAATCCTTATTATTAAACCTATTTTTTTCCTCGATTATTGCAAGTTGATTTTGATTCTTATCCAATTCATTTATAACTTCTAGATTTTTATTTCTACATTCTTCAATTTTTGCTTCCAAATCTTCAATAGTTTCTTTAAGTATATTAAATTTATCTTCAATTTTTTGTCTTTCATTTATTTTCTTAGAAAGTTCTTCTTCTAAAATATGATTTTCCTTATCTATTTCTTCTCTTTGAATATTTATCTTTCTTATATCTTTTATAAATAAATTAATCTCTAACTCTTTTAGTCTATTATAAAGCTGAGTAAAACAATTAGCTTTATAGGATTGGGTCTCTAACACTTCCAATTGGTTAGATAGTTCAAACACTAAATCCTTTATTCTTATTATATTAGCCTCTGTTTTTTCTAGCTTTCTTTCTGCCTCTTCTTTTTTTGATTTATATTTTACTATTCCTGCTGCTTCTTCAAATATACTTCTTCTATCCTCAGGTCTGTTACTTAGTATTTCTTCTATACGACCTTGTCCAATAATGGAATATCCATCCTTACCTACTCCTGTATCCATAAACAACTCACGAATATCTTTTAATCTACAGGAGTTTTTATTTATATAGTATTCTGATTCACCAGATCTAAACATTCTTCTCGTAACTGCTACTTCATTGTAATCAATAGGTATTTCACCATTTTTATTATCAAAGGTAATAGTAACCTCAGAATAACCTAATGCCTTTCTCTTACTTGTTCCAGCAAAGATTATATCTTCCATTTTGCTTCCCCTAAGATTTTTTACGCTTTGCTCCCCTAGAACCCATCTTATGGCATCAGAAATATTACTTTTACCGCTACCATTTGGTCCTACGATAGCTGTAATTCCATTCTTAATTTCAATTTCTGTTTTATCGGCAAAGGATTTAAATCCTTGTATTTCTACTTTCTTCAATTGCAACCCACATACACCTCTTCCTATGATTAAAGGTTTCCTAGGCCAGCGGAAACCTTTAATATTAATCTAAATTATTGAGTTAGCCTTTAAATAGGACTCCATTAACAATTTCATATTTATTTTATCATAAAATACATCAATTGTAATATTAATATGATCAAGATCTAATTCTCCTGTATATAGCTTTATCTTCCGTAAATTATATTCTTTAGTAAAATAATTTATATTGCTTGACTTTTGTCCTGCTATGGCAGATATATTTTTGCTATTAGATTCTATAATCAATTCTTTGTTATGGATGTCAATTTCCTTAGAATCAAAATAATATCTAAATAGTAATCTAAATATATTTGACTCTACCATTTGCCTAAAAGCAGGATGGAAAGGCCCTGCAACAACATCCTTTCCTAATTGTATATTTTCAGTGGGCTGCAAGCCAATTCTAATAACATCAATATTATTTATATTAAATAACATAAGAAGTGTGGAACATATATCTACTGCATCTTCAAAGGTTATTGGAGAATATTCTTCATCTAAAAATAATTTTTCTAAATACGTATCTTTTATTATCAATGTTGGATATATTCTTACACAATAAGGAGATAATTTAATAAACTCCTTACAGGTATATATTACTTTTTCAGAAGTATCTCCTGGAAGACCTACCATCATCTGCAATCCAAGATTAAATCCAAACTCCTTTATTAGATTCACTGCTTTATATACATCGAGAGTTGTATGTCCTCTTCCACTTTTATATAATACAGAATCATCTAAGGATTGGACACCTAATTCTATTGTATCTACTAAATAATCCTTTAGGTTTTTCAAGATTTTTTCGTCTATGCAATCTGGCCTAGTAGAAAGTCTTATACCATCTATTTTCCCTTTTTTCTTATATTCATAGGGGATAGATAATAATTTCTTTTGAACATCTATATCTATAGCAGTAAAGCTTCCACCATAAAATGCAACCTCTACGGTTGCTCCTGACTTAAAAGTAGTCAAGTGGTCTTCTATAATATTTTCTACATCCATAGAAGTTACATCCGTTGATAATCCGGTAATCTTTTTTTGATTACAAAAAACACAGTCATGTGGACAGCCATAGTGTGGTACAAATATTGGAATTATATAATGTTTACTCATTGTTTTCACCTATTACAAGTAGTGCCTCTTTTGCAGCCATTTGTTCTGCTTCTTTTTTATTACGCCCTGCACCTGTTCCCACAGCTTTATTATCAACTACTACATCCATATAAAATATTTTATTATGATCTGGCCCCTCTTCTTTAACAACTTTATATTCTATTTTAGCTCTAGTTATTTTTTGAAGAATTTCTTGCAGTTCAGTTTTGTAGTCAATAAATAGAGAACCCTTTGCCACTGCATATACTAGATCAGCTTCGAATTTTTCAAGTAATAGCTTGTTTACTACTTGAAAGTCACTATCCATATAAATAGCACCCACTAGTGCTTCACTAGCATCTGCTAAAATCGAGTCTCTGTCTCTTCCTCCAGTAGCTTCTTCACCTTTACCTAACAGAAGATATTCTCCTAGATTTATTTTTCTAGCAGCAAATGCTAAAGAAGACTCACAAACTACCTTTGCTCTAATTTTAGTTAACTCTCCCTCTGGATAATTTGGATACTTTTTATATAGGTATTGACTTACTATTAAATTTATAATAGTATCACCTAAAAACTCAAGTCTTTCATTATTATCTGTAACTTTCATTTTATTTTCATTAGCATAAGAACTATGGGTTAGTGCAGTTTTTAGCAATTTTATATTTTTAAATTTATAGTTTAGATTTTCTTCTAAAGGCGCTAACCATTTAATTCCTTTAACATTTTCTTTCACTATAATACCCCCAACTTTTCAAATAATAATTAAGGCCAATTTTAGCCTTAATTATTATTCTTCAAGAGCATTTGTAATATATTCAACAGCATCTCCAACAGTTTTTATATTTTCCATATCTTCATCTTCTACTTCTAGTCCAAATTCATCTTCTAATGCCATTACTAATTCTACCAAATCTAGAGAATCTGCATTTAATGTATCCTTAAAAGAAGTATCCTTTGTCATTTCATCCTCGTCAATATTAAATTGTGTTGCAATTATAGCCTTTATTTTTTTGTAAATCATAACGTCTACCTCCAAAATTATTATTTATTATCTAGTACATCAATATTATCTTCAATTATTTTTATTACATCTTTCTCAATAAATTTTTTCAATTGATTAATAGCATTTTTAATAGCAAAGGCATCAGAGCTTCCATGAGCTTTTACTATAGGCTTTCTTATTCCTAATAAAGGCGCTCCACCTTGCTCCCTATAATCCATCATACCTTTTATATTCTTCAACTCAGGTTTAAGTAACATTGCACCTAGTTTTGTTCTAAAGTTTCTTGTGAACTCTTTCTTTAAAATTGAAAAAATTGAAATAGCCATGCCTTCAGTTAACTTTAAGATTACATTGCCTACAAAACCATCAGAGATAATAACATCAACTACACCACTAGGTAAATCTCTGGCCTCAACATTGCCTTTAAAGTTCAAATGTGACTTTTCAATAATTTCATATGTTTCCTTAGACAATAGATTTCCTTTTCCCTTTTCTACTCCTATATTTACAAGTCCTATGGTTGGTGATTCAGCTCCCATAACCTTTTCCATGTAAACCGATCCCATTAAGGCAAATTGATATAGGTATTCAGGTTTACAATCTACATTAGCACCTGCATCCAAAAGTAATGAAAAACCTTTTGTAGTAGGATATACTACAGATAATGCTGCCCTATCAATACCTTCTATCCTTTTAACAATAAAAATCCCAGATGCAAGTAGGGCCCCTGTGCTTCCAGCTGACAAAAACCCATCTCCCATTCCATCTGCCAAAGCCTTTGCGCCTACAACCATGGATGATTCCTTCTTTCTTCTTATTGCTATTGCAGGATCATCTTCATTAGTTATTATATCACTAGCATTTAAGATTTCTACTTTATCCTTTGGATAATCATATTTTTTTAATTCATTTTCTATTATATCCTCTTTACCTACTAATATAATACTGACACCGTATTCATGTACAGCATCAATAGCTCCTTTAACTACTTCAATCGGTCCATTGTCTCCACCCATAGCATCAATAATAATTTTCATAATTACCCTCCAATGCCGTGTATTTTAAGACTACTGATATTAAATATATATTAGACTAAAATAAAATGCAATATTAAAACTAAAAAAGATAGTGATTTCCACTATCTTTTTTCATTATTCTACTGCAATAACTTCTCTGTTTTTGTAATATCCACATGATCTACAAACTCTATGTGGTAGTTTTGGCTCATGACATTGTGGACACTCAACAACTGTAGCTTTGTTTAGTCTATAAGAAGAAGCTCTTCTCTTGTCCCTTCTAGCTTTAGAAGTTTTTCGTTTTGGTACTGCCATTTAAAACACCTCCTTAATTCTTCGGAAAAAAATTCTTTAGTTTTTCAAATCTTGGATCAATCTTTTCTTGAATACAATTACAACTTGTATTATTTAAATCTGTTCCACATATAGAACATAACCCTTTGCAATTAGAATTACATAGGGATTTCATAGGCAAGGACAGAACTACTTGATTTAGAATATATTCTTTAATGTCTAATATATCATTTTCATAGTAGAACATCTCATCATAGCCTTCATATTCACCATCAACTTCTTCCTTCCCTTTTACAAGTTTTCCAGACAAAATAGTTTTTACTTGGTTAGTGGTAGGATTTAGGCATCTATGGCATATCTCACTATATGCATAAGATATCCTAATATTTATAGCCTTTTCTCCGTCTATTTTAAATATTTCACCCTTATATTCTATAGGTCCAACTATTACAATGTCTCTTCCACTTAAATCTAAACTATCTATTTCTAGTTCTCCTTCAAAATGTAAAAGATCATTGGTTCCATCAAGAAAACTTGATAAATCAATTATCATATTTTTCACCTCTTAGACTAACAAAGATAATTATATAAAGGAGGCATCAATTTGTCAAGAATAATATTATTTTGATACTAATTCTAATGTATCTCTAGCTATCATTAATTCTTCATTTGTTGGGATAACAAGTATAGATGCGGAAGTTAAATCTTTATTAAGTTGAGCTTCCTCGCCTCTTACATTGTTTAGTTCAGGATCAATTTTAATACCTAAACATTCTAATCCTTCACAAACTTTCTCTCTAATATATCCTGAGTTTTCACCGATACCTGCTGTAAATACTAAAGCATCTATGCTACACATAGTAGCTACATAAGCTCCTACGTATTTCTTAACTCTATTAACAAATACATCTAAAGCAAGTTTTGCTCTTTCATTACCTTCGTTTGCAGCTATTTCTAAATCTCTAAAGTCACTGCTGATTCCAGAAATTCCTAATACACCTGACTTTTTATTTAATAAATCATTTACTTGATCAAAAGTCATATTCTCTTTACCCATTATAAATGGAATTATAGCTGGGTCTATATCTCCTGATCTAGTTCCCATTGCTAAACCCTCTAATGGAGTAAAGCCCATACTTGTATCCATAGATTTTCCGCCTTGTACTGCACAAACACTAGAACCATTTCCTAAGTGACAAGTAACTATATTTAAATCCTTAATATCTTTGCCTAATATCTCAGCAGCTCTTAAGGATACATATTTATGAGAAGTTCCATGGAAACCATATCTTCTAATTTTATATTTCTCATAGAATTCATAAGGTATAGGATATATATAATTATCTGCTTCCATTGTTTGGTGGAATGCAGTGTCGAATACTGCAACCATTGGTGTGTTAGGCATTAATTCTTTACAAGCTTCTATTCCAATAATATTTGGTGGATTATGTAAAGGTGCTAATTCTATACACTCATCAAGAACCTTCATAACCTCATCGTCAATTATAACAGATGAAGCAAATGTTTCTCCACCATGTACAACTCTATGTCCTACTGCTCCTATTTCATCCATAGATTTTATTGCACCATGATTTTCATCAATTAATGCATTAAGCACTAAACCTAAAGCAACTTTATGATCAGCCATAGGCTCTTCAATTATTACTCTTTCTTTTCCTGTAGTATCGTGCTTTATTTTAGAACCTTCGATTCCTATTCTCTCTACAAGTCCTTTACATAATACCTCTTCTCCATTCATATCTATAAGTTGATATTTCAGTGAAGAACTTCCACAGTTAATTACAAGAATTTTCATATTTCATTCCTCCTAATTTTAATAAGTTGTTCTTTTGTCTATAATTCATAATATTACATTTGTGTTAAAAAATCAACATGATATAATTAAAGAAAATATATTTTGGAGGTTACTATGACAGTTGTTGGATTTATTACTGAGTACAATCCCTTTCATTATGGCCACAAGTACCACCTAGATGAATCTATTAAAAAAACTAATGCTGATTTTTCCATAGCAATAATGAGCGGTTCATTCTTACAGCGAGGTGAGCCTTCCTTTATAGATAAATGGACTAAAGCTAAAATGGCAATAGAAAATGGTGTGGATTTAGTACTAGAATTACCCTTTATATTTTCATGTCAGAGCGCTGAGTTATTTGCTTATGGCGGAGTAAAACTAATGGATAGTTTAAACATCGTGAATTACCTAGCATTTGGTAGCGAATCAGGTGAAGTAGAACCTTTAGCTGAAATAGCTTCTATTTTATCAGCTGAACCTGAGTACTATAAAGAGAGGCTAAAATACCACCTATCCATTGGATTATCTTACTCAATATCAAGAAGCAATGCCCTAGAAGAATATATTAATAGTATCTCTTCAAAAAATTATTATAATTACAAAGAAATACTTAATAAATCTAATAATATATTAGGCATAGAGTATTTGAAGGCTTTGAATAAAACCAACTCAAAAATAATGCCTGTAACAATAAAACGCTCTGGTAGTAATTATAATGATTTACATGTATCTAATGGCTTTGCTAGTGCTACTGCCGTAAGAAACCTAATTAAAAATAATGATTTAAGCTCTATAAAAGACTTAGTCCCAGTTGAAACTTATTATTGCCTAAAGGAATATCTGGAAAAATATAAGTCATTCAACTATTTAGAAAATTATAGCCAGATACTTATTTATTTAATTCGTACAATAGGTAAATCTCATATTGAAGATCTATTAGATATTGAACCTGGTCTCCAAAATAGAATAATTGATAAAGGATCTATGAGTAACAATATCAAAGAGATAATTGATAGCATTGTTACAAAAAGATATCCTAGAACCCGAATACAAAGATTATTTATGCATCTCTTAAACCAGCTTAATAGTCATACTTTCAAAGAACTTTATAAAGATTACCCTTCTTACATTAGAGTATTAGGTGCTAATAAAAATGGACTAATTCTATTAAATAGGATTAAGAAAAATTCTTCTTTACCTATTATAACTAAATTTGCTGATTATAAACACTTTAAAAATGAATCCTTAGAAAAAATTATTATGCTTGATAAAAAAGCAACTGATATATTTTTCATTGGATTAAACTCTCATAAGCCCCTAACAAATATGGATTATTATAATTCTCCTTATATTAAATAACACATCATATTAGCCTCCTATAATTCATAATATGGTTTATAGGAGGTGCAAATATGAAGAATAAAAGTATTTATAAAGAAAATTTACCTAAAATCATTTTTTTATTAGTTATATTTACAGCTTTAATAGGTATAATAACAAATCCTAAGATTTCTCTAAACAGTGCCGCATCCGGGGTAACAGTTTGGTTTAATATTATATTACCATCCCTACTACCATTTTTTATTATATCCGAAATTCTTATAGGATTGGGATTTGTTGACTTTATAGGAAAGCTATTACAGCCCCTAATGAAACCATTATTTAATGTTCCAGGAGAAGGAGCTTTCCCATTAACTATGTCCATACTATCAGGGTATCCTGTAGGGGCTAAATTAACATCTAGGCTACGAGAGGAAGGCCTTATAACAAAGCATGAAGGTGATAGACTAATATGTTTTACTAGCACTTCTGGCCCCTTATTCATGTTAGGTGCAGTTAGTATTGGTATGTTAAAGGACCCTAAACTCTCGCCTTTAATTATTCTTCCACACTATCTATCAGTATTAGTTTTAGGCCTATTATTTAAGTCCTATAAATCACGTAATAATATCATCACTACTTACAAAAAAGGAGATATATTTGAGGAAATTCAAGATTCCTACATTACCTGGCTAAAAACAAAAAAATCCATAGGTTCCTTGATAACAAAAGCTGTCAAAGAAAGTATGGATACTATATTATTAGTAGGTGGTTTAGTAATTTTCTATTCAGTATTAGTAGAAATACTATTTAATATGAATTTCTTTAATAAGATACTTTCTTATTTAGGTAGTATCTTTACAATCGATATCCAATTAATCAAAGGCATTATTATAGGTTTATTTGAAGTAACTATAGGTTGTAAAAATATTGCCGCTTTAAATATAGATTTCATTACTAAGATAATAATAATTAACTTTATTATTGGCTGGAGTGGTTTCTCCGTCCATAGTCAAGCAATTAGCTTTATTAATACTACAGATATAAATTCCAAGCTATATATTATATCAAAGTTTTTCCACGGAGTATTATCAGGAATATTTGCATATATTATATATCTCTTTAAATATCAAAACTATACTCAGCCAACAGCTTATTATCCAATTCATTTAGGGAATGGATTCAGTTTATCTAATTGGATTTATTTATTAACCAGTTCTACAAAACTAGTTTTAATCATAAGCCTATATATTTTCTTACTCTCAATACTTACATCGACAATATGTAGAGTACTAAAGAGGGTTAATTAGATCCCCTAAGCTCCTTTCTGTTGTCATTTAATAATTTTATTAATTCTTTAAGGTTTTCTTGGGTCTCCTCCAAAAGACTATCTGCATACTCCATAGCACCAAGTCTTATTTCCTTGGCATTTGATTGCGCTTTAGTGATTATTTCTTCTGCTCTGGAGTTTGCTTTTTTTGTAATCTCTTCTTTATCAACTAATTCCTCTAGTTTATATTCTGCTTCTTCTAGCAGAGTGTCTGCATCTTTTTGGGCTTCTGCTAATATTCGTTGTCTTTCATCCTTTATCCATGCAGCCTGCTTGATTTCATCTGGCAGTTTTATTCTAATCTCCTTTAAAATTTCCAGAACTTCAAATTTGTCCACCATAACTTTCCCAGAAAAAGGTAAGCTTGTCCCAGCTTCTACAATATCTTCAATTTCATCAATTAGTCTTAAAACTTCCATAGGTATTATAACCCTCCTATAAATTTATTTTTTAAACCTTGTTCTACAACATCAGGAACAAAACAAGAAACATTGCCCCCAAACATTGCTATTTCCTTAACAATGCTTGAACTTAAATATGCATATTTACTGCTTGATACCATAAAAAGTGTTTCTATATCACTATTCATTTTTTTATTAACTAAGGCCATCTGCATTTCATATTCAAAATCAGAAACAGCCCTAAGACCTCTAATCATAGTAGTACAATTCTTTTTCATTGCATATTCAGTGAGAAGCCCAGAAAAACAATCTATCTCAACATTTGGAAATTGTTTTGTAACCTCCTTCAATAATTCAATCCTCTCTTCCAAGGAAAAAACACCTTTCTTTGAAGGATTATTTAAAACAGCCACTATAAGATGTTCAACCTTTTTGGAAACTCTTTCTATAATATCTAAATGACCATAGGTAACTGGATCAAAGCTACCTGGATATACTGCTTTCATTAAACGCCCTCCTTAGTCCATTCTTCTATAAAATGTTAAAGATTTACTTCCATATCTTCTAAAATCTGATTTTTGAAATTCAGACAAATCATCTTCTAAATCTAGTTCTTTTTCGTGTTCTACTATTATTATGCCATCATTAGCTAAAATATCTTCCCTTTTGATTACCTCGAATAAATTCTCGATTAATCCTTTTTGACGAAAAGGAGGATCTAAATAGATATAATTAAACCTTAAATTTTGTGCACCAAATCTTTTTATTGTAGCCAAAGTATCTGATTTAATTACAATACCTTGAGATAAAAGTTTTGTATGTTTTAAATTCTCATTAATAGTATTTATACTATCAATAGAGTTATCTATAAAATAACAAACCTTAGCGCCTCTACTTAAAAATTCTATGCCTATGGAACCAGAACCACCAAATGCATCTAATACAATGCTATCTTCATTTATATGACCTAGTATATTAAATAAAGATTCCTTTGTTTTATCCTCAGTAGGTCTAACATTCATCCCCTTAGGCACTTTTAGCTTATGTCCTTTTCTTAAACCTGATATAACCCTCAAGTGTTTTCCTCCTTAAAACTATATCACTAATATTTTATCATATATTACCAATATTAAAACAGAAATTAATTAAAAGTCAAGTTTTCTCCCGAATTTAAAAACATCTCTTTTATCTTTTCTTTCAATTTCCAGTGACATTCTTCTTCTAAATTTGGATCTCTATTTATAATATTTAAAGCTTCCTTCTGTGCTTTTTTTAAAATATCCATATCAGAAAACAAATTTGCTACCTTTAATTCAGGTAATCCATGTTGTCTAGTACCAAAAAACTCTCCTGGCCCCCTAAGTTCTAAATCCCTTTCAGAAATCTTAAATCCATCAGTAGAACTTTGTATTATTCTCATTCTTTCTCTAGATATTGGATTATTACTTTCATTTATTAATATACAGTAGGATTGATACTCGCCTCTTCCAACCCTTCCTCTAAGTTGATGTAATTGAGCTAATCCAAATCTTTCTGCATTGTAAATGACCATCGTATTAGAGTTAGGCACATTTACTCCTACTTCTATTACAGTAGTAGATACAAGTATATCAATCTCATGATTTTTAAACTCTTCCATTACTAAATCTTTTTCTTTAGGCTTCATTTTACCATGGAGTAGCCCAACCCTAAAATCCTTGAAAATATTATCTCTAAAATCTATATATAGTTCTTCTGCAGCATTAATATCCAAGTTTTCATTTTCTTCAATAAGCGGACATACAATATATGCTTGCCTACCTTCTAAAACTTGCTTTTTAATAAATTTGTTAATTCTATCTATCATTTCAGGACCAACAGCATATGTCTCTATTTCCTTTCTACCTGGTGGCAACTCATCAATAATTGAAATATCTAAATCTCCATATAAAATAAGTGCCAAAGTCCTAGGTATAGGTGTGGCAGTCATAACTATAATATCTGGGTTGTTACCTTTTTGCGATAATATAGCCCTCTGTTTTACACCAAATCGATGTTGTTCATCAGTAATAGCAAGCCCTAATCTATTAAACTCAACATTTTCTTGAATTATAGCATGGGTACCAATTAAAACATCAATTCTGCCTTCTTTTAAGTTCATCAATAATTCTTCTTTTGCCTTAGAAGATATACTTCCAATCAATAGCTCCACCTTGATATTATAACTTGAAAAAAATCTTTCTATGGATTCAAAATGTTGGGTGGCTAATATTTCCGTTGGAGCCATCATTACAGCTTGATAACCAGATAATACAGCTTTAAATATTGCAAGAATTGCAATTATTGTCTTTCCTGAGCCAACATCTCCCTGTACCAGCCTATTCATTTGAGTACTTTTCTCCATATCCTCTTCAATTTCTTTAAAGACCTTCATTTGTGCATTCGTAAGCTTAAAAGGCAGTTTTTCAATAAACTTCTCTACTTCATCATTTTTTTTAAAGTTAATACCCTTATTGTTAGTAAAATTCCTATTCTTAATAATGAAAAGTCCCATTTGTAATACAAGAAGTTCTTGGAAAGAAAGCCTTCTTCTTGCTTTTTCTAATAAAATATTACTTTTCGGAGAATGAATATTAAAAATAGCATCTTTAATATCAATAAGATCGTACCTGTTTATTATATCTGGCGGCAGAAATTCTTCAATCCTATGTAAATATTCCTTAAGAGTATTATTAACAAGTTTAATAATCTCATTATTGGTTATACCCTCAGTCAATGAATATACAGGAGTTATTCTACCTACCTTATCTAGTGTCCCTACTTTTTCAAAAACAGGACTCATTACCTGAATCTCCATGCCAACCTTGTTAATTTTTCCATTTACTATTATTTTCTCACCAATTATAAATTTATCCTTTAAATACTCTTGGTTAAACCATACAAGGTAAGCATTATGTGAGGAATCTCTAACAGGTATCTTAATAATAGACAAGTTTTTTCTAGGTCTTAGTATATTAGCTTTACCTATTACTTCAACCTCTAAGCTCACTTTTTCACCTATCATACATTCCCTCAAAGTCTTGAATTTTGATCTATCATCATAATCCCTAGGTACAAAGTATAATAAATCCTCTATAGTATTTACATTTAATCTCCTTAGTCTAGAGGCTCTTTTGGGACCTACACCTTTTAAATATTGAATATTGGTTGATAATGATTCCATATATGATTCCTCCAAAATTAATAATCAAAAAACCCTACCAAAGGGCAGGGTAATTTATTCTACAGAAAATATATAATAATAAATAGGCTGACCACCAAATATTAGCTCTATATCTATATCATCGAATTTACTAGATAAATGCTTTTCTAATTCCTTAGCTAAATCTTCAGTTAAGTCACTTCCGTAAAAGATTGTAATTAGAGATGTATCTTCATCAACCATGCTATCCAATAGTTTTATGGCTACCTCATTTATTTCTTTACCATTTGCTATTATAGTACCTTCTGAAATTCCAATGATATCATCTTTATATATCTTTGTATTATTAAATTCTGTATCTCTAACAGAATAGGTAACTTGACCTGTCTTAACGTAAGTTATTGACTCTCTCATATTATCTGTATTTTCTTCTAAAGACTTGGATTCATCAAAGGCAAGTAACGCTGCAATTCCTTGAGGAATAGTCTTAGAAGGAATAACTATAATATTTCTAGAGCTAAGCTCCTTTGTTTGCTCTGCTGTCAAAATAATATTACTATTATTAGGAAGTATAAATACATTTTTACCTGAAGTATTATCTATAGCATTAAGTATATCCTCAGTACTTGGATTCATAGTTTGCCCACCTGAAACTAAAACTTCTACATTAAGCCCTTTAAATACCTCATCAATTCCTTCTCCAATGGATATTGCAACAAAAGAGTATTCTTTATCAGGGGTCTTACTGCTCTTATCATTGGATTTTTGTAATTCTGATTTTAATAGAACTTCCTCATGTTGATATCTCATATTATCAATTTTTATATCATTTAATTCACCAAGTTTAATGGCTTTCTCAAGTACTGTTCCAGGATTGTTTGTATGGACATGTACTTTTATCAAACCTTCTCCACCTACTACAAGTAAAGAGTCTCCTTGTATTGATAACTCATCTCTAAAAGAATCAATATCTTCATGGTTAGTATTTATTATAAACTCTGTACAGTAGCCATATTTTATATCATCCGTATCTATATGTTCTCGATGAATAATCTCTTTTTTATCTATTTTCTTTTCTTCAATTGTAACTTCTATTTTCTCTATACCTGCTAAGGCATTATAGGCGCCTGTTAAAACATAGATTAATCCTTTTCCACCAGCATCTACAACCCCTGCCTGTTTTAAAACCGGAAGCATATCTGGTGTTTTATTAAGAACTATCTCTCCATGATTTATTACCTTTTTTAGAAAAACCAATATATCCTTTTCTTCTTTGCAAATAGAGATCGCATATTCTCCACACTCTCTAGCCACAGTTAAAATCGTTCCCTCTGTTGGTTTCATAACAGCCTTATAAGCCGTATCAGCTGCCTGCTTAAAAGCGTTTGCTAGTGTTTTTGTATCAGCTGCATCCTTACCATTTAATCCATTAGCAAAACCTCTGAAAAGCTGTGATAAAATAACACCCGAATTCCCCCTAGCTCCCATTAAGGATCCATGTGAAGTAGCTAAAGCTATCTTAGAAACACTATCTTCATCAAGGTTAAGTCCTTGTTTTATTGCAGAATTTACTGTAAGTGACATATTTGTACCTGTATCTCCATCAGGAACAGGAAAAACATTTAAGGAGTTTACCTCCTCTTTATTATCTTCTAGGAACTTTGCCGCACCTCTTAAGGCATTTTTCAGCATTGCCCCATCTAGAATTTCTATTTTCAATTATAGTACCTCCCTAAACTACTTTTCAACTCTTATTCCTTGTACATGTACATTTATTTTGTCTATTTTTAGACCAGTTAAATTTTCAACATTAAACTTAACCCTATCGATTATATTTTCAGCAACTACAGAGATCCTTACTCCGTATTCTAATATTACATGTAAATCAATAGTTAATTTATCATCCTTTGAATATACCTTTATACCCTTAGATAAGTAATCCCATTTCAGCAATTCAAATAACCCATCTGTAGCATTTTTAGAAGCCATACCCACTATACCATAACTCTCCATGGCGGATACTCCTGCAAGGGTGGCTATGACATTGTCATCTATGCTAATCGCTCCATATTCAGTACTAGTTTTGGCTGGCATATATAATCGCCTCCTTATTTTCAATATACCATATTCTATATTTTACCCTAAATGTTAAAATAGTTCAACTAAATCATATGATTATAGTAAGATAATATTACATTTTAGTTGCATTTTTACTGATTATTGTGTTAGAATATAATGTGTTATTATTGAAATAGAGAAAATATACTTTAAAGTATTTTCAGTAGTAGATTAAGGAGGTGTTTTTCATGGCGAAGGTTTGTGAAGTATGTGGAAAGGGAAAAGTATTTGGTAACAAAGTTACTTTCTCAAATAAAAAGAGTTCAAGAAGTTGGTCACCTAACATTAGATCCGTTAGAGCCGTAGTTAATGGTGGAACAAAAAAAGTTAATGTATGTACTAGATGTTTAAGATCTGGGTATGTTGAGAGAGCATTATAATTATGCAATAAAACAAGGCTTCCATATAAAAATGGTAAGCCTTATTTTATTTTTAATATCAATGCCCCCATTGTAAGTAATGCAATTCCAATTAATATTAAAATTAATTCTATAGGTATAAAGCTTATAATTATCAGAATACCAATTAGGGCCAGAGTTATACCTATTATTGTTTTAGATTTTTTTATATATCTATAATAAAACCTTCTCATACCTAACACCCCTATAGCACTTTACTATATTCTATTCGATGAATAGAATATAGTGACAAAAAAAGCCTAGGATTAATATCCTAAGCTTTAATCTTTTGAAACAAATATAAGAGCTCTTCCACTGTGAATCTTAATTATTCCAATGTTTTCAATAATCTTATTACTAACTCCATGGGTAGATCCAAAAGAGATAAATTGCTTATCTAAATTATAAAAAAATCCACTTAAGGATATAACTATACCCTCATTTACTATCGGTATTATAGAAAGATAACTATCTTCTAAATATTCCAGTTCTAGGTAATCATCTATTAAATAAATAATATTATTATCATCTACTATTTTTCCTTTAATACCGTTGTCATGCAAGGTATTCAATAAAAATATATTTGCAACTGTATGGTCCTGTCTAGTTCCCGTTACTCCCATTAATACAATTTCATTATATCCTTTATCTATTAAATATTCCATAGCAATATTTGTATCGGTTGCATCTTTAATAGGTGAATATTTTTCAATGGGTATGTTGTTATTTTTTATATAATCTAGAGCGAATTGGCTAACGGAATCTAAATCCCCTATTACTATATCTGGTTTTTTATTGATTTTAGCAAGATGATTCATACCTCCATCTGCACATATAATAAAATCAGCCCTATTAGCTTCCAGCTCTAACCTACCATAGTCAGTTATCGTCCCATTGGAAACAATTAATCCTTTCATTTAAATCATCCTTTTACTATTTTGCTCTTATAGCTTTTTGTAATGGTTTCCAAACAATAGCTATTACAATACAAGAAATAATTAATTCTGGCACCAAATAATAAGCATTATACTCTATTGAATAAATCCAAGGATTTTTATCCCCAGCATATTCAGCAAAGAAAATTACACCTGATAACACATGTGATATCATTCTACCCAATATTCCTACAAGTACAGCTAAAAAAACACTTAAATATCCCTTAACTGAGTTTTTATCTTTTATATAATATGCAATACCTGCTAACCCCAATAAACCAAAGGCCATTGGATAATCTAAAACAAATTGAATTGGATGGTAAAAATAAGGCTTTAAAATAAACTGTAATATACCATAGGTACTTCCTATTGCTAATCCTGGCATTAATCCCCAGCGAATAGCAAATAAAATAATTGGAATCATACTTCCAGCAGTAACTGATCCTCCCATGGGTGCTTCATAAACTTTAATGTAACTTAATACAGTAGCTAAAGCTATCATCATTCCACCCTCTGCTAACATTCTTACATTCCATCTTTTTTCCATTATTACTCCTCCTTTAAATTAATAAACCCATTACCAACGTAGGCAATGGGTATTTAAAGGCTAATACACACTTCCCTACGCTAGCATTATCTAGTTCAGGTCATAAGGGTCGGGATAAATCCGCTCTCAGCCAATTGGCTCCCCTAGTGCTAAATACTTCTATTCAATTAATTATATTATAACATATATTTACAAATTTACAACATCTTAAATTGTCTAGTCCTATCTTCTATATCTTCTGCACCAAAAATATCGGAACCTGCTACTAACAAATTAGCACCACAGTCTAATATTTCCCTTGCATTTTCTAGTTTTACTCCACCATCAACTTCAATAATAATATTTAAGCCTCTTTCGTCAATTATTTTTCTTAGCTTTTTTATTTTATCCTTCATTGATTCAATAAAAGATTGACCACCAAAACCCGGATTTACAGTCATAATAAGAACTAAATCAATATCTTCTAAAATATATTCTATATTTTCCAAAGGTGTGGCCGGATTCAATGATACTCCTGCCATAATACCATGGGATTTTATCTCCTGTATAGCCCTATGAAGGTGGATTGTCGCTTCCTCGTGTACAGTTATTAAATCAGCACCAGCATCTACAAAGTCCTTAATGTACCTTTCAGGCCTATCTATCATCAGATGTACATCAAAAGGAATGTTTGTAACAGCCCTTAGTTTTTTAATAACAGGAGGGCCAAAAGTAATATTTGGAACGTAAATACCATCCATTACATCTAAATGAAGATAGTCCGCACCACCATTTTCTATTTTCTTTATTTCATCTTTTAAATTAGCAAAATCTGCTGAAAGTAATGAAGGCGCAATTTTAGCCATTTTAGTACCTCCTAATATTTTTTATCTCTTCAAGGAAAAGTAAGTAATTTTCATACCTTTCTCTGTGAATTTTTCCAGCCTCTACTTCTTTTTTTACTGCACAATCTGGTTCATTAAGATGTAAGCAACTAATAAACCTACAATTTTCTCCATATTTATATATTTCTCTAAAATAATTTCTCAAATTAGCTTCATCTTGAATAAAATCAATGTTTAGGGAGCTAAATCCTGGAGAATCCAAAACAAATGTACTATGTCTCAATTCCAAAAGCTCTACATGCCTAGTAGTGTGCTTACCTCTCTTAGTTTTAGTGCTTACATCACCAGTTTCTAATTTGAAATCTTTATTAACCGCATTTAATAAAGATGATTTGCCAGCTCCAGAAGGGCCAGCAAACACCGATATATTATTCCCTAATACATCATTTAGTTCATCAACACCTAAGCCAGTTAAGGTACTAGTGTTAATAACCTTGTATCCTAATTTTTCGTAAATAGACTTAAGTTCTAAGGCTTTTTCAGTTTGTAAATCAGACTTATTTATACAAATGACAATTTCTAATTTCTCATGTTCAGCCATAATAAGGAATCTATCTAATAGCCAAGTATTAATGTCTGGTTTTTTTATGCTCATAACTATTATAGCTTGAGTAATATTTGCTACTGGTGGTCTTAAAAGCTGAGATGTCCTAGGATAAATCTCCTCGATATATCCTGAATTATCCTCTTCACTTATTCTAATTCTCACTTTATCTCCTACAAGAGGAGTTAAATTCTCCTCCCTAAAGACACCTCTTGCTCTACATTCAACTACCTCTGATTCTGTTTTTACATAGTAAAAGCCACCAATGCCTTTTATTATTATCCCTTTTATCATAAAAGCCCCCTATTCATTTTTAGGAATTGTAGTTTGGTATATATCATCATAGTATATCTCAAACTGAGCACCTTTCTTACCTTCAAGTGTTATGGTGGCCTCACCTTCAATTGCCTTATGCTTTTTATTATATACTACCTTACTTATACCATCTTGAATTCTTATAATTTTAATTTGTGTTTCTTCCTTCTCTTGTAATGGTGTAAGATTGAAAGTTATTGGCCCCTCTTCATTACTGGTATTATCATTATTACCACCATCATTATTTTCATTACCATCTATAGGAACCTCACTAGGTCCACTACTTACAAATAAATCAACTGCTGTTTTTGTTTCTATTTCTATACCTTGGTTATAGCTTTGCCATATAACTATATCCTTTCCCACTTCTTCGCTTGGTTGCATTCTAATATCACCAACCTCAAGATTTGATTCTAATATCTTTTTCTTGGCTTCTTCTATATTTAATCCCGTTAATTTTGGCATCGGTACAAGTTTAATCTCTTCTCCTTGGCTTACCACTAAGCTAATTCTAGTACCTGGTTCTACCATAGCTCCAATTTCTGGTTTTTGACTAATAACCACATTTTCAGGAATAGTATCTGAATGCTCATAATCTATTTTTAAATTTAAGCCTGCATCCTCAAGGAGTTCCTGTGCATCTACTAAATCCCTGTTTTCTAATTTAGGAACCTTTACAAGATTATCTCCTTCACTTATAGTCACTTCAATAGGATATCCTGGTTTTACCTTAGAATCTGGATCTTCACTTTGTGAAACAACTTGACCTGCTCCAAATTCACTATTTTTTACTCTAGCTATAACTTTAAACTCTAAACCAAGATCCTCAATCTCTTTTCTAGCTTCATCCTCTTGCCTTCCAACTAAATTAGGAACTATAACTGGCTCTCCACTAACAAATAAATCCTTCAATTTAAAATAACCTAAAAATACAGACGTAGCTAATAAAAATGCCAATAATATACCTAATAACACAACTTTCCCACTGCTATCTTTTTTATTTTTTTGTTTTTTCTTATTATTATTCATATTCTTATCATCCTCTATATCCACTACGGGAATTACTTTAGTATGGGAATCATAATTATCTGCATCCTCAAAACTAAAATCATTTATATTTTCTTTTACCTTCCTTAAATCTTTTATTAATTCAGTAATATTGCTATACCTATCAGCCTGTCTTTTCTGTACACATTTCAAAATAATATTTTCAAACCCTATAGGAATATTCTTGTTCCACTCCCTAGGAGGTTTAATATCCTCTTGAACATGCTTTAGTGCAACTGTTATTGGACTTTCTCCTTGATATGGTAGTTTCCCTGTAACCATCTCATACATAACAATACCTAAAGAGTATATATCAGATTTCTCATCGGTATATCCCCCTCTAGCCTGCTCCGGAGAGAAATAATGGACGGAGCCTAATACATTAGAAGTAGTAGTCACCGTAGAGCTTGTTGCCGCTCTAGCAATACCAAAGTCCGTAACCTTAACTCTGTTGTCGTCTGTAATCATGATATTATGTGGCTTTATATCTCTATGAACTATATGATTTTTATGAGCCTGCTGTAAAGCCTCTGATATTTGATAGGAATAATCTAATGCATTCTCTAGAGATAGTTTCCCTTTTTCTTTTATAAGTTCCTTTAATGTTCTACCTTTTATATATTCCATTACAATATAATAAATTTGATTGTTTCCATCATTTTCTACACCAACATCATAAATATTTACTATATTAGGATGTGAAAGACTAGCAGCAGCTTGAGATTCTCTTCTAAACTTCCTAACAAATTCTTCATCATTTACAAATTCATCCTTTAAAACCTTTATAGCTACAAATCTATCTAGAAGTTTGCATTTTGCCTTATATACTAAGGCCATACCGCCACCACCGATTTGTTCTATTATTTCATATCTTCCACCTAAAATTTTGCCTATCATCTTTTCACCTCATCTAATTAAATTTAATGGCTACTATGGTAATATTATCATACCCACCTCTATTATTAGCCATAGTCGCAAGAGTCTCACAGGCTTTTTGAATATCCTCTTCTTTAATAAATACATCTTTGATTTCGAATTCTTTTAACATATTAGAAAGTCCATCACTACACAAGAACAATATATCATCTTTGTAATATTCTTTGATTATTAGGTCCATTTCAATAATACTTCTTGAACCAACAGCCCTAGTTATCATATTTCTCTTTGGATGGTTCTTTGCCTCTTCTTTTGTTATACTTCCAGTCTTTAGGAGTTCATTTACAAAGGAATGGTCTTCTGTTATTTGAAATATATCTTTGTCCCTGACTAAATAAGCCCTACTATCTCCTACATGTCCTATGTAGACCTTGTTTTCAAATACGTATGCTAAGGTTATAGTTGTACCCATACCCTTATATTTCTCATTTTCAAGAGATTTAAGGTATATCTTTGTATTTGCTTCCTCAATTGATTTCTTAATTAATCTAACTATCGTATCTTCATTTAATAACTTTTCCTTAGCATTTAGAAAGTTTCCTTCAATAATACTCCTTGCCATAATGCTTGCAACTTCTCCTGCCTTATGGCCTCCCATTCCATCGGCCACAATGTATAGAGGAAAAGATACGTCCCGAGACGCATAGTAAGCATCTTGGTTGTTTTCCCTTATCTTCCCGATGTCAGAAATAGAACCAACGACCATAATACCACCCCATTAAATTCATTAATTATCATCATTTTGAGTCACAGTACGCCTAAGCTGTCCACAGGAAGCACTAATATCTCCACCCATTTCTCTTCTTATAGTTACAGTAATATTAGCTTTGCTTAAATCTCTTTGTACTCTTTCAATATTTTCTCTACTTGGCCTGTCCTTTTTAAATTCTCGAATTGGGTTCAAAGGAATTAAGTTAATGTGACATTTTAATCCATTAAGAATTTTTATTAATTCTTTTATATCCATGTCTCTATCGTTTACATTATGGATTAATGTATATTCAAAAGTAATTCTTCTATTAGTTACTTCTGAATAGAATCTACATGCCTTTATTAGTTCTTCTATGGAATATCTATTAGCTATAGGCATTATTTTTTTTCTTTCACTATCAAAAGGAGAGTGTAAAGATATGGATAATGTTATTGGTAAATTTTCCTTAGCTAAATCATAAATTCTAGGAACAACACCACAGGTTGATAAAGTAATGTTTCTAAGGCTAATATTGTGGCCCTTCTCATCATGAATAATATCTATAAATTTCATAGTATTATCATAATTATCTAGAGGTTCTCCACTTCCCATTAGTACAATATTGGAAATATCTTTTCCCAAGTCCTTTTCTATCATATAGATTTGATTTACCATTTCTGCTGGTGTCAGGTTCCTTATTAACCCTTCTTTAGTGGAAGCACAGAAGGAACACCCCATCTTACAACCTACCTGAGTAGATATACAGGTAGTCACTCCATGAATATATTCCATAGCTACAGATTCAATAATATTTCCATCATCTAATAAAAATAAATACTTTTTAGTATTATCAATTTGTGAAGCAAAGGCTTTATAAATCTCTATTTTATTAACCTTTGCATTGTTAAGTAAATAACTTCTTATTTTTTCGGGTAATACCTTTAAATCTTCAATATCATACTTCTTATTCCTATGAAAATATGAAAACACCTGCTCTCCTCTAAAGGCTTTTTCTTCTATTGAAGTCATATACTTCTTTAGCTCCCCTAGAGTTAAACTATTTAATTCAATTTTATTCAAATAATCACCTCAATGCTATCCTAATATAATATTATACATAATTATTAAATATATATCTATCATTCTTTGACTATTTTTGCAATATAAAATCCATCCGTATCATGAATATGGGGAAATAGTTGAATATAGCCTAGTTTTAATGTATCTATATTTTGTGGATTGGATATTTTATCTTCTATATTTACTAATTTAAAGTTTTTATTTTTCTCTAGAAATCTATTTATTATATTAATATTCTCATCTTTTTCTATAGTACAAGTGCTATAAACTAGTATTCCTCCTACTTTTAAATAATCCTTTACATTATTTAAAATATTATACTGTATCTCTACCAGTTCACCTATATCTTCTTCTTTTCTATTTCGCTTAATTTCAGGTTTTCTTCTAATTAAACCTAATCCAGAGCAAGGGGCATCCAATAACAAATAATCTGCCTTGTTTACCAAAGATTCGTCTCTTTTAGTCCCATCAGAGATAGAGGTTTCAATAATACTAATGCCAAGTCTTTCAGCATTTTCTTCAATAAGCTTAATCTTATGTTCATAAATATCTTGACTTAAGATTCTTCCTTTATTATTCATCAACTGTGCTAAATGTGTTGACTTGCCTCCAGGAGCACTACAACAGTCAATAATTGTACTTCCTGGTATAGGATCCATAATTTGCCCAACTAAAGAACTACTCTCATCTTGAATAATAAAATGTCCTAATTTAAATTCAGGAAGTTCAGTTATTCTAATTGGATTTTCGATGACTAAAGAGTCCTTAGCAAACTTTCCATCCTTTACTATAAATCCGTAATCTGTTAATTTTTCCTTTAACAATTCCTTGTTAGTCTTTAATATATTTACTCGTATATTTAAAGGAGGCGATTCATTATTTTTCTTACATAGTTCTTCAGTAAACTCTACACCATATTCCTTAATCCATCTTTCCACCATCCATTTAGGATGAGAATATTTTATAGAAATATAATCAGCCTTATTCTTTGCTTCAATATTCATAAATTCATCTTTATTTCTACTTATATTTCTTAAAATCCCATTTACAAATCCAATAGTTCCTTTATGCCCATGTTTTTTGGCCATATTAACGGCCTCATTAACAGCGGCGCTAGGAGGTATTCTGTCCATGAATATAAGCTGGTATACCCCCACTTTAAGTATAATTAAAATAACTGGATGAATTTTCTTTAACTTTATTTTAGATGCCTTTGATATTATATATTCTATATAAATATCATTTTCTAAAACTCCATATACAATTTCTCTAGTTAAACCCTCTTCTTTGGGATTTACTTCTTCCCCTATATGTTTTTTTATAGAAATATTAGAAAATGCTTCATTTATAAAAATATCGTATAAAATATTTAATGCTATTTCCCTAGCAGATAAATCCATATAAACACTCCTATAAAATATAATTTTATATGCAAAATGGGGGAATAATCCCCCACAAATTTAATCTCTTCTTCTGTTTGTCAAAGCTAACAGCCTTAGAAGTTGACCAATAGCTACTAATGTAGCTGCTACATAGGTTAAAGCTGCTGCTTTTAACACCTCTTTTGCCGGTTTAATCTTGTCCCTTGCCATAATTCCATTTTCTAATTGTAGTAAAGCTCTACTGCTTGCATTAAATTCTACAGGTAATGTTACTATTTGAAAAATCACTACTGATAGAAACAACGCAATTCCAAGCTGAATAAAAAATGGTGATATAACAAAACCTATAAGTATCAGTATCCAGGAAAGACTTGAACCAATATTAGCAATTGGTGCTATATTATTTCTAAGAATCAATGGCAAATATCCTTCTGCATGTTGAATTGCATGGCCTACCTCATGGGCAGCTACACTCATAGAAGCAATACTATTTCCACTATAAATAGAAGTTGATAATCTCACAACTCTAGTTCTAGGATCATAATGATCAGTCAACTTTCCTCCTACTTGTTCAACCCTAACATCATAAAGTCCATTTCTATCTAAAATCATCCTTGCTATTTGAGCACCAGTATATCCAGTTTCACTAGATACCCTAGAATACTTATTAAATGCAGAACTAATTTTAAATTGAGCATAAGAAGCAAATAGTAAAGCAGGAAGTACAAAGGTTAGCCATGTAGAATCTATCCCTAATCCATAATAATATCCTGGCATTTTTATTCTCCTTTCTTATTTTAAAATAATTCCTTGTTCTATTGAATTTCCCCTTAAATATTCTTCTACTAATAGTTTCCTTTTTCCTGGAAATTGAATTTCTTCAAGGATAATAGTTTTATCCTGTACATTTACATATATACCTTTGTTATCAACTTTTATTATCTCTCCATCATTTCCTTCTTTGATCCTATCTATTAAACTTGCTTTGTGTATTTTTACAATTTCATCCTTATACTGTGTATATGCTGATGGCCAGGGTTTTAATCCTTTGATTAAATTTATGATATTTTCTCCCTTATCATTCCAGTTTATTCTTCCCATATTCTTATCTAACATGTGAGCATATGTGGATAGACTATGATCCTGAGGAACTTTAGTAGCCTTTCCTTCTTTAATAGTTTTTAAAGCTTCAACTATCAATTCCCCTCCTAATATAGATAATTTATCATGAATGCTTGGAGCATCGTCATCTAAATTAATCGGTACACTCTTCCATAATATCATATCTCCAGTATCAAGTCCTTCTTCCATTTCCATAATAGTAACTCCTGTTTCTTTTTCACCATTTATTATGGCCCAATTAATAGGAGCTGCTCCCCTATATTTAGGTAATAGTGATGCATGAACGTTATAGCATCCATATTTTGGAGCTTGTAGTATATCTTTTTTTAATATTTGTCCATATGCAACAACAACGATAAAATCTGGATTGATTTCCTTAATCTTATCAATAGATTCCTTGGAATTGATAGAGTCAGGTTGATAGACTTCTAACCCTAACTCCAATGCCTTTTCCTTAACTGGAGTATATTGAATCTTCTTTCCTCTTCCCTTAGGTTTATCCTTTTGTGTTATAACCAATTCTATAGAATAACCTTCTGAAAACAATGCCTGAAGTGTTGGTACGGCAAAGTCAGGAGTTCCCATAAATACTATTTTCATATCACACCTCGTCAATTAATTTTTATTCTTCCTCAACCTCTACTTCTTCAATTATTTTATCTGTATATAAGATTCCATCTAAGTGATCAACTTCATGGCATATAGCTCTAGCTAATAAGCCACTACCTTCCAAAACTTTCTCTTTTCCATCTATATCTATATACTTAACCCTAACCCACTCTGGTCTATTTACTGTTCCAGAACGGCCCGGTATAGATAAACAACCTTCTATATCAATGACCTCACCTTTAGTTTCTAATATAACTGGGTTTATTAATTTTATTGGACCTTCACCGATATCTATGACTACTGCACGTCTAAGAATTCCTACTTGTGGTGCTGCCAACCCGACACCTTCTGCTTCATTCATTGTATCTATCATATCATCTAAAAGAATCCTTATTCTATCTGTGATTTCTGTTATTTCCTTTGATTTTTTCCTTAAAATCGGATCATTATCTAGTCTTATTTCTCGCAATGCCATTTTTACTCCTCCTATAGTATAGAATTTGGGTCAATATCAATGCTAAATTTCACATCATTTATTTTAAGCTTATACTTATTGTCTATACATACCCTTTTTATAAGGGTCTTTAAACTGCTCATGTTTTCTTTTTTAGACTTAATAAGTATTTGCCATCTAAAATTATTTTTTATTTTTTCTAGAGGTGCTGGATATGGTCCTATGATATAACTATTTAAAGAATCTTTTTCTATCCATGAGGATTCTTTAACAAGTAAATTATATACCTCTCTAGCCACAGATGCAACTTTATTATTATCTTCTCCATATATAAGCAAACTAATAAGATCTAAGAAAGGAGGATATAAAAATTCCTTTCTTAAAGCTATTTCAGTATTATAAAAGCTTTTATAATCATGATTTTTAGAAAAATTAATACTATAATGTTCTGGATTATAGGTTTGAAGTATTACCTTTCCATTATAATCTCCTCTACCAGCTCTTCCAGCTACTTGTGTAACCAGTTGAAATGCACGTTCTGGAGATCTAAAGTCTGGTAAGTTCAAAGTAGTGTCAGCAGCTATTATACCTACTAATGTTACATTTTCAAAATCTAAGCCCTTAGAAATCATTTGTGTACCTATTAGAATATCTATTTTACCATTCTTCATATCTTCTAAAATAGATTCATGACTCCCTTTTCCTGTTGTTGTATCCATATCCATTCTCTCTATTCTAGCCTTTGGAAACAACTCTTTTGTGAATTCCTCAACCTTCTCAGTCCCTATACCAAAATATTTAATATAGTTACTCTTGCATACGGGGCAAACATTTGGAGGACTTATAGCTAATCCACAATAATGACATCTTAATTTATTTATATTTCTATGATATGTCATGGATATATCACAATTAGTACATTTTACTACATATCCGCAGTTTCTACAGGATACAAACGTGGAAAATCCCCTTCTATTTAAAAACAATATAGTTTGCTTGCCATTCTTTAGGTTTTCATCTATAGCATTATATAATTCTTCACTAAAAATAGATTTGTTACCATTATTCAATTCTTCTCTCATATCTACTACAATTACTTCTGGTAATGGATATTTATTTACTCTTTCATCTAACTCTAAAAGCTTTAAACTTCCATTTAAACTGTTATAATAGGTTTCCAATGAAGGTGTAGCTGAACCTACAACTAAGAATCCTTTTTCAATATCTACTCTTTTAGCTGCTACTTCAAGGGTACTATATTTAGGATTTTGTGATGATTTATATGAACTTTCATGCTCTTCGTCTATAATTATTATCCCAAGGTTTTTAAAGGGAGCAAATACTGCTGATCTAGCGCCAACAACTATTTTTACCTTACCTTCTTTTATTTTTCTCCATTCATCGAACCTTTCCCCATAAGATAATCTACTATGTAATACGGCCACTAAATCTCCAAATCTACCTACAAAGCGATCAATAGTCTGAGGTGTAAGGGATATTTCTGGAACAAGTATAATAGAATCTCTTCCATTATTTATCATTTCCTCTACAAGTTGCAAATATATTTCTGTTTTACCACTTCCAGTTACACCATGGATTAAAAATTTATTATCTTTATAATCACCATTAATTGATTCTACAACTCTGTCAAAAACCCTTTTTTGAGCCTTTGATAGATTGTGTTTTTGGTACTTCTTTATATCTCTTTTTATAGGGTCTCTATTAATTTCTTTTTCATATAGCTTTAGTAGTCCCTTTTTTTCTATTGCTTTTACTGTAGATAGTGTGGTATTGGTTATTTCTGAAAGTTCTTTGAAGGAAATGTCTCTGACCTCAAAAAGAAACTTGATTATTTCTCTTTGCTTAACAGCTCTTGTCCCAATCCTATCATACAAATCCAATAGGGAAAGTTCCCTTTGCAATAGTTTAACCCATTTCTCAACCTTTTTATCTACTTTTGTTTTTATATCTATTGTAGTTTCTATCAGTCCCTGTTCTTCTAAGGTATTTAGAAATTTATTTATATTAGTAATCTTTAAATCTGTTTTAAGATCTTCTAGTAGAACCTTACCATTATCATTTAGATATGAAATAATCTTTAATTCCTCATGATTTAGAGGTTTATCATTATCATCTTTAATTATTTCCACAAAGGTATTTACCTCTTTAAAATCTCCTGGAGGCAATCCTGGTTGAAAGGCATCTATATAAGATGATAAATAGTACTCCTTCATCCAAATGCTTAAATCTATAATCTCCTTTGAAATCAAAGGCTTATCATCTAATACATCAACAACCTTTTTTAGCTTGTAATCATCCTTCCAAGAATCAGTAATTCCAATTACAATACCCTTTATTAGTTTATTTCCTTTACCAAATGGAATTATTACTCTCATACCTTCTTTTACAATATCTTTTAAATCACCATCCAGAATATATGTATATGGTTTATCAACCTGAGATGCCCTGTTATTTACTATAATCTGTGCATACTTTATACTCAAATTAATCATTCCTTTTATCTATGAAAATTAAAAGCTAGATAGTTTAATCTAGCTTTTATTATCTAATATATATTTTACCTTATCCAATATAACTCTTGCAACTTCTCTTTTATTCATCATAGGATAACTCTCTTTCCAACCATTTTTATCAAGTATAGTTACAATATTGGTATCCACATTGAATCCTGCCCCTTCTTTTGTTACATCATTTTCCACTATAAAATCTAGGTTTTTCTTATTGAGTTTTTCCATTGCGTATTCATCTAAGTTACCAGTCTCAGCCGCAAATCCAACCATTACCTGATTCTTTTTTTGCTTACCAAAATAAGCTGCTATATCTGGATTCTTTACATATTTTATAACTAATTCATCTTTTTCATCTTCTTTTTTCTTTATCTTAACAGGACTAACAGTTTCAGGTCTATAGTCAGCAGGGGCTGCAGATTTTATTAGTACATCACAGGAATCAAAATGAATTGACACTGCATTTAGCATCTCTTCTGTAGTATTCACCGGAATAAGCTTAACTTCCTTAGGAGGAGTAATAGATGTAGGCCCAGAAATTAATATAACTTCCGCACCTCTATCAGCTGCTTCCTTAGCTATACTGTACCCCATTTTCCCACTAGAATGATTTGTCATATATCTAACAGGATCTAAAGGTTCTATAGTTGGTCCTGCAGTTACAATTACTTTTTTCCCGAACAAGTCTTTTTCAACCAAACTGCTAAGAACGTACTCAACAATATCTACTGGCTCTGCCATTTTCCCTTCTCCATAGTCCCCACAGGCCAATAATCCAGTTCCTGGTTGGATAAACTCATACCCTAAATTTTTCAATTTTTCTATATTATCCTTTACTATAGGATTTCTATACATCATAGTATTCATGGCAGGGGCAAATATTATCTTAGCTGTAGATGCCATCACTACAGTAGTCAATAAATTATCTGCGATGCCATTAGCTATCTTACCTATAGTATTTGCGGTTGCCGGTGCAATTAAAATAATATCTGCCTTTTGTGCCAATGAAATATGCTCTACATCATAGTTTTTAACTTCACCAAACATCTCTCTATGAACTTTATTTCCTGACATAGTCTGAAAAGTCAAAGGAGTGACAAATTCAGTAGCTCCAGATGTCATGATTACTTCAACATTGGCACGAAGCTTTTTTAGTCTACTAACTATGTCGGCTGCCTTATATACCGCAATCCCTCCTGTAACTCCAATTACTATGGTTTTATCCTTTAGCATTTTATCACCCCTATTTAATACTATTTATAGGTGGTCTAGTATAGGTTATTTTATCTTCCATAACTTCTTGTAAAGCGATACTAACAGGTTTTTTAGAAGTAGTTTGGACTAATGGTTCTGCTCCTTCAATGATTCTTCTAGCTCTTTTAGCTGTAAGCATAACCAAAGTATACCTACTATCTCCCCTTTTAGCTAATTCATTAAAAGATGGGTTTAACATATTATCTTCCTCCCTGTGAAATAACTTTATCTTTAATATCTGAATGTCTCTTTACTCTCAATCTTTCAGCCTTTATTATTGATTCTATATCGGATACTGCATCTTCTACCTTATCATTAATAACAAAATAATCATATTTTCCTACAAAGTCAAGTTCCTTAAAAGCGTTTTCAAATCTTCTATTAATATCTTCTTCTGTTTCTGTTCCTCTTTTTACTATTCTATTTTTTAATTCCTCCATTGTTGGAGGTAGGAGAAACACAAATACTGCTTCTGAATAATTATTCTTGATTTGCAAAGCTCCCTGAACATCTATTTCAAGTAGAACAATCTCTCCCTTCTCTATTTCATCCATAACAAATTTCTTGGGAGTTCCATAGTAATTAGTGTGTACATATGCATGTTCTAAAAATTCATCTTTTCCAACCATCTCTTTAAACTTATCTTCATCTAGAAAAAAATAATTAACTCCATCTACTTCTCCCACCCTTGGTTTTCTTGTAGTTGCAGAGATAGAGTAGACTATATCCTTGTTTCTTTCTAGCAATTGTTTACATACTGTACCTTTTCCAGTGCCTGCTGGACCTGAAATAATAAGCAAGAAACCTTTTGACATTTTATCACCAACCTTCTATATTAATTAATCCGTATTTTCTTCTTTATCGTGAAATCTATGGGCAACTGTCTCTGGTTGAACAGGTGTTAAAATTACATGTTGACTATCTGTAACTATAACTGCTCTAGTTCTTCTACCATAGGTAGCATCTATCAGGAGTCCTTTTTCCCTAGCTTCTTGAATCAATCTTTTAATAGGTGCAGATTCCGAGCTGACCACGGCAATTATTCTATTGCCTGAAACTATATTGCCAAATCCAATATTAATTAGCTTTATTGACATATCCTTCCTCCCTAACTACTCAACATTTTGTACTTGTTCTCTTATTTTTTCTAATTCTGATTTTATTTCTACCACATTTTGTGAAATTAGCATGTCGTTTGCTTTTGACCCAATTGTATTTATTTCTCTGTTCATTTCCTGAATCAGAAAATCAAGCTTTCTTCCTACTGATTCATTTTCTTCTAATATAGATAAGAACTGTTTCACATGTGATTTAAGCCTTACAATTTCCTCGTTAATATTGCTCTTATCTGCAAATATTACGACTTCTGAAGTAATTCTATCTTCATCTATATTAATATCTTTATCCATTAGTTCACTAATTCTTTCTTTTAACCTGTCTTTATACTCTAGTACAACCATTGGGGATCTTTTTTCTATTTCCAATACTATAGTCTCTATTCTATATAATTTGGAAATCATATCATTTTTTAACTCTTCTCCCTCTGCTGTCTTCATCTTCATAATATCTTTAAGTGATATACTTAAAGCTTCCTTTAAACAAGTCCACGCAGTATCTTCATCTAATTCTTTTCTTTCAGTTTTTATTATTTCAGATAAACCTAGAATATTGAATAACCTTACATTTTCTTCAAGATCTAATTCTCTAGACAGTCCTTCTAATGCTGACTTATAAGACTTTGCTAAAGGAACATCCACTTTAACTTCAATGGCTGATTCATTTATATATTCTACATTAATATATACATCAATTTTTCCTCTATTGATTTCCGTTTTAATAATCTTTTTAACACTTTCTTCTAGATATCCAATATGCCTAGGCATTTTGACTATAATGTCATTATATCTATGATTAACTGCCTTTATTTCTACCTTGAAAGTATAAGATTCGTTACCAAACTCTCCTCTACCAAAACCAGTCATACTCTTAATCATAATGCACACCTCTCTTTCGGACTAATACTTATTTTATTTAATTAAGTATTATATACTTAATATAGAGATTAATCCAGTATATATTACAAATTTTTAATATTCGTTCTTTAATTCCTTTTAGTTTATTAATCTATAATAAAATGGTATACTTTTAGTAGTCTTAGTTAATATTGGAGGAATTAATATGTCATTTGATGGTATTGTAACAAAATCTGTCCTTAAGGAATTAAGAGACAATTTAATTGGAGGTAGAGTTGATAAGATTTATCAACAAGAAAAGGATGAAATTCTTATTCATATTCATAGTAAGGGAATTAATTATAGGTTAATCCTATCTGCAAGCAGCAACAATCCTCGTATTTATTTAACAGAGTATTCTAAAAAGAATCCTACTGAGCCTCCTATGTTTTGTATGCTTCTAAGAAAGCATCTTGCAGGAGGAGTTATATTAAATATTGAGCAATTTAACTTAGATAGAGTAATTTTTATTGATATATCATCTATGGATGAATTAGGTCAACCTACAGAAAAGAGATTAATCATCGAAATAATGGGGAAACACAGTAATATCATATTAATAGATAAATCTTCATTTAGAATAATCGACTCTGTAAAAAGAGTATATGAAGATATGAGTAGAGTAAGGCAGATATTACCAGGTATGGTTTATGAATATCCCCCATTACAGGATAAATTTAATCCTTTAGATAGTACTGAAAAAGATTTTTTTGACCTTATGGATTCTGCCGATAAAAATTTGCCTTGTTTCAAATTTCTCTATTTTAATTATATAGGCCTAAGTCCTCTAATAAGTAGAGAAATATGCTTTGATGCAAATATAGATATAGATAGAAACCTTGGTAGTCTATATGAGGATAATAAAAACTCTCTATATTTTTCTTTTAATAAGTTTATAGCAAAAGTATCTAAGGAAGAATTTACTCCTGTTTCAGTTTTAAATAGCAATAAATCAGAAATCTTAGCTTTTCATGCATTAGATCTTAACCAGTTTGGTAAGGAAAATAAAGTTTATTTTGATTCTATATCAAAACTCTTAGATAATTTTTATCGTAGCAAAGATATCATAGATAGAATAGGACAAAAATCCCAATCTATTAGAAAGTTAATAGGAGTAAAGTTAGATAGAACTTTAAATAAATTAGGTAAACAAAAAGAAGAACTTTTGGAAAGTCGAGATAGAGAAAAATATAAAATTTATGCAGATTTAATATCTGCTAATCTTCATATTATCCCTAAGGGTGTAGATAGTATTGAACTCGATAATTTCTATGATGAGAACATGAGTAAATTAACTGTCCCCCTTGATATTAAGCTATCCCCTGTGGCAAATGCACAAAAATACTACAAAAAGTATTCTAAGCTTAAAAATGCTCATCAGCTATTATTGGAACAAATACCAGAAACTGAGGATGAGGTTTCATATTTAGAAAATGTTCTTATGAGTATAGAAAATTCAACTGAAATCAAAGAGTTAGATGAAATCAAAGAAGAGTTAATTAATGAAGGATATATTAAGGGGCCTCTAAAGAAGAAAAAGAAAAAAGAAGAAGCTGTATCTAAACCACTTCATTATATTTCAAAGGATGGGTTTAATATTTATGTAGGAAAAAATAATAAGCAGAACGATTATTTAACACTACGTTTATCACATAAAGATGATATATGGCTACATGTTCAAAATATGCCAGGTAGTCATGTTATTATAGGAAAAGAAGGTAAATCCATACCTGATACTACCTTAGCAGAAGCAGCAATATTAGCAGCATATTATAGCAAAGGAAAGAATTCTAATCATGTTCCTGTGGATTATACAGAGAGAAAAAATGTTAAAAAACCTAAGAATGCTAAAGCAGGAATGGTCATATATGAAAACTTCAAAACCATAATTATAAATCCTTCTAAGGAATTAGTAGATAGCATAAAAAAGGTAGAATCTTAAGATTCTACCTTTTTATGCTAAATTATAAAAACTCTATCTATTCCATCTATTTCTTTAAAATTCACCTTTACATTTTCAGACTTAGATGTAGGTACATTTTTACCTACATAATCTGCTCTAATAGGGAGTTCTCTATGTCCCCTATCTACCAAAACAGCTAACTGAACCCTAGAGGGTCTTCCCTTATCTACTAAGGCATCTAAAGCCGCCCTAACAGTCCTACCAGTATATATAACATCATCTACAAGAATAATAACCTTATTATCTATATTTATATCTAAATCATCATTAACTACAGGTTGTTCACTAATTTCAGTTAAATCATCTCTATACAAAGTTATATCAAGTGAGAATACTGGTACACTTTCACCCTCAATATCTTCTATTTTTTTAGCCAATCTTTCTGCAAAAGGGCATCCTCTAGTCTTGATTCCAACTAAAGCTATATTTTTAATCCCTTTATTTCTTTCAATTATTTCATTAGCTATTCTTGTGGTTGCTCTGTCAATAGCTTTTTCGTCTAAGATAACTGCTTTAATATTCATATTAATCCCTACTTCCTTTTGTTTTCTAAGATATTTAAAATATCTTTAAAATACCCAGGTAGATCAACTTTAAATTCCATATATTCCCCTCTTGTTGGATGTAAAAAGCCTAGTTTATAAGCATGCAACATCTGTTTATCTAATCCGAATTCATTCTTTCCTTTAGAATAAATAGGATCTCCTACAACAGGGTGATTAATATATGCCATATGTACTCTTATTTGATGGGTTCTCCCTGTCTCTAAATTAATCTCTACAAGAGAATAATTATTATATCTCTCTAATACTTTATAATGTGTTATGGCCTCTTTACTGTTTTTTTGAGTTACAGTCATTTTTTTTCTATCGGTCCCATGTCTTCCTATAGGTGCATTTATAGTTCCTTCCTCATTTGATAATATACCATGAACTAAAGAAATGTATGTTCTTTTGATATTTCTATCCTTTAGATTAGCAGATAAAGTTTTATGTGCCTTGTCATTTTTAGCTATAATCAATAATCCAGAAGTATCTTTATCTAATCTATGTACTATACCAGGTCTAATAATTCCATTTATAGAGGAAAGATTATCTATATGAAATAACAATGCATTAACCAAAGTCCCATTATAATTTCCTGGTGCAGGATGAACAACCATATCCTGTTGTTTGTTTATAATAGCTATATCTTCATCCTCATAAATAATATCTATTGGTATATCCTCTGGAATAATTTCCAACTCCTTAGGCTTAGGTAAATTTACTTTTATGAAATCTCCTTCTTTAACTAGGTAGCTAGATTTCACATGTTTATCATTTACAAAAACTAATTTTTCCTTAATTAGCTTTTGCACATAGGATCTAGAAATTTCATCAAGTTCATTAGCAAGATAAGCATCTAATCTTTCATTATCATCTTCATCAACGTAAATTTCAACAATATCCATTATATCCCCTCATACTTATCAAATAAGATTAAAATCAATATTATAAAGGTTCCTATAACTATAGCAATATCTGCTATATTAAAAACCGGAAATTCATATATATTAAATAGCCTAAAGCTAAAAAAGTCTACAACGTAGCCAAATCTAACCCTATCGATAAAATTGCCTATTGTACCACCTAAAAGCATTCCAAGGCCTAATCTCATAAATATGTTTATTTTATAATAGTTTTTTATTAGAAAAAAAGAAAGAGAAATAACTACTACACAAGTTATAATAATAAAGAATATCTTCTTGTTCTGCAAAATCCCAAAGGCAGCACCAAAGTTTTCCACATAAGTTAATCGAAAAAAGTTAGGGATTATTATGTGAGATCCTGCTCCCTTTAAATACTTAATAGCAGCATTTTTACTAAGCTGGTCCAATAAAACAATAGCAAAAGATAATATAAATATCAAAATCAATTCCTCCTAATCCTTTAAATATACATTCTATTTTATATTATTATCATATTAATATCAATAGTTAGGAAGATTAAAAAAACTCCCTGGATAATATCCAGAGAAATTTTATAAAGTTTCATCATAATATTCTTGAGATATATTTTCTACTGGTTCCACTCCATCGCCACCGTCATTATCCTGCTCATCTGGTATACCTAAGAAATCACCTGTATGAAATGAAGGATCATCAGGAACATAGTTATATTGAGCTACTTTTTGGTATGCATCCTCTCTATCAAACTCTACCATATCTTCCGTTGTATCACTAAAGGACGTTCCCTGTTCTTCATCTATAGGCATGAATTGTCTATTATCCATTTCAATATCAGTTGTAAACGTAATACTCTCAGCACAGTCTATACAAGTCTTTAAATACGGAATAAGATCAAGTCTTTCCTTATCAATTTTTTTACTACATTCTTTGCAAATTCCATAACTTCCATTCTTTATATCTTTTAAAGAACTATCTATTTCGTATAAGGTATCCTTCATTCTATTTTTAAATCCATTATCTTGCTCCATCATAAAAAGCTCAGTGCCTATATCAGCGGGATGGTTATCATAGTTAGATAACTCACTATAATATATGTCCATAGAACCATATTCTTCCATATTATTCATGTTTTCTAATGCTTTTAATAGTTTTTTTCTTTCCTCGTATAATCTTTTATTGAAATAATGAAGTTTGTTTTTATCCATAGCTGCCTCCGGTTTAGTAAATATAATTTATATCCTAATTAATAATATAACCAGTAGACTAATAAACATTCAAAATTTACAATAGCATAAAATTACATTATTTCAATTTTACTATAAAACTTATACTAATTTATCGTATAAATCTTTAAACCTTTCAAAATCAAGGGACTGAAATCCATCTGATAAAGCTTTATCTGGATTTGGATGTATCTCTACTATTATACCATCTGCCTCTAAAGCCTTTGCAGCCTTTGATGCTGGTAATATTAATTCTCTTCTACCAGTGCCATGGGATGGATCTATGAATATTGGATAATCAGTTGTTTCCTTTAAAATTGGAATGCACATTAAATCCAAAGTATTTCTTGTATAATCTTCAAATGTTCTAATTCCTCTTTCACATAAAATTATTTTTTCATTTCCCTCTATTCTAATATATTCTGCAGCCATAATCCATTCCTTAATGGTAGCACTCATTCCTCTTTTCAACATCACTGGCTTATTCGTCTTTCCAACCTCTCTTAATAATGAAAAGTTTTGCATATTCCTAGAACCTATTTGAATAATATCAATATAATCCAATGATTCTTCTATATCTCTCGGGTCCATTATTTCAGAAATTATTTTGAGTTTATACTTTTTCTTAATTTCCTTTAAAATTTCAAACCCTTCTGTCCCTAGTCCCTGAAAAGATTTAGGGCTAGTCCTTGGCTTAAAAACACCACCTCTTAATATCTTAACTCCTAATTTAGATAGGAAGCTTCCAATGTCATCCATCTGCTTATAATCTTCTACTGCACAGGGTCCCGCTATAATTGTAAAAGAGCCATCTCCTATACATAATTCATTATTTATATTAATGCTTCTAGTCATTTAAATTCCTCCAAGTACCTCATGTAAATTATAAATTTCTAATTAAAGAAAAAAGAGGCTATTATGCCCCTAAATGGTCAATCTCATCTAAATTTTCTTTCTCGCTAATAGCTTCTTTATCAATATCAATTTTTTTAACTTGGTTTTTATTTTCATAGTCTTTATAAAATTCTTCTAAGGAAATGAGCTGTGCTTTAATAAAAGATTCATATCTAGTTTTAAAAACGAAAATTTCTTTTTTCAGATAATCATATTCCTTCATTATATTTCTAACTTCATTGACAGCTTCATTAATTCTATTCTTAGCTTGAATTTCAGCATCTTCCACTATTATTTCCGCTTTTTTTCTTGCAGAACTAGTTACGTCATCTGCTGTACTCTGTGCAATAACTAATGTGCTTTTTAGAGTTTCTTCCAAATTATTATACTGTCTAATTTGATCCGATAAGATTCCAATTTTATCTTTAAGCTCGATATTTTCCTTGTATAATTTTTCATAATTATCATTAATAGAATCTAAGTAAAGATCAACATCCTTTGTATTATACCCTATCAAAGATTTTTTAAATTCCTTATTTTGTATATCTAGTGGTGTAATCATTTTTCTCACTCCATCTAAATTAATATTCTTATAGTAGCCTTTATTTTTCCCTTTTTACTTAATCCTTCAACAGAGTGAAGTACGGAACGCCCATACCCTCTAACAGAAATTATATCTCCTACTTCTAATTCTTTGCTAGGCTTATCTATAGATTCCCAATTAACCTTTACATAACCTGCTTTTATTATATCCATACTTTCCTGTCTGGATAAATTATAGCTAGAGCTAATATATACATCAAGTCTATATGATGATAAGTTTTTACTTATTTCCCTATATAAACTTTTTGCGGGAGATATGGAATCTGGGGCTATTTCCTGTAGGTTAACCTTCTTATTTCCTACTTTTTCTAAGTTAAATAAGATGAAATCCCCTATGTCCCTTTTTACTACTACATCAACATAATCCTCATGTACTAAAATATCCCCGATTTTAGATCTCTTTATACCTAAATTTAGTATTGCTCCTAAAAAATCCTTATGAGACAAACCTTCTAAATTGCCACATATCCTTAAAGCCATAATATCTTGTGGAACATCCTCATGATTATAATAGCTAGGATAAATAGTTATTATCTGCCTTTCAGTTTGTATAATTCCACCATTCTCCAAGTAATCAATTTCATCAAATCTATTAATAATTGATTTGGCTAATAACCTCTCATATGGATCAAGAAAGTCTGTAGATTCACAGGAGTGATTATTTGTTACTATTTCAATCTTGTCTATAATTCTTCTCATTTCAATAACCCTATGATTATCTTTTATATGAGAAGTATATTTATCTCTATCAATTTTCATATAAATACCTATCTATAACAATATTCTAATAACAAGGCTATGTATTATTCTTAAAAAGAGAATAGCCAGTAGAGGTGAGAAATCGAACATACCAGTATTTATATTTAGTTTTGCAATTAAATCTCTCGCAGGCCCAAGTACAGGTTCTGTAATTTCATATACAAGTCTGGTAATGAAATTTTCACCATGAATATTCAGGAAAGAAAATAAAATCCTAACTACAATCAGTATTTCAATTAAATTAAGCAATATTTGTATCGATTTATATAAAAGTAACATTAATATGATCTACTCCTTTTTTTACCAAGAGAATATGCCTTTACTCTTAAGCTCATCCCTTAATCCATCAATTTCTACATTGCTAGGTGCAAAAATAAATATGTCCTTTGTTACCTTTTGAATATTTCCCTCCAAAGCATATAACCCACCACTAATAAAATCAAAAATTTGTCTTTTAATAGAATTATCTAATTGTTCTAAGTTTACAATAACCGTCTTTCTAGTTTTTAAATCATCTATTATAGTAGGAGCCTCATCATAACTTAGTGGTTCATGTACTATAATTTTCATATTACTATTAGTATGGATATTTACAACTTTATTATTTAACTTTTTTGTTTTAGTAGGTACTGCCATATCATAATCTTCTTCATGCTCCTCAAAATCTTCATGGACTTCCTCATCTTCTAAATCTTGTACACCTATAAAATACTTAATCTTGTCCATAAAATTACTCATTATATCCCTCCTAATAATTTCTTTTACCAAAAATACCAGAACCAACTCTAACCAAATTGGAACCTTCTTCAATTGCCAATTCATAATCATTTGTCATCCCTGCTGACAAATAATCCATAGATAAATTTTCATAATTTCTACTTATGATATCTTCCTTTAAGTTAAACAAGGTTCTAAAAACTTTCCTTAAGAATACTTCATCTGTAGTATAAGGCGCAATTGTCATTAGTCCTCTGATTTTAATATTTTTTAAATCTAGGATTTCCTCAATGAAGTATAATACTTCATCTACCCTTAGTCCAAATTTAGTTTCTTCCTCTGCTACATTGACCTGTATAAGAACATCTGTTGTTATATTATTGTTTTTAGAGCGCTTATCTAACTCTTGTGCCAATGATATTCTGTCTAAAGAGTGTACCAACTTCGTTTTTCCAATAATATTCCTTACTTTATTGGTTTGTAAATGTCCTATCATATGATAGTTAATATTGTCACCAATTAAGTTGTATTTGGTTTCTAGTTCCTGAACCCTATTTTCTCCTATATTGGAAATACCACAATCCATAGCCTCTTTTATTCTATGAATATCTATAGTCTTAGTAACAGCTATTATTTCAACTTTTTCACCTTCTCTTCCAGATCGTTTTAAGGCATTTTCTATATTTTCTTGTATATTTATTATGTTACCTTGAATAGATATTTTTATCCCCTCCATCTTAATTAAGTATTTGACCTTCCCTTATATTAATAACATTTAAAAATATCTCATCAAATAAAGTGATGGTCTTTAATGTCTGATCTTTACCTTTTACTGTAATATTGCCATTATTATCCCCTATATCAACATAAGTATAATTGTCATCTTCACCGATAACAACAACAGGTCTAAACTTCACTATACCACTTTTGTCCTTAATATATACTCCCTTAGTTGAATCTTTATCTACAATTGATTTTGTAGGTATTTTATATCCTTCTTTTTTATACTTAATAACATCAATATTTGGAAATCGTATATTATAAAGGTCATGTAACATAGTATTAAATCTTACTACCATAACCCCTTTATTATCTGAGGAGTTTATAGCAACTATTTTCCCTCTAAGTTCTAGCTTGTCCTCTTTGATTTCAATTGTAACAATATCTCCTACCTCGAAACCGTTAATTTGTTTGAAATCCTCAATTTTTAAAGCCATATACCATTCAAAATTATCAATAATCTTATATATTGGTTCACCTACAGTTACTTCAGATTTTATTGTATCATTTTTTAACTCTTTTGATGTTAGTTTATCATATGTATAGTTTTCGAAATCCTTAGGCAAATAAATTTCTTCATAACCATCTATTATATAAGATATAATTCCTCCATGACTAGAATAGTATTTTATATGATTACTCTTAATTTCTGAGCTTATATTATCTCTTTTAGCTTTGAGATTTTCAAGGCTTTGACCCGCTAGTGTATTTGAAAAGGAAATGTCCTTGTTTTTTTCATCATATAAAGCTATTTTACCCTTTAATAGATATACATCATCAAAATTACCTGAAATAATTGTATTTTGCAATTCACCAACTAAGGAATCCTGTACTTCTTGGATTTTTTCCTTCTCATTAACTATTATTTTATTATCTTTTTCAGATTTTTCTAAAGCTGAAATAGATTCTTCTAACTGTAAAAGCTCCTGTCTAAGAGATGAAGTATCATTTAAAGAGTTAACAGTAGCTACTTCTATACCTGCAGCTACTCTTTCTCCTTCAGTAGAAGCAATCTCTAATTGTCCTCCACTAGTTGATTTAACCAATGTTTCATATTTTATCATAAAGCCCTGAGCTGAAAATTTCTCAATTAAAGTTCCCTTTTCAGGCAGAATTGTTTTTGCATTACTTGCTAATAAAGAAGGTACTGCTCTAAATATTAAATAAATAAGGACAAAAGATATAACTACAGTACGAAAAACCCTTCTTTTCATACGTATTTTTTTTCTTTTTTCATAAGACATCTTTTTCACCCTTTAATTAAAAAACTTTCCATACTTACTTACTATTTTAAACTTCAAAATATTATCTATTGTAAAAAGTTTTATTTCATCTTTATGTGTAACCATTAATATCGCTCTATCTTTTCTCTTTGCCCCTAAAAGTATTCCATTATACTTTTTATTTTCTCTTGTTATAACCTTAATCTCATCTCCAGCCTTTACCCTTAGACCATCTAAAATAAACTCCTTCATATCTGCTTCTTTTAAATGTTCCTCTGTAACAACTTTTTTATCTATAATTATAATATTATTTTTTAGATAGATTTTCTCCTTTAGTATTACAAATATATACCCAAATACACTTGCTATAAATAGCAATACTAAAATCACTTGTATAAAATCTAGCAAACTTACACCTCCAAAACTATAAGCATATCTATAGTATAACATAACTAGACGTTGTTTTAAACTACTTTACATAATGAAATTATGAATCTTAAGTACTGATTTTTAATATGATAGAGAGCTAAATTATTCATCTAACATTTGCAATCTGAGTAGTTTTATAGTATAATTAGAACGTATGTAAAAACATATCGGGATGTAGCGCAGTTTGGTAGCGTACAAGTCTGGGGGACTTGGGGTCGCAGGTTCAAATCCTGTCATCCCGACCATTTATATTAACTATAAAAAGACTAGAATTAAATCTAGTCTTTTTTACTTACGTCTATTTTCTTAAATATTTTTTTATTCCTTTTACAAGATCCTCTATCGTAGAATATATCTTTCCTTCTCTATGCTTGATCAATCCAATAACAAATAGATTTCTATATGCAAATTGATTCTCTGTGCTATCACCTATTAAGGCTTCTATTTTTTTATTATTATCTCTGCCTTGCTGACGTACATCTGTAAACAAAGCAAAAATGGGTTTGTCCATCATATAAAATGCCCCTATCTCAGCAGCAACTCCACTATCAATTTCAACTCCATCTATTACTGCAATTAAAAACTCACTTTCTCTAAGTTTATCCATATCTGCTTTTGCAATATCAATAGAATCAGCATATGAACTCTTATCATTTATAGCATCATTTTCTTGAGGAACATATAAATCAATTTCTTGTAGTTCTTTCCTTATTTCTGATGCTATTAATGAATTTAATAATCTATCTCCCATGCCAAATAATCCATTGGCTAAGTATGCCTTCATTAAATCCCTCCTATTATGTTCTATATAAGTTTTGGTTTCAGTAAAATTATATCATAAATATGTCTATAGCAAAGATTGTCATTTATGATAACATCTATTTAGATATGCCTATAACGAAAAAACTATCCGCAATATAAAAAAAGGTAGAATAAATTTCTACCTTTTTTATATGATTATACAGATTAGTCCTCCAGTACCATCGTTTATTATTCTCTCAAGAGCTCTTCTAAGTTTTTGTCTTGCATCTTCTGGCATTGTACTAAGTTTTCCTTGGAGTTGCTCGTTTACTAGATCATACAATGATTTACCAAATAAATTTGACTGCCAAATCTTTGAAGGTTCCCCTTCAAACTCTGATAACAAATACTGTATTAGCTCTTCAGATTGCTTCTCTGTACCTATTAGTGGAGAAACTTCTGTTGCTATGTCAGCCCTAAGTACATGAAGAGATGGTGCCTTTGCCTTTAATTTTACTCCAAAGCGATTACCTTGGCGATAGATTTCAGGCTCAGCAAGCTCTAATTCTTCTAAGCTAGGACTAACCAATCCGTATCCTATGTCTTTGGCCTCTATTAATGCTTTTTCAATCTTATCATATTTCTTTTTAGTGTCTGCTAATTTCGAAATTAAGCCAAGTAATTGATAATCCCCCTCTATAGAATACCCTGTCATATCCTTTAGTACGCTATAGAATAATCCATCATCAATAACTATTTCAGAATGTACAATTCCCTCACCTAATTTTATTTCCACTAATTTTACATTCTTTACAATATCTAATTCCTTTAAAGGACTTAAGAAGCTTGAGACTTCATTTAGCTTTTGAAGACCTTCTATAGTTTCCTTTAATGAATTTAATATACTTACCTTTATCCAATGTTTCTTTGGTAATCCCTCTATCCATTTTGGAAGATTGATAGTAACCTCTTTTACCGGGAACTCATACAATAATTTTTCAAAGATTTTTTCAATATCTTGAGCATCCATATTAAGACAATCTACAATTACTACTGATACTCCATATTTACTTTGTAAGCTCTCCCTTAAAGCGATGGTACTATCTAAATTAGGATGCTTTGAGTTAAGAATTATTACAAATGGTTTTCCTAATTCTTTTAATTCTGATATTACTCTTTCTTCTGCCTTAATGTAGTTTGACCTATCTATATCGGTTATAGATCCATCAGTTGTCACGACTAATCCAATACTAGAATGATCTGTTATAACCTTTCTTGTACCTATTTCAGCAGCTTCCTCAAAAGGAATTTCTTTCTCATACCAAGGAGTAGTTACCATTCTAGGCACAAAATTTTCCTCATGTCCTAAAGCTCCACTAACTAAGTATCCAACGCAATCTACCATCCTTACCTTAAACTTTACATTTTCATTTAAAGTAAGTTCCACAGCTTCATTAGGTACAAATTTTGGTTCTGTAGTCATTATTGTCTTTCCTGAACCGCTTAGTGGCAATTCATCCTTGGCTCTTTCTTTCTTATGCTTATTGTCTATATTAGGCAAAACAAGTAATTCCATAAACCTTTTTATAAAAGTAGATTTACCTGTTCTAACTGGTCCAACAATACCTGCATAAATGTCTCCATCTGTTCGCTCTGCAATATCCTTGTATATATCAAATACCTCCACGCTAATTCCCCCCTTATGATAAATTTATTTATAAATACAATACTTAACATTATATATATACGTATGAGGATATAAAATATTACAAGCTAATTAAAAAAACCTGCTAAATTTAGCAGGTTACCACAAATTATTATTTTCTAGAACTATATTCTCCATTTCATGCTTTCTATCTCTAATCATTAAATTAGAAACGGAGCCTTTAACATCTTTATCTTCATATAGTACACCATAGATTTCTTCAGTAATAGGCATATCAACACTATATCTCTTAGACAAGTCAAAAGTAGATTTAGTTGTCTTTATTCCCTCTACAACCATTCCTATCTGTTTAATAGCATCCTCTATCTTTGTTCCTTGTCCTATTAATATTCCTGCTCTTCTGTTTCTACTAAGCATACTTGTACAAGTTACTATTAAATCTCCTATGCCTGCCAGACCTAAAAATGTGCTGGCTTGGGCACCCATTTTTTCACCAAGTCTTGCCATTTCAAAAATCCCTCTAGTCATGAGTGCTGCCTTAGTATTATCTCCCCAGCCTAGACCATCTGATATACCAGCTCCTAATGCAATTACATTCTTCAAAGCTCCCCCTAGCTCTACGCCTATAACATCTGGATTTGTATATACTCTAAAGCTAGGTGTAATGAATAAGTCCTGAACATATTCAGCAACTTCCTTATTCTTTGAAGCAGAAACAACTGTAGTAGGCATATCCTTAGCCACTTCTTCTGCATGGGAAGGGCCTGATAGTATAGTATATTTACTATGAGGTATTATTTCTTCCACTATTTCAGATATTCTAAGTAAGGACTCATTCTCTATGCCCTTAGAAACATTTACTATTATTTGATCTTTTTTTATATAAGGCTTGGAATTATTTAAAACCTCTCTAACTCCATGGGTTCCTGTAGATAAAATTATTGCATCCTTATTGAAATTAGCTTCCTCTAAATCATTTGTTAGTTTGAAATTTGGTGGCAATATAGCTCCTGGAAGATATTTTTCATTAACCCTTGAATTATTGATTTCTTCAATTTGCTCTTTATTCCTTAACCACATATTGACATCATAGCCCTTATTAGCTAATAAAATTCCTAAAGCTGTCCCCCAGCTGCCGCCTCCTAATATTCCAATTCTTTCAGTCATTACAAACACCTACCTATATATTTTTCCCTAATCTGTTTTCTTCTCCTCTACATAGTCTAAGTATATTAGCTTTATGTCTGTAGATAGATAATGCTGCAAGTATCCACGTTGTAATATATAAATATTTATTTATTGATTCCAAAGTTATTACCATGGCAAATGGTGCAAAAACAGAGGCTGCAATAGATCCCAAGGATACATATTTAGTAAATATTATTATACTGCCTGCTACAATCAAGCATAATAAAGCTGCCTTCCAATTAAGTAATAGCAAAACTCCAAAGGATGTTGCAACACCCTTTCCTCCCTTAAATCCAAGGAATATGGGATAGTTATGTCCTAAAACAACAAAGATAGCCCCTAGTAGACTTCCATTAAATCCTAATATAGCTCTTCCAACTAGTACTGCTACTACTCCCTTTATTATGTCTAAAAGAAATGTTAATGCCCCCATCTTTTTACCTAAAACTCTAAGGGCATTAGTTGCACCAGCATTACCACTTCCATAATTTCTTATATCAATGTTTTTTGACATCTTTCCTAAAAAATATGCTGATGAAAAACATCCTATTAAATAAGCTAGAGATATAGTTATTAATATTCTCATTATTTCTCTCCCTTTTCCCTAAATTCAAATTGAATAGGTGTACCTATAAAACCAAAATGATTTCTTATTTGATTTTCTAAATATCTTACATATGAAAAATGCATAAGCTCCTTATGGTTTACAAATATTAGGAATTTTGGCGGTCTTACGGAGACTTGAGTTCCATAGTATATTTTTGCTCTTTTTCCCTTATCACTAGGTGGTTGATTCATAAGCACTGCCTCATTGATTATATCATTTAATACTCCTGTACTAATTCTTAAGTTATAATTGTTATTTACTACATTTATTAATTCCAATAATTTATCTACTCTTTGACCTGTCAAAGCAGAAATGAAAATGATAGGTGCATAGACTATAAATCCTAATACTCTTCTAATTTCTTTTTCAAATTCTAGATGGGTATTACTATCTTTTTTTACTAAATCCCATTTATTTATGGCAATAATAATGGCCTTTCCATTGTCATGGGCATATCCTGCAATCTTAGTATCTTGTTCTGTTACTCCTTCTGTTGCATCTATAACTAATATACAAACATCAGATCTATCAACTGCAGTCAATGTCCTTATTACTGAATATCTTTCAACATCTTCATAGATACTTCTCTTACGCCTTAGACCTGCTGTATCAATAAAGACATATCTGTTATCACCATAATTAAAATAAGTGTCTATGGCATCCCTAGTGGTCCCAGGAATATTAGTTACAATTACCCTATCCTCTCCTAAAATATTATTGATTAAAGATGACTTCCCTACATTTGGCTTACCAATTAATGCAACTTTTATTAACTCTTCATCGTATTCAGTATCCTTATCTTCTGGAAAATGTTTCACTATTTCATCTAGTAAGTCTCCAATACCAAGACCTTGTTCACCAGAAATAATTATTGGTTCCCCAAGACCTAATTCATAAAATTCATATACCTGATCTTTATAACCAGCCGTATCTATTTTATTGCAAGCCACTATAACATTTTTGCCTGACTTTCTAAGCATATTTCCTATTTCTCTATCAGTTTCCGTTAAACCATCTAATCCATCTACTACAAATAGAATAACATCAGCTGTATCCATGGCTATCTCTGCTTGTATTTTAATATTCTTCATTATTATTTCTTCATTTTCAGGCTCAAGTCCACCTGTATCAATTACAGTAAAATATTTCCCAAGCCACTCTCCCTCTGCATAAATCCTATCTCTAGTTACACCAGGAGTATCCTCTGTTATAGCAATTCTTCTTCCAACTAATTTGTTAAATAAAGTTGACTTTCCTACATTAGGTCTTCCAACTATACAAACAATCGCTCTATTCATTTGTTCATCCCTCAATTCTTTAATATATCAATTAAATTTTTTCCTTCTACTTTAGAAGAGATTACAGGAATTTTTAATTCCTTAGTCACTTCTTCAATAGTTAAATTATCTAAAAATATTTCTTCATCTCTCTTCATCATGCTTCTAGGAATGATAATCTTATCTACATCATCAAATTCATTTAGCTGAGAGACTAAATCTCCTCCTGTTACTAGACCAGCTACAGTAATAGTCTCTCCAAAAAACTTATTAACTATAGGCACAACTATTAGTTCTAAACCAATAAACTTTTCAAGAATTTTTTTCTTCATCCTAGTCATAAAATCATATGCTAAAGTTCCAGTAGCTAATATATATCTCTTATTACTATGAATTGGCTCTTTTATTTTGTTAAGTTCCTTAACCAATTCATCTTCAAAGGACTTCATAAGACCCACACCGTTTTCTAATTGTGGAAATCCTTCATATTCCTCATATTTAGGAAGTTCCTTCTTAGTCAATGCAAAAAATTCATCTGAAGCAAATACAAATCTAGTTCCTTGCTTTTCTAAAAAATAGTTTTGCTTCTCAAATATAAACTTTAATAAATCCTCAGCTGATTCTTTAGTATATGGTTTTACTTCTTGAAGTTTTTCTCTGTATCTAGTTATACCTACTGGAACTACCGCAACAGATTCTATGGTAGGATATAAATGAGATAAGTCAGACAAGGTCCTATCTAATTCTAATCCATCATTTACTCCAGGAACTAATACGATTTGACAATTAACCTCTAATTTAGCTTCTTTAAATCTTTTCAATATTTTATATACTCTTCCAGCATTTTTGTTATTAAGCATCTTTATTCTAAGCTCTGGATTAGTAGTATGAACGCTTACATTTATAGGACTAAGCCTATAACTAATTATTCTATCTATCTCCTCGTCACTCATATTAGTTAAAGTAATAAAATTACCTTGTAAAAAGGATAACCTTGAATCATCATCCTTAAAATATAATGTTTCTCTCATATTAGGCGGTAATTGATCAATAAAGCAAAATATGCATTTATTTCTACAAGATTTCGCTTTATCTATTAAAGGATTAGTAAAAATTAGACCTAGGTCTTCATCATAATCTTTTTCTATTTCAAATTCCCAGATATCTCCACTCTTTTTTTCTATAGAAACTACAACATAGTCATCAGATATTAAATATTTATAATCGATAATATCTTTGACTGACATATCGTTTATAGATAATAATATATCCCCTGGCTCTATTTCTAATTCCTCAGCTATACTACCCTTTGCAACTTCTTCAATTATATTTTTATCCTCATTAAAATTTTTTAACTCCACTTTTACACCTCAATTAATTTTAAGTATATGTTTATTATTCTAATATAGTATAACTCATATGTAAAGATAAGCCTACAGAATTATCTGTAGGCTTTCTATTTTATTTAGTATAATGGATATTTTTCACATAATTTAGCTACTCTAGCCCTTATTTCATCTCTATCAATACTTTCATCTAATGCCATGGTAATTATTTCGGCAATCTCCATCATATCTTCTTCTTTCATTCCACGTGTTGTCATAGCAGGTGTACCAATTCTTATTCCACTAGTAATAAATGGTGATTCTGGATCATTAGGAATAGTGTTTTTATTAGTTGCAACACCAATATCATCTAAAAGAGCCTCTGCCTTTTTACCTGTTAATCCTTTAGTTCTAACATCAATTAATATTAGATGGTTATCTGTTCCTCCAGATACTAATCTGAAACCATTTTTTAATAATCCTTCTGCTAAAGCCTTAGCATTATTAATTGTTTGCTGTTGATAAGCTTTAAAGTCATCCTGTAAAGCTTCTCCAAAAGCAACAGCCTTAGCTGCAATTATATGCATCAATGGTCCACCTTGAATTCCAGGGAAAATTGCCTTGTCTATGGCCTTTGCATACTCTTCTTTACAAAGTATAGCACCACCACGTGGTCCTCTTAAAGTCTTATGTGTTGTAGTAGTTACAAAATCTGCATATGGCACTGGATTAGGATGTAGACCTGCTGCAACAAGTCCTGCTATATGAGCCATATCTACCATTAAATATGCTCCAACTTCATCTGCAATCTCTCTAAATTTGGCAAAATCAATTTGTCTAGGATATGCACTAGCACCAGCTACTATCATTTTTGGCTTTTCTCTTAATGCTATTTCTCTAACTTCATTATAATCTATTATTTCTGTTTCTTTATTTACTCCATAAGCTATAAAATTAAAATAGGTACCTGAAATATTAACTGGACTTCCATGAGTTAAGTGACCGCCCTGGGATAAGTTCATACCTAATACTTTGTCTCCAGGCTTAAGTACTGCAAAATACACTCCTAAGTTGGCATTAGAACCAGAATGTGGTTGTACATTTGCATGGTCGGCTCCAAAAATTTCTTTCATTCTATCACGAGCCAGATTTTCAACCATATCCACAACTTCGCATCCACCATAATATCTCTTAGCTGGATATCCTTCTGCATACTTATTAGTTAAATAGCTACCTGCTGCCTCCATTACCTGTGGTGATACAAAGTTTTCTGAAGCTATAAGCTCGATATGCTTTTGTTGCCTCTTTAATTCCATTTCAATAATATTCATTACCTCAGGATCATGCTTAGTTAAATTTGTAAATTCCATTTTATTCTACTCCCCTCATTTTTTATTTTTTTGTAATTAATCATAAATTGGATTATCTTATGATATAATATAATCAATTTCAAGGGTAAATATCCAGTCATTAACATTATATAGACTTTTTGTTATTTTTACAAGAATATTAATAAAAGAGGTGAAATTATGGATAATTCTGAAATCAATGATAGAGAAGAAGTTAAAAAATTATTAGTTTTAGCAACTCTTGCAGGTAGGATAATGCTTAAATCTGGAGCTGAAATATATAGAGTAGAGGATACTATAATAAGAATTTGTAAATCAAGAAAGGGAATTAAATATGTTGACGCTTATATAGTTCCAACGGGAATATTCATATCCCTAGAGTATAATGGTGAACTAATGTCTTATATTAAAAGAATAAAAACTATTTCTATAGATTTAAATAAAATTAATATGGTTAATGAGTTTTCTAGGTCCTTTGTTAACTCCCATATGTCTGTAGATAAAGGAATTGAAGAATTAAAAAGAATAAATAAGATAAATAACTATATGACTTTACCTAAAACTATTTCCGGATCTTTAGCTGCAGCATTTTTTTGTATACTATTTGGTGGTTCAATTTTAGACTTTATTGCAAGCTTTATAGTAAGCTTTTTTGTTTTAACTATTGTAAATATAATATCAAAACTTGAACTTACCTTTTTTATAGATAATCTAGTAGGTGCAATTATAGCATCTCTATTTTCTCATATCTTGGTAAGAATAGGAATAGGTGAAAATATTGATAAGGTAATCATTGGATCTATTATGTGTTTAGTTCCTGGAGTAGCCATTACTAATGCTATTAGAGACACCATGTCCGGAGATTTTTTATCTGGTTTGTCTAGAGGCATGGAGGCAGTGTTTTCTGCAATCGCCATAGCTCTAGGTGTGGGAATCATACTTAACTTTTATGCGAAAGGAGTATTTTAATTGAATATGATTAAACAATTCGTATTATCATTTATGTCTACAATTGGATTTGCTGTATTATTTAGCGCACCAAAGGAAACCATAGGGTTTGCCGGTCTTACTGGTGCTACAGGTTGGGTTTTATTCTCTATAACCTCTAAAATATTTCAGAGTAATATTGCAGGTACGTTTTTCGGAGCTATAACTGTTGGATTATTAGGTGAACTTTTAGCAAGATTATGTAAAAAGCCAGCAACCATTTATATAACCTCTGGAATAATTCCATTGGTACCTGGTGCTGGCATGTATTATACAATGCTTGCTATAATAGAAAATGATTTTACTATGGCTGCAAATAAAGGTGTAGAGACTTTCTTTATAGCTGCTGCCATAGCTATAGGAATAATAATTTCCTCGGGTTTCTCTAGATCAATAAAAAGGGTCAAGCAAAAAGACTAATACTATTTAGTATATTTTATCATGATATCAACTAGTTTATCTAAAGCGTTTTCTTCACTTTCGCCTTCTAAATAATTCTTCAAACAATTTTTCATATAGTTTTCAAGTATTAATCCACCTACGCTATTTAGCGCTGCTCTTGCAGCAGCTACTTGGATTAATATATCTCCGCAGAACTTGTCTTCGTCAACCATCTTTTGAATACCTTTTATCTGCCCCTCAACTCTTCGAAGCCTCTTAATAATAGCAGTTTTATCTCCCAACCATCGCACCCCTTTGTCTAAATAATTCTTGTCATTTTAATAATTTCTTCTTTTTTTCCAATTCTTTTATCAATAATCCTTACAATAAAATAACCTAGAGCCATAAATGCTAAACCGATTAAGAAACTCAGTGGTTCGTAATTAGAGATACTTAGACTTTTTAATATATTCATTCCTATTAATATTCCTAAGATTAACATACTAAAAGGAATCATATATAAGATCATAGTATACTTTAATATATTCTTAGTTTCTCCCTTTATCTCAACAAGGTCTCCTACCTTAGCTTCTATATTATTTTGAAGGATAACAATATGGTGTGGAGTATCACAGCTACCACTGCAACCCTTACAATTTTCTCCGCAACCTGACATTCTTTTCACTTCTACTTCTGCTTTCCCATTAGATATCTTTTTTACTAATCCAATCTTCTCCATACTACACCTCCTAAAGAAAATTACCTTTTATATTTTACCAATATATATAACTAACCATCGTTAGTTATATATATTATATCATAATATATTAGTAAAATGTTCATTAATCAAAGTTACTATAATTTTCATTAGAGATATCTTACTATTCAATATTAAGCTTCACATGAACCTCATCTAACTGTTTCTCTGACACTGTCGTAGGTGCGTTTGTCATTAGACAGGTAGCTGATTGAGTTTTAGGAAATGCAATAACATCCCTTATATTTGATGTATTTGATAAAAGCATAATAAGTCTATCAAAACCATAAGCAATACCACCGTGTGGAGGTGTTCCATATTTAAAAGCTTCTAATAGGAACCCAAACTTATCCCAAGCTTCTTCCTCTGTAAATCCTAATGCGCTAAACATCCTTTTTTGTAAATCGGAGTTATTTATTCTAATGCTTCCTCCACCCATTTCATCACCATTGATAACTATATCATAGGCCTTAGCTCTTACCTTTTCAGGTTGAGATTCTAATAATTCTATATCCTCATCCATTGGATGAGTAAATGGATGGTGTTTAGCAACATATCTATTTTCTTCTTCATCATATTCAAATAGTGGGAATTCTGTAATCCAAACTAGTTTCATATCATTTGGATTGATTATATCTAATCGTCTAGCTACTTCATTTCTTAGATTTCCTAAGCTATCAAATACAACTGAATTCTTATCGGCTACAAAAAGAATTAAATCGCCTTTCTCGCCATTCATTCTTTTTAGAATATTGGTAAATTCTTCTTCACTAAAGAATTTTGCAATAGGAGAAGTAACTCCTTCTTCTGTAATCTTTATCCAAGCTAAACCCTTAGCACCATAAGTCTTAGCATATTCTTCCAATGAAGTTATATCTTTTCTAGTAAATCTATCTCCATATCCTTTAACATTTATTCCTCTTACGGAGCCTTGGTTTTCTATAGCTGAAGTAAATACCTTGAATCCACAGTTTTCAGCTAAATCAGAAATGTTTACTAACTCAAATCCAAATCTTAAGTCTGGTTTATCTACTCCATATCTTTCCATAGCTTCACTATAAGCCATTCTGTTAATTGGCAATTCTATATCAATTCCCTTTAATTCTTTAAATAATTTATATAGCAATTTTTCATTCATAGAAATAATATCTTCCACATCTACAAAGGACATTTCAATATCTATTTGAGTAAATTCTGGTTGTCTATTTGCTCTTAAATCTTCATCTCTGAAGCATTTAACTATTTGATAGTATCTATCCATTCCTGACACCATAAGAAGCTGTTTCATAAGCTGTGGTGATTGTGGTAGGGCATAGAACTCACCAGGATTTACTCTACTTGGAACTAAATAGTCTCTAGCTCCTTCTGGAGTTGGCTTTGTTAGCATAGGAGTTTCAATTTCAATAAAATTATTTTCATCTAAAAACTCTCTAACGACTTTAGCTGTTTTCGCCCTTAATTTTAATTTTTCTTGCATGTATGGTTTTCTTAGGTCAAGGTATCTGTATTTCAATCTCATACCTTCTGATACATTATCATCATCCTTAATATATATTGGTGGAGTCTCAGCCTCATCCAATATCTTAAGCTCCTCTGCCAATACCTCTACTTCACCAGTAGGTATTTCCTTATTAATAGACTGTCTAATTCTTACCTTACCCCTCACTGCTAATACAAATTCTGATCTAATTTTCTCTGCCTTATTAAATATTTCACTAGATACAGTGTTATCAAATACTATTTGAGATATCCCAGTTGTATCTCTTAAATCAACAAATATAAGTGATCCTAAATTTCTCTCTCTTTGGACCCATCCCATCAACACTACTTCTTTTCCATCATGTTCTGGTCTTAATTCTCCACACATAATAGTTCTTCTTAAATTTCCCATTTTTTCTGCCATTTACATTACCTCCTCAAAAAAATATAAACCCCTCATCTCTGATATACAGGGACGAGAGGTTATCTCGCGGTACCACCCTAATTAGGTATTGCCTCACTCAAAAACTTAACGCATTGCTGCGAACTAATCCTTACAGACTATTTACTCCAAGGTGTCTTTATTAAATATTAGTATCGGGTTTCCACCTTTCTCCGACTCTCTATAACTAAGAAATTTAACTACTCTTCCTTTTCATCGTATCATATATATTTTTATTAATTATAGACTATAGAATTAGCTCTGTCAAGGAGTAAAATTTATTTACATTCTACTTCTATAACCTTATTTCTTCCAGTAGCTTTACCCTGTAATAAAGCCTCATCGGCAATACGAATGCAATCCGTTATAGAATCAACTTTGCAACAACAAGCTACTCCAGCTGTTATTGTTATCTTAAGGATTTTATCCTTATATATAAAATCTTCTTGTTCAATATTTTTTCTTATCTTTTCTGCTAAAACATATGCACCATCAGTGTCAGTAAAGGGAAGAACTATTACAAATTCTTCTCCTCCCCATCGCCCTATAAAATCAGTTTGACGTATGGTTTTACTCATTATATCTGCTACTCTCTTTAAAACTTCATCTCCACATTCATGACCAAATTTATCGTTTATCTTTTTAAAAAAATCTATATCAAGAATAACAACTGAAAATCCTATACCAGTTCTTTTAAACCTTGCATTTTCCATTTCTAATTGTTCCATAATAAATCCTCTATTATATAATCCAGTTAGTGGATCATGTTGAGAAAGATATAGCACTCTATTTTGTTCTTCTTTTTCCTTAGTTATATCCTTACCTAAGGATAGCCAACCAATTACATTGTCATTAGGATCAAAAATAGGAGTATTATACCACTCACATATGATTTCCCTTCCATCCTTAGTAATATTTTTATTGATATTAGTCTCAGCAGTTTTATCTCCTGCTTTAAGTCTATTTATAATTTTATCATACTCAAAATGTTCATCTTTTGGTGTAATAAATCCTATCGGAGATTTACCTATAGCTTCATCTTTAGCATATCCGAATATTTTTTCAGCTGCTTTATTCCAGTGAGTAATATTAAAATTATAATCATATTCTATTGCTGCAAGAGGCATTAAATGTATATGTAGTTTAAGTTTATATTCTGTTTCTCTTAAAGATGATTCAATCTTTGCTATTTCCTCCGAGTTTTTATTAAAAGCCTCTGCTAATTTACGAAGCTCCATAGAACCTTTGGGAATCAACTTTGGTAATTCAAACTTACTTGAATATTCCTCTACTGTTGAAGTATAATCCTTCACCGGCAAAGCTATTTGCGTATAATAAAACAATAAAATAGACACTCCTCCAACTAATAGAAATGCAAGAAATAAATTTTGCAAGTTAAATGCATTATTTGAACTTTGTACAGTTAAATTAAATTCTTTCGATATTAATTCTTCAGTCATCTTTCTATATTTGGAAATGTTAGATCGAATATCTCTTTTACCTTCCCTATACTCTTGTCCAAAAACTAATTCTTTTGCGAAATTAATCTTTTCTTCTTTAGATAAGCCTTGCTCTAATAGGGATATCTCATACTGAGCAATTTCCATAGGTATTTTCCCATCACTAAATCCTACAGCTTTTACCACTAAACTCATAGCATGTATTTCTACTTCTTTCAAAATATCTGATTCTTCTTTAGCTTTCTTTAGATATAATTGTTCTTCCTCAGACATGTCCATAGACATTAGCTTAAAAATAATATTTTCTCTTGTACGTTTTATATTTACTTCATTCCAATATTCATTTAAGTCATTAAGGTTATAGCTATTTACAAATGATCTAGCTAAATCTGTTAGTTTATTGCTAGTATCCTCCATTTCATGGGCCAATTCTAGTGCCTTTTCTTGATATTTTATAGCATTATCAAACCTTACCATATTCTTATTAAGCACAAAACCACTATAGGATAACAATATAATTATTAAAATCAAAAATATTGCAGTACAACGATCCATAATGGATTGTTTTATTTCTTTCAACAATACACCCCCAAACAAATCCTATATTTATGCCCTAAGGGTTGCGATATATCTTTTATCATCACCATTTATATGATTTGCAAGCCAATCAATTACCAATGCTTTTAAATCATTTAAATTTTCTTCAGAAGCCTGTCCACACATAGTCTTCTGATATATCCTATATATCTCTTCTATAAAATAATTATGTTGTCTTCTATGTTCAATAAAATCTTCATATGAGCTTTCCATCATGAATATTTCTTCTTCATAAAAATGATTATTTGCATAACTCATTAAGAAAATAAATACTTTTTCAATTTCCTTCGAATCAGAATTATTTCCTAAGTTAAAGATTTCACTTGCCTTATCAAATATACTTTTATGCTGTTTATCTATAGTTTCTATTCCTGTTTCAAGATCCTTTGTCCACCATAACATTAGTTTTAGTCCCTTCTTTCCATTAATTATTTTTCAATGCCATCTTTTTATTTTGGATCAGTTCATCTATTCTCTCTAGATATTCTTTTAAATCCTTGAAATTTGGCACTCTTTCTATTCTATTCTCTTCTGGGAAGAAAATCTTAGATACTGAACCCATTCCAGCTGCCAGAACAGTTTCTTTTTCCTCCATCATAACTATATTGTATATACATTCCATTTTAGGTTTAGAATATCCTATATTTTCAAAATTTCCTAGTATTTGCTTCTGTCTATAAAGATAATAGGGCTCTAATCCCATCCTCTGAGAATATTCTACGGTTTCCTTTAACATAGTACTTAAAGTTTCTTGACTTTGTAATGAAAACTTATCTATAGTCTCTTTAAATTTAGATCCCCTCTTAACTGAAAGAGTATGAACAGTCAAATTTTCTGGATTTAATTTTTTTACTTCCTCTAAAGTCCTCTTAATATGTGTTAACCCCTCACCTGGAAGCCCTACAATTAAATCCATATTGATTACATCAAAACCAATCTCTTTAGCCATATAAAAAGTCTTTACAATATCTTGGGCTTTGTGTTGCCTTCCAATTAGTTTTAAAGTATCATCATTCATAGTTTGCGGATTTATACTTATCCTTCCAATTCTATTTCTATTTAACATTGTCAAATAATCTTTAGTAATTGTATCTGGTCTACCTGCTTCTACTGTAAATTCTCTTATGTTCTTTTCACCAAATTTATTATAAATAGCTTGAATTATCTTTTCAAGTTCCATTGGTGGAATAGCTGTAGGAGTACCCCCTCCTATATATACTGTATTAATTTCTTTTCCTTCCATCATTTCACTGATTTTCTCAATTTCATATATTACTGTAGAAGTATATTCCTTTACATGATTTTCATATCTACCTATTGGTAAGGCAGGAAATGAACAATATAAGCATCTAGTTGGACAGAATGGTATACTAACATATAAACTATATCTATCCTTATTTAAAGGATAGATATATCTTCTTTGTTTATTTCCAATATCTAATACTAACTGGGACTTATCAAGATGTAGTTTATATTCTTCTGTTAATACTCTAATTATTTCCTTTTCATCTATATCCTTATCTAGTAAATCATGAACAATCTTAATAGGTCTTATACCAGTTAAAACTCCCCATGGTATTTCATTCTCCGATATAGAAATCAATGTATTATATAAGGATTTTTTAATCCCAAGCCTTATATATTTATCAACTGAGTCTCTATATACTTCTATAAATTTAATATTTTCAGTAGATTGTCCAATTAGGATATTATCACTATATATTTTAGTCAGAGAATATATACTTTCTCCTTCTTCATATAAAGAGTTAATGATAAGAATACCTTCACCTAAATACTCGTCTTGCTCCTTAATATATAGAATATCATCACCAGGAAAAAACACCTTAATTAATTCCGTTAATTCATATTCAGTTTCATGGTTTATTAATAATACATTTATCACATAATCACCCTATTTGATCTTAGCGTAAAAAAGGATTTGAAACTCTTTCCTTACCTATTGTAGAAGGAGTTCCATGTCCTGGAAAAACCTTAACTTCATCTGGATAAATCATTAATTTATCCTTTATTGATTTTATAATGGTTTCATAGTCTCCACCAAGTAAATCTGTTCTTCCTATGGAACCAGCAAATAAAGTATCACCAGTTATTATATTATCTCCAACTTTTATACATATGCCTCCCCTTGTATGACCAGGAGTATGAATAATTTCTCCCTTATCCTCTCCAAACTCTATAATATCTCCGTCCTTTAAGAGCATATCAGGTTCTACTTCTATAGTACCCATAGCCATCATGGTTGATAAGTTTTTGTTTCCATCAATTAACATTTCTCTATCATCTTCATGTATCATAACAGGAACAGATAGAGCCTTTTTTAAAGAAACTATTCCTCCTATATGATCCGCATGACCATGCGTTAATATTATATATTTAATCTTTAACTCGTCTTCTTCTATTGATGCAAGTATTTCATCTACATCTCCACCTGGATCTATGACTATGCCTTCTTTCCTATCTTCCGAATATATAATATAACAATTAGCTGCATATATACCTGCTGGTATTCTTTTAATCTTCAAGTCTATACCTCCTAAAATATCTTTTTGCTATCTAATAATATAGTAACAGGGCCATCATTCATAAGACTTACCTTCATATCGGCACCAAAAATACCCTTTTCTGTTTTAACTCCCTTATCTATACATTTATTAATGAATTCTAGATAAATTTTTTCAGCTATGTCTGGATGTGCTGATTCTGTAAAGCTAGGCCTTTTACCCTTTCTTACATCGCCATAAAGGGTGAATTGAGAAATCACTAACAACTCTCCCTTAGTATCTAATAGGGATAAATTCATTTTATCATTTTCATCTTGAAATATGCGAAGTCCTAATACTTTGTCTACCAAATAATCTAAATCCTTAAGAGTATCCTCTTCACCTACACCAAGTAGTACTAGTAGTCCATTCCCTATTTCTCCTACTATTTCATTATCTACTCTAACTGCTGCCTCTGAAACTCTTTGTACGACTGCTCTCATGTATCTCCCTCTTTCTAAGCTGTAACTCTATATACATCCATTACGTTTCTTATTCTTTTGATCTTTCTCATTAAATCCCTTAATTCTTCAATATCCTTAATCTCAAGGGTCACGTTTATAAATACTACTTTATCTTTAGATGTTCTAGCATTTAAGGATATTACACCTAAATCAGAATCGGTTATTTTTTGAGTAATTTCTGCTAAAAGCCCTGATCTATCAGATGCCTTTATTTGAATTTCTGCTGGATAAGATGCTTTCTTTTGAAAATCCCATTCTACTTCAATAAATCTTTCCGCATCTTCTGACATTATTATATTTGGGCAATCAGTTCTATGAACTGAAACTCCTCTACCTCTAGTTATATATCCTACTACTTCATCTCCTGGTACTGGATTACAACATTTAGAGAACCTTATTTTAATATTATCTACTCCTTTTATCCTAATTCCTTGAGTAGGTTTACTAGCCTTACTTTGTGTAGGCTGTTGAATTTTACTCTCTACAAATGCCTTCTCATCTGCTATTTTATAATATTCATTATACTGTGTTCTTAGCTTCGAAATCACTTGATTTAATGTTATACTCCCATATCCAATAGCTGCATATAAATCTTCAATAGAATTTATACTAACTTTAGATGCTATATTTTTGATCCATTCATCTTTTAAGATTTCCGATGCTTTATAACCTAAACGTTTAACTTCTTTTTCTAATAAATCTTTTCCTTTTATAATATTAAAGTCCTTTTCCTTAGCCTTAAACCACTGTCTAATTTTAGTTTTTGCTTGAGTACTTTTTACTATCTTTATCCAATCTCTACTAGGTCCATTACTGTTAGCAGATGTAATTACTTCAACAATATTTCCATTTTTTAATCTATAATTTAAAGGTACAATCCTACCGTCCACCTTAGCTCCTACACACTTATTTCCTACCTCAGTATGAACTCTATAAGCAAAGTCAATTGGCGTAGAACCATCGGGAAGATTTATTACATCTCCCTTAGGTGTAAAAACAAATACCTCATCTGTAAAAAAGTCTATTTTCAAAGTTTCCATAAAATCCTTAGGATCATTTAAATCTGATTGCCACTCTAATAATTGCCTCAACCATGTTAGTTTATCATCAAAATTATCTGTTTTATTAGTTCCTTCCTTATACTTCCAATGGGCAGCTATACCATATTCTGCTGTTCTATGCATTTCCCAAGTACGTATTTGTACTTCAAATATTTCTCCTTTTAAACCAATTACAGTGGTGTGTATAGACTGATACATATTTGGTTTAGGCATGGCAATATAATCTTTGAATCTACCTGGTAAAGGCTTCCACAGATTATGAACTATACCTAGTACTTCATAACAGTCCTTAATATTATCTACTATAACTCTTATTGCAGTTAAATCAAATATTTGCTCAAAGGCCTTGCCCTGATGTACCATCTTTTTATATATGCTATAGAAATTCTTTGGTCTTCCACTGATATCGTAATTTATTTTAACCTCATCAAGCTTTTTACTCAATGTTTCTATTATATTTTTTACATATGCTTCCCTTTCCTGCCTTCTTTTAGAAACTCTCTCTACCAAGTCATAATAATTTTCAGGGTCTAAATATCTTAGAGATAAATCTTCTAATTCCCATTTTATTTTAGAAATTCCTAGTCTATGGGCTAGAGGGGCATAAATCTCCAAAGTCTCTAGAGCCTTTTCCTTCCTTTTTTCATCCCTCATATACTCTAATGTTCTCATATTATGAAGTCTATCGGCTAACTTAACTATGATAACTCTTATATCGTTTGCCATGGCTAAAACCATTTTCCTTAAATTCTCAGCCTGATTTTCCTGCTTAGTTTTATATTGTAGTTTCTTTAACTTTGTTACACCCTCTACTAAATCAGCTATTTCAATACCGAATTCTTCTGCTATGGTCTCATGACTTATATCTGTATCCTCTATAACATCATGAAGTAACCCTGCTATTATAGTAGCTGTATCCATATTTAAATCTGCTAATATCATGGCAACATTAAATGGATGAATAAAGAAGCTTTCACCCGAGTTTCTTACTTGGCCAGCATGAGCTGACTGTGCGAAGTTATATGCTTTTACTATAAGACTTAAATCTGCTAATGGATTATATTGCTCGATCTTCAAGAGTAAATTTTCTAACATTGGATTCACCTTCTTCAAGTATAATGAATGTATATAAAGTAGTTTGATTATTTATAATTACCCATAATTTGCTATTTATAACGATTAGGACTGTATGCTCAAAAATAACTTATCTAAGGCAATTAAAATTATTTATTAATTCTATAATTTTGAATTATAACTTGTAAACTAGTATTTCCATTATATTCATTAATCGAGGGATAATATAGTATATCAACTTTTACATTATTAAAAGTTCCCCTATAGATTTTATCTAACTCAGACTTTCCATAATGAATCTGGATCATATTTTCAAAAGAGTTAATATCGCCAAAAAATATTCCCTCTATTGTTTTACTATTTTCATTTTCTAATACTAGTTTTAAAACATTTCTATTTACACCTAATACAACCCCACGATTAATCTTCAAATTCTTTTCCCCAAATATAGGTTTATTATTGCCCTTTCCAAAGGGTTCTAAAAGCCTTAATTCATCAATTAACTTAAAACTAATATATTCCAGTGGAAGTTGCATGTCAATATATATTCTAGATATTAAGTCATCATCTGTTAAGCTTGTATTTTTATTTAACTTTTCTCTCAATTTATTTATATTTACATCATCTAATGATAAACCAGCTGCCATTGGATGTCCACCAAATTTTAATAAGAAATCTTTGCATTCTGATAGCTCCTCAAACATATTATAACCTTCAATAGACCTACCAGAACCCTTAACTCCTTCTTTGCCTCGAGTTAAAACTATAGTAGGCTTATTATATTTTTCTTTAATTCTTCCAGCTATAATGCCTGCTATACTTTCGTGTATTTCTGGTTCGTAAATAACTAAAACCTTATCATTTTTTATCTCTGAACCTTCAATAATATTAACTATTTTTTCTACTCCATCTTTTGTCATTTGTTTTCTTTCTTCATTTAACTCCCGAAGTTCCTTAGCCAAAGAACTTGCATGGTCTAAGTCCTTTGATAAAAGTAACTCTAAGGCTTTTAATGCAGAATCTAATCTTCCCGAAGCATTGATACTCGGTCCAATAATAAATCCTAGATGATAAACACCTATATCCTTATCTTCAATTCCAGTTTCTTTTATTAAAGCCTTCAGCCCAATATTTTCTGTTTTATTTAAAAGTTCTAAACCCTTTTTCACTATAATTCTGTTTTCATCAACTAAATCAACTACATCACAAACTGTTGCAATGGCAGTATATTCCAATAAATCATATATGGTTTCTGATGGTAACCCGCATATTAAATATAATTTTTGAATCAATTTAAATACTACTGCTGCACCACAAAGTCCTTTAAATGGATATTTACATTCTAATTGTTTTGGATTTATTATTGCATCTGCCTCAGTATATAAGTACTTCTTTTCTCCAGTTTCTTCGATTACAAAAGGTAAATCATGATGATCCGTTACTATTACCGTTAGTCCAAGCTCCTTTGCAAGCTTTATCTGTTCTATGGCCGCTATGCCATTGTCACAGGTTATTATGGTGTCTATTCCATGATTCTTTGCCTCTTTAACGATCTCATTATTTATCCCATACCCATCATCGACCCGACTTGGTATAACATAGTCAACATCACCACCGCATTTTTTAATGCCTGTATATAATAAATAGATTGAGATTACTCCATCTACATCATAATCTCCTACTATTCTTATTTTTCTTTTATTAATTATTTTGTCCTTAATGATATCTGCGGCTTTTGGTAAGTCCTTCATAAGACCAGGATTATGTAATCTATCTAAATTTGGAAATATAAAGCTATCAATTAGACTATAATCCGTTATATTTCTATTAACTAAAAGTTTAGATAAAAACTCAGATATTTTAAAATCTCTCGCAATTTTTCTATAATCAATTCCCTTATTTTTTATGAACCATTTTTCCAATTAATTCACTCCAATAGAAATAAAATTTAGATACACTAATTAGTATCTAAATTCTATCATTTTATCTCTTTTAATTCTAGTTATTATTACCTATTTCTTCATTTTTTGTCGAAAACTCTATAATCATAAAATAAAAAAAGCTCCTATTAAAAAATTCCAAGGTAGCTTTTTTGAAGTCCATATACGGAAAGTTCTTTTTTGCAAAATAAAAGCAAGTGAGAACTTTCCTATGGATTATAAAAACTGCTATTTAGCAGTTTTTATTTTTCTATTCTTAAGCTCATACCATATTGGAGTCGCGATAAACAAAGAAGAATAAGTTCCAGCTACAATACCTAACATCAAAGGTAATGCAAGTATCTTAACATCTTCAACACCTAATACATATAGTACAAGGATAGATATTAGAGTAGTTAATGAAGTATTTATTGTTCTTGTTAGAGATTGTTTGATACTATTGTTAATTAAATTATCTACAGTTTCTCTTGGATATAACTTTATATTTTCTCTTATTCTATCAAAAATAACTATTGTATCATTTATAGAGTAACCTAATACAGTTAAGATTGCTGCTATAAATGAACTATTTACTGGAATCCTAAGTATTGAATAAACAGCTAACATAATTAATATATCATGAACTAATGCAACTATAGCTGCTACACCAAAATTAAACTCAAATCTCCATGTTATATACCCTAACATTAGCACTGTGGCTATTAATGTAGATAATAAAGCCTTATTCCTTATTTCTTTTCCCATGGACGCTTCAAATTTCTCAGATAGAACATTGTCTGAATCAATATTATATTTTTCAACAAATTTATTTATTATACTTGTAATATCATCGTTTGAAAAATCGGAAGTACTTTTTATTATAATTTGCTCTTTATCATTGCCTGCATGTAAAATACTTGCCTCTTTATCATATTCATCCATTATCACTCTAACTTCATCTACTGGTATAAATTTTCCTACATTTATCTGAATTAGTGTACCTGAACTAAAATCAATTCCATAGTTTAAGCCTCTAATAAAAAACATAAGAAGTCCTGCTATAATTATAACTAATGAACAAATTGCAAATATCTTTCTGTTTTTTATAATATTCATATTTTCACCCCTCTATTAAGCCCCATAAAGCTTAGTGTTTTTATTGCCTGTAATTGATACTATTAACTTTAATAAATATTTAGAAATAATGACAGCTGTTAACATAGAAGCCACTATACCTATTATTAAAGTTACTCCAAATCCTTTAATAGGGCCAATTCCAAAGTAATATAATACAACTCCAGCTATTAATGTAGTAATATTTGAATCCATTACTGAAGTAAGAGCTCTCTTAAATCCAGTATCTACTGCAGTTCTAATGCTCTTTCCTATCCTTATTTCTTCTTTTATTCTTTCAAATATTATAACATTGGCATCTACAGCCATACCTATGGATAATATCAAACCCGCTATACCTGGAAGCGTTAATTTAACTCCTAAGGATGACATAGTAAATAGAGTTATCAATGTATATATGATAAGTCCTATTGACGCAATAAAACCAGGAATTCTATAGGAGATTATCATAAATACCATAATAATAAGAAGTGCTATTCCTCCAGCCTTAATGCTTCTTTCATATGCTTTTAAGCCTAATGTAGGCCCTATAATAGATGTTTGTAACTCTTTCATTTCTACTGGTAAAGCACCTGCCCTAATTAATGTAGCTAGTTCATTAGCCTCTTCTAGTGTAAAATTTCCTGTTATAACAGCTTTACCATCTGTAATTTGATCTTGAACTGCTGGATAGGATATTATTTTATCGTCTAGAACAATAAAAATAATTTTATCTTCTCTCTTTTCCTCTTGAGCAAGTCTACCTGTCGCTTCAGCAAATTTATCAGTACCTTCTTTGTCAAATTCTAAGCTTACTACAACTTCTTGCTGGCCTAATTGATTATTTTGATATTTTACCTCTGAACCAACAACATTTTTACCTGTTAGAACAACATTTTTATCTGGATCAATAAATTGCAATTGTGCAGTCTTACCTATTAACTCAATTGCCTTTTGAGGGTCATCTATACCTGCCAATTCAACTCTTATTCTACTTCCACCTTCAATTGAAATATTAGGCTCTGATACTCCAAGTCCATTTACTCTTTCATTGATAATTGCCTTTGATTGCTCCATAATTTTTTGAAGTTCTGCACCCTTAGCATCTGTTTGGGCTTCTAAAACTACATAAACACCACCAGCTAAATCAAGACCTAAAGCAATGGAATCCTTTGCCCTAATAATCTCATATTTTCCAATCTTAGCACCATTTAATGCTATAAAAGTACTTCCTCCTACTATAGCTAAGATTAGTATCAGAATAATGGTACTTTTAGCTTTCATATTACTCCTCCTACTCATTTAAATTTGCCAATATAGATATGGCACACTCTATTCTTTTCTTTTCCATTTCACAACCAATTCTATATGCTTTGCTAATATCATTATGGGCATGATAAGAATTTGCATGACAGCCACCACTACAGTAAAATCTTGCCCAGCAATTTCTACACTCTTCTTTGTTATATACATTTGCTTTCTTAAATTTATCTCTTAAATCATCTCTATGAACTCCATCAAAAACATTTCCTAACTTAAATTCTTCTTCTCCAACAAACTGATGACAAGGGTATAAATCCCCCTCTGGAGTAACAGCCATATATTCAGACCCTGCTCCACAGCCAACAGCTCTTTTTATTATACATGGTCCTTGTGTTAAATCTATCATAAAATGGAAAAAGTAAAAATCCTTGTCCATTTTCTTTATATTTATATATTCTTTAGAGAAATTCTCATACTCATCTAAAACAGATTGTAAATGTTCTTCCCTTAGAGCATAGTCCATTTCCTCTGATGTAACTACTGGCTCTATTGAAATCTTTTTAAATCCTTGATCATAAAAATCTAATGCATCCTTAGAAAAATCAATATTGTTACTAGTAAAAGTCCCTCTAATGTAGTAGTCCTTATCTCCTCTTTTATCTACCATCTTCTTAAACTTAGGTAAAATAATATCGTAACTACCTTCACCACTAATTGTTTTTCTCATATTATCATTGACTTCTTTTCTACCATCTAAACTAAGAACAACATTTGACATATTTTCATTTATATAATCAATTTTCTCATCATCAAGTAATATGCCATTTGTAGTAATAGTAAATCTAAAATTCTTATTATATTCTTTTTCTAAAGCTCTTCCATAGTCTACTAAATCCTTAACTAAACCAAAGTTCATCAAAGGTTCTCCACCGAAAAAATCAACCTCTAAATTTCGTCTGGCTCCGGAATTCTTAACAAGATACTCTAATGCCTTTTTCCCAACTTCTAAAGACATTAATGACCTTTCTCCTTTGAAGTCTCCCTGTGATGCAAAACAATAGTTACATTTTAAATTACAATCATGGGCTACATGTAGGCACATAGCCTTAACAATATTTTCTTCATTATATTTAAAATTAGAAATGTTCACATCTTCAGAAAATAAGAGTCCATCTTTAGTTAGTTGATCTATTTCATTATAAACATCCTCTACGGCTTTTTCATCGTAAGTATTTTTAAATATCTCTTTTATTTCGTCCTTAGACTTCTCTCCATAATGATCTATGATTTCATATACAATTTTATCGACTACATGTACTGCACCAGTATTTACATCTAAAATAATATATTTATTATTTAAATAAAACTTATGCATCTTCGATGCTTTATTCATTAAAGTTCCTCCTAATTAACAATTTTATACAAATAAAAAGTAGTGGATAAACCACCACCTTTTATAGTTATTTATTTTCGCATTTTTGGTTTCCTACAGTACAGGATGTTTTACAAGCTGACTGACAAGAAGTTTGACATTCACCACAGCCGCCTTTAGCTATAGTATCTTTTAGATTGCTACCAGATATTGTCTTTATGTATTTCATCTTAAATCCCTCCTTAGCATCTATTTTCTGCTACTCATTATATCATATTAATTTTTAGATTTAAAGTTTTTTTTAGTCCTTTACGATATATTGATACCAATAACTCCACCTATTACTCCAGTAATACCAGATATTGCTAATTTAGAAATCGAGAATATATCTAATACTAAAGGCTTTAGAAATATAAAATTAATTAGAATTAATATCAAATAATATCCTACACCTACAATTCCTCCATTAATCCAACCTTTTTCCTTAACCATCTTTGCTACATAAATACTACCTGAAGTTACACTTATTATCATGATTATTGTATTTAATAAAGGCATTTTACTTTCTCTAAGGGTTGAGTATGTTAGCAGTATTGAAAAAAATAAAATCAAAACACATGTAATAATATATGCTAGAAGCAACCCCTTTAGTAAATAGATGTTTTTGTTTAAACTTTTAGTTTTCATAATATCCCTCCTTATATTTACCCACTAGGATATAATCTGGTAGTCCTTTAGGGCTACTTATCCTTAGTTTAATTTATTTAAGGAAAGTCATATTTATTACATAAAAAAGCTTCCTTATTAAATAATAGGAAGCCTTTTTCATTATTTATCATCTTCTTCAGTTTTTACTTCTTCATTTTTTACATTTTTTGATTCATTTTTATTAACTACTGAACCAATTGACCATTTAGCCATGTCTAGTTTAGTCTTAGAAGATCCAACTTCAATAGTTACTATATCTTCTTTGGCTTTAATAATCTTACCATGAATTCCGCCAATGGTAATTACCTCATCTCCTACCCTCAGGTTACTTCTCATTTCTTTTATTTGTTGCTCTTTTTTCTTTTGTGGTCTAATTGCCATGAAATAGAATATGACCAAAAAACCTATAGGTATTATAAACCCTTGTAATTGTTGTGGCATGTACAAATCCCTCCCTTTCTATAATCTATTATACAATATATTTTAGATATTTCACCTAAATTTTATTATTATAACCATATTTTTCGTAAAATTCTTCTTTATATTCAAGTATTCTATCTTCTTTTATTGCTTTTCTAATGTTTTCCATAAGTTTTATTAGGAAATATAAATTGTGAATTGTTGTAAGTCTTGAGCCTAAGATTTCATCGACATTAAATAAATGTCTAATATATGCCCTAGAATAATTAGTACATGCGTAGCAATCACATTCTGGATCTAGTTTATTAAAGTCCTTAGAATATTTTGCATTTCTTATAACCAATTTACCCTGAGATGTAAGAACAGTACCATTTCTTGCAATTCTAGTAGGTAATACGCAATCCGCCATATCTATGCCTCTAATTACAGATTCAAATAGATAGTCTGGTGTCCCTACCCCCATATTATATCTAGGTTTATCCTTAGGTAATAAAGGTGTAGTAAAGTCTAAGATTTCACACATTAACTCCTTAGGTTCACCTACACTAAGCCCACCTATTGCATATCCTGGAAAATCTAACTCTACTAAATCCCTCGCACTTTGTTCTCTTAGATCCTTATACATCCCACCTTGGACTATTCCAAATAATCCTTGTTTATCCCAATTTTGATGGTAGTCTTTACATCTCTTAGCCCATCTAGTAGTTCTTTCCATTGAATGCTTTGCATACTCATAGGTAGCAGGATAAGGGGTACATTCATCAAAACACATCATAATGTCTGAGCCTAGGGAATTTTGAATTTCAATTGATTTCTCTGGGCTTATGAAATGCTTAGATCCATCAATATGTGACCTAAACTCTACTCCCTCTTCTTTTATTTTTCTTAAATCACCTAGGCTAAAAACCTGAAACCCTCCACTGTCAGTTAATATAGGACCATCCCAATTCATAAATTTATGCAATCCACCTGCATCCTCTATTAGTTTGTGACCAGGCCTTAAATACAGGTGATATGTATTACTTAAAATTATCTGTGCACCTAAACCCTTTACCTCCTCTGGTGTCATAGCCTTAACAGTAGCTCTAGTACCTACAGGCATAAATATTGGTGTTTCTATAACTCCATGAGGAGTATATAGCTTACCAAGCCTCGCTTTACAATCCTTTGATTCTTTTAATAGTTCAAATCTTATAGCCATAACTATCCTCCTATTATTTTATAAACATGGCATCGCCAAAACTAAAAAATCTATATCTTTCTTCCACTGCAATCATATATGCATTAAGTATTTTTTCTCTGCTAGATAATGAACTAACAAGCATCAGTAAAGTTGATTCAGGTAAGTGGAAATTTGTAATTAATCTATCTACAATCTTAAATTCATATCCAGGATATATAAATATATCCGTCCATCCTGATGTAGGTATAATCTTTCCATTTTCATCTGCTACGGTTTCTAATGTTCTTGTGGAAGTAGTACCTACAGATATAATCTTACCACCATTTACTTTAGAGTTATTAATTATCGCGGCTGCCTCCTGTGATATGTTATAATACTCAGAATGCATATGATGCTCTAGAATATTATCTACCTTAACAGGTCTAAAAGTCCCAAGACCAACATGTAAGGTTATATATGCAATATTAACTCCCTTATCCTCTATTTCATCTAATAATTTCTTAGTAAAATGTAAGCCTGCCGTAGGTGCCGCTGCTGAACCATTATTCTTTGAATATACAGTCTGATATCTCTCCCTGTCATCCAAAACTTCAGTTATATAAGGAGGTAAGGGCATCTCACCTAATTTATCTAAAATCTCTTCAAATATTCCTTTATATTCAAATCTTATAATTCTAGTACCATCTTCTTCTATGGATAAAACCTCACCCCTTAAAATTCCTCCTCCGAATTCTAGTATATGTCCTGGTCTAGCTTTTTTCCCAGGCTTCACCAAGGCTTCCCATATATCCTTTTCCATTCTTTTAAGAAGTAAAATTTCTATACTTTCCTCTTTTCCTATTCTATTTCCAAAGAGTCTAGCAGGTATTACCCTTGTATCATTAAGTACTAAGCAATCCCCTTTATTTAAATATCCTACGATATTTTTAAATCTTCTATGTTCTATCTCACCTGTTTCTTTATCTAATACCAGTAGCCTAGATTCCTCTCTATTTTCTAAAGGATGCTGAGCTATTAGCTCCTCTGGTAAAAAATAATTAAAATCTTCTCTTTTCATTGAACCATCCTTCTTTATTATGATTATTTACCATTATAATTCTTTCATGCAATCTACTTATCTAATCTTTTTCCTAATCTACATCTATTCCTGTATAATAATATTTTAGAATATCTTCAAATCCATATCCCAATTCAGCCATTTTTTTCGCACCAAATTGGCTCATACCTACACCATGACCAAAGCCTTTTCCCTCTATTAGAATTTCAGAAGAAGATGTGGGATATAGCACCCCTATGGATTCTATTTTATCCTTATCCATAGCTCTATTAACAGTACTCCTATTTACTATTTTCTTATCCTTTCCATCTATTATATAAGCCTTACTCATATCTATAGTCTTAGGATCTAAGGTATTTCCAGTCATGACATAAACATGATTATCTGAACTTATATTACTATTTTTTATATTAAAGGTGGTACTTCTAAACTTTGTAGCTCCTATCATATTTCTAAATTCAGTGCTATTTATAATCTTCTCTCCTTTACTACCAACTATCTTGACTTTATTTACCCTTCCAGTAGAAGTCGCATCTATTATTTCAATTTTTTGTAATTCTCCTACATCTATTCCCGATGAAATTAAATTATTAGTTAATTCATTAAGGCTTATACTAAAGCTCCAATTGCTATAGGGAGATTCTGCAGAAAATTTATCCTCTACTGATTTTAAATAAGGTCTATCTCCTCCCCATACATTTACACTATCCTCTGTAAATCCATTACTAGTTGAATGGTATATGGCCTCTATAACATTTCCATTATAATATGCCAACTTACCTCTAGTTTCATCTACAGCTAAATTAGTTGATGGTCTTTCATACTCAAACCCTGAATATACTTGACAATGGGTAGTATCGCATAAATTAAATCCATCAGCAGAATGCTTATTGATATTTGAAAGTGTAAAACTCCTTGAAGCTACTGCCTGTGCCTTCAATGCCTCTGAATGAAAGGTAGCAGGCATCTCCGCTGGGACTACTCCATATAAATAATTCTCAAGTTTTACATGATTTATAACTAATACCTCATTATTTTTAGTTATTAATCTAATATAATCCCTATAGCGATCCTTTTCAACTGTTATTATTGGATTATATAATTCATTTGGAGCAATTAATATACTGCCATCCTTAGGTAAAGTAAATATAATATCGTTTTGAGAATTTAATAGATTTATACCAGATTCACCTAATATAGCTTTAATAGAAGGTTCACTTATGTTTAACATTATAATATCCTTATTATTAGCATCAATTAATAAAAAACCACTATTACTTCCTAGATTAATTATATTATTTTGAGTCAAGGGTTTTGTTAATCTTACATCGATGTATTCCATATTAATAATATCTGCGTAAGATTTACTCATAGGTAATAAAACTAATAATAATATACAAATTAACATTCTAGATATTTTACTCTTCATATGTCTCGCTCCCTCCTATGTCATTCTTTATTAATCTTCAGTATATGGAATTCCAAAATGATCATATGCCTTTTTAGAAACTATTCTTCCTCGAGGAGTTCTATTTAAAAATCCTATCTGTAATAAATATGGCTCATATACATCTTCTATGGTAATTCTTTCCTCTCCAGTAGCGGCAGAGAGTGTGTCTACACCAACTGGTCCACCATTAAAATTCTCTATTAAGGTAAGGATTAATTTTCTATCTACACTATCTAATCCTAGTTCATCTATTTCAAGAACTTCCAAACCTTTTTTTGCTACTTCCCAAGTAATTATGCCCTTTTCTACAACCTGAGCATAGTCTCTTACTCTCTTTAATAATCTATTGGCAATCCTAGGGGTTCCTCTAGACCTTCTAGCTATTTCTAAAGCTCCCTCAGCTTCAATCTCTATGTTTAATATATCTGCTGATCTGGTTATAATTTGTTTCAAACTCTCTTCATCATATAGCTCTAAATTTAGCATTACACCAAATCTATCTCTAAGAGGGGATGTCAAAAGACCTGCTCTCGTAGTAGCTCCAATAAGAGTAAATTTCGATAAATCAAGCCTAACTGATCTAGCAGAGGGACCCTTACCTATTATTATGTCTAAAGCAAAATCCTCCATTGCAGGATATAGAATTTCCTCTACAGTTCTATTAATCCTATGTATTTCATCAATAAACAAAACATCTCCCTCTGCAAGATTAGTTAATATACTTGCTAAGTCTCCTGGTCTTTCAATAGCAGGTCCTGAAGTCACCCTGATATTTACTCCCATCTCATTGGCAATAATATTTGCTAAGGTTGTTTTCCCAAGTCCAGGTGGCCCGTATAATAACACATGGTCTAAAGATTCATTTCTTCCTTTAGCAGCCTGAATAAATATATTTAACTTTTCCTTAGCTTTATCCTGGCCTATATATTCCTTTATCCACTTAGGTCTTAGTGTTAACTCACTATCTAAATCCTCAGTCCTTAAACTTCCAGCCACTATTCTATCAGTAATATCTTCCATTTATTAACACCTTCTTAATGTTTTGATAATTTCCTTAATACCTCTCTAATTATATCCTCTACACTCATTTTAGATATATCTATTGTCCTAATGATCTTTTCTATTTCTAATCTAGTATATCCCAATGACATCAAACCATCTATAGCCTCATTAAAATCATTAGAATTAAATTCATCTATAGTATCTTCTTCAATATCAAAGTCATTATCTATCCTATCCTTAAGTTCTAATACAAGCCTTTCAGCAGTCTTTTTACCAATCCCTGGAGCCTTACACAAAGTATCTAGATTCTTTGTTGCTATGGCTAATTTAATCTGATTAGGGGTTAGTTTAGATAGGATTCCTAATGCAATTTTAGGTCCAATCTTAGATACCATCTGAAGTAGCTTAAACATATTATTTTCTTCCTCTGATGTAAAACCATAAAGAAATATTCCATCTTCTCTTACATTTAAATATGTAAAAATCATAGCATTTTTCATTCCCAGCTGAAGTTGTACCATAGAGTTAATAGAGGTAAATATCTTATAACCTATTCCTCCATTCTGCAATACTATGTAATCATCCTTAATGGATACAACATCACCAATAATAAATTCAAACAATTTATTCACCCTTTATATTATTATTTCATTCTAAAAGATTCTTTAAATTTAATAGAGCTACCATGACATATAGCCACTGCTAAAGCATCTGCCACATCATCTGGCTTAGGCCTTTCTTTTAAATTTAATAATAATTTTACCATCTCCTGTACCTGAAACTTATCCGCCCTTCCATATCCTACTACGGCTTGTTTTATTTGCAGTGGAGTGTATTCATATATATTCATGCCTTTGTTGACAGCTGCTAATATTTCCACGCCCCGTGCTTGTCCAACTTTTATGGCTGTTTTTACATTTTTATTAAAAAACAATTCTTCAACAGCTAAATCTTCTGGATTGTATATTTCTATAATTTCAGTAAGCCTATCATAGATTATCTTAATTCTATCAGGAAATAAAAGATTTGAATCAGTTGTTATGCATCCATAGTCAATGGCCTTAAAGTTATTTCCCTTACATTCTACAATACTATATCCTACTATGGCAATCCCTGGATCGATTCCTAGAATTATCATTCCTTGTCTCCTTCCTATGATTATACATATTATTGTATCATATTTCCAATAAAAAACTAAGTTAGAATTTCTAACTTAGCTAACTAATAAAATTCTCTAATCTTTCGGAAAATTCTTCTTCACTATCCACCCTTATACCTTTAATAATTTCCTCTTGATCAATTTCCATTAATAGTGAAATAGGATAATCATCATATACCTTTACTAATATTCTCTCACCCTCTTCACCTATCTTAAATTTAGCTATAAAACCATTTTCCTCTCCAATAATATAATGATTCTCGCATAAATGATTTTTAGTAACTCCTAGGGCTATCCTTTTAGTTGAATATGAAATTATCTTTTTATCTGGATAGTTTTCCGTAAAATAATCCGTAAATTCATCTTTTGTCATATTAACAAATTCATTTTCTATTGCCCTTACTCTTGTAATTACGTGGTCACATTCTTTATAGTGAATTCTTTCTTCTACAAAAGTATTTGGAGAAATTCTAGTTTCCTCCTTAAGTATCTCCAATCCTGGATAATTTTGTGTATCTATTTCCTTCTCATTTACTTTGCTAATGTTCTTAGGATTTAGTTTCTTATCCATAAATTGATAACCAAATATAAAACTTACTAGAAACAAAGTTAAAGAAAAGAAGAAAATAGGTAAAATTCTATCTTTTTTCATAAATATCCCTCCAGATTACTATCTAGAGGGATATTCTATCCATTTTATGGGATTTTTATACATTATAATACTACTTAGCTATTTCACCAATTTTAAATCCTGCTGATTGAATTTTTTCAATAAGCCTATCTACATCATCAGTATCAACTCTAAGTATTACTTGAATTAGATCTAATACCTTAGGGTCCATAATAGCAAAATTAATTATATTTATATTTTCTTTTCTAATTACATCTGTAAGTCTTGCTAATTGTCCTGGTAAATCAAACATATTTACAACGATTCTTGTTCCATTATCTATTCCAAAGATCTCTGCAAAGGCTTTAAATATTGCAAAATGAGTTAATATACCTACAAATTTATTCTCATTAAAAACTGGTAAAAATGGTGTTCTCACTTCCTTTAGTAGATAAGATGCTTTCTCAATTCTTTCATCTGCAGAAGTTGATTCAAATTTATTATTGTATATTTCCTTTACTGTAGTATTATTTAAATATTCATCTCTATCGGATTTACCAAGCTCCATATAGCTCCTATAGATGGCTTCCTTCATAAGAATACCTTTAAATTCATTCCCATCCATAACTGGTAATGATAGAAAATCTCCATTATTAATTTTATTAAGAGCACTACCTAAACTCTCCTCTAGCTCCAATATGGTTAATTCGTCCTTTGGTAACATATAATTCCTAATAAACATCTAACTTCCCCCTTTTAACTATTATCTATATCTCTTTAAAACTCTATCATTTAGTCCATACCAATATGCCTCTTTATAGAGTTTAAATCCATCTTTAAGCACAATTTTTACTATTTCTTTATAAATATTGTTTAGTTCTTCTAAGGTTAATAAACCATTATCTTCTTTAATACTATACATTTTCGAATTATATTCTATGGTTAATTGTTTATCTAAATATTTATTCAAACTAAAAATCTTTCCTTTTAATAGCTCTTTACAATAATCCTTAATTATATTATATAGGTACTTACTTTGTTTTTCCCCTCTATTAATTTCTTCAGAGATTAAAGTCTTCATATCTTCTACCTGCTTTGTCTTGCAATCAAAATGATATAAGTACTTACTTTTATATAGTTTGTCTAAAGGCATGTCTTTAACAGTTATTTTCTCTAAAGTATTTACCCAACAATTGTTAAAATAACCATGTTTATATCCTTCTAGATAAATAATTAATTCTAATCGATTAATATCTTCATGAATTAGTTGTCCAAGATTTAAAGATATAAAATGATTATCCTTTCTATACCGTAAAAATCGGCTAATATGCTTTTTAAGATGATATATAGACACGTATTTTGGGCATATGTTTGTAATATTTTCTTCCAAATCATATAGATTAAGGAGGATATGTATGCTATTTATATCATTCTTATAGAGAAATTTATATATAAGTCCATCATAAATATTACATATTTCAGTATTTGCTATAGCCATATCGATACCTCCTTTTTACCAATTATTGACAACCATTAGATGTATTAAACATTATAATTACTAAATTTAAAGGACAGTAAAGACTATTATACTACAGAATTCTTCATAATTGATTAAAAATATATAATAATTTTCTTACAAAAACTTAATATCTCGACAAAAAACTATAGTTAATTAGGTCTTCGAGTTAAAATTTCTATTATTTCATCATGAGAACTATCTAATTTAATTTTATATCTTCCAGTACGGATTTTTTTATCTAGTTTTTTATCTTTCACAAATAAAATAAATTCATCTATATCATCTATCAGATTTGCATCATAAAGCTTTTTAACAACTATAGTTAAACTTGAACCACTTTCTACTACAATTTCCTTTTCTGATATTTCCTTAACAGTTTCTCCTATCTCTTCATCAGTTACCCTATTATTTATACTCTCTATATCTATATTTTCCTTTAGCCAAACCATACCTAATTCTCTTGCTTTTTCAATTATTATATCATCACTCAAATCCATATACTCTACCTTAGGATAAAATGAATATAAAGTACTAGCAACAATAAGACCTATACCTATGCCTAAAAGCAAGTATGCTATTTTTATTTTTTTGTCCATAATTTTAACTCTCCTTGTGTATTTTAACGATAGTAAAATTCGAAGCTAACTATACCATATTCTTCATCAATGGAATATGAATAGCTTTTTAATTTTATTGATTTATAGTTTTTATATGCGATATCTTCAATTAATTCACTTAATATCATTTCTTCATTATTGAAATTTTTTATCTTAACTAATAAATTAGGCTTTCTTTTTAAAAGAGCATTTTTTATTTCATTTTTCAATTCATCTTTTCCATTTAGGATTAAATTATTATAATTAAAATAATTAAACTTTTCACCCTTAGCAGATGGATAGTTTCCCTTATTCCAATTATGGGTTTTAGATATTTCTTCATCATTTAAATTTAAAAAATTATATCTTAATACATTAGATCCATCATTTGTTACTGGATCATCCCAAGTAGTATCTACATGATAGTATTCATTTTCTATCTTAACTAAATTCCAAGCATGACTCTCTCCCTTTGATTCACCAATTACTATCATGGATTCAAATCCTATTCCATCTAATAGATATTTCATAGATTTAGCATATCCCTCACAAACACCACGACCTAGGCCCAATATACCATAGCTAGAATATGATTCCGGAGGAACTATGCCAGTTGTAAATAACTTATCATCATACTTGCTATTATTGATTATATAATCATGTACAGCTAATACCTTTTCATAATCTGACATATCCTGTGATATATATTTAGAAATAAATTCCTTTCTCACTTCTCTTATTTTATATTGATGTTTCTTTATCTCTTCTTTTGATTTTGAATAAGATAAGTTTAAACTTCCAAATTGATATTCAGCTGCCTTATAATACATTACTTCGGGATTTTCATTTGATATATCTTCTAAAATTTTAAATATTTCCTTAGGCTCTTTAAACAAAGCTATGGTTTTAAGATCTATGCGCTCTTGGCCTTCTAATAACCCCTTCTCAAGTTCTAAATAAAGCTTAGACTTCGTGCTGATGTCTACTAATTTCGAGTCTGAATTTACCACTAAACTTTTTTGTAATGGAGGATTATATGTTTTTCTCTTTGGAAAAAGACATATAAAAACAATTGCAACAATAATAAATTCTGCTAAAAAAATCTTTATAAATTTTCTTTTCACTATTGCACCTCCTAATGCCTCTACCAATAGTATATAATAAAATTTATAATACTCCAACTAAAAATATATTCTTAAAATAAAACGAACCCTCTCGTTTAAAGGGTTCGTTTATAAATATATTTACAAATTAAAATTCTAAAGCAAAATGACCATCTATCTCATCTGAGTATGCTCTAATAGTATCTAGAATAAAAAATGATATCTTCAAATTCAATGACAGCGCAAAATTCAAATCATTTCTAAATCCAGTTTGCAAGGAATATTCTTCTACAATCTTATTTATATATTCCTTTATACTATCTTTTAGAGTCGTTGTAGGTATATCATATATATCTAAGTCATTAGTATTTATTACGTTTTTTTTGAAGCTATGACTCATGGCAAATTCATTTAACTGTGATTCGTATTTTATATGCTTTATCATACTATCTGTAAATGTCCATCTACTTGCATGTGGAAGACATACATAATCACTTAAATAATGGGAAATTATTCCTATTTTCTTGCTTAATAATTTTATTGCCAATGGATCCAATATTTTATTAAATTCTAGATATCTACTTATAAATATAACCTTCATAATTTCTCTAGCAATAAAGTTTAAACTTTCATCTTTATAATGTCTAATAAATTTGTATTGAGGCAGTATATCAGGACATACGGATCCCCATAACAATTTTTCTTTATCTAATTTTAATCCATATATATTAAACACGTTATTGCATATCTCCGATGCAATAATTTTATGAGAATCTGAGAATATTTTAAACACCCCTTTATAAAAATTTACGTCTTCCTCATAGTATAATAATTAAAAAATAAAGTCAACATAAAATATATATCAAAATTGTAATAATTTGTCTCCAAGATAATTATTATACAAGGAAAAATCTTGATTGTTGAAAAGTACAAAGGTAATGTCTAAATCAATTTTTTCCACCTCAATAAAATCTATAACTCCTTTTATTGCGATTTTCATAGCATCTTCAACAGGATAACCATATGCTCCAGTTGATATAGATGGAAATGCAATGGTTTTAATTCCATATTCCTTTGCAAGCATTAAGGAATTATAATATGCACTGTATAACAACTTCTCCTCCCCTGATTTTCCATCTTTATAGATTGGACCAACCGTGTGTATTACATATTTACTTGGAAGGTTACCAGCTGTTGTTATTCTAGCTTCACCAGTAGGGCATCCCCCTATCTTCTTGCATTGCTCTAAAATCCTTTTTCCTCCAACACGATGAATAGCCCCATCAACTCCTCTGCCCCCTAGCAAAGTATTATTGGCAGCATTTACTATTGCATCTACCTCTATTGTAGTTATATCTCCTAGTATAGTATAAATTTGCGCATTCTTATATTTAAACATAATTTCACTCCTATGTAATTAATCTTAAAATTCTTTACTAGTTTTTATATTAATTTAATACCTTATCTAGACTATCCCATATTTCAGCAATTTCAAAGCCTTTTCTCCAAGAGGCAATGCCAGCTAATCCATATTTATGAATGAGGGAAACCTTCATCTCTAAAGACCTTGAATCCTCTAACCATATTTTATATATAGTACTATCTTTTTCTAGTTCTCCATAATATTGCAATGAGTTATTGTCCCAAATTAAATCAACTTTGTTTTCTGATACAAACTTATTAGCTGTTTCCATTGATAATGCTTGAGATGATACCTTTCCGTCCTTCTCTAACCATAATCTTGTATAAAAAGGCACTCCTAAAATTAACTTGTGATTTGGAATATGTTCAAGAACTCCTAATATACTTTTTTCAACCCAAGGATATTCTGCAACTGAGCCAGCAATGGGACTACTAGCCCAATGTTGGTCATAAGCCATCAGAATCATATAATCAACTGCCTCTGATAGTCTCTTTCTATCATAGCATAAAGACCAATTCTCCGATGTAGACATTCCAGTTATATCCATAGATACACTCATTCCAGCCTCTTTAAATATTGGATATAGTTCCCTTACAAATTGAGTTAATAAATCTCTGGTTTTTAAATGCACATTTTCAAAGTCAATATTAATTCCTTGAAAGCCATATCCCTTATAAATCTCTAGTATATCCCTTATTAGTCTTTCTCTATTACTACTACTATATAATAGTTCATGTGTTAAATCTGGGTCAAAATTATTATTAATTAAGGGCCAAATTTCATATCCAAAATTATTATATTTTCTTACATATTCCGCATTTCCCTTATCTAATATACTCCCTTTGTTATCAGTAATAGAAAACCATGTAGGAGATATTATATTAACTCCTGGGATTACACCTATTCCCTCTGTATTTTGCACTTTTCTATAGGTATAATCCCAGGTAAGATTTATATTTTCTTCGTTATCCTCTACTGTAATTTCTTCTTTTGGTTTTGCTACCTTAAACAAATCCTTGGTATAATTTATCTTCAAGTATTTTTTTTCAATGAATCCTGGTATTCCATCTATTGTCCTTACCTTGTACCAATATTCATACTCTGCATAAACATTTAAAATAGTGCCTATAGGAATATCTTTTACTACAATAGGTGATTTTATATCTAAATTGCTTCTTATTACAGCACCTTCTCCAATAATCTCACCTTTTAAATAATTTATATCTGTAAAATCCAATACAACAGCATTTGTTTCTTCAAAATAATTAATATAAATATTATAGTTTTTTAAAATTATATCTATAGGGATATATATGTCATTGTTAAATTTTTTTATGGTATTTGTAGCAAGAAATTCTTTACTATTTATACTTGCAATATTATCATCTAATCTATATCTTAGGACTTTATCTTTATTAGTAATTATTAGAATTTCTTCTTCATTATCATAAAATATATCCTTATCTATAAAAGATTCAATAGTTGAGAGTGAAAAATATAATATATCTCCATTAAACACTACTGCATCTTCACTATCTACTTCTTGCTCTTCAACAATTAAATATAAATCATCTGAATATGCAATTACCTCTTCATTTGGACTTATATATTGTTTGTAATATATAAATCCACCTATGGCTGCCACAACAATTAATACTGAAAACACTAGTAAAATATTCTTTTTCAATTAATTCCCCCCTATTTAAGTAAAGTAATACCTAACTCTACTTAAATAGTATAATAGAAAATACATGTTTATACAAATATAATTAAACTTTCTTATAATAGAAATATATTATTCTCTTTACATTCTTGTAATATTTCTTCTGTCCAAACAGATGCTTGAACCTCTCCTATATGTTTTTTCTCTAAAAAAAACATACATATTCTTGACTGTCCAATTCCACCACCTATTGTATAGGGTAACTCTCCCTTTAGTAATTGTTTATGATAATCTAAGGATTTCCTTTCCTCAGCCTTTGCTATCTTTAGTTGTTCCTCTAAAGCCTTTTCATCTACTCTTATTCCCATACTAGATAATTCTAAGGCCGAGTTTGTCGTAGGATTCCAAAATATAATATCACCATTTAAATTCCAATCATCATAATCAGGTGATCTTGTTCCATGAGGCTTTCCTGAGTTTAATGCTCCTCCTATTTTTGATACAAATACTGCCCCATATTTCTCTACTATGAGATTTTCTCTTTTCTCTGGCGTTTCTTCTGGATATAGATCTTCTAACTCTTGGCTAGTAATAAATTTTATATCTTCTGGTAACTTATCTTTAAATACATTAGGATAGAGCTTGTTTGTATATCTTTCTGTTTCTTTAAATACATCATAAATATCTTTTACTATATGAACTAAATAATCTGTAGTTCTGTCAGTTTCTCTTATTACCTTTTCCCAATCCCACTGGTCTACATATATGGAATGTATATTATCTAATACTTCGTCTGGTCGTATAGCATTCATGTCAGCATAAAGTCCTTCATATATATCAAATCCATACCATTTAAGGGCTAATCTTTTCCACTTGGCTAATGATTGAACTATCTCTATTTGTTCATTGTACTTTCTCATTTCAAAGGATACAGCCTTTTCTACTCCTGTAAGATTATCATTTAATCCACTTTCTGGTGTTACAAATAATGGTGCTGATACTCTGATTAAATTTAGTTTTTCTGATAACTTCCTTTCAAAATAATCCTTTATTTGTTTTATTGCTATTTGAGTTTCTCTTGGGTTTAATTGTGTCATGTTTTTCCTCCTAATTTCTAAAATAAAAAAACCTTTCATCCAAATAAAGGACGAAAGGTTAAATTCCGCGGTACCACCTTAGTTAGCAATAGCTCACTCAAATATAAGTACGGACTGTATTGAAGTCGATACTCTATAGTCGATATCAGGCTATTCCCGTCTAAGCCTACTCTTTTACAATTTCGGTTAGATGCTCAAGAATGTTCTTCGTTTATTGACCAGTATCAGATTTCCACCATCACCGACTCTCTATAACATCCTCAACAAATTACTCTTTCTATCAAAGCATTATTTTTAAATTATTAATAGTATAGCGTGATATCTAGATAAAGTCAAGGGGAATTCAAGTTTTTTATTACTTATTTATGTAAATTATTTTCAAAAAATAAAAATTTGCAATCATTTGATTGCAAATTTTAGTTGGCGTACCCTGAGGGAGTCGAACCCCCGACCTTCTGGATTGCGTACAAATTTTTTTAACATTTCATAACTTTTTATAACGTGTATATTGCAAGGATATAGTGTTGTATCTTTTTGCAATATAATGCAATATTTTGTAACATGAGGGTTAAAAAAGGGTTAAATGTTTTTTATGTAACCAGCCAACAATCTACTATGTATCATTTTCAATTTTTAAAAAGGGCTAAATATTTTACGCATCAAACTATTATGCTTCTACCATGCTATTTTCACCCTCTATTCTAGCTTTATAGGATTTATTATATATCACCTAATGTATTTATATGAGTTAAATATCCAAACCTCTTAAATCGCCATACATAGGCTCACATTTTATCTATAATTATATTTTAGCAGTTAGAATTGATATTTTAATTTTTCCACCCTATGGGGGGACACTTGTACCACGGTCCGAAGAGATACCTCCCGAAAAAATATTCTATTTCTATAAGCCCAAATTTATTATAATTTTATACATCCTCGGCTGATTTAGGTTCATATTTTTCAATTAACTTATCTACTTTCCTTAAAAACTCTTGATTCTTCTCTTCTCTTTCCTCTTCTGTTAGGATAGGATAGTGATTTATTATTCCATCGGAATCAACTACAGTTTTATATTCCATATTTTTTCCTCCATCTAGTATTAGATTTATCAATAATAATATATCTATTATATCTTAGGATTAACTTTTACAGTAACTTCCGTTCATTTTCTTTAATTTTTATATTATCTTAAAGCACATTATCAAGGTATTTGCCGTTTAAATAATTCCTGAGTTTCTCTCGTTCCGTAACTATTCTTTCTACTGGTGAAGATATTTGTCCACCTTTTACTCTTGGCTGTGTATAGTCTATGCTCTTATAAAATATGGTTTGCTTATTTACTTCTTTTTCTATTCCTTGGATTAATTTACTTCTTTTTATAATCTCTATGGCCTTGTTTTTTGCTGTTCTTATTTCCATCGGTGTCTTGTCATATAATCTGGCAATTTCTACTAAGCTATATTCCCGACTGCCTAGGCCATAGTACAGCATAAATGATCTATACTCTATTTCTGTTAGTTTTGGCTTTATTTCATCCTCAAGTTCCTTAATAAATACACTATTTAATGCTACTTCATCTGGTAGTGGGTCATTACTGGGAACAGAGTCCTTTACCATTACATCTTCAGTTCCTGGTATTATTTCGTCTATTGGGTCATCATCTGTAAATAAAAACATATTTCTCGTAATACTAGCTCTAATATATAGTACTGCTACAGTTGAAAAGCTTCCCCTTTCTGGATTATACTTGTCAATGGCTTTCATTAATCCCATTACACCCAATTGAAATATATCGTCTAATTCGTTTTTCCCCTCCATGTAATACTTCTTGGCTATCCATAGTACTAATCTAAGATTATGAATTATTATTTTTTCTCGATTATCAGGATTATCTCTTGACTGCAGTAATACTTCTAATTCTTCTTTAGATAACGGTTCCTTTAGATTGGCAAAGTTCATATAATTCCCCTTTCAATCAGAAAACTAAAGTAAATTACTATTACTAGTATATATTAACACATTACATCAATATAATAAATATGACTGTTTACATAACTACTCTTAGAGAAATTACTCTGCTCTATAACCAAATTCCATTAATATCACCTATACACTTGAAAATTTAGGTATAAAAATACAGCATAAAAGGTACTAAGTCCAATTATTCGCCCTAGTACCTTTCAGTAAATAGAATTCAATTTTTAATTCCATTATCCTTTTTCTCTAGCAGCTGAGAATCCTCTGGAATATTTTCAGCCAATTTTTCTTTGTTCTGTTGTCTCCTTTCCTTGGCTATCTCAATAGCCTTAGAAACTAAAATATCCATTACTCTTTCCATATCTTCATCAGTAACTTGATGTTCTATTATAAGTGGACAATCCTTATCTACTTTATCTTTATCCATAAAATTAAGTCCCCCTTAGTTATTCTATATTAAATTGTCTTAATTCTTGATGGTGTTCATTTCAATACCAGGTGCCATTTAGTGTATAATGTAGCCAATCTCTATTCCTAAAAACTACCTTTAAATAGCTTGGTTTGCCCTCAATCCACTTAACTGATACTGGAATCCACTCTTCTTTATAGTCGATGCCATGAACTGAATTATGAACCCTATAGGTACTCTTAAATAGTTCTTGCTGTTCCTGAGTTAGATTATTGAATCCTTTTACTTTATCAAAGTCTATCTCAATATAGTTAATGTTTTCTGTTTTAACTACCTTAGGGTTTGTAGGTGCAATTTCATTAATAACTATCTGCACTGCTTTTTCTAAAAACAATTCATACTCCTCTTCGTTTAATCCTGATAAATAATCGTTTAGTATTTGCGAATAGCTCATTATAATCCTCCTCATTTTTAATAACTTGAATGAGAACCTTAACTATGATACTATATACAAAGGTACATCATTCAAGGTGTTCCCTAATGTGAAAGCCTATGCGACTCGCCAAAGTTATGCTAGGCTTTTTACATTTTTCTTTCCTGCTCTGCCTTTTATGACTCATTCATTAATCATATGCTCCTCCAATAAATTCCATCAATTCCCTAGAATCCAACAATCCTTGTTTATAGATAGAATATAATCTAGTTGTGTCTCTTTTGCTACTAATCTCCTCTAACCTAAACAGTTCTTTACGATGTTCCTCTGGAAGGTAGTCTAGAAGTCTTTTAAAGGTACTATTAAATTCCATGCTTAATTCCTGGTACTCTGGTTGACTCCTAAGTTCATCTACTACTTCATCAATTCTTTCATTACATAAACTAATTAGATTCTCTTTTAGGCTGGCCATGTTAATCCTCCTTTTTATCTTTTAAATGTTCTACAATATCTGATATTTCGCAATTAAGGTAATTGCATATTCTATCTAACACCTCCATTGCCACGTATTCATTTTTTCCCATCTTTGTGATTGTTGTCCTAGCTAATCCTATTTCGTTTGCTAATTCGGTTCTATTAATACCTTTATCAATAAGTAACTTCCAAAGAGGATTGTAATTAAATGTCAAATAATTCACCTCCTATATCCTATGATTTTATTTTACTGCATTATGTATGATATGTCAATCATTTATTCTGTATTTTCAAGCATTTTTTATAATGTTTCTCTTTAGTAATAATGCACTTCCCAAAACGACTTACTTTAAAATAAAAAAGAAGTGCCTGGGGCACTTCTAACAATTAAATGTTATTCCTATTTATCACTTAATCTTAATCCCTAATATTATACTAATAGCCCCCTTATATACTAAAATTACTTATATCTTCATTAACTTGAATGATCTTCAATGTCGTACCCGGTATATCTTTATTTGTTACATAGTAGATTAAAGGGAACACCCCATTAAAATATTTTTTGTATGATTCTCCCTTGTATAACCGCTCATATTTTCCAATATCCGGTATATTGCTAAGTTCTATTTCTACACAAGCTATATAATTTTGACCGTTTACCTCATAAACTACAAATCCATCAGGCCGTATGTCTTCTATGGGAAACTCCTTTCTGAATAACTTTATTTTAACCCTTTTATTAAGTTCTCTATAAAAATCAGTAAGGAGTAAACAATGCCTTAGTTGTCTTGGTTTATTAGTATAATAGTAATATTGTGCAGTGAAGTGGTCTCTATCTCGTTTGAGGAGGTTATTCTCTGTTAATAATCTGAGCCTCCTTTGTGCTATTTTTAATGATGGATAAAACAATTCGTGTATTGTATCTGTAGTAGCAACCTTAAACTCATCTATAAATGTAATAACCTTTCTATCTCTTTCCGTCACTACCATGAAATCACCCCATTAGACTTTCTAAAAACCCTAAATCTTCTACTACCCCTACTGGCCCCTTTGGTTTCTCTATCGCGGCTCTATTAATCTGTTTAATTGGTTTTTCTATAAAGGTATCTTTTATTAATTCTCTAGCACCATCTACTGTTAGAAACATACTTTGGAACTCTGTAAGATCAGCATACTGTAAATATCCATGCCCTTTTCCTCTTAATTCTTCTAGACCGTCTTGGTCTATTATGATTCTACTATTAAGGCTATTCATAGTCTTTAATCCAATTATGCAAGGTACATTAGATTTTATATTTCCGTTAATTATATCAGCTGATGGCCTTTGAGTTGCTAATATGAGGTGTATCCCTGCCGCTCTAGCCTTTCTTGTTAAATGTTCTATGCTGGATATACTCCCTTTTTCATCCTGGAGGTCTGCAAATTCATCAATGATACATATTTCATAAGATAGTTTTTTAACCCCTTTAATCTTGTTATATTCCCTAATGTCTACTACATTATTTTCAAAGAATAAATTATACCTTCTTTCTACTTCATCAGATAATTTTTTTAAAACTTCCTCTGCCTCCCCTATGGTTCTACTAAATGTCTTTACCATACTGCTCCTACGAAATACATTAAATTCTGCTCCGTTCTTTAAATCAATTAAGTGGAGATGTAACTTGTTTTTCTTACTTGTACTCTTATCCTTTATTAAATGAGTTATGATTCCTCTGATTAGTGTACTTTTCCCACTTCCTGTTTGACCTGCTACAAGTAAATGTACTACCTTTTCTAGATCTACAGTAACTATTCTGTCTCCAAATGTTACACCTATGGGAAATTCGCAAATTCCTTTAGTCTCTACAAATTTAAAATCCTGTTCTGGGCTTAACCTATTCTCATAAACTTTCATGTAAATTCTATAATTTTTATAGCTGAACTCTACATCTTTATTAAGATTTTGTGATATAGCATCTCTGTGTTTCTCAAAATCTTTTGTAGACAATCCAGGAGGCAAACTAAGAGTAATGCAATACCCATAATCTGTTTTCTTTTTTCTTATGTATCTTGGTATTTCTTCCCCTGCCATTAAATTTAGATTTTCAAATAGTTTTCTGTATGGATTAAATAGTCTAATCAGTTCTACAAATGCCGTAACTCCACCTAGTGCCATAATTCCTTGACCTAACACCTGTACATTGGATGGTCCAAACTTCACTATAGCAAACCCTCCTAATATAGCTGTAAGGTATAATTCAATATCTGTAGCTGCCTTTTCAACCTTTTTATTCCATCTTTCTGTCACTGTAAATTTATCACTTACTGGAACTTTCACATCCTCACTCCTTTCGCACATACTGCATACTCACTGCTCACACATGCACCGCGTCGCGCCAGTCACCACTCCACTCAGCCTCCCCCCTTTTTCTTCTGCTACGTGGTAGTATATATGTAATCAAAAATCACCTTGTAATCCTCTAAAATACTTATTCCTTTGTACCTTTCGTGGGAATAACTAAACACTTAGTCCAATCCACACTTCCTCATGTTCTTTTAATTGTAACCTTGCTTGTGGTTTATATTATGCCCTTGTAACTCACTTAATGCCTGTCCTAATAGAAATAAATAAGCAAATAAAAAAATACCTGGATTTAATCTTCCAGGTAAAATACTTCCTCTACTGCTTTATTAAGCTTTCTAGCAATCTTAAGAGCTACTTCTAAATAAGGTACTGTCCCATGTTCATATTTTGAATATTGCCTATAATTGATATCTAATATTTTAGCAAACTCGGTTTGGTTACACATATATTCCTTCATTCGTATCTCTTTTAAATTATTCTTCACAGCCATAGACTCACCCCATGAGCTTCTAGTTTCCTAAATACAATTTGAAAAGTAGTAACCATTCCAGTTCCAAAACCTATTATAAACATCAATACTAGAACTAATATATTACTAATTTTAGATTTCATTTGTATATCCCCCCTAAGAGATATATTCTACAAATGTTTGCAAACTCCTTCTTTATTATCTTAATTTCTCGGCTCTTTATCTAATAACTTATTTGTATATTATCCGAATGTAAGATTAAATCCAATTACATTTGCATTAGAAAAATCAACCATTTATCTAAAAAGTTAATATTTATAATAATATAGACCCTATTTTTCATCTTAAAATAGGCTTATTTGTAAAAATATGCCACTATGGGTATAATAAAAGCAAATACACATGGGGAGGAGATTTCATGTTCAAAAAGTACAAACAATTAATAATAGGTTTTATTTTAGGAGTATTATTATTTGGTATAGTACCTGTAGGTGCTACAGTTCAGGACTATATTCTTAAAAAATCTTCAGCTAAGCTTACGGTAGATGGAAAGGAATTTGGCAATAAAGAATTACCAGTGCTACTTTACAAAGGCTATAACTATATACCAGCAGCTACTTTTAGGGAGATATGTGATATAATAGGAGTAGGATTTGAATATGTAGGGGAGAAAAATGAGATTCAGATAAACACCAAAAAGATAATGTCTACACAGGAAAGGAAGATTGATAGTGTGGAGAAGATTGTAAAAGATGAATTTAAGTTAGTGGTTGAAAATGGAGTAGAGTATGTAAAACTAAGAGATGTATTTGAAAAATTGCCTGAATATTATATGTTTGATGTTTTACCGAATAAAACTATTAATTTTGTATATCTAGATGAAGTTTTAATAGAAAATATGCCATATAAAATAATTGATGATAGAACATATATAGAATATGAATATTTTACTAACAACATATTACTTTTAGTAAAATAAAATTGAAGGGAGCGATCAGCTCCCATTTTAATTAATTAGTGTCACAATACCGCCTGATACATATACGGTCTTTCCATCTGCGGTTTCAAAAGAATCCCAGGCTGCACCATCAACTTCAAGCCCGCCTCTGACAAGTATCCCACTATAAGGGTCTGCTACAGTCAAACTAGTTTCATTGAATGTGTTAAAGAAAATACCTTCATTAAACTTATTAGCATTCATATAAAGGTTTCTGCCTATATTTGCGTTGGTATTTACATTTATAACTGACCCAGATTCAATTCTTCCACCATAAATATATCCCCCGAAGATATTAGGGCTTTCAATTCTAGTAGAATCAATATAAGTAGATTTAATATATCCTGGTACATAAGGTATATCGTCCAAATAAGCCAAATCATTAGGTTTACTAGATACATTATCCCAACTGATGTATGCATTAGGACCCATTTCAACATTAGTACCAACAATTAATTTTTCAATTTTTGCAGTAGTTATAGTAGCATTAGCAATTTTAGAACCAGTAATAGTCAAATTGGCAATATGGCTATTAGTAATAGCAAGACTTTCTATCTTAGCACCAGTTATAGCTAGATTTGCTATCTTATCCGAAGTAATAGATAAATTTTCTATATGATTACTTTTAATAGCGGAGTTAGCAATCTTATTTGAAGTTACAGCAAAGCTATCTATATGATTACTTTTTATTGCAAGATTATCAATTTTATCTGAAGTAACAGAAAAGTTTTTTATATGATTAGCTCCTATTGTTAAATCCTCAATACTATACCCACTTAATTTACCATTTCCATTAAACTTACCGTCAATAAATTGAGTAGTATTAAAAGATGCTTTTAATTGCTCGATCAATCTTTCTTCAGGATCCCCAATATCCAATTCGCATTCCCAAGGTTGGAATAAATTATATTTATGTCTAATAATTCTTGGCCGTGGACTATCAGGTGCAATATCGGGGTCAATAATATCAACCATATCACCTAAAGAATATTCCTCATGAGAATATTCAGGAAGAACTCGAACATCAACTAATTTAACTTTATATAAATATCTGGGTCTACATATTAATTCTAATTCAGCTCTAGCTTTTTCTAGCAATTCCGATTGACTGTAGATATCTTGATTCTTGTATATACCTATATATTCTCGAGAAGTATAACTATGGTTCGTAATATATTTCTTACCACCATTAACTGCAGCTATATCCAACTCATCGTGACCGAAAGGATAGAGTTTAGTAATGATTCTATTGGATTGGGTTCTAGTGATATGTTTTAGGTTTTTTCTATACCTAACTTGAAATCCTGTATAATGTTGCCACTTGCCAGCATCCCTTAAATGGACTATTTTATTAACACTATCCCAAACAAGGTAGCCACCCCAAATTTCTTGGACTTTTTTAATAAGACCAAGTCTACTAGTTTTTTCAATTTCCAAATCCCTAATACCAGTAACATCAACAGTTCCTAAAGTCCAACCAGAGCCTTGAAGGATGGCATATAAAGCATGTGCAGCAGTACCAGTAGCATACTTACCATTAGTTAGATTATTACCACCACCAACAATAATAACTGATAAATCAGAGGGGGAAGAATTAAAAGAGTCATTTGATAGAAATGGTTCAATAAAACTTGCATCTAACTCATGCCATTTTTCAACAGCTATAAATTTAGCCCATAGTTTATTATTTTCATCTCTAACAGTGTCTATGGCATCATCTTTACGAATTATATAAACTCTATTACCAGCATGTATTTCACATTCAGGTGTTAGATCTTCTATTTTTTCAGAGGTGGCGGGTATAAAGAATTCAAGAGTTGATGCTCCATTAAGCCTACAATCTACATAAGCATCTTTTAATGCATCTGCTCCAGGAGATAATAATGCCATCGTTCTCCCAGTAGTAGTTTTAATTCTTATATTTTTAGGTATTTGCATAGTCGTCAACTCCTTTTATTCTTTTTTTATAGCTCTTGCTAGCTCTCTAGCAAGGATTTCTCCATCAATATCATCTTCAAATATGGTTTTTTCTGAATGATAAAGCGGAGCATTGAAATTGTTTATAACTCTTCTATCAGTCATATTTGTAGAAGTTTGAGTTTGACCTATAGGTCTTTGATAAAGAACATCTATTAAACTTTCTAGTCTAGTAGACAAATCAGGAGGGAATACTAGCTCACCAGGTTTAAACATAGCCAAACCATAAGATAAAGTCTTAGCACCAGTATGAAACTCTGGATATTCTCCTAGTTTAGGGTCTCGGCCATACTTAATTCTAAGTGCATCATTTTCGGCTCTAAGTTTCTGCATTTCTGCATTCATGCTCTCTTTGAATCCTTGTGATTGAAGTTGTTTCCATCTTTCACCATTGGCAATAAACTTTTGATAATCAGCATTAGACATTCCCCAATCATGAGTCTGTAGGTCTTGAATAGATCCTTGAAGTTTAGGTATAGCAGACTCAAAATCACTTAAATTGCCACTAGAGAGTGCGTTTTGCAGAGGTGTAAGATAATTCTGTTCCCATTCCTTATAAGCATCTTTTGACATAGAAGAAGCTAAGGCTACAATATTTGTACTATGGTCATCAAATGATTTCTCAACTAATTTGTAAGATTTTTCCCATTTGTCACGTTCTTCTTTAGCGGTTTCTTCAATAGATTTAATCTCATCTTGAGCTACTTTTTTCTTATCCTCAAGACCTTGCTTTTTAAGCTCGATTTCACGTTTATGTTCAGTCTCGTCAATTTCTTTTAATAGTTCAGCAACCTTCTTACGGGCATCTTCAGATGTTCTAACTTGCCAGTAAGCTAAATCCTCACGAAGTTTAGCCATCTTTTTTTCATAATCAGATTCATCTTCTTGACGGTCTAAGAGTTCAAGTTCTTCTTCAATTCCTTTTATGATATCTTCTTGAGCTTTTTTCTTTTTCTTAGATTCATCTTCTATTTGCTTAATTCTTTCGTCATAAGCATCTTTAACAGCACTTTGTTGCTCTTTGATTAGGTCCTTATATAATCCAAATAGGTTTTCAGTTCTGTTACGTTCTTCTTCAATAGAAGTAGCTTTGAAAGAATATGACTCTCTATAGGCATCCAACTGTTGCTTAACACTATAAACACCAATTTTAGCCAGATGCTTTATCGTATTTTCTTCTTTATTGAAATTTTCTACTCTAAGATGTTCTCTTAATTTATATAGATTAATTTCAGCTTGCTTTACGGCTTCAATGTTATTGGATTGATTTTTCTTAACTCTTTCCCAAGCTGCAATTTCTTCCTCAACTGAAAGCTCATTAAGATTTTTCTTTTCATTAATCCAGTTAATAGAATCTTGTAAGGTCCTATCTCTTAATCGTTTTTCAGCAGAGTAGATGCGTTCTGCCATGTTCATGCGTTCATCAGCAGTTTTAACATATAATGAATTAATTCTATTAAGTTCAGCTATTTCTGCCTTAATAGTAGCTTGAGTTTCCTCTGATATTTTTTTACGATGTTCAAGTAATTTTAAGGCTTCATTTAAGGCCTTATTTTCATATTTACTATCCTTAGATTTAAAATCGCCACTTGGAGTTCTACTCCCGGATCCAGTACTTGTAGGTTTAATACTTCCAACGTTATCCAATGCTTGTTGTATACTCCTAGCATTACCTTCAAGCTTGATTAGTTCTCTATTGGCTTCAACAGCTTTATTATGTGCTAACATAGAGGCTCTTTCCATTAAGTCAGCAGAAGCTAATTCGCTATCGGTATACATTCTAGACATGGCATTTATATTGCCAGCCTTACCACCAGTTAAAGCCATCATAGCATTCATTTCCAATTGCATGGCTTCTATCCTTGATTTAGTATTCCTAAGCATTTCCTCTGTAAAGTTTTTATCATTAGTGAGCCTAGTGATATAATTTTCTTTATCAGCTTCAGTTAGGGCTTTTACAGTCTTTAGATTCTGTAGTTGAACATCATCTAGCATATTAAGTTGCTCTCTTGCTTCTTTTAAGGTTCCATTTTGAAGAACAATAGCATCGTCATATTGCTTTACAATACCAGTTAAGTCGGACAATTCTCCACGCATATCTTTTAATTTAGAAGAAAGTTCAACGACTTCTTGAGCATATTTTTCAGACATATCTCTAACTTCAGTTATTCCTTCCTTGTGAGATAACCATACAGTTTCTTTGGTATCGCCAGAACGTAACTTATTAGTTAACTCATTAATCCTATCTTCAGTTTCAGATATTTCCTCTTTTAGTTCTGGAATTCTGCCTTGTGCTAGGATATTTAAAGCCTCTAATTCTTGTGCCATCAATTCCTTTTTAGCTTCAATAAGGCTCCTAGTAGCTCTAGTATTATCAGCCATTGCATTACCTTCAGCATCAAATCCAGTTATAAGTTCAGGGAAGGTAGAAGTTAGTTCTTTTTGAATATCAACAAGCCTTGATTTTTCAACTTCAGTTGTTTCTGTTTTACCAGAAATATTATCATATTCATTACTCAGCCTTTCCAGATGAGATATCTCTTCTTGATATGCTTGAATAGATTGCTTAGAGGTTTCTATAGCCTTTTTCTGTGCTTCTTGTTGTTGCTTCCAAGCATTATAAGCAGCAAATCCAATTGAAACTGCTAATTGTGCAACGGTTATCCATCCATTAAGAGATAAAGTAAAGCCTCCTATAGTGGCAGTAGCATCTTTAGCTTGCTTTGAAAGATTTCCAAAGGAAACTCCCATAAATCCTAGTGCTTTTTCGCCAGATTTAAGCAGTCCAAACATAGTTGTGAATGAAATAATAGCCTTTTGAGTTCCTTCATCAATATTATTAAAAGCTTCTAGTAAACCAGTTCCAGAATCAACAATATCCTTCATAATTTCAAGATAACCAGCATCACCCATTGCAACAGCTAATCTTTCTAAAGATGCCTTGAAGCTTTCAACTTTCTTTTCAAGAGTATCCATGGTCTTAGCATTCTCACGCATAGAGTAGCCTTCGGCATCCATCATATTATTTAAGATACCTTGGGTATTGGATAATCTTTCAATCATACCAATATAGTAGTTTCTACGATAGACACCAGCTGAAGCTTGAGCAATATCTCTTTTTTCTAGGTCGTTCCATTTTTCTTGCATACCTAAGGCATTAGCCATTTCTTCACTAAATAATCCAGCATCATCAGCAGCGGACACAAAGCTATCTTTAATAATATCACTAGCATTTTCCCAGTTGGCAGCTACATCTTTAAATATATTCATAGCACTTCTAAAGTGAGTTTTAGCCTTATCAGTAAATACCTGAATACCCATATCCTCAAGTGTATCAATTGATTTAGGTCTTTGAATGTATGAGAGAATAGAATTGAGTGCATTTCCCACTTCTTGACCAGTACGGCCTGAAGCTTCACGCATAACAGTTAAAAGAGAAATAGTTTCTTCAATAGACATATTCATATTCTTAGCAGCACTAGAGGAACGGAGTAAACCGTCAACTAAGTCTTGAGAAGAAACAGTATAATCATCAGCAGTTTTATTTATCTTATCGATTACTAACTCCAAATCCCCAGCTTGCAATTGCCATTGTGCCATGATACCAACCATAGCTTCAGTAGCATTAGCAGCATCTAACTCGGCAGTATTTAGAGCGAGTAGGGCAGTTTCTGTAAGCCTTAATGAATCAGCAACATTATATCCTGCTTGAGCCCATCTTAGGGCTATATCATGAACATTTTCAAATGTCTGTCCATAATCAACACCTAATTGAAATAGATTTTCTCTATATTGTTCAAAGTTGAAAGCTGGGTCATCCATAATCCTAGCTAATTCAACCATTCCCATTTCAACTTCTTTGATAGTTTGAGTAGCCTCTTTAGCAGCTTTAGTAATAGCATAAAACTTAGCAGTATCAGTAAACCATCTAGCTTTGTTTTCAAATTCATTATTTGGAGTTGGTGGGTTTTCTCTAGCCTTATCAGAAATTCCAGCTCTAGTTTGAGCTCTTAATATATCAAGTTGCTCTTTTAATTGTTGAGTTTGCTTAACTTCTTCAACAGATAATTTACCTTCAGCTTGTAGTCTAGCCTGAATTGCGGATAATTGTTCTCTTAGAGTACTAGCTTGTTGAGCATACTCTTGACTTAATCCTTTAGTAGTTGCTCTTTGTTGGATAGAAGCAGCTTGAGCCTTCATTTGCTCAAGAGTACTTTGTTTTACACTAGCCAACATATTGTTGTATTCTTTATTCATCTTTAAAGCTTCAGCATGAGCCTTTTCAAATGTTTTAGTCGAACTTTTTTCTAGGTCTAAATAATATTTATTTAAACCTTTAATCTCATCAGATGACTTAGAAATATTTTGGAAATATTGTTTCCAAGAGGCATCATTAGCCATCTGTCGATTTTTCAGGATAATATCATCAAAAGCTTTATTCATCTTCAAGGCTTCTTCTTGAGCTTTCTGTATAGCTTTATAGGACATCTCAATAGACTTATCATCTGTAATCCTTCCAGCAAAGTCAAAGCCGCCATCTTTATTTCTCAGATATGTGTCCGAAATATTTATATCTTTTTCGAGGTTCTTATAAGTGTCAATATACTTATATACCTGTTTTTCAGCATCTTCGAAGGTCTTTCTAGTTATTGCACCATGATTTTGTAAGCTTTCATTTATTGCAGTTAAACTATTAGCTGTACTCATAGAAGCAACTTTGGCTTCATCTTTTATTGTTTTAAAAGCGTTTCCATATTGGTCTAATATCTGCTTATTTCCTATATTGCCTAATTGAGAAGAGAAAACATTATTTATATCTTTAACGGAATTCAAGGCATTATCTTTAAACTTGGCCAATTCCTTATTTACATCAGCTATATTTTTTTGAAATTTTAAAGTAGATTCTATAGCAGGGTTATAGTCAAGCCCCAAAGATTGCATTATTTTTACTATACTATCATCATTCATATAATCACCACACCTTATAAATACTTTTCAATTTCATCTAAGATTTGAGCTTTAGCTAAATTGACTATTCTCATATTGTTTTCAATTAACTCTGTTATGAGCTGAATGTCTGATTTATCAACTTCAATCTCACCATTATTAGTAAGATTTACTGCCCAAGTTATCATCTTTGCAGGCTTAGCAGTGCTTGACATAGCCAATATATCAGCTAGAATGTCGCTTAGCTTATCATGCAAAGGTTCTCCTTTAAGACTCATTAGGTTTTTATCAAGATTTAGTTTCATTGCTTTCATCCTTTCTTTTATTGTAAATTCAATAGTTTCATTATCTCCTGGTATTGCCTTATGGTAATCCTGCATATAGCACACATTTTGTCTATGCCCTTTCGTCTCATCCTTTGGCCTTGTTGCTTATTAACATACAACTTATTGTTAATTTCAGCCCAGGTAAATCCTTCAAAGTATTTACACATAATAACTTCTCTTACTTCTACCTGTAATGCTTTAAGTCCTATGTTTAATTTGTCTAGTGTTAATTGCAGTATAGATAATTCTTCCTTTAATTTGATTAATTGTTTGCCTTTCTCTTGTTCATCCTCTGCGACTCTGTGGAGTTCAGATTTAATGATTTCAATAACTCCGATTATATCTGTATATAAAGTTAATAATTTTTCCATCTCGTGATACCTTATAATTTGCATTTTAGCCACTCCTTCGGTATAATGTATTTAGTGTGGGAAGCAGCTCAATCCACTTCTTTTTTTATCCAGATATTATCTTAAATGCCATCTGGTCTAATATCATTTCAAACGTCTCTTTTGGATTAGTCATCATACAATAGAGAAGATTATTGTAAAATTTATCAAAGAACTCTTCGTTTTCACTTATTTCAGTTTCTAGCGCCTCTTTTAATTTCATATTTAATTGTTGAGTAGCATTTAAAACCTGTGATACCTCATCCATTACTTCTACATACCTTTGACTTTGCTCTGTAATATAATTTAATAACCTCTTAGTTTGATTTTTAGAAATCTCATGTCTTTGTTTAAGTTTTCTAAATATTATTTCTTGGTCTTTTTCTTCCTCAATCTCCCTATCAAGCGCTTCAATAAGTATTTGTATCTTATGCAATTTTTCTATCTCAGGGTAATTTGAATCGTTGATATCATTGATAAGGCTGTTAAAAATGTTCTTTTTCTCTTCGACTAAATCTTTATCTTGCATTTAATCCTTCCTTTCGTGTGACCTAAAAGGGTCAATTTAATAAGTGTTAAATATATGTGTAGACCTCAAAAAGAACCTGAAATGTTATTCCTTCACAACATTTTGATATAACCGAATTTATTCAACCTATTTAAGCTCTTTTCTACATCTTCATAGGTTAATATAGATACTGGTAAGCTCTCCCAATCCGCAACAGTCATATCATCAATGGACTTTCCAGTCCTCTCTAGATAATCATCCAAAGCCATTTCATCGTCATCAGGATTTGTCTTTATATCCTCGATTATCTCTTCAATACTTTGGTACTTTTTCTTGTCCAATTGTTCTTTGACACATAGATATAAATATATCTGTCTATCCAGGTAGATAAGCCTCGTATCTCTTATATGTGATTGAGGTACATACATTATTCCTTGCTCTACCTCTTCTTCAGATGGCATATATGGCTTAACCCAAATGCTGTAATTCATTCTATCGCCTCCTTTCTTGCTTAATATTAGTTTGCATAATATGATGATTATTTATTATTGGTATGGTCGAAACGGTTTGGATAATTCAGTGTGATATCGCCATAATAAAGGTATCCTAATAAAGCATTATTTTTTTATATCACTTAAAAATTTTCCTACATTATATACCATATAAGAGTATATAGGCTTGTTTGAGCTAATTCCCTAATTTGTTACGCGTAATGTTACATGAAATGTTTTATCAATAAACTTATTGAAAATGATTTATTTTATAGTTAAACTTATCCTTATGTTAATTCTTGAATCCTCCTAATATTTCACTTTCATTTGGCTTTAATTCCATAACCATTGTATCTAGCTGCCTTAGCAACTCTTGATAATTCCCCAAATACTTCTCTTGTTGTTCTATCGGCGGATTAGAGTTGTACCACTCCTCGGCTTTATGGAATCTTTTTAGCAACTCATTATATTCTTTCTTAAGCTCTGCGACCTTCATGACTCCAAGTCCCTCTTTTCAATATTTCCATTTACTCTATTACTTCAAATTCTTCTTCGGCTAAATCTTCCATAGCACTGTGATAAAGTTCAATTTTTTTCACTGTATCGGCTAATGGTTCAACTTTTCCATCTCTTGATAATTCCATTAATTCAATGCCTGTTGTTCCATCTGCGTAAACTACTAGACCCATGGCTAAAACAACTCGTCTAAAGCTCCTTCCTCCTTCCTCGTGTTGTGCTACAATATGGGTATTTAGTGGTATAATTTGATTAATTCCATTAACCATTTTCTTTACTTTTGACATATTAAGCCATTCCTTTCGATTTTATATTTTTACTTTTGGAAACCCTCATCTTTAAGCCAATAATTTCCTATTAATCCCAAGGTGCCCTTTCATCCGTTGGCCTGAACCCTTCAATGAGTTGTTCTTTATAAGCTGTTTCAGACATTATTTTTTCCCATCCGTACACCTTAGATTCGCTAGTTGTCCCATTATAAAACCTTAATGTATTTGTACTGAAGAAAAACTTCATTTGTTTTCTTTGCCCTGTTTCTCTATCCTTTAAACTAGTTACAATCGCATCACATTCTCTGTTATCTCCCCATACTCTTTCAACCGCTATTATGTTATCCGCTTTATTTGGTATATTGTTACTGCCTGAAATGTCAGTCTTTTCTAAATTGCCTGTTTGCCCCTCTATAATTTCTCTTTTTTCTTTATTTGGATGAGCTAATAGTACGCAGTGGACTTTATTATTTATAACAAAGTTTTTACATCTCTGAATGAAATTTGCTTGATCTGAAAATAAGCTATCTGCATTTTCTTCTAAAATTGCCATTAAATTGTCTATTACAAATAATTTAACTCCATATCTCTTAGCTGCTAATTCCATAACCTCAAAGAATTTGTCTAAATTACCTGTAATCTCTTGTTCGCTTCTATCATAAAGAAACAACTTGCCTTTATGCCATTCCTTAATCTTTTTTATTACCTCTGGTTTAGGTTCAACTTTATCTCGGTATTTGGTAACTATAGTTCTTAAATACTCCTTTTTATTGCCTATCATCTGCCTATATAGCCAGTCTTGTATCTTTATATCTGACATTTCTCCACTGTATAAGAAGGTTTTCACGCCTTTTTCTATACAATGGCTAATGATTTGACTTATGAAGGTCGTCTTACCTTCTCCGTTCCTCCCAAAGATTACTGTCAATTCTTCCATTTTCCAATCTTCAACATGACTGTCATATTCATAAAATCCAGTTTCTATTGTTTCACCTTGAACTTTTATGGCAGATTCATACTCTAAATCTGATAAATCTATTAAACCTAATGGCATTTGATTTAATGCTTGATTTATTAATTCTTTTATCTTTTCAGGTCCTTCAAAATATAAGACTTCGTTGGCATCTTTTCTATCTGCAGTTATTATTTTTACATTATGCAATTTTCGTTTAATGTTATTGGCCATCTCTAATCCAGGTGAATCATTATCAGCAAACACTATAAACTCCGGTATCCCTTGAAGCCATTCCCAACAATGATCTATCCATTTTAAATTACTTGAACCACCGGGTACTGATACTACATTTTTATATCCACTTTGCCAAACTGCCATTGCATCAGGTTGCCCTTCTGTGATAACCAATGGTTTAGTCTTATCTATATGCCACATTCCCCAAAGGATTGATTTTGTCTTAGGTTCACATCCACCTTTTATACCATCCTTGCCTAACCCTCTATAAGATACATATATGAGGTCGCCTTTATCATCAAAGTATTGGAATACGTAAACTTCTGATTTCTTAATTACCTTACCACTCTTTTTATCTTTAATTTCCCATGTATGTTGTTTAACTTTCCAATAATATAATGTTTCTTTAGTTATTTTTCTTATGGCCATATAATCAATAAAAGGTTGTTCTAATTCTTTAACTTTTATATTAGGTAGTAGAAATTTTTCTTTACTTTTTTTAAATAACTCAACTGGCTTTCCTAATAATTCTGTTACCTTGCCCATTGCTTCTGTAAACGTCATATTTTCAAATTCTGTATAGTATCTATAAATATCAATTTGCTCACCACACCCAAAACATTTCCACATAAACCCTTTATCGTACCAACTCATGCTGGGGGTTTTCTCTTTATGTAATGGGCAGGATATTTTCTTTTCTCTATTTTCTCTTAGGCCTAAACCTTGCAATATTATGTCTTTTGCTCTGTTTCCTAATTCTTGCTTTAACTCTTGTGCATCCATTACATCCAAGGCTCCTCTCTTTCACCTAGAATACTTTCACTCGGAGGTACACCTATCCGTGAATCTTCTTTTTCATTTTTTAAATATTGTTCATAATATTTACCACCCTCTTCATATTCGCTACATATTAGATGAGTAGCTCCATAGACCTTTTGTCCGAAAAATTCCGCGAATCCTCTTACTTTTACTGGATATTGGCCGTTCTTGGTTTTCCCAACCACAATCTCATGTCTTTTAAGCAGCTCTTTGCAATATTCAATCTCATACTTATTATCAGTTACTGCCTTTTTAATAGCCTTTGCCATGTCTTTGGTGTAAGCTCTATGCTTTACTAAATTTAATGTAAGGTAATAATCGTATATGGATTTAAAGTCATTTTCTTTAATATTTTCTTTCTTTCTTTCTTGGTTGTCTATTTTGCCAATGGAACCATTGTCTATTTCACCAATGGTAATATTGTCTATTTCACCGTTGTCTAGATTGCCATTGTCTATTTTGCCAATGGTGTTTTGGACAATATCTATTTGCCAATCTTTTATGTTTTTGTTAAATCCAATTTCTCTAGCCAATCCTTTGGTTTGATTTGATAACAAAACTTTCATATCAATTAATTTTTTAACTTCTCTTTGTATAAGTCTAAAATCACATCCAGTTGCTTCGGTTAAAAAAGTGAGTGATAATTGATGGGCCTTTCTTTGAAATCCATAGGTATATCTCCATACTGTGAATATAATCCTATATTGAGTAGGTGAAAGTTTTACTCTTGCCATAGCTTCAAGTATTTCATTTGCAATTCTGGTGTATCCATTTTCTAAATCTGCCATTTCACCACCTACTTCTTCTTTTTGCGGTATAGTTTCTGATTTATAGCTACTGCAGCTCGTAGCACCTCATCACCCATTCCATATAGTCGTTGTTTTTCTAAAGGATCTACAGGCAATCCTTTATCTATATCTCTAATTAGCTTTGCAAGTCTTTCAGCTTCTTTGTGTTTGCCAAAAGTTAATTCTTCGCGATATAATTCCATATTCTCACCCGCCTATAAACTTCTACCTTCTAAAACTGCCTTTTCCAACCAATCCTCAAATAATTTGGAGTGAATTCTAACATGAGTGCCTACTTCTATTTTAGGAATGCTCTCATCACTTTTGATTAATGCTCTTAATGTTTGTCTACCTATTCCAAAGACCTCAGCTGCTTCATTAATACTTAGTAATTGTTTTTTAGCCTTAACATTAGCATTTTCCATCCCTAGACCTCCTTTGCGTTCATTTTAGATTTTACAACCTCTATAGCTTTAAATATCTTTTCTTTTTCTCCTGACGAAAGTTCTTTCCTTAGTTTTTTTGAGAATGTAACATCAGTAATACCAAGCAACTCTGCCACTTCCCACTTTCTGACACCAGTCTCTTTAAACGTTTCATGAATATCTTGATTTCTCAATCCTTTCAACTCCTTTAAAAACATTGTTATTATTCTTTACTTATTATTATTATAGTGCTATAATCAAAGTAACATATATATTAAATTGTTTGTACCCGATAAGAAAGAGGTGTTTTTTATGGCTTATATATCAAAAGAAGAATTAAGAGGCGATTTAATAATGTCTGGTATTCCTGAATTATCAAGGTTCGCTGATTATTATTCAAGTGAAATAATTAGGAAACATGGCGATGGGGAAAATTTAATTGAAATAAATGAAGCTAATAAGATTCTAAGAAATCTAAAGATTTCAAGTAAAGTCTTTGAAAAATATAGACCTAAGACAATTTTTGATAAAGCTTGCTTTACCCCTGATGAATTAGTATCTTTCATAGATTGGCGATTGAATTATATAAAAGAAAAATATGCTCCTTATGGATTAAGTTTACCTTTCCATTCATTAGAGGATGCCCATTCTTGGTTAAGGGAAGAGGGACTGAAAGGAGTTCTAAAAATTGAAAGAATGCATTGTCCAGCATTAGAAAATTGCGACCCTTGTAATAGGGATGTGTACTTAGGTAGCATGATTAATATGCCATATAGAAAAAGAACTAATAATACAGGACTTACTGTTATAGATTCCATAATATGTAATTATTCATCTTTTTTAATTGAACTTAATTATGCAGTTAATGGATTAAAAGATTTGACGGGTATTGGTGAAATTGAAATCTTAGATTATTTTCTATGTGATAAAAGAATAGAAATTCCACGTATTAAAGGTACTGTAGCAGCTGATGCTTTTAATCAATATATTACAATACAAATTAACACCAACGATGTTACTAAAACAGAGTGGGATGAAATCTATGATATGTACAGAATAAGCACTAATCGTAAACATAAAAAAAAGCTTAGTGAAGACAATATGAGATTAGCAAAAATATTAGATACTATAGAAATTCCCGAATATCCAAATGCTGAGTTCTATAGGCAACTTATAACAAAATGGAATAATGAGACTGGAGAAAATATGGAGATTAGTAATTGGAGAACTATGAGAAGAAGATATAAAACTGTCATGGATTATAAAGATGGAATGTCTGCATTTAATAACCCCATAATGAGTATTCTAAATGAAGTCAAAAAGGAGGATTAACAATGGCTAGAAAACCTAAGACTAATACTAGTATCGGAGAATATGATTATTATCGCACTCGCCTTACTGTTGGGTATGATGCAAAAGGTAAGCCTATCATAAAAACATTCTATGGCAAGACCAAGGGAGAAGCGGAAAATAAAAAAACGGAATATATAAAAGCAATTGAAAGTGGAATAAATCCAGATTTAGCATCTTACTCCTTAGAAAGAGCTATGTACTCTTGGCTCTGGGATATAGAAAGATATTCAGGCCTTAAGTCATCTAGTTTTGAAAGATATGAAAGTATTTATAGAAATTATGTTGAAGGGTCATCACTTGGTAGACTTATCATGGCAGATATTAAGAAATTACCAATACAGAAATATTATAATGAGTTATTGGAAAATGGTAAAAGTTATTCAGTAATCTCTAACCTAAATAAATTACTTAAAAAATTCTTCTCTTATGCTGAAACTGAAGGTTATGTAGTAAAGAATCCCGTAAAAGGCCTAAAGCTACCTAAAGAGAATGAAGAAGATATAGATGAGGACCTAGATAAAAAGATAGAGACTTTCACTGTGGAGGAAGTTAATAAAATTATGGACCACTTAGGTCATACTAAATTAAAATATATAGTCCTCTTTGCTCTTCTTACTGGTGCAAGACAAGGGGAAATATTAGCATTAGAGAAAGACGATATACAAGACGGATTTGTAAGGATTAACAAGATTATAAGAAAGGTAAAAGTATTTAATGATGATGGTACATCTCAATATGAATTAAAAACTACTAAACCAAAGACTAAAACTTCTAATAGGGAGATTCCATTACCAGAAGTCTTACAAAATGAATTAAAGAAATTGGATTTATTGGTAAAAGAAGAACGATTAAAACTTGGCATGGTTTATACTGAAAATAATCTTTTATTCCCTTCATCAACTGGTACCCATATGGACGATAAGAACCTTAGAAGATCCTGGGAAAGAGCTTTAAAAGCTGCTGGTGTTGAATATAAGAATTTCCATTGTCTTAGACATACCTATGCAACTAAGTTATTTGAAAATGGAACATCAATACTAACAGTAAGTAGACTCTTGGGTCATAGCTCCATAAAAACCACTGAAATATATACTCATGTTCTTGGAGATATAAAAGCTAAAGAAGTCGAATGTCTAAATGAAATGTTTAATTAAATAGTAAATCTTTATAATAAAAAACCCTCTGGATATTTTTCCAAAGGGTTAATTTTATGGATTAACTTTTACACAAGGGTTAAAAAAAGGTTAAATTTAATATTTTTCCTTCCCTTAACCCTTGTAAGTATTGGTATGGCGTACCCTGAGGGAGTCGAACCCCCGACCTTCTGGTTCGTAGCCAGACACTCTATCCAGCTGAGCTAAGGGTACAAAAATATATTGGATAAATAAATGGAGCACCCTAACGGGTACTACTAAATTGTTCCCTTTGGGGTACATAAATGGAGCCCTAAAGGACTACCAAATTACTCCCTACGGGGTAAATAAATGGAGCGGGTGAAGGGGATCGAACCCTCGCAACCAGCTTGGAAGGCTGGGGCTCTACCACTGAGCTACACCCGCAAAGTTAAAAAATGAAGAATATATACTCTTCATAAGAAAATCTGGAGCGGAAGACGAGATTCGAACTCGCGACCCTCGCCTTGGCAAGGCGATGCTCTACCACTGAGCCACTTCCGCACATTCTTTATGTTTTAAAGATTTATTTTTGGTGGAGGAGACTGGATTCGAACCAGTGAAAGCTTAGCTAACGGATTTACAGTCCGTCCCCTTTAGCCACTTGGGTACTCCTCCTTAGTTAATGGAGCCCTAGGGACTACCACAGATTATACCCCACAGGGTATATTAATGGAGCTGGCGAGAGGAATTGAACCCCCAACCTACTGATTACAAGTCAGTTGCTCTGCCGATTGAGCTACGCCAGCACAATTATTAACTTATTCTTTCATCCAATATATTTCTGGCTCTTAGCGGCC
>JAEWGC010000024.1 GCA_023388495.1 Bacillota bacterium | reverse complement strand
ATATTTCTTAAAACTTCTTTTCTTGCTGTTGACATAAAAATGCTCCTTTCTGGTTTTAATCTTATTTTGATTCTTGCCAGAAAAGAGCATTTATTTTCACTTAAGCACAGATTTAATTACAGTCCCTGCAAATCTTTAAAAAATCAAGTTTGACTAAATAGAAAAAGATTATTTTTCCCTATTAGAGAAGAATAATCCTTTTTTCTTATTTCTATAATTTACATAATTCAGATGCTATTTGTGCTCCTAATTTTACATTGTTATATACCAATTGAATATTTGCTTGAAGGCTTTTACCTTCTGTGAGTTTTTGAATTTTATCAAGTAAGTAAGGAGTAGTTTCCTTTCCTTTGATACCAAGTTTGTCAGCCTCTACAATTGCATCATTTATAGCATTATTTATATAGGAGCTATCCATTGCATATTCTAAAGGAATAGGGTTTGCGATTACCATTGAACCCTTCATATTTAAATCTTCCTTTGCTTTTAAAGTTTTTGCAATTTCAAGTGGAGTATCCATTTTATAATTTACTTTAAATCCACTTTCCCTAGTATAAAACGCAGGGAGCTCTTCAGTTTTATATCCAATAACAGGAACACCTTTTGTTTCTAGGTATTCCATAGTTAATCCAAGGTCTAAAATAGATTTTGCACCAGCACATACAACAGCTACATTAGTATTAGATAACTCCTCAAGGTCTGCGGAAATATCCATGGTTGTTTCTGCACCTCTGTGAACTCCACCTATTCCACCTGTTGCAAATACCTTTACTCCAGCAAGGTTTGCAACTATCATAGTTGCAGCAACAGTTGTGGCACCATCTTCACCTCTTGCTACTAGAATAGGGATATCTCTTCTACTGGCCTTTGTTACATTAAGTCCCTTTTTACCAAGATAATCTATTTCCTCAGGTGTAATACCTACAGTAAGTTTACCTCCAATGATTGCAATAGTTGCTGGAATAGCACCATTTTCTCTAACTATTTTTTCAACTGTTAAAGCTGTTTCTACATTTTGTGGATAAGGCATACCGTGGGATATAATAGTAGATTCCAAAGCCACTACAGGTTTATTCTCATCAATTGCCTTTTTTACTTCAGGATTTATTACTAAAATATTTTTTAAACTCATATATTTACCTCCAATTATTTTCTATTATATTTTCAATCTTTTCTGCTGATATATCTTCAGATACTGTTAAGCTAGACATTACACAAATATAAGATGCTGCTAGGCCTGCCTTAGCTGATTTTTCTAAATCAAAACCCTTTAAATATGCCCAAATTACTGCTGCTATATAACTATCCCCCGCGCCAGTAGTATTAACAACTTCAGTTTCTATAGGCAGTATATTTCCTTTTGTAATACCATCAGTATAATATACACCTTTAGCTCCTAAGGAAACAAAAAGTCTTTTAATACCTTTTGTAAGTATTATATCAGTTGCCTTTTCTAGATCTTCTTGAGTGATAATCTTCATATTTGATAGAATTTCTGCCTCAATAATATTTGGTTTTAAGGTATGGATATTATGGATAGAATCTTTGATTTTCTCAGTTTTTTTAGTAGAAACAGTATCAAGAAATATAGGGGCCTTAGAATTATCCATTAGGTATTCAAGAGATTCTTGAGGAATATTAGTATCTACTATACATGCTGTTCCACCATTAATTACTTCAAGTTTTCCTTCGAGATAGGAGGGAGTAATATATTTGTAGATTTCCATATCAGAGATAGCCAACTGCATTTCACCAGATTCATTAGTTATACAAAGGTAAGTTGAGGTTCGCTCATCTGGCATAATCAGAGAGTGCCCTAAGCTAATATTAAGTTCTTTACAACTTTCCTTTATCTCATAGGAGTGACTATCATTTCCTAATACGGTAATAAATTCTATATTAACACCCATTCTACTAAGATTTTCAGCAATATTCCTAGCTACTCCACCTAATGATAAAGTAGTTTTACCTGGATTTGAATCGTTAGGATTTAATTTATAATGAGGTGTGCCTGTAATATCAATATTTGCACCGCCAATAACAGTTACATACTGTCTTTCCATCTATTCACCTACTTTAAATATACTTATAGATACATCTATATTATACCCTAGACTTTAAATTATCAATGATGAATTAATAGTTTTATATTATTTTAATTTTAAGGGTTTAGAGGATTAAATTAATCTATAGGAGATCATAGGAATATAGAAATGTTGAATTTAACTTATTATCATGAAAGTGATATCCTATATTTTGGTAGAAAACCATAGTTTATGAAAGATAAATACTAGAATATGAATATGGAAATTTGAGGGATTATATGAAAATTATATTAAAAAATATATGCAAAACATTTGATTCTGTTAAGGCAGTAAATAATTTGAATTTAGAAATAGAAGATGGAGATCTAATATCTATATTAGGGCCCAGTGGATGTGGCAAAAGTACTACCTTATCCTTAATAGCAGGACTTTTAAAACCTGATAGTGGAGATATATATTTTGGAAATAAAAAGGTTACAAATATGGAACCAGAGGATAGAGGAATAGGAATGGTATTTCAAAACTATGCATTATATCCTCATATGTCTGTACTAAAAAATATTATGTTTCCTTTAAAGATGAAAAAGATGAACAAAAAAGAAGCAAATAGATTATCTATTGAAATGGCTAAACTTACAAAAATAGAGGATTTATTACATAGAAAACCTTCTGAGTTGTCAGGGGGACAACAACAAAGAGTTGCAATTGCTAGAGCATTAGTAAAAAAACCTGAAATTTTATTGTTAGATGAACCCCTATCTAACTTAGATGCAAGGCTTCGTATTGAAATGAGGGAGGAAATTAGACGAATTCAGCAGGAAGTAAAGATAACTACTATTTTTGTTACCCATGATCAAGAAGAAGCTATGAGTATTTCAGATAAGATTTTATTGATGAGAGATGGTGTATATCAACAATATACCAATCCTAGAGAAATGTATTCCAGTCCTTCTAATAAGTTTGTAGCTAGATTTTTAGGCAATCCACCTATTAACTTTATAGAAGCAGATTTAATAGAAAATAGAGAGGTTGTAAAATTACATGATAGTAGTATTTCATTAAATTTATCTAAATATTTAAAAGGACAAGATATAAGGGAAGATGAAATAACCTTAGGAATTAGGCCGGAGGATTTTATAATAACTGATAAGGATAAGGCTTTGTTTTCTGTGGAAGTAATCAATACACAAGTTATGGGAAAGGAAATATATGTTATTGGCAGCATAGATGGAGGGACTAAGGTTACATTAGTCACTTCATGGGATTTCAATCTAAATATAGGAGACAGGCTATATTTAGATGTTAAGAACATTCATGTATTCAGTAGGAGGGATGTTCTTTGAAAATAATAGATGGTTTAAGAAAATCAAATACCCTTAAAGGATGGATGTATATCTTTCCTGCAACGCTGATTTTAGTTGTATTTAAAATTTATCCCATAATCAAATCTTTCACCATGTCCTTTTATACTGATTTTGATTATTTAAGTGGAGAAGTATATAAAAGAGGTTTTGATAATTTTCAATATGTCCTAAGTGACCCAGATTTTTATTTGTCCCTTAAAAATACTTTTTATTTTGTATTAGGAGCTGTGCCTTTATCTATAATAATATCTTTAGGTTTTGCACTATTATTAAACTCTAATATTAAATTGAATAGTTTTTTTAGATCCATATACTTTCTACCCTTTGTTACTTCAACAGCGGCCTTAGCTATTATATGGAGATGGATTTTTAATGGTGATTATGGCCTTGCTAATTATTTGGTTATATCCTTAGGTGGCAAAAAGATAAAGTGGTTAACTGATCCTACTCTGACAATCCCGATTCTAGTTTTATTCAATGTATGGAAGGGAATTGGATATAAGATAATTATTTTCTTAGCAGGATTACAAAATATTGATAAAAAATACTTATTATCTGCAAAAATAGACGGTGCAAGTAATTGGAGTATATTTACTAATATTACTTTGCCCTTACTAAGTCCTACTTTATTCTTTGTATCTATTACTTCTGTAATAGGAGCCTTCAAAATATTTGATGAGGTATTTGTATTATATAATACTACTACAGGGCCATTAAAAAGTGGACTAACTATTGTCTACTATATATTTAATAAGTTCTATAGACATTGGCAGTTTTCTATTTCAGCTGCAGCAGCATTTGTATTGTTTATTATAATACTTATATTTACTTTAATTCAGTTGAAAATTGGAAAGACAAAATCTAATTACTAATAAGGGTGATATGGATGAAAACAAGACTACAGAAAACTTTAATATATATGATACTTATAATAGGCGCAATTTTTATACTAATGCCATTTATATGGATGATATCAACTTCTCTGAAGCCCTCTAATGAGGTGCTTATAATGCCCCCAAAGTTTATTCCTTCCAAGGTAATGTGGGAAAATTACAAAATAGCTTTGGAGGCAGCCCCCTTTAAAATATATTTTAAGAACAGTATATTTGTTACAGTTTCTGTTACAGTAGGAGAAATAATGACTACCATATTTGCAGCATTTGCATTTTCTAGGTTGAACTTTAAGGGAAGAGATATTATATTTACTATTCTTATAGCAACCATGATGGTACCAGGAGAAGTACTTACTATACCTAATTTTGTAACATTGAGTAAGCTAGGTTGGATAGATTCATATAAGGCTTTGATAATTCCTTGGTGTGCCAGTATTTATTCTATATATTTACTTAAACAACATTTTATGAGTATTCCAGATGAATTATATAATGCCTCTAAGATTGATGGGTGTAGTGATTTTAAATTTTTATGGACTATAATGGTACCTCTTGCCAAACCAGCAATAGTTACTTTGGTTATATTGAAGGTAATAAGTAGTTGGAACTCATTTTTCTGGCCACTTATAGTAACTAATTCTAAGGAAATGAGGACACTACCTTTAGCTTTATCAGCCTTTACCAATGAATTTGGAACAGATTATAATGTAATGATGGCAGCAACAAATATTATAGTATTTCCTGTGATGGTTTTCTACATCATATTGCAAAAGCAAATAATTTCAGGAGTATCTAAGGCAGGAATTAAAGGTTAAGTTTTATGCACCTAATAGGTGTTTAAATAAAATAATAAAATATATATGGAGGAATAATAAATGAAGAAACGGTTATTAGCATTACTTTTAGTACTTACTTTATCATTAGGACTTATTGGATGTAACTCAAAACCTGTAGATAGTCCACCAGTAGGTGACAATGAAAAAACTGACGATGTAGGAGAAATTAAAGAAGATGTAATTGCAACAGAAATTACTGAACCAACAGAAGTAGTATTTTGGCATGCAATGAGTGGCTCTAATGAAGAGGCTTTAGTTAATTTAGCAAATAATTTTATGGATGAAAATCCAAATATAAAGATAAATCTTCAATTTCAAGGAAACTATAGAGAGTTATTCGAGAAACTAATGGCTGCTGCTAAAGCAAATCAATTACCTACTATGACTCAAATCTATTGCAATAGATTATCCTGGTATGTAGAAAAAGGATTAGTTGAAAACTTAAATCCTTATATGGAAAATGAAAAAGTTGGACTAACTAAAGAAGAATTAGCTGATTATCCAGCATTGTTCTTAGATGATGGTATTTGGGATGGTAATCAATATGCTATGCCATTTAATAAGAGTCAAATGGTTCTATTCTATAATGTAGATATGTTTAAAGAAGCAGGAATTGATGTACCAACTACATGGGAAGAGTGGAAAGCAGCAGCAGAAACATTAACAAAAGATACTGATGGAGATGGAGAACCAGATGTATATGGAATAGTATTTGCAAACAATATTTCTACTGATATAGCTCCTTGGTTAAAACAAGCAGGCGGAGCAACTATGAGTGAAGAGAAGAATGAATTATACTTTAATACTCCAGAAACAGCTGAAGCAGTTGAGTTCTTAAATAGCTTAATGCAAGCAAAAGTGGCTCGTACAGCAGGAGAAGATAAATATGCAAACGTACCCTTATCACAAGGAAGAGCAGCAATGTGTGTAGCATCTACATCAGCTATATCAACTATCGAAAAGAATACTTTAGAAGGAATAAACATATTTGCAGCACCACTGCCAGGATACAAGACAAATGATCAATTATACTATGGTACAAATGTGGCAGTATATAATACTGGTACACCAGAAGAAAAACTAGGTGCTTGGTTATTTAGTAAATTTTTATCAACACCAGAAAATACAGCTTACTTAGCACAACAAACAGGATATTTACCAGTTAGATATTCTGCTAGAGAAATCCCTGAATATAAGACATATTTAGAATCAGCTCCAATTAAAGCAGTTGGACTAGAAAGCTTTGATATTGGGTTCCAAGGTACAAGGAATATTGGTGGAATAAATGCATTAGATGTACTAGGTGAAGAGTTAGATCTAGTATTTGCTGGACAAAAGTCAATACCAGATGCTTTAAAAGATGCTCAAGAAAGAGGAGAAAGAGCATTAGAAGAAGCAAGAAAGAACTAATTTGAAAGCGGCTTATTTAAGCCGCTTTTCTATAGGTAGTTTTGAATTTGATTTATTATAGATACTAAGTTTTCTTTATGAAAATCTATCATAGGTATATTTAAATTATTATCTTTAAGAATCTTTTCTATTTCCTCCATAAATATTCCACTGTCATCAATACTAGAAACAGTAGAAATGGTGCTTTGAATATCTGGGTTAGATCCTATTTCACCTCCCCAATTACCAGAGCAAGTTCTATATACTCCACAAGTTGGACTTCCATATATCCCCATCAAGGATATTACTTCAACATCATTAGATTGATATTCTAATATGTAGTCTAAGATTGGTTTAAATAGTTCTCTACACATTTTTCTATAATGGGGATGATCATATTGTTCTTTAACTTGACCCCATCTTTTTAATCCATATCCTGTTAACTCAGGGCAGGGCATTTGAATAATGCCAATTTCATTATCTAAAAGAAATTTTAAAAAGTTCATGGTGTCTAATTCTGTTATATTCTCTTCCTTATCCCATTTTTTCACCTTAGAATATTCATTTAATATACAGTGGGATAGTATTATGACTTTTTTATTTTTATTCATTTGATCACTCCTATTTACTTTATGAGGCAATTAGACCAAAGCTTATTATATGATTGGCTAAGGAGTTAGTCAAATTGAAAAATATTATAGTTCTTAAGAGAACTATAAAGAAGGTTTAATGTTTCTTTCATTTCATAAGTATAGTATAATAATATACTTACTTTATTAAACTAACTATGATATAATATTAATAGGTGGTGAGTATAAATGGAAAAATATCATTTGTGTCCTAAATTTGAAGATGCTTTTGAATTATTGGGAAAAAGATGGACTGGATTAATTATAAGAACATTATTAAATGGACAAAAGCGTTTTACTGATATATCAGCGGCAATACCAAATATGAGTGCACGAATGCTCACAGAAAGATTTAAAGAACTAGAACAAGAAGGTATAGTTATACGAAAAGTATATCCGGAGACTCCCGTAAGAATTGAGTATGAGCTTACAGAAAAAGGTAAGGAACTTAGTGCAGCTATGGATGAAATACAAAAATGGGCTGAAAAATGGGGCTAATAACTAAATAAACTACTAAAAATCCTCTATTTTAATTAGAGGATTTTTTTATGTGTTTTATAAATTTATGGTTGACAAGTAAATTATCTTATGTAATAATATAATTATACTAGGTAATAAAAAGTAAGCAAGTAATCAATAAAAATATAATTTAAAAAAGTAATTTAATTAAGGAGAGAAGACTATGTTGAGAAAATTAGATAATAAAAACATGGGTAGATCTGATCTAGGTTGGCTACAAAGTATTTTTCACTTTTCTTTTTCCAACTACTACAATAAAGATAATATGAATTTCGGAGTATTGAGAGTATTAAATGATGATTTAGTTAAAACTAATACAGGATTTGAAATGCACCCTCATAAGGATATGGAGATAATATCCTATGTAGTAGATGGAGAGCTCACACATGGAGATAGTATGGGAAATAAGAATACAATCACAAGAGGACATGTACAATCTCATATTTTAATCATAGAAATGAAAAGACAAAATTAAATGGAGGAATAAGAAATGACAATGAACTTTAATAAAGCAGTAGAAAACAGAAGAACATATTATGGTATCAATAAAGATGTAGTAGTATCTGATGAAAGAATTCAAGAAATTATAGAACATGCAGTAAAACATACACCCTCGGCCTTTAACTCACAAAGTGCAAGAGTAGTTTTATTATTAGAAAAACATCATACAAAGCTATGGGATATAACTAAAGAAGCGTTGAAAAAGATAGTACCAGCTGATAAATTTTCATCTACAGAAGAAAAGATTAATTCATTTAGCGCTGGGTATGGAACAATTTTATTCTTTGAAGATAATAGTATAGTGGAATACCTTCAAAAAGAATTTCCAAGCTATAAGGACAATTTCCCTATCTGGTCACAGCAAGCAAGTGGAATGCACCAGTTTGTAATATGGACTGCATTAGAAGTAGAAGGATATGGAGCATCTTTACAGCACTATAATGAACTTATTGAAGAAGATGTAAAAAAGGAATGGAATATACCTAGTAACTGGAAGTTAATAGCTCAAATGCCATTTGGGAAACCAACATCTGAGCCAGGAGAAAAAGAATACGCTCCACTAGATGAAAGAATCAAGATATTTAAATAATAAAAACTCCTTTCTAGATAATCAAATAAGATTAAAACTAGAAAGGAGTTTTAATTTACTTATCAAAGATGGAGATTAGTATAACTGCCAGTAATATTAGCCCAATTCCCAAAAAAGTTTTTATTCCAAAACTTTCATTTAATATTAATACTCCTATAATAACACTAGTAATAGGTTCGAAAGTGCTTAAGATAGATGTGCTTTGTGGTCCCACAATTTTAATGCCCATCTGAAAAAAGTTTACGCCTAATCCAACTGATAAAGATAATAATAATGTCATTAACCATCCCAATGGTTCCATATTAATAGTAAACGTTCTAGTTGCTATACTAAAGATTAACATCATTATAGATGCTATTAAACATAAATAAAATGTTAATTTTATTGTGCTTATTTGTTTTAAGCCACTTTTATCTAAATAGACAGTATAAAAGGCAAAGGTAATACTTGATGCAAAGGAAAGGAATATTCCAAGGAAATTAATCTCACCATTACCATCATAGAACATTAGAACCCCTAATAAGCATAGGATAACTGCAATTATTTTTATGAGGCTTGGCTTTTCTTTAAAAAACAATATACATCCAAGTATTACAAATATAGGATATATGAAATGTATTGTTGTTGCCATACCAGAGGGGATATAGTTATATGATAAATATAATAATAATGCGGTTGCTCCATATCCCAATGTTCCTACAAAAGTTATTTTTTTGAATTCCTCTTTTGTAATTTTTATAGTTTCCTTCTCATTTTTCTTAATTAATAAATATAAAAAAGGAAGTATCATTAAAAACCTATAAAATGTTAAGCTAATGGCATTTCCTCCTGCTTCATAGACAATTTTAGCCATTAAAGGCATACTTCCAAAAATAGTTGCAGAAATAATAACTGCTAAAATCCCTTTAGATTTGATGCTCACAATAAACCCTCCCCAATCCTATAAATGATTACTTATTTAGTATATAAAAATTTTATGTTATAAGCAATCACTATAGTGGAAAGATACAGAATATTATCATGGGTCACTGTTTGAAATATATTTAATGCATTAAAGCGAATGGGTGAAGGGAGATGTAATCGCAATCTAATATAAGAGCCATTTGATAAAGAATGATAGGAATTATATAGCTTTAATAAGAAAAAATCATTTATCCTAAGGTATTCGAAGACTATTTAAAATATATAAAAGAGTATGGTGACTTTACTAGGATGAGAAGCGATATATTCTTCCATGGTCTAAGGGAAGGAGAAATCGGTTCAAGTATACCTGGAACTGTAGCAAAGATCTTAGTGAAATCTGGTGATAGAGTTGAAGAAAATCAGCTGGTGGCAATAATTGAAGCAATGAAGATGGAAACTCAAATTACTGCAGCAACTACAGGAATTGTAGCAGCAATAGCTGTTAAAGAAGGTCAAAATATAAAGGCAGGAAAGCTTTTAATAAGGCTAGTATAAAGATAAAAGGTTAGGCTAAATGATTAGCCTAACCTTTTAATAATTTACTGTAAAAAAGTATAGAAAAATCAAAGGAAATTATGTAGAATATATAGAATAGAATATCTAATAGAGGATGGTAAATAAATGAATATAAAAAAAGATAGGTATAAAGGAATTATTTTAGCTGCAATTGCTTCAACAATGTGGAGCACAGGGGGTATATTTGTTAAATTAGTAGATTGGAATCCAGTATCAATAGCAGGCTTGAGAAGTTTTATAGCTGCATTAGTGATGCTGACTTATATAAAGAAACCCAAATTTACAAAATCAAAACCACAGATTCTAGGTACCATAACTACTTGTACCACTATGTTATGTTTTATTATGGCAAACAAATTGACTACATCAGCAAATGCAATATTATTACAATATACAGCACCTATTTTTGTGGCAATTCTAGGAGTATGGATTTTAAAGGAAAAAATTAGATGGTATGATATTCTTTCAATTACAGTTGTATTTTTAGGAATGATATTATTTTTCATAGATAATGTGAATATAGGAAATACATTCGGTAATATTATAGCTATATTATCAGGATTTTCTTTGGCATGTATGACCATATCACTTAGATTACAAAAAGATGGTTCAGTTATAGACACTACATTCTTTGGAAATATTTTGACATTTATTATAGCGATACCCTTCTTTATATTCAACCCATTATCAGATATCAAAAGTATCATTATAATCATTATAATGGGAGTATTTCAACTTGGTATTCCTTATATATTCTATGTACAATCAACAAGATATCTTACTGCATTAGAAGCCATCTTAATTACTGTTATGGAACCTTTGTTAAATCCATTATGGGTATATATCTTTGCAGGTGAAAAGCCTGGGACATATGCTGTCATAGGCGGTATAGTAGTTATAGTTACTGTATTATTGAGGGGCATGTATGTATCTAAGTTAGAAGGAAAGGAGAAACTTCAAGAGGAATAAGCAGCAGAAACAGCAAGGCGCCCAGTAGCATGGGTACAGACGGTTCTTTTTGCTTTTAGCATAGAAGGAACGTCCCATTTCTATATTGAATATACAAGCAAAATACTATAATATATACCATATATTAACTACGAAAGAGAGGACTAAAAATGCTTAAAGGGAATATTGGAGAATTAGCTGCATTAGGTACTGCCTTTTGCTGGTCATTAAGTGCAACTTCGTTTGAGTTAGCAGGGAAAAAGGTAGGTTCATTAGCTGTAAATTATATCAGACTTATTACAGGTTTTATATTTATCAGTTTATTTACCTTTTTTACTAGAGGATATTTTTTACCTTTAGATGCTACATCGAAGAATTGGATATTTTTAAGTATTTCAGGATTAATAGGATTTTTTATAGGTGATTTGTTTTTATTTCAATCTTATCTAGAAGTAGGATCTAGAGTATCCATGTTGATAATGGCCACATCTCCACCTATTACAGCATTATTGGGTTTTATTGTTTTTGGTGAAAGGTTAGGATTAGCTAGTATATTTGGTATGTCAATAACTCTCTGTGGTATAGCAATAGTTATATTAAGTAAAAATCCTGATGAAAAAAAGGTTCAGGTGACTCATTCGGTAAAGGGACTTATATATGCATTTTTAGGTTCTCTTGGACAAGCAATAGGGTTAATATTTAGCAAGGTAGGAATGGGCGGATATAATCCTTTTGCCGCCACTCAGATTCGTATAATAGCTGGATTTATAAGCTTTACAGCATTATTCATATACCTAAAGAAATGGGACGATTTAAAACAGGCATTAAAGGATAAGAAAGCTATGCTTGGAGTTACTATAGGCTCTATTTTTGGTCCTTTTGTTGGAGTATCATTATCTTTATTATCCTTACAATATACTTCAGCGGGAATATCATCTACAATAACTTCAATAGTTCCTGTTACTATAATTCCACTATCGATTCTGGTTTTCAAGGAGAAAATTAAATTTAAAGAAATATTAGGAGCTATGATAACTGTAGCAGGTGTAGCGGTATTGTTTTTATTTTAAAAGTTAATATTTGTTATTACAAAAGTCTTAAGGAATTTATCTCCTTAGGACTTTTTCTTTATACATATATACAAGCACCTTAACCTCCTAAACTCATAATATGTATTAATCTTTTAATATTTTTGGATATGGGAGGGAAAAGATGAAAATAGCAGTATTAGGTGGAGATGATAGGAGTATTAAATTAGGAAGTTTACTTCAAGAAGACGGTCACGATATTAATTTATTTGGTTTTGATAAATTAGAGAATAACCTACTTAAGATAAGTGAGAATTTAGATTTAGCCATTAGAGGAACTGAGATAATTATAGGGCCTTTACCATGCTCTAGGGATAATCTTTTTTTAGAAACACCCTTATATTCAGAAAAAATAAAAATGGAAGAAATATTTAAAAATATGGTGCCAAACCAAATATTTATAGCCGGAAAAATATCTAAAGAAGTATCTAATATTGCAAATTCCTACAACATTATTAATATAGACTATCTCAAAAGGGAAGAGATGGCAGTATTGAATTCTATTCCTACTGCTGAGGGGGCAATTCAAGTTGCTATGGAAAACACGGAAATTACCCTTCATGGATCTAATGTAATGATTTTAGGATTTGGTAGAATAGGTAAAGTTCTTGCTAAAATGCTTCAAGGATTAGGTGCCAATGTATATGTAGAAGCTAGAAGTTATGCGGACTTAGCATGGATTAGTAGCTATGGATATATGACAGTACATTTAAATGATATAAAGGATTATCTTCACGAGATGGATGTAGTATTTAACACTATACCATTTATGATTTTAAATGAAGAAATGTTATTAAAACTTAAAAAAGAGTGTTTAGTAGTAGATCTTGCTTCTAATCCTGGAGGAGTAGATTTTGAAAAATCTAAGGAGCTAGGTGTAAAAACTGTTTGGGCATTGGCGTTACCAGGTAAGGTTGCACCAATGACGGCAGCTGAGATAATGAAGAATACTATTTACAATATTATCGGGGAATTGGGGGAATAAGAATGTTATTAAATGGAATAAAGGTTGGAATAGCTATTACAGGATCATTCTGTACATTTGATACTGTATTGATAGAAATAGAAAGATTAGTTGCTGAAGGAGCAGATGTATATCCAATTATGTCATATAATGCAAGTAATTTTGATACTAGATTCGGGTTAGCAGAAGAATGGAAAGAAAAAATAACTAAGGCAACTGGAAAGGAAATTATATCCACTATACAAGATGCAGAGACGATAGGACCTAAAAACTTTCTAGATGTAATTGTTGTAGCACCTTGTACAGGAAACACTCTTGCAAAATTAGCTAATGCAATTACTGATACACCAGTATGTATGGCTTTTAAGGCACATTTAAGAAATAATAAGCCTGCAGTTGTTGCAATATCAACCAATGATGGACTTAGTGGCAATGCAAAAAATTTAGGTATATTGTTAGATAAGAAGAATGTTTATTTAGTACCTTTGGGTCAAGATGATCCTGTTAAAAAACCTACGTCATTGATTGCTCACTATGACATGATAATACCTACTATAATAGAGGCATTAAAAGGTAAGCAAGTCCAGCCGCTGCTAGTATAAAGAGAAAGAAGCCTAGAGTAGAGACTCAGGCTTCTTTTTTCGTTCAATAAGAAATATAAAACAAAACCTTGGATAAAAAACATGAAATTATAGTATAATTAAGATAATACCATAGATAAAATGTTAAATAGAAATTAAGGATGGAGGCGCAGTATGAAAATAGATGTTGAAGAAATTTTAAGGAAATTAGAGGGAAAGGCTAATGCAATTTATTTTGATAGTGATAAGCTAAAGAAACTGTTAAATGCAACTAAGGAAAAAGTAGAAGGCAACAAAACATTAATGGAAATCTGGGATGATATAAAGTTGTTCTTAGATTTAATTAGAGATTGGATCAGAGGAGATTATAAAGATATATCCAAAGGTTCAGTGATAATGATAATAATATCCTTACTTTATTTAGTAAATCCTTTAGATATAGTACCAGATTTTATACCAGGTGGATTTATTGATGATTTAGCTGTAATAGCATATGTAATCAAGAAAATCTCAGAGGAACTAAATGTATATAAGGAATGGAGAAATTCAAAGGTCAATGATGATAATCCTATAGAAGTTGATGTGGAAATTGTAGATGATGTTATAGATATAGAGGAAGTCTATGAGGAACATATAGATGAAGAAAATTGATATTGGAGAACTATACTGGAGTGATTGGGATGAATTATCTAATGATAGATTAAACGAAATATTTCAGTATATAAAAGACTATAAGTCTAGAACCATAGAGGAATTGGCTGAAATACTAAGGCTATATAGCAATCCTTCAGGAAGATATACAATAGAGTTTGCTACTATAATAGGGGAAATTTATAAGAATGATAAGGTAAGATTTATCAGAGCTTTGAATATAGTAAAGGATGAGGCAATTAATCTAGTGTATGTATTTAGAATGCAGGGGATATTTATAGATGAGGATAAAGAAATAGCTGAGATTCTGGATTCAAATAAATTATCAGATGAAGAAGTTGATACTGCTAATAGTCTTTTAAAAATGTATAAAACAATATGTGCTACCTGAGTATAGAAAGAGAGAGAGTTTCTCTCTTTTTTTATTTTATCTATTGACATAGGGATTAAAAAGAGTTAAAATGGATTTAACAATAGTAAATCAGATTTAACAATAGTAAAAGGGGGAATAAAAATGAATAAGGAAATATTAATGATGGTAGGGCCAACGGCGGTTCCGGATAGAGTTTTAAATGCAATGAATAGAAAGTCAATATCCCATAGAACACCGGAATATTGTGAAGTTCATGGAAGGGTAAGAGCTGGATTAAAGAAACTTTTTAAAACAGAGAATGAGGTTTATATATTAACATCATCGGGAACAGGAGCTATGGAAGCGGCTATACAAAATTGTTTTTCATTTGGTGATGAAGTAGTAGTACCAATACTTGGAACTTTCAGTAGACAATTTGCAGATATGGCAGAAGCTTACCAACTAAAAGTTATTAGGGTGGAATTTGAATTAGGAGAAGCTGCTGATGTAGGTAAAGTAATGAATCATCTAACTCCTAATACAAAGGGACTATTTGTAATACACAATGAAAGTGCAACAGGAATCACTAATGATTTAGAAGCATTTGGTAAGGCATTAGGAGATAGGGATCTATTATTTATAACAGACTCAGTAAGTGGAGCTGGTGGACTAGAAATGAAAATGGATGAGTGGAAATTAGATGTGGTTTTATCTAGTTCTCAAAAAGCCCTTATGGTACCAGCAGGATTATCATTTATATCCTTAAACGAAAAGGCTTGGAAGGCAGTAGAAAATTCAAATATTCCTAAGTTTTACTTTGATCTTAAAAAAGCAAGAGCATTCCAAGAAAAGAATCAGACTCCAAATACTCCAGCTGTATATAACGTATTTGCAGTAGATGAAGCTTTAAAGATGATATTTGAAGAAGGGTTAGATAATGTATATAAAAGACATAATGAGAACACAATTAGAATAATAGAAGGAGTAAAAGAACTTGGATATACTATATTTCCAAAGGACGAAAAATATGCTTCTAGAACATTAACTGCAGTATATGCTCCAGGAAAATCTAAAGAAATAGTCCAAGGACTAGCAGAACAAGGAATAACAGTCAATGGAGGACTAGACCCTATAGCTGATGATGTATTTAGGGTAGGTACTATGGGCCACGTTTACAAAGAAGATGTAGAAGCTTTTCTTCAGGCATTGTCTAATATAAAATAAAGCAAAGTAAATAAAATATATAAAATACTTCTTTTAATAGTATTAAGTTCTATTAAAAGAAGTATTTTTTTGTGAACCATAAGCCTTTTTCATTATTAGCCTTGATTTTTTTAGAAATTGGCTTATAATGTAAATAAACTATTTTAAATAGAAGGGGTTTAGTGATGGTTACACAACAAGATATTGCTAACAAATTGAATATATCTAGAGCCACTGTATCTCGAGCATTAAAGGGGCAGAATATTAGTGAAAAGACTCGAGAGCTTGTGTTACAAGAAGCAGAAAAAATGGGATATGTTGCCAATAGTGCTGCAACATGTCTAGCTTTAAAAAACACTAAAAAGGTATATGCCTTCATTATAGCAACAGTAGATGAGGGGTATGGACAACAAACATATAATGGGATAAAAGAAGCATCAAATATATGGCAAGGATATAATTTAGAGATTGAAGTGATTTTTACTGACATAAATATTGATAAAAATCAATGTGAAACACAGATTAAACAGTTTTATGAAGTAATAGAAACGAATACTGTAGATGGCATAATATTTAGTGCTTTGAGTAAAGAAAATATGGAAATTGTAACTATGGAGTGTAAAGAAAGAAGTATACCTCTAATGACCCTTGATATGATCTATAAAAATAGTGAGCTTTGCCATGTGGGACCAGATTATTATAATCTAGGTACTTATTCTGCAGCTTATATTGCTAATTTAATGATGAAAAGAGGGAAAATACTAATTTTATCTTATGATGAGGGATATGAATTGAGTAAAGAAAGAATGAGGGGTTTCCATGAAAAACTAAAGGAATATCCTCTTATTGAACAATACGATATAGCATTAGATATAATGTCTAGAGAAACTTATTATGAAGCACTTAACGAAAACTTCTATAGGTATAATCCTATTGCTATTTATGCTCCATATCACGCAGATTATATTGCAGAATTTTTGAATAAAAAAGGGCTTAAGGATGATGTTATATTAATTACAAATGGTATTAATAAAGAAATAGAAGGTTATTTATTTGATGGTACTATAGATGGAATAGTTTCTGCTAGACCTTATTTCTTAGGAGCAGTAGTAACTAATAACTTTTATAAGTATTTTTATCGTCCACAAGAGATTCTAAAAGGTGAGATAGACGTGGCTTGTGATATTTATATAAAAGAAAATTATATAAGATATGATAAAATATTTTAAAAAATTATTTAATTTAGTATTGCTTAAATTTAATTAGTATGTTAAGATTTGGTTAAAACTATGACTCATAATTAACAATGTAAAAAACTATGTAGTTATGATTCATAATTTTAACTATTATTTTTATATGAAACTTACAATATTTATTTACAATGATTTTATTTTGTGAAATTTTCATATCTCAGGAAGAAAATATTTTTTTATTTAAATTTGTACGCGCGAACACAATTGTTAGTCTAAAATCAAACAATCAAATATTTGGGTTAATTAGCAGAATGTTATTTTTTTAGCCAAAAATGTACGCGCGAGCATAAAAGGGGAGATCTTAAATGATAGATAAAATAATAAAAGGTGGAACTATAGTAACGCATATTGGAAAGCACAAAGGCAATATTGCCATAAAAGATGGGAAAATTTACTCTATCTTAGATGAAGACAATATTCCAGATGCATTAGAGATAATTGACGCTAGAGGGAAATATATTATCCCGGGAGTTATAGATGGACATGTTCATTTTCAAGATCCAGGAATTACAAATAGGGAAGATTTTCCTAGCGGGACAGCAGCGGCTGCCGCTGGAGGGATAACTACCGCAATATCTCATCCTATGAATATTCCTCCAATAGTAGATGAGGAAAGTTACAAATTTACAATTGGAGCATATAAGGGTAGGGGCTATATCGATTATGGAATCCATGCTGGAGGAACTGCTACAAATACTGAAATAATAGAACCTTTATGGAAGAATACAGGTGCAACATCTGTTAAAATGTTTATGTGTTTTTCTGTAGCTGATTTTCCATATGTTAGAGATGATGCTTTATATGATATATTACAGAAGTTAGCAAAAGTTGATGGAATTGCATTAATTCATGCTGAGAACAATGAATTAATTGAATTAGAAGAAAAAAGATTAAAAAGAGAAGAACGAAATGACCCTATGGCCTATATCGAATCACATAGTGAAGTTGGTGAGTTAGAGGCAGTTAAAAGAGTTATTTATTACTTAGAAGCAACGGGTGCTAGGGCCATAATATTACATACTTGTATGGAAAGTGCTCTAATGGAAATAAAAGCAGCTCAGGATAGAGGGGTTAAGGTATATGCTGAGACATGTCCGCACTTTTTAAGTTTCATAGACACAGATATCGTTGAATATGGTCCATATTTAAAGTTCTCTCCTGTAATGAGAGGAGAAAAGAATAGAAGAAGACTGTGGGAGCTTTTAGATAAAGGATATATTAGTACAATTGGTTCAGACCATAGTCCTTATGAAAAAGAAGAAAAAGATATGGGTTTAATGGATATATGGAAAGCACCTAATGGTATACCTGGAATACAGACTTTATTACCCGTTTTATTAAATGGAGTAAATAATGGATTGCTAAGTTTTGAAAGACTTGTAGAGGTTACAAGTTTCAATCCAGCTAAGCTTTATGGTTTAGACTATAGGAAGGGTTCCATTACAGTTGGATATGATGCAGACTTAGCTATAGTAGATATGGAATTGGTTAAGGAATATTCTAAACAAGATATTAAATCAAAGGCAAAATGGTCTCCATATGTAGGACAAGTCTTTAAAGGTTGGCCAGTACTCACTATGGTAAGAGGAGAAGTAGTGATGAAGGATGGCGAAATTATTGGCAATCAAGGTTATGGAATGTATATAGAAAGAAAAAAGAGGTGATTACATGATTAGATATCTTCGTTTTTTACATGAAGGAGAGGTAAAATATGGAATAATTCATGATGAAAAAGTAGAAGTATTACAGGGTAAATCTTTCTCAGAGTTTACTGGGAGCAATATATTTGTAGATTTAACTGAAATAGATATACTGCCTCCATGCACACCTGAAAAAATTATTTGTACAGGGTTAAATTATTCAGATACAATTTTAGAGGATGGAGCAAGCATACCAAAAAAACCATTACTATTTTTAAAGGCTCCTTCAGCAATAATCCATAATAAGGATTCTATAGTAAAAAATCAAATGGTAGAAATTTTAACTTGTGAAGCTGAATTAGCTGTAGTAATAGGAAAAAAAGGGAAATGTATCCCAGTAGAAGAAGCAGAATCCTATATATGGGGCTATCGTATAGCTAACGATGTAACAGCCAAAGATTTACAAAAAGAAGATATTCAATGGACAAGGGCTAAATCTTTTGATACATTTTTACCTCTTAGCCATGAAATAGTAGGAGATATAAAAAGTGACAATCTAGAAATAGTAACTACAGTTAATGGAAATATAGTTCAAAAAGGGAATACGAAGGATATGATATTTGATATTCCATATTTAATAAGCTATATATCCCATGTTATGACACTTTCTGAAGGAGATATTATTTTAACAGGTACTCCAGGAGGATATGGTAAAGTTATTGATGATGGTGATACTGTGACAATAAAGATTGAAAACTTAGGTAGTATTACAAACACTGTTATTAGTTCAAATAATAACTGGTGTTTTAAATAATATAAAACAATTATAAGGAGTGTGTGTTTATGAAAATTTTAGTTGCAAATCCTAACAGTTCAGAAATCGTAACAGGTATTATTATGAAGTCAGCAGCACGAAAGGCTAGAGAGACTACGGAGCTTATTCCTCTTACTAATCCAAAGGGAACAAAAAACATTGACTGTGGTTTCGCTGATTATCAATCAGTCTGGTCATTTGTTAGAGCAATATTAGAAAAGGTTGAAGAAATTAAACCAGATGCTGTAGTACTTGCTGGATTTGGTAATGTAGGTGTTTTTGCATTAAAAGAAGCTCTTTCAATTCCAGTTATCAGTATTTCAGAAGGTACTCAAACTATAGCAGGCCTTTTAGGACATAAATATACTGTGCTTACTATGTTAAAACAATTTATTCCTTATCAAGAAGATTTAGTTCGCCTTTATAGATTAGAAAACAAATGTGCTTCAGTTAGAGCTATTAATGTAAATGTAGAAAAATGTGTTACAGATAGAGAAGAAACACTAAATCAGCTTAAAGATGAGATTTTAAAAATTGTAGATGAAGACGGAGCAGAGGTTGTAATATTAGGCTGTGCTGGATTATGTGGATATGATGAGGCTCTTCAAGAATTAGTGGGATTACCAGTACTTGATCCAGTAACTGTAGCTGTTAAAATAGCAGAGATGATGGTTGAAACAGGATTAACACATAGCAAAAAGAGAAAATTTGCTTTTCCACCTCAAGAATTCGACGCATATATGTGGGAGGGTAATTAATTTAATATCTGATAAGGGGGATTTATTAAATGAAAATACTTAAAACTGTTGAAAAATTTCCTGGTGGGTTAATGGTTATACCATTATTATTAGGGGCAGTTGTAAATACATTTTTCCCACAATTCTTGGCTATAGGTGGATTTACTACGGCGCTATTTTCAAATAAAGGAGCGGCAACCTTTGTTGGAATGTTCATATTTTGCTGCGGGGCTTCAATTAATGTGAAACAAATAGGATTACCTTTTTATAAAGGAACAGTACTTACATTTACTAAATTTGCTGTTGGTGTAACTCTGGGTGTTGTAGTAGGTAAAATATGGGGACCAGCAGGTGTATTAGGCATTACACCTCTAGCTATAATAGCAGCCCTTACAAACTCTAATAGTGTTATGTATTCAATATTAGCTGGACAATATGGAGAACCTACAGATGTTGGAGCAATTTCTGTATTGTCACTTAATGATGGCCCATTTTTTACTATGATAGCATTAGGTCTGACAGGCATGGCAAATATTCCATTCATGTCTATTGTAGCAGTATTAGTTCCACTATTATTAGGTATGTTATTAGGAAATCTAGATGAAGATATCAGAGAACTATGTGCAAAAGGATTACCTATCATTATTCCATTTAACGGATTTGCATTAGGAGCAGGGATGAATTTAATGGACGTAGTTAAAGCAGGAGTGCCTGGAATTATATTGGGATTAACCTCTCTTATTACGACTGGATTTGTATGCTATTGGGTTTATAATTGGTTTTTCGGTAAAGAAAGAAAAACAGCAGTTGGCGCAGCAGTTGGTAATACAGCAGGTAATGCTGTAGCAACACCTGGAGCACTAGGTGGAGTTGATCCTAGTCTTGCTGCCTATGCAACAGTGGCAACTGCTCAAGTTGCAGCTGCTTGTGTAGTGACAGCTCTTTTATGTCCATTGTTTACAACCTATTTGCATAAGAGATTAAGAAAAAAAGAAGAAATGAAATTGTCACAAGCCGTAAGTAGCCCTCAATAGTAAAAAAATTAAATACTTATAAAAACTACCATCTTAAAAATGGTAGTTTTTATGTAGAATTTTGTCAAAAAAATATTTTACTTGTTGATTCATTTTATTTAACATGGTAGAATAATAATTAACAATAGTAAAAAAGAAGGAGGAAGTAAATAATGAAAAATCGTAAATTAGTAATGATTCCGGGACCTACACCAGTGGTAAGGTCAATACAAGATCAAATGGGCAGAGAAACTGTTGCATTTGGTGATGCAGGGTTTATTAAGGATTTCAAAGAATTAATATCAGATCTTAAAACACTATGGAAAACTGAAGGAGAAGTTTTCGTAGTTGCAGGAACTGGTACTATGGCTATGGAAATGGGTATAGCAAATACCTTAAAATCAGGTGATAATTTACTTATAGTATCAAATGGATTTTTTGGAGACAGATTTATTGACCTTGCAGAAAGAAAAGGTATAAATGTAGATGTAATAAGCAGCGAGTGGGGAAAAATAGTACCTGTTGAAGAGATTGAAGCGAAATTAAATGAAAAGAAATATGATGCTGTTACAGTAACTCATGTTGATACATCAACTGGTGTTTGTGCTCCAATAAAAGAAATTGGTGAAATGATGAAGAAATTCCCTGAAACAATGTACATTGTAGATGGAGTTTGTGCTACAGCAGCTGAGCCAGAGTATATAGATGAGATGAATATAGACATTTTAATTACAGGCTCACAAAAAGCATTTGGTGTAGCTCCAGGATTAGCAATAGTATGGGCAGGACCAAAAGCTATGGAAAGAAGAAAAGAACTTGGAAGAATTCCAGAGTATTATATTGATTTTGATAAATGGCTTCCAATTATGCAAGATCCTTCAAAATACTTTGCAACACCAGCTGTAAATATGATTTGGGCACTTAAAGAATCAGTGAATATAATTAAAGAAGAAGGAATAGAGAATAGATATGAAAGACATAGAAAAAATGCTAGAGCAATGCAGGCTGCATTAGAAGCTATGGGCTTTACATTATTAGCAGATAAAGAATATAGAGCAGTTACATTATCAAATGCAATATATCCAGAAGGAATAGATGATGTTGAATTTAGAAAAATATTAGCAGAAGAGGGTGCAGTAGTGGCTGGAGGTCTAGCAGCATATGCAGGTAAAATGTTTAGAATAGGGCATATGGGTAATATAGATACTCATGATATGGTAAGCGCTATTTCTGCAATAGAAAGAACATTGTATAGAATGGGTAAAAATGTTGAACTTGGAGTTGGAATAACTACATTATTAAAAGAATTAATGGCTTAGGCTAAAATATTGATATATACCAGATATTTAAGAATTTAAAATATCTGGTATATATCTAAATATTAATTTGTGTAAGTGTGTAAATAAAAGTTAGATATTTAACAAACTACGGAATAATATGGGAGGTATTAGCAATGATTAAAAGAAGCCATGAATTAAAAGTTGATGTACACAAGGAGTTTTTAGGTGGTAAAGGTACATTAACAAACACACATTTCATTAATCAAGAAGATGCAGCTGGTAAAGGAAGACTTTTTGTAAAAAGCATGCTAACGCCAGGAAGTTCAATTGGTCCCCATACTCATAAAGGAGATTTTGAAACTTATTATATATTAAGTGGAAGAGCATTAGTTACTGATAATGATGGTACACAGCATATACTTGAAGCAGGAGATGTAATGTTTACACAAAATGGAGAATCCCATTCAATTGAAAATTGTGGAGATGTAAACTTAGAGTATATAGCTATAATTTTATTTGATTAGCTAGTAGTAATTTTCACTTGTTTTAGGCAGTAATTTCTAAAGGTTTTTCATAGGCAATTGAAAGGAGGTTATTGACATAATGTACTAATTAAATAGTAGACTATGAAAAGACCGTATTTAGAAAAAAATATATATAAGGGGGATTTTAAAATGGAAGCAGGTTTTAGTTCTTTACTTGTTATGATTGCTTGTCTTTTTGGTCTAATATTATTAATTATGAAATTTAAAGTACATCCATTTTATGCACTAGTTTTAATAGCTGTAGTTGGAGCAATTGGCTTTGGTTTTCCAATAAATGAAGTTTTTCCCACTGTAATGAGTGGATTTGGAGGTACAATAGGAAATATAGGTATAGTAATTATACTGGGTTGTGCTATTGGGGTAATATTAGAAGATACTGGTGGTGCACTGGTACTTGCGAATACTATACTTAAGTGGGTAGGAAAAAAGAATTCTAAATTAGCTATGGCTATAACAGGTTATCTTGTATCTATTCCAGTTTTTAGTGATTCAGCAATAGTTATTATGTCACCAGTTGCAAGGGCATTATCTGCCCGTGGAGGTATTCCGCTAGTTGCTTTACTAGGAGCATTGAATGCAGGAATACTCGCTACACATACAATGGTACCACCAACTCCTGGACCTATAGCAGCTGCAGGTACCTTAGGAGCAGACTTAGGATTGATGATAGGACTTGGACTAATATCTTCAGCAGCATATACTATTGCAGGAACATTATGGTGTGGAAGCAAACGTATGCTTAGGAAATATCCTGAACTAGGAAAAGTGGCAAATGTTGAGACGGCTTTAGATGGTGACTTTACACTCTCTAGTCCCGATGGAAGACCATTGCCTAATGCAGCTTTAGCATTTGGTAGTATTTTAATTCCAGTTATATTAATTTGTGTAAACTCCTTTGGTTCTTTATTTGTAGATCCAAATTCAGCAATTTTACCTTATCTTGGATTTATAGGTCACCCTATATTTGCATTAACCGTTGGATTATTAATTGCTTTATTCCTAGATAAATCAAAATTAAACTTAGATCAAGTAAATAAATGGTTTACAGAATCTGTAGAGCAATCTGGATTTATTATAATTGCCACAGGTGCAGCAGGTGCCTTTGGTGGAGTATTAAAAGCATCAGGAGTAGGAACATATTTAGGAAACCTAATAGCTCAGACTCCACTACCAGCAGTATTTGTACCATTTTTAATTTCATTGTTACTTTCAGTTTCCAATGGTTCAGCTACTGTATCATTATTAACTGGTTCAGCAATAGTTTTACCTTTAATGCCTTCTTTAGGATTATCACCAGTTATTGCAGCATTGGCAATAGCAGCAGGTTCATCATTCTTCTACCATGCAAATGCCAGCCATTTCTGGGTTGTTTTAAAGGCAAATGATGACTTGCCAATGAAACAGGGATATGATTTAGTATCTATACCCTCAGCCCTTGGTAGTTTAGCTGCTATGACTGTAGTTTGGATTTTATCTATGTTTATCCACGCTTAGTTTGAAGCTAAAGGATAATAATCTGATTTTAAGTTTTGTAACAGATGAGGTAGTTTAGTATTTAATAAACTGCCAAGCTTCTATATAGTATCAAAAGTTAAAGCCATTAATATTTCATTAATAAGACAATGAAATATTAATGGCTTTTATAAATAAGGATTAAATTATGTATTATGATATAAAATAAATTTTAGTTGAAATTTCTATATATACTGTACATTAATATGGCAAAATAGCTAGTTAAATGATATAATAATTTACCATAGGTAAATTATTGTGAAAGATACTAATAAAATAGCAGGAGGATATACATGGATAAGGATAAGGACCGAGATGAAGATGAAAAACAAAAAAAAATAATAAAATCTGTTATTAAGGCATTTGATGTAATTGATCATATTGCTTTATCGGATAAGGAATTAGGTGTTACTGAAATTAGTGAAGCATTAAATTATGGGGTTAGTGCAACTTATCATTTATTAAATACTTTAAAAGAATGTAATATTATTGAACAAAATCAAATAACGAAAAAATTTAAATTAAGCTTAAAGCTATGGCAAATAGGCATGCGTGCTTATGGGCAAAACGATATTTCTGTTATTCTTAAACCTTATCTAAGGAAACTAAAAGAGTTAACAGGAGAGACTTCTAATCTAACTATTTTAGATAATAATGAAATTGTGTATATTGCTCAGGAGGAAAGTAATAGGCTATTAAAAATGTTTACTAAAATAGGTGTTTCAGCTCCATTACATTGTACAGGTGCAGGAAAAATCTTATTAGCATACCAGCCAAAATCTAAACAGGATCATATATTAGATAGTATTGAGCTGATAAAATATACAAATAAGACAATTACAGATAAAGATAAATTAATAGAAGAACTAGAATTGATAAAAAAGCAAGGGTATGGATTAGATGATGAGGAAAGAGAAATAGGTGTTAGTTGTATTGGAGCACCAGTATTCGGGGTTAATAATGAAATTATTGCTTGTATTTCAATCTCCGGTCCAAAATCTAGATTTACAAAGGAAAATAAAGAAAAATGGATAAAGATAATATTAGAGGTTTCCAAAGAAGCTACTACAAGATTAAGGAGTTTATAAATGAATAAAAATCAAAAAGAAAAATCAAAATTAGAAGGGATTAAGGAGATACTAACAAAGCTTTTTTTTATAGTACTTGGTAATTTATTATGTTCTTTGGCATTTAACCTATATTTTGTTCCAAATGGACTACTAAGTGGAGGTGTAGGTGGAGCTGGTATAATGATTCAATATTTAACAGGAATGCCATCAGGAATATCTGTGTTTTTAATTAATTTGCCTATTTTCCTAGTAGGAGTTAGAATGCTAGATAAAAAGTTTATTACCTATGCATTCATATCTATGTTTGTTTTTTCATTCTGGCTTACTATAACGAAAGACCTTTCACAATATTTTGTTGTGCAAGATATTTTTCTAGGAGCAGCATTTGGAGCAGTATTAAATGGATTAGGAATGGGGCTAATGTTTAGAAATGGAACTTGTCAAGGTGGGCTTGATGTTGTAGCTTCTATTCTTAAAAGGAAATACAATTTAAATATTGGAACAGGTCTAATGATGGTAAATACCATTGTAATATCTTTATCATCTTTGTTATTTGGACATATACCTGCAATGTATACTTTGATTTCCATGTATATAGGCTATCAAATATTAGATAAAGTTCAAACAGGGTTTAATATACAAAAAAATGTGGTTATAGTATCAGATAAATCTAAAGAATTGTCTACGGCAATTCTAGAAGAACTCCATCGTGGAGTTACATTCCTTAAAGGACAAGGTGGATATACTAATGAAGATAAGAATATTATTTACTGTATATTAAGATCTCGTGAAATTGCTAAGTTAAAGGAAATAGTTAATGAAATAGATCCAACAGCATTTTTCACAATAACTGATGTAGTAGAGGTAAAAGGTAAAGGTTTTAAATCTTTAGAAATATAATAATATAAATTGATTAGTTCCGAATATTTTAGGGTAAATTCATTGGGAAATCAATTATTTGAGATACCAATGAAAGGAGAAATAGATTATGGAAAAAAGAAAAGATTTAGTAACCATGGGAGGAAATTCAGTTACATTATTAGGGAAAGAAATCAAAGTAGGAGATAAGGCACCAGATTTTACTGTATTAAAAAGTGATTTATCGCCGTTTACATTAGAGGATGCAGGAGAGGGAGTAAAGATAATATCTGTTGTACCTTCTTTAGATACAGGAGTATGTGAACTTCAGACTATAAACTTTAATGAGACAGCAACTGAACTTGGAAATGTAACTATATTAACTATTTCTGTAGATTTACCTTTTGCACAAAAAAGATTTTGTTCAGCTAACAATATAGATAAGGTAGTTACTTTGTCTGACCATCGAGACTTATCCTTTGGAATGAATTATGGATTTGTAATAGAGGAATTTAGACTTCTAAGTAGGGGTATAGTAATTCTAGATAAGGATAATGTAGTTAGATATGTAGAATATGTAAAGGAAGTAACAAATCATCCAGATTATGATAAAGCTATAGAAGAGGTAAAAAAATTAATATAATGAGGAACATAAAAAACTAACCAAGAGAGGTTAGTTTTTTTATATTCCCTTTAACTATGGACAAATTAGTTAATAACAAATAGAATATAATCAAGAGTTAAAAGCAAACTAGATATTGGGGTGATTTCATGAATTATAGGGACAAATATAACTATTGGGTAGAAAATGATTATTTTGATGAAGACACTAGAATGGAGCTTAAAGGTATAACAGATGATAAGGAAATTGAGGATAGGTTTTATACTGATTTATCCTTTGGAACTGCAGGGCTTAGAGGTAAGATAGGTGCTGGTACCAATAGAATGAATAGATATATGGTATCATTAGCTACTCAGGGATTAGCTCAAACCATAATAAATAAAGGCAAAGATGCAATGAATAGGGGTGTAGCTATTGCCTATGATGTAAGACATTACTCAGATAAATTTGCTGAAATATCCGCTAGGGTATTGGCTGCAAATGGAATTAAGGTATATCTTTTTGAAGGAATCAGGCCAACACCAGTACTAGCATATGCCATTAGGAAATTAAAAACAATATCAGGTATAGTAGTTACAGCAAGTCACAATCCAAGAGATTACAATGGATATAAGGTATACTGGGAAGAAGGCTCTCAAATATTAGATAATATTGCAGAAGAAATATTAAGTGAAATAGATAATATAAAAGATTTTTCTGAAATAAAACTTATGGATTTAGAAGTAGCTATAGAAAGAGGACTTATTCAATATATAGGTAAGGAAATAGATGATTCCTATGACGAGGAATTACTTAGCTTAAGATTGAATGATGATATAGATAAGGATATTAAGATTATTTATACTCCATTAAATGGTACTGGAAATATTCCAGTAAGAAGGATATTAAAAAAGAGAGGCTTTACTAATATCATCGTAGTTCCAGAACAAGAAAATCCAGATCCAAACTTTACTACTGTAGGATATCCAAATCCAGAGGATGTAAAGGCCTTTGATTATGCAAAGAAATTAGGGAAAGAAGAAAATGCTAGTTTAATCATAGCAACTGATCCAGACTGTGATAGGGTAGCAATGATGGTAAAGGATAAAGATGGGGAATTTGTATTTCTAAATGGAAATCAAACTGGAGCATTATTAGTTAATTATATATTATCACAAAGACAAAGAATGGGAGAAATCCCTGCCAATGGAGCAATAGTTAAATCTATAGTTACAGGAGATTTAAGTAAGGCAATAGCCGAAAAATATGGGGTAGAAACCATTGAAACATTGACAGGATTTAAACATATATGTGGTAAGGCAAATGAATTTGACATAACAAATGAGCACCAATTTATCTTTGGATATGAAGAAAGTATTGGGTATGTTTATGGTACTATGGTAAGAGATAAGGATGCAGTAAATACTTCTATGTTTATTGCAGAAATGGCCGGTTTCTACAAAAAAGAAGGAAAATCACTATTAGATGTATTAGAAGAACTTTATCAGGAGTATGGATATTATAAAGAAAAGCTTATATCCATAGTATTAGAAGGATTAGAGGGTAGTCAAAGAATAGGTAGGATGATGGAAGAATTTAGAAAAGAGCCAATTACTTACTTTGAGGATATGAAGCTTGTTAGAGTTATAGATTATTTATTAGATGAAACAGGCAACCCTAAATCTAATGTTTTAAAATATTATTTAGATGACGGTTCTTGGTATGCCATAAGACCATCTGGTACAGAGCCTAAGATAAAACTATATATTTATTCTAAGGATAAAAATAGTGAAATTTCTACTAAAAAGATAGATTTAATCCAATCAATTGTAATTAATAGGATGAATTCAATAAAATAGATGTTACTTATTTGACAAAGAGAGGTAAGTAGATTATTGTTTTAATAGGTTGAATTAAAGAGTCTATTGTGTTAAAATTTTAGTGATGTAAAATTACCTAAAGATAAGATTAAGTAACAAGATATAATCTAAATTAATTATATTATAAGGGGGAAGTGCAATTGTATAAAATTGTAGAAAAAGAAATTCTTGCTCCAAATATCTTTTCAATGGATATTTTGGCACCAAGAGTAGCAAATTCAGCTAATCCTGGGCAATTTGTTATCGTAATTGCTGATGAAACAGGTGAAAGAGTGCCTCTAACAATCTGTGATTATGATAAAGAAAAAGGAACAGTACAAATAGTTGTTCAATCTATGGGTAGTTCCACTAAGAAGCTTGCTAACTTTGAAAAAGGTGATTATGTAAAGGATTTCGTTGGACCTTTAGGAATCCCATCAGAGTTTGTAAATGAAGATTTAGAGGAATTAAAGAAAAAAAGAATACTATTTGTAGCTGGTGGAGTTGGTACAGCACCTGTTTATCCTCAAGTAAAATGGTTAAATGAGCATGGTGTAGAAGCTGACGTTATCATGGGAGCAAAGACTAAAGACTTAGTTATCCTAGAGGACAAGCTAAAATCAGTTGCAGGAAACTTATATGTTGCAACTGATGATGGGTCATATGGATTCCATGGTTTAGTTACTAATTACATAGAAGAATTAGTAAACAATCAAGGTAAAGAATATGATGTATGTATTGCTATTGGACCTATGATAATGATGAAATTTGTTGCGTTGACAACTAAGAAATTAAATATCCCTACTATAGTATCACTTAACCCTATAATGGTGGATGGTACAGGTATGTGTGGTGCTTGTAGAGTTACAGTAGGTAACGAAACTAAATTCGCATGTGTTCATGGACCTGAATTTGATGGTCACCTTGTTGACTTTGATGAAGCTTTAAAAAGACAAGGTCAATATAAGACTGAAGAAGTAAAAAAGGATGAAGCTAATGCATGCAAGATAGAGGGAGGAGCAAAATAATGGAGAAAGCTATAGATAGATTTAAAAGAACCCCTATTGCAGAACAAGATCCGCAGGTAAGAAATCATAATTTCGAAGAAGTATGTTTAGGATATACAGAAGAAGAAGCTGTAATGGAAGCAAAGAGATGCTTACAATGTAAAAAACCTCTATGTAGAGGAAATTGTCCAGTATCTATAGATATACCAGGATTTATCAAACATATTGCAGAAGGAAACTTTGCAGAAGCTGCTCAAGTTTTAGCAGAGTATTCAGCTCTTCCAGCAGTTTGTGGTAGAGTATGTCCACAAGAGACTCAATGTGAGCAAAAATGTGTTTTAGGAAACAAGGGAGATGCAGTTGCAATAGGTAAACTAGAAAGATTTGCTGCTGACTGGGCTAGAGAAAACAATATTGAAGTTGGTAAGGCTAAACCAAGTAATGGACATAAAGTGGCTATTATAGGTTCAGGTCCTGCTGGAGTTACATGTGCAGGTGAACTAGCTAAGGAAGGCTACGATGTAACTATTTTTGAAGCTCTTCATGAACCAGGTGGAGTATTAGTATATGGTATTCCAGAGTTTAGACTTCCAAAAGAAACTGTAGTAAAACACGAAATAAACAACCTAAAGAGATTAGGTGTTAAAATAGAAACTAACGTTATAGTTGGTAGAACTATTACTGTAGATCAAATATTTGAAGAAGGCTATGAGGCTATATTCATAGGTTCAGGAGCTGGACTTCCTAAATTCATGGGTATTCCAGGAGAAAACCTTAACGGAGTATTCTCTGCTAATGAGTTCTTAACTAGAAACAATCTAATGAAAGCCTTTAGAAAAGAGTTTGATACACCAATTAAAGTTGGTGAAAGAGTAGCTGTAGTTGGTGGCGGAAACGTTGCGATGGACGCTGCTAGAACTGCTAAGAGACTTGGAGCAGAAGTATATGTAGTATATAGAAGAACAGAAGAGGAACTTCCTGCAAGAGTTGAAGAAGTTCACCACGCTAAGGAAGAAGGAATTATATTTGAACTTCTTACAAATCCAATAGAAGTAATTGGAAATGAAAATGGATGGGTAAAAGCTCTTAAATGTGTAAGAATGGAATTAGGCGAACCAGATGCATCAGGTAGAAGAAGACCTAGAGAAATAGCAGGATCAGAGTTTGAATTCGAAGTAGATACTGTTATTATGTCATTAGGTACATCACCAAACCCATTAATTTCTTCAACTACAGATGGTCTTCAAGTAAATAACCATCTATGTATAATTGCTGATGACAATGGCCAAACATCAAGAGAAGGTGTATTTGCTGGTGGAGATGCTGTAACAGGTGCCGCTACTGTAATTCTTGCTATGGGTGCTGGTAAAGATGCAGCTAAGGCTATGGATGAATATATAAAATCAAAAAATAAATAGTAAATAGGTATGAAATAAACTCTCTAATAGAGAGTTTATTTTTTTTATTCTTTATGTTATAATATTTAGAGTATCGAATTAAATAAGGGAAAGTAAAGGTGATTTATTAATGGAGTCTAGTCTGGATAAGAAGCATTTAAGAGGTGAAATAATAAAAATAGCAAGCCCTGTATTTATAGAATTACTTATGGGGACCCTCTTTGGTATGGTAGATATGATGATGTTAGGTAGGTCAGGTGATGCCGCTACTACAGCTGCATCTATAGCTGCTGTTGGTGTCACTAATCAGCTAGTATTTTTAGGATTAGCTTTGGTACAATCCCTAAACATTGGAGCCACAACAATGGTAGCTCGATATGTTGGAGCAAAGCGAGAAGATAGGATTGAATCTGTTGTAAAGCATGTTATGATATTGACCCAAGTACTTCTAGTAATCCCTATACTTTTTATAGGATTAGGTATAACAGACCCTGCTATGAAATTCTTTGGTGCACAACCAGATACTCTTTTAATAGGGAGAGGTTATTTTAGAGTTATTGCCTTAGGATTTATATTTCAAGCCTTTAATTTTTCTATTTTTGCTTCCTTGAGGGGATCAGGAAATACAAAAACACCTATGAAGATAAATATAATAGCTAACCTATCAAATGTTATAGGTAATGCTGTTCTGATCTATGGTTTATTTGGATTCCCAAGATTAGGTGTATTGGGAGCAGGTATATCTACATCTCTATCTCAGGTAGTAGCAAGTATAATGCTAATTAAAGTCGTATTAAATCAAGAAAATATAGTACATATAAAAATAAGAAAAAAGTTTAAATTCGATAAAGATATAATATATAATTTAATCAAAATAGGATTGCCAGCTTCTGGTGAACAACTTGCCATGAGAGCAGGAATGTTGGCATTTACAAAGATTATAGCTTCATTAGGTACAGTAGCCTATGCAACACATCAGATATGTATTAGTATACTTAATCTTTCGTTCACCCCTGGGCAGGCCTTTGGTATATCAGCATCAACCTTAACAGGACGAAGCTTAGGAGAAGAAGAGCCAGATAAGGCAGAGGCATATATAAAAATGTGTATGAAGATCGGTGCTATAATAGCAGCAGGTATGGGTGTTTTATTTTTCTTATATGGACCATTTATAGCAGGATTATACACTGACAATCAAGAAGTAGTGGTACAGGCTGGAAAGATACTAAAACTTGTGGCATTTATACAGCCTTTTCAATGTTCACAGTTGATTATTTCAGGTGGACTTAGAGGTGCAGGAGACACGGTATGGACTCTTATATCTACTTTTTTAGGAATTTTAGTAATAAGGCTAATATTTGCTTATCTTTTCGTTATTAAGATGGGGATGGGACTGCAAGGAGCTTGGTTAGCTGTGTTAGTAGACCAAGGTATTAGATGGGCATTTATTTCAATTAGATTTAGAACTAACAATTGGAAATATATAACTATAAGATAATAAATTAGGGGATACGATATATATCGCGTCCCCTTTAAAATTAACAATTGTTCATTATTTTATTAGCAAAATCCTTAGCTAAGTCTTCTATATTTGGTACCTTTTTTATAGCTCCCTTATCATTGGCTGTTGCCATAAGTGAAAAGTAGGGTGGGAGTCTAAAGGTTTTATTGATATTTAAGCTAGATATTAATTGTTTTGCTATGGCATCTCCACCAGAATATCCTGATACTATAATGGAAAATATAGTCTTATCATAGAATTTAGTTTGCCTAAATAAAGCAGTCAGCCTATTTATGGTGGCTACCAGATTTGCATTGATCATATCATTATAGTTTGGACATATAAACAATATGGAATCTGAATGGAGTATTGCAGGATAAACCTCATCTACAACTATTCCACCATAGAAGCATCTGGACTGCATACCTAAATGCTTACAAGTTTTATAGGGACAACCTCTACAATCTAGTATATTTCCATTTCCTACATTAATTTCATTTATCTCAATTCCTTTCAAATATGGTTTCACCATATCCCATAGGGAAAGGGTATTAGAAGTTTCTCTATTACTTGAATGTAGGACTAATAAGTTTTTCAGCTGATTATGAGGACTATTATCTAAAAATCTATTACCTAGCTCTCTACATAGGTAAAGACATATTTCCTCTAAGGACATATTATATACCTTTTCCACTGCCACAAAACTATCAAGATTAGCTGTAGCTTCTACAAGAGGTCGGCCTACAAAGCTACATCCTAGATTATTTGCAAGGAATATAATAGATTGAGCAGTGGTTTTAGTAAATAATGAATGATTGCTATGGATGAGTATAGCCCCTTCAGAATTGAGCAAAGAATCATTTCCTCTTTTATATAGTTCTAGAAATATATCATTTAAATTATTAGACAGGCCTATTTCATTTAACTCCACCACAAATAGTATTTTCTTATTTTGTAAATTTCTCAATTCATTAGATGATCTTATTATAGAGTATTTTTCATCTCCCAATGTATTAGACATCATCCTAGATAATAAATCACTAGGCTCTTCAGGCATTAGAACTATAATATCCTTCATATTATCGCCGCCAATCTATCATAAGTTTCTTTGATTTTATTTTCCAAAGCTTCAGGTAAATTTAGTTGTTCCACTTCAATTCCAGATGAAAGTAGCCTGCATTTAGCTCCCATATATATTTCCTTCATATATGTGGAGCCATAGAACCAGTCTCCTTTGATTGTAGCTATAAGAGACAATGCACCAGAAGAAAGAGAGGGAGCAACAAAGGGTTTATATCCAAATTCTCTTACTTCTTTATTTGCATTTATAGTTTTATTAGTTAAATAATTTGATATTTCTTCATTGTAGTTTTCTATGCTATCAGCTACAATGAGTCCCTCACCGTGAGGACCAAAGACTCTTCCTTCCTTTAGATAATGAATCATTTCGGGAGATTTTTCTGCATAGAAACAGGCTCTACCATTCATGACTCCAAGACCATAGCCTATAATTTGATCGGAAGATAGTCCATAAAAGTCCATATTTCCATCCTCATCTTTATTGCTTTCGAGGAAGGCTACCTTACATAGTAAGTCCACAGGGTCAGATACTACTGCGAATATACCTTTAAACTTGGTATCTCTTGCCGTTTTAGCATACTTTCCAATGATTTCAGAGTTAGATTCAAATTGTGCCATTCTTACATCGGCAACATTACTTCCTACAGGAGGGATTCCCTTTGATGCACAAAATACAAACATATCACAATCAAATAAACTATCTTCATCTATAGGTATCACCTTGGGGAAAGCAAGTTCATCAAAGGGGCGTCTTATTTGATTTAATTCATATTCCCATCTCTTTAATCTATTTATATTCCTATCATATATACGGATTTCACTAATAGAGTCTCCACCAAGTAGTCGAAGGCCTATCAACAGAGTGCTGCCAACATCTCCTAATGCAATAAGGTTTAATTTCCATTTTTTCTTTATAGGTTTATTTAATAGATCTGTCCAATTTGGATAATTTGTATTGATTGACATTACCTTTCTAGCTTCAATATTATCTAAGATCCAATCTGGAATATTATCATCTAGATTTATTTCATTCAGTTTCAGCAAATTTAATCCTTCATCCTTGAGAAAGAATAGGGAAGGATGAGATATAGAAAAATATTTTCTGGAATTTAAAGGAGACAATTGGTTGAGAAAATATATTAACCCATGGGCATTCTTTATATCATCCTCGGAAGCCTCAATTAAATTTTCATAATTAAATTTTGAAAATAAATATTTATCTTCAAATTTATAGTACTTAAACATAATGGATCACCTTCTTATAATATTTTCTAATCTTCTTAAATACTGCCAATCCATCTCTATAGATGAAGAAGGTTTGATGTTTTTATCTAAATCAATATTTTTATTTATATCCGGATGTCTAGGAGATACTAGGACTTCACCTAAGGATCTAATATTTAGGCTTTTTTCATTTATTGATTGATATACTTCCTCTATAGATTTGAAAATATTGTAACTATTTTCTAGACAAGTTTCTGATAGATTATATATAGCATCATTCTTTGTGTTTTTTATAAATCTAGGGGATACATATGGCAAAATCATGTTTACACTAGGTATTGAAGAAGATTCTAAAACAATATCTCCTACCATATCACCACCGATAAATGGATATTGACTACTTTCATTAAACCATAGCTTTAAATTTGGTACAAAATAAGCATAATCTAATTCTATATTTTTCGCCTTACCTATTTCCTTTCCCTTTCCAGAAAGCATACCTACTATGACTTTCTTTATTTCTACACCTTCATTTCTCAAGATTGGCTCTATAACATTGATTCTATAACCCTTATGAAGAAAATCATCTACTAATATAACTGGCCTATTAAAGGATTTCAATACCTTAGCCTGTTCCTTCAATGATAAATAATAGGGAGAAGCTCCTACGGTGAAATCAATTATATTAGGTTTGAAGATTTTTTCTGTATGCATAGTCTTAGTTACAGTATTTGGTATTATGCTACTGTTTAATATGGAGCCAAAGGGTACACACATATTAGGTCCCAAATCTCTATTAGGAGATGGAATTATACTTACTTCATTTGTATCACAAATTTTTTGAATCAATTTACTATAAGTCATATCCCGATTATAGGTAAGTAAAAGCTCACCAGGATAGAGATTTGATAATACTCTCTTAAGTTTATTTCTTGTATTTCTAATGACTTCAAGTACTTTTGGATCACTACTATAAGGTGGTTTTAACATATTTTCTAAATCTAAATTTAAAGTCATTGGATTATTCATATCTACAATAAAAAGAGGAGTGTTGTTATATATAAAGTTTGTCATTAGGAAGCCCTGTAGTAGTAGTTGTTCCTCAACCTTATGATTTCTTTTCTTTGTTAATGAGTTGTTATATAGGGAATAGTTATAATCCCTTGTAATGACTAGTGACAATGTTTCATTCAAAACCATTTCTATTAACTGTTCGTCGTCATCTTTTACACAAATTCCTGATATTAGAACAGTCCTACCTTTTGCATTCCTTCTTATATAATCTGTAATATTAAAGTCTTCAAATTCATCATATAAAGTATTTTGACGAATCCAGTAAAAACTAGAAAAACCCAATAGATTATTAGTAATAGAATCTCTCAACAATAAAATTCTATAATTTAATTTTTTTCTAAGAGCTTCAAGATGATGGATATTTACCATATCTCCAAAAGTATCCATTATCTCTTTTATAATCTTATAATTTAGATTTCTTATGGTTTCAACCTCTATAGTTTTTGATTGTAGCAATGTCTTATACTGAGGCTCTTTTAGATATAGACCATGATTATATATATAGGCTTCTGCAAGGGGATCAATAAACTTAGATACATCTCTATTTAAGTCTATATTTTGTCTTATTTGTGTTGAACTAATATCCTCATATCTGGGAGGCAGTGAAAGTCTAATGACCTCAGACTTTATATTTTTGATGGTTTCTTCTAAGATTATTTCATCATCATCTCTGGAGATGCTAGATTTTCTATCGAAGATTATATGAGGGAAGTCTAAAATAGTACCATCTTTTTTATAGGCAGATGCATTCACTAAGACATCAGAGCCAACTACAATATATATTTCCTGATTAGGAAATAGCTCCTTTAATTTATATAAATCTTTTGGATTGCTAATATTTATAGGTATGCTTTTTGGGAAGAGATAGATATCCTTTTCATTAGCAATACTCATATTTACAATATTTCTTCTAAAGCTATGGGGCTCAGTCCTTTTAGACCAAGAAAATTCATCTACTGCTAAATATACCTGAAAGCCCTTATTTCTTATTTCAATGGCTATTTCCTTGTGACTTAGGGAAAATGGGTCAAAGCTGCCAGGAAAAAAGGCTATATTTTGATTATCCACTGTCTCTATATACCCCTGATAAAATTCATAATCAGATATAAATCCATATATATGATTTAAAGAAGCTGAATTATTATAGAATAAAAAATCATCTTCTTTATTAGTATCTAGAAGGGTCAAGATTTTCTTACCAATTCTATTAAATATATTATACTTTTCATCTAAGCCTAATATCTTTGACTTAAATAAAGTGGAGCTTAATATTCTTAGGGATTCATTTTTTATATCATTATTATAAGAAGCCATAGCTATAGAAAATAGACCTAGTAATCTATGTATTCTATTATTATGGACATCCAGTTCTTCTTTAAACTTATAAATATAGGGGCTGTAGTTTTCTATACATATTGCTATAGTATTTAATATAAGAAATACAACACCTGTACTAGATGCCTTAAGTTTATTTTCAAAGTCATTTATGATTTCATCTAATTCCTTAGGAGGTAAGTATAATAATAATTGTCCCAGATAATAAGGGATAAACTTTGCGAATTGATAGGATTCCATTTCTAAGGCTCTAAGAAGTTCTATTGCAACATCATTTCTTTCTTCTAAGGATAGCAGATGAAAAATATTTAATAGAGTAATACCGCTGTAGTTTCTAACCCTTTCTATTGCACTCACCTTAAGTATGTTACATAGATGCATTGCAGTGTGAAGCCCCTTGGCAGAAGGGTTTTTAACTACTTGGTCGTAAAGCATGTCTATATTTACTTTCTTTTTTACCCATTCAGTTGCAGTTTTTAAATTTTGTAAAAATATCTCTGAAGTTTCATTTTCACTATAATTATTAGATAATATTACTTGATAGTTAGGGGAGATATCTATTTTTCTTCCAATTATATACTTTAAATAATTTTCACCTAGTACAGTTGATTTGCTTAAATTAGCAATAAGCCAATTTCTAATAGAAGCTATAAATATAATATCATCTGTATTTACGAGCATTTGAGATATACTATCTAAAGTAGTAAGTCTTATTTCAATATTATCTGAATCCAATTGATTTAATGTGTAAGTAAATAAATTTAATTGTCTTTTTTCGTCTAAGCTAGAGATAGGCACATAGTCAATTGTTTGTGCTAAATAAAACTGTGCTATAGTAGATAATTTTGTATAATCATCATAATACTTAGATAAGATATCAAAATATTTTATATGATTGGATATATGAGATTCCTCAAATAGAGATTGGATTGTATTTTTTAAATTATAAAGCCATTCTCTTTGAGAATCTGCAATTTTATGATCTGGAAATAACAAGGTATTTAAAAATTCATCTAATAAATCTGCGGAAGATTTTGAAGGACGATTAATCGCCACAGATTTAGGCAATTCTTTTCTATATTCCTCGTCAAACAATGCAATTAATCTACCGATTAAATCAGCAGCCTCTTTTCTAATATCATCTCCAGTATGAAGGAGCAGATCTAACAGAAAGTGTAAGGTGGTGATTTTTTGATTTTGAGTTAAATAAATAGAGTATTCTTTAAAAATTTGAAGGTATAAGCTAAGCTTTCTCCAATTATTTTCTCCACGAGCCATTTCTATAATAGTATTAAAAGAAGCACTATCTGTTAATTTAGCCATTAGGTTGATATTATGCTCTATACACATATACTTTACATTATCTATTGTTTCTTGTTTGTTCATTAACTCAAAGGGTTTTTTAAAATGTTTTACTAAAGAGCCCTCTAATGTAGTATCTACTCCTAGGGATATAATATAGTCTTCAAAATCCTTTAGTTTTTTGTATACTTTTTTATATCTATTTTCCTTAGCCTCATCAACATTATCTAATTTCTGGAGTATTATATCAAAAGATTCTTCTAAGGAGAATATATGCATATTGTAAATATTGTCTTCAACCTTATTTTTAACCCTAAAGTCTGAATAGATTAAGATTAAAGATTCAATAGGAAGTGTCTCTAATTCTAAATCCCAAGTGGAATGATTAGTTGCAATATGACCAATCCTATCCATTTTAAATCTTTTAAACCATTCTTCAGTATAATAATAGTGAAGATATGGAACCTTTTTAATATCTTCAGCTAATACTCCATATTTACCTATATCATGTCCAAGACTAGCACCAACCACTACCCCTAGATCTATGGGAAGACCTAAGTTATAAAGTTGTCTTCCTATATACATACTAAGGTGATTTACTCCGACCACATGGTCAAGTGTGTTGTGTCCAGTGATTGCCATGTCTAAATACATTAACTCATTAATATAGCAATCGTTAAATATGTTTTTAAATGTAAAATATTCTTTAGAATTATCCATATTTAACTCTTCTTCACTTGTTAGAAAGGAGATAGGATATTTTTTACTAAAATCACTTTGTAAAAGCTTTAAATCAACTATAGAATAATTCATAAGATTTACGAAAAACTCATATAGAGGAGTTAAATTATGGTTAAAGCCCTTTGGATTTTTATGAGGAAAAGATTTATTAGTTAGCCAGTTTAATATAAATTGTAGCCAATCCTTAGATGAGTGTAGATCATATTGGTTAAAATAATCTAAGAATAGCTCCAATAAATAAAAGACAGAAAAGTTTCTGTCTTTTATCTTAGAGTCTAATGTATTTTGAAACTTTTCATCTTTAATATATTTAAGAAGAGTTTCTTTATATTCTACTAAATAATTTTCATTTGCTTCTTTTTTTAAAAAGGCATTAATGATTTCCTTCATTAGTGCTCTATCTCCCTTCTTAGTTTCTCACCAGTTGGAGTAGTAGCTACACCACCTAAGGCTGTTTCCCTAAGTGACTCAGGTAATAATTTTCCTACCTTGTACATAGCTTCAACTACTTCATCAAATGGAACTAGAGATTGTACACTAGCTAATGCTAAGTCAGCAGAAATAAGTGCATTAACAACACCTGATGCATTTCGAAGAGCACAAGGATATTCTACTAAACCTCCTATAGGGTCACATACAAGGCCCATTATATTAACTAATGCAAAGGAGGCGGCATCAAAGGAAGCTTCTGGAGTTCCGCCAGCCATTTCTACAATAGCAGCAGCAGCCATGGCAGCCGCTGTTCCGCACTCAGCTTGACATCCTCCTTCTGCACCAGAGACAGTTGCATTTTTAGCTACTATTTCTCCAATGCCTGCAGCTGCAAATAGTCCTGCAATAAGGTCATCATCTGTAAGACCCAGCTTCTCACCAGCAGATAATAATGCACTAGGTAAAATACCAGAAGCACCAGCTGTTGGAGCAGCAACAATTCGACCCATGGAAGCATTTATCTCAGATGTAGATAAAGCCTTAGCCATAGCAGATATTATAAGACCACCAGTAAGTGCTTTTCCAGAATTCTTATATTCTTCAACTTTTTTGGAGTCTCCACCTGTTAGACCACTAACTGATCTTATCTCCTTGTTTAAGGCAGAAGTAGCAGAATTTTTCATTACAGATAAAGTATATCTCATTCTATTCATCAACTCATCATAGGTAACCCCAGAATTTTTTATTTCCTTTTGGATTACTATCTCAGATATTTTCTTGCTATTTTCATTGCATAGTTTTAGTAGTTCTTCAGCTTTGTTGAACATAAAATCACCTCTTGATTGGATTTATCCCTTTGATGTATATTATTTCATTTAGTTTTTCGATCTCATTTATTACTTCATTATTTATATCTGAGTCGGTTTCTACAACCATGGTTGCAATATCATCTTCTCTTGTTACTTTCATAGTAGCAATGTTTATTTCATTAGTTGCAAGAAGTGAGCTAATACGAGAGATAACGCCTTTTTGATCCACGTACTTAATAAGTAAAGTTGGATAGTCTCCACTAAATTCTACTTTATTTCCATTTATGTCTGTAATCAAAATACTTCCACCACCAATGGATGATCCTAAAATATAGATATCTTCTTTATCATCAAATTTAAAAACTATCTTTACAGTATTTGGATGTTGATAGCCTAAATCAGCCTCTATAAATTCAAATTCTATACCTTTTGATTTCGCAATTTGAAAGGAATCCCTAAGTCTTTCGTCAGAGGGGTCCATTCCTAGTATACCTGCTACTAAGGCCTTATCAGTACCATGACCTTGAAAAGTTTTACCAAAGGAGCCATGTAAATAGAAAAGCACCTTGTTAAATTCAGCACCAACAATATCTTTGGCAACCTTACCTAATCTAGCAGCACCAGCAGTATGTGAGCTTGAAGGACCAATCATAACTGGACCTAATATATCAAACACGCCATAGTCTTTCATTAAATTACCCCCTAAAATGATAGTCTACTAATTCTATCATTTTATACCCAATTTCGCAATAAATTTAACCACCAAGGGTAATATCTTGAGTATTATACCATTCTAATGCATTGTAAAAATGCTCAGGTTTAAAATCTGGCCAGTATTCATCAATTATATAGAAGTCTGAGTAAACAGATTGTAAAGGTAAAAATCCACTAAGCCTTCTTCTTCCACCCCATCTAATTATCATATCTACTCTAGAAATATCTCGGGATTTTATTGCACTAAAAGGATCAGATTTACTTTCGTCTTGAGAAAGATAATCCTTTAAATCCCATTGCCAACCATAATTGACTAAGAAATTAACTTTAACTCCTCCATTGCCAAATCTTTGTCTCTTAAGTGCAAAGGGCATTAATGCCTTTGGAAACATATCTGATTCTGTATTACCTAGGACTAGTAAGTCAGCATTTTCTTTGGATAGCATATTTACTGCATCAACGCAAGCCTTTGTAAATGCAAGTCTTTGGAACTTAGGTCTTTTAGTATTATCCACTGTAAAACCATAATAGGTAATCTCTTTTACCCCAACCTCTTCGCAAAGCTTAAATAATTGTAGACCTGGATCTAACCCTTTATCATATCCTCTGTCTTTAGTCATACCATGGTCTATGGCCCATCGTCTATTTCCATCTGGAATTATACCTATATGATTTGGAATTCTCATAGTATTACCTCCTAAATTTTGTTAAATTTAGTATTCCATATAAATGAAAAAGAATTCATCATCCTTTGGACAAATACTGGTTCTTTTGCTAGAATAAATAATAAGATTAAGAAAATTAGCAAAGCTTTTGATAAAAAAATGTAAGATAAAGATTTGGAGAATAAGCTATGAAAAAACGAATATTTTTTACCATAATCACTTTTAGCCTGATTTTTCTACTAGGTTGTGGAAAGCAAGATTATAAAAGAATAATAGTTGAAGAAAATGTAGGATTAGAAAGGGAAACAACTCTTATAGAACCTTCTATTCCTGGACAAATATATCTAGAGATAGATAGTAATGATTACTTTTATCCAGCTTTCTACCATAGGGGAGGAATATATGGATATCTTAAAAGGGGTCATGGTAATGACCTAATTAGCAGAAAATATTTATATAAATTAGATGTGAGTAACAAATTGACAGAAACCATAAAGGAAAACATAGATTTCAAGCCAGGGTCCAACAATGTAGGATTTATAAAAGATCAGGTTTATATGATAGATTATATAAATAAAAATAAAACAACTCCAATACCTGAATTGTCTCAAATAATTAATGAACTAAGAGAAGATAGAATGGGAAAGCAATATGAAGTATCCTATGTGTCTGGAAGTAATAGATACTTAGTTATAAATGAAATATCCTTGAATGGAGAGATAACAAATGTTTTCTTATATGATATAGATAGACAAATGTTTTATAAAAATGATAATGACAATAGATACGGTGATATATGCTATGTTTATCACTTAAGATCGTTAATATGGATAGATCAAAAGGATTTTAATATATATAAGGTTGAACTCAAAAATAATTATTATACACTAGAAGAATATATTGACTTAGGAGTATATAAAGATATAAATAGAGTAAGAGGAATTATGAAAAATGGTTATGAGCTAATTCTTTTTCATGATTTAAGAATAGGGAACAAAGATGATTGGAACTTGATGGAAACATCTGCCGTTACAAGTTTTAACTTTAAAAGTAGTAGATATGTATATTTATTTAATAAACCCATTGATGAAAATTTGTATATGGAATATTTGGGAAAGGATATCTTTATAGCAGAGTATTTTGATATATTTGAGGATTATATTGAACCAACTAAAAGAAGATTATATTATTCCAATTATGCCGAACTTATTCGAGTTTATGATGAAAAATTCCAAGAAAAATCACAACAGCTTTATCCGGAAATAAAGGTAATAACAAATGAGAAAGGGAATGAAATATTTTCTACTCGGGAGATAAAGAAAATAATTAATGGTATTCCTACTACTAAAAACATTATTTATCAGAGAATTAAGATATCTCTTATAGAAACTGAAAATAAATTAGAAAAATAGGGGGAAGAAAATGGCTAAAAAGATCTTAGTGGTGGAAGATGAATATTCAATTAATGATATATTAACAATAACCTTAGTAAACGAGGGATATAAGGTAGAAAGTGTATTTAATGGTAAAACAGCATTGGAAAGAATAGAACTATTTAAACCAGATTTGGTACTTTTAGATTTAATGCTTCCAGATATAGATGGTTTTGAAATCTGTAAAAAAATCTCTAAAGACCATTTAGTTATTATGATTACGGCCAGAGATAGTATTTTTGACAAAGTTGTGGGTTTGGAGTTAGGAGCAGATGATTATATAATTAAGCCATTTGAAATAAAGGAAGTAGTAGTTAGAGTAAAAGCATTGTTTAGAAGTATTGAAAAAGAAAAACAAATTTCATCAGAAGAATTTATTGGACTAGGGGGAGGTATAGAAGTAGATTTATTTGGTGAGCGAGTATTTAAAAATGGTGAGGAAATTCAATTAAAGAGACAAGAATCTGCCTTGTTTTTCTTTCTATTTAAAAATAGAAATAGAGTATTTACTAGAGCTGAACTCTTAGATAATGTATGGGGGTATGATTATTATGGAGATTCTAGAACAGTTGATGTTCACATTAGAAGAATTAGAGCTAAACTAGAAATGCCAAATTTTATAGAAACAGTATTTGGAACTGGATATGTGATGAGGTAGAATAATGTTAAATACAATAAGAGGAAAGATAACTACAGGGATTATTTTAATCAGTTTCATAATCCTAATAATAATAAATTTTATTATATGGGAAATATTTGAAGATAATTTACACACCTTTATACTAAATGACATGGAGAGAATCATATCAATAATACAATATGAATTTCAAAGACAAATACCAAATCCCATAGGGCAAATAAATTTGTATAATAGAAATAATTTATGGACAATTATGAATACGGCAAATCTCAAATATGATTTATATTTATCAATAAAGTATGATAGCGATGATTATATACAGTTTGCAGGTGAAATTATTGATAAAAAGAGTATGGAAGAGATAATAAAGGATAGTAATAAAAAATCTTCATTACTATATATTCACAATGAAGATACTAGATATTTTGCTACCTACTCATACCCATTATATATAAGTAATGAATACTTAGGTATATTCGTATTTCAGAAGGATTATTTAGTTCAATATAATAATTATAAAGATCTGATGACAAGAATATTAGTTATTCAATTTGTTCTGTTTATAGTAATGATATTAACAAATTTTATTTGGCTAAAAAAGTCGACTAATTCACTAAATACATTGTTAAAAGGGATAAGATCAATAGGTGAAGGAGAATTCTCCAATAGATTAGAAGCAAAAAGCAATGATGAAGTGGATATCCTCATTCACCACTTCAATAAAATGCAAGACCAAATAGTAGCACAAATGGAATATCTACAACAGGAAAAAATTAAAATCGAAAAACTAGAGAAATCCTCTAGAGATTTTTTCAACTATGCAACCCATGAGATGAAAACTCCAATTACCTCAATTACAGGATATGCTCAGTTATTAAATCAAGGTAAAATAGATGAAAAAATAAAAGATAGAGCATACGAAAGGATTATAACAGAATCTGATAGAATGAATAAAATGGTTCAAAATATGTTAATTATAGCAAAAGGGAAGGAAATTGAAAAAAGACATTATGAATACTTTGACTTAAATCAACTACTAGCACAAATAGCGAAAGAATATGAATTAATTTTTAATAAAGGAAAGATAGAACTTAATCTAGAAAATGAAGATATTATTATCTTTGCCAGTGAAGAAGAAATAAGAGCAGTTATTTTAAATCTTCTAGATAATGCTATAAAATATAGTATAGATGGACATATAAAAGTTAAATCTAATTTAGAAAATCAAGCATATATCACTATAGAAAATAAGACATTGCCTATACCAGAAGGAATAAGAAATACTTTATTTGATCCATTTGTTAAATATAATCATGGTAATCAAAAACAAGCTAGCTCTGGGCTAGGGCTTTATATATGTAGAGAACTAATCGAAAATAATAAAGGTAAAATAAATTATAATTTACATGGAGATACAATTAAATTTATAATTGAATTACCCATAGCTACCAATTATAACGCAACGAGCACCAAATTTATTTGAGCGATAGCGAGCCCTAAAGGACTACTGAATTACATCCTGCGGAGCAAACTAAAGTAGAAAATAAATTTGAGTTGTGAGACTGCGAAAAACATATTTAACAATTTGGAAACATCTAAGTCTTATTTGGAAAAGATTTATTGATATAATTTAAATTTAAGATTTATATAAATATTGTAGGGGGGAAATTATGCGAAAAATTGCTATTTCAGGCATGAAAGGAAGAAAAAAAGATACATTTCTACTATCATTTGTAGTGGGGTTATCCTTTATATTTATCATATTGGCAACAATCTTTCATGCTAGCTCAGAAGGAACCAAGTTGGAACAAAGAACAGCCATGTTTGGTTCATGGGATGCTACGTATTTAAATGGGAATCAAGAAATAGTAGACAAACTTAAAGAAAAAGAAGAGGTTGATAAACTAGGTATTAGTAGAATACTAGGTAAAACTTCTACTTTAGGCATTGTAGGTACTATAAACAAAGATTTAGAAGAACTAGGACAGTTTACTATGTATGAAGGAAGAATGCCTGAAAAGGACAATGAAATTGCTCTGGAACTAAATCAACTAAGCTATTTCTCATCGGATGTTAAAGTAGGAGACACAATACCCGTGGAATTAGTGATTCCAATATATGAAAGAGACTGGTATGATGCAACTATGGAGCAAATTCGTAGGGTAATACCAGAAATAGAGGAGAAATATGGATTTAGAAATATCCTATATGAGATTAACAATTACGGACTATGGGCTATGGAGTATTATGAAAAAGAACAAAAAAGTGAACTAACCGCACAGGATAGATGGCCAACAAATTGGTTTTCATATATAACCTATGGTTATGCAAACGCCTATACAAGAAATGAACAATCTTTAGAAAGTTTTGATGATACAAAGGTCATCATTAAAACATCCTATGTGCAGATGCATGTTCCAGAAAGATATAATCCTTACTTTGGATATACTTTTGGTCATACTCCAGAAGAGCCAGAGGCAACGGAAGCACCTGGAGAAGCAGAAATAAATCCAGAAGAGCTATCTATGATAAGCCAAAATGCTCATATAACTAGAAATATGGTGATTACAGGAATAGTCCAAAACTATAGCAACCAATGGGATGTGGGAGATGAACCAGTAGCCAATGCCTTTGTAACAGAAGAAGCAGGAAAAGCCTTTATTGAAAAAGGGTTTTTACTAACAGAGGAAATAGATGTATCAGATTACGAGGCACCAGAAAATATATTTATTGGCAGTAGTATTTCATCAAAGGATTTCTTTGGAATGTATGAAGAAGAATTTGATGGGCTTAAAAGAAATACATATGCTTATCCAGATATGACTGGGAATACGGAGTCTACATTAACATATGGAATCTTGGCTGCAATATTTCTTGCTACAATATTTGCAGTATTTCAAATATATTTAACCCAAACAAAAAGGCGTACAAGAAAAATCGCCCTTTTAAAATCCATAGGGGCAGTAAATGGACAAATTAGATCAATACTAGTATGGGAGGCTATTTATCTGCTATTATTTACCCTTCCAATTAGCATAGCGTTTGGTCTAGGAATTTCGAAACTAATGTTATTATTCATGAACAAATATGGTAATACAGTACTAAATTTCCATATGAACTATAAACTTACCTTATTGGGTATAGGTTTAGGTATATGTGCTGTATTTATAGGCATGATAATTCCTATGAGAATGTCCATGAAAGTACCTCTAACAGGCACTATGTCAACACCAATGAGGAAAAAATCCTTTGTAAAGGGTAAGTTAAAAGCCAAGGCAGTTAATCTCAATATGAAAATTCAATCCTTTAGGAGAATTTCAATTAAAAATATTAAGTATAATAAGGGAAAGACTTTACTCACTGCCAGTCTATATACTATAACTACAGCCGTATTATTAGGCAGTATATTCTTATGCTTTATATTCTTTGGGGACTATATAGACAATGTAGTTATTAAAGATAAGCCTTCCTATGGCTATGAATTTAACCATGCTCTAACTAATAGATCCATACCAGAGTTCTTAGATAGCATATATGAAATAGATGGTATCTCAAGAGTAGAGTTATATAAGGCGGGAGAACATGCATATCTATGGCATGAAAACATAGAAAAAAATGAAATATATCCAGTATTCAAAGATATTCTTCCCAATAATCTTCTAAAGGAACATTTTGGTATCAATGATACAGGATATGTAAATTTAAATGAAGAAAACATTCACTTAGTAAGAGATGCAGTAGTTGCAAATATCTATGGAATAGACGTGGAAGATCCAATATATAATAGATTCGAAGAGTCTTTAACAATAGGGAATTTAAATAAGGAAAAATTTAAATCAGGAGAAGAAGTTATATTACTAACACCAATTTATGAAAAAAATGAAATAGAAAGTAGCACGTCTGAAATATTGCAGGAAATAATACTTACTACTAATCAGAAGAACAGGATGGAAAAACTTTTGAGAAATAGTAATAGGTTTAACCTTACTTATGATTTTCGTTATGCTAATGAGTATTTAAAGGATGAAAGTATATCAGTGGGAGATACAATTCATCTAACAGTACCTACTGAAAATTTAGACGGCCAAGAAAAAACAAATGATGTAAGATTTGTGGAGGCAAAAGTTGCAGGGATTATACATTATTTCCCAGAAAAGGGCATATGGCCCTTTGGAGAAACAGTGGAAAATCCTGTAGTATTAGGATCTTATGGTTTCCTTGGGAATACTCATGCATCAACAGTTCTGGGAAAAGGTAGATTGTCAATAGAGGAATTGAATAATTTAATAGCTAGACTAATGCCAACAAAATATGGTAAGACTCATGTTTATATCTATAAAGATAAAAAAGCTGATGAAGTAGATGTAGATGTAAATCTAAAGAGAATTGCTAGGGAAAATGAGGCAAAAATAATTAATTATAGAGAAGAGAATAATAAGGTATTTGCTAAGGCCTTTAATATGGCAGCTATTATAGCAATCCTTGGAATTTCCGTAGCTGTGATTACACTAATAATTTTATATAATACTACTTTATCGAAACTAGAACAGGAAAGAGAGAGAATAGGTACCTTCCAAGCATTGGGAGTAACTGGAGGACAATTCAAGGGATTATATATTTTTTCAGGCATAGGCTATGGCATTTTTGCTCTGATAATCAGCCACATCATTCTAGGCATAGCTGTGTTATTTACATTTATAGGTGGAAAATCAAGTCCATTATATCTATATCCTTGGAAAGTTCATATAATTACATCTATAGTAGTATTTATCATAATAACCATGACATATTATATGCCGCTTAGGAAGATAATTAGAAATCAGCCAATTGATAATATAAGAAATTTGGGAAGATAAAGGGGGAGAAGAATGAGTTTATTAAGATTAGAAAATGTAAGTAAAACTTATAGTACTGGTGAATTAAAGGTAGAGGCCTTAAAATCAGTAAATCTTGAAATAGATAAGGGGTATTTCTATGCCATAATAGGAAAGTCTGGATCAGGAAAATCCACACTACTTCATATACTAGGAGCCTTAGATAGGCCAACAGAAGGAAAATTATTCTTAGAGGGAGACTCTGTATTTGAAAAGTCCGATAGAGATATAAGTATATTGAGAAGAAGGAGAATAGGCTTTGTGTTTCAATCCTACAACTTGATTCCTGAGCATACAGTGCTAGAAAATATACTAATGCCTGCCCATTTAGATGGGAAAAAACCAGAAGAATCAAGATTAAAAGAAATAATATCATCCTTAGACATAGAAGACAAACTAGCTTATTATCCAGATGAATTATCAGGAGGGCAAAGGCAAAGGGTAGCCATAGCTAGAGCCCTAATAACTAACCCAGCAATTATCTTAGCAGATGAGCCGACAGGTAACCTAGACGAAAACACTGGTCAAGAAGTAATAGATCTATTGAAGCAATCAGCAGAGAAGTTTAATCAAACCATTATATTAGTTACCCATGATATGGACGTAGCCAGACAGGCAGATAAAATAATTCAAATAGCAGATGGTAGGATAGTAGATGGTGAAACTGTAGTCTAGGCATATAAATAATGAAAAACCTCCTTTACTGATTTTTTATTTAACAATAAAGGAGGTTTTTATATTTTACAATTAGTTCATTGAATTTTTATATTGTAAAGCCTTTCACATGAATTTATTAGCTTTTCTTTTAAGTCATTCTGATTGGATATGTCAAGGATAGATATTGACTTGAGTAGAGAATCCATATAACTATCAATTCCAAGATGAAACTCTGCAATACCCTTACGAAAATGTAAAAGCCCAAGACAGCTAAGACTATTATTATTGACACATGTATCAATTCCTAAGGATGAGTAATATAGAGCTTGCTCATCTAGCTCCAGTCTATGATATGTATAAGATATATTATAACAAATTTTAATTTTAAGTTCTGTTTCTTCAGGCTCTAGAGAATCCATACAAAATAGGAGTAGTTCAAGGCATTTTTCTTTAGAGTCTAATTTATTTAATATAAGGGCAATGTTCATCAATATCCTAATTTCCATAGTATTATAAACTAATTCACTATAATTGTTAAGTAGAAAATTAGGAGTAGTCACTTTCATAGAATCTATTAATTTTGATAAAGAGTCTTCATATTGATTATGATTAATTTTTAAAATTACAGATTCCACTAACAAAGATAATTGCTTTATAAGTTTCAAGAAATAAATATTCATATTTTCAGAAGCAATATTATTTAGGGCATAAAAATCTTCTTCTAATTGTTTAAAGTATCCACTCTCCAGCTTGGTTTCAATTTTATTCTTTAATTCTTTAAATTTAAGATAATCATCTAGTCTATATTTAAGTAATATACTATTTAAATCCTTCTTTAAAACCGTTGAAAGTAAATCTAGAGTTTCTTGTTTAGGCATGACTTTACCATTTTCAATTTTTCTTAATGTATCTGTATTAACTCTAGTTAATTTCGAGACATCATTTTGAGTAAGTTTTAAATTTTTTCTAATGCGACATACTTCTTTTCCAAACAAATCAAGGTTATAGTACAAAGCATTCACATCCTTTCAAATCTACCCCGATTCCAATCGGGTTGAACTTACTTAATTTACCATATATTATAGTATTAAATAGGATAGATGTAAATAAGGGGAGAATGAATGAGATTAAAGAGATGGATATTTCTATCAAGTATATTACTGGTTTTGCAATTTTTAAATTTATCTAAAGCTGAGTGGGTCGTTGCAGATGATATTGGTAAATATGATGATGCAATAGACATACATTCTTATGAGGATGAATATAAGTCATAGGTTACACTGGACTAAGGGGGGATAAATCTTGAAACCATTTATTCATTTATTTGAAACACCTCAAAATTATTACTTTTATGATGTAAATAGAAATGAGAATGTAAGGATAGAGAAGGAGCTATATGATTATTTAAAGAAATTAATGTATGATCATGATAATTTTGTTATGGATGATAAGATAGAAAGGGAAGTATCTAGACTAAAAGAAGAAGGATATTTATCTGATAACAGGGTAAAAGAAATAGAGCATCCAGCAACGGGTATGCTGGATTATTATCTAAAGAGAAAATTAGGGCTACTGACCATCCAATTAACTCAGGCGTGCAACTTAAGGTGTTCATACTGTCCGTATACGTCCAATGACGGAAGTAATAGACTTCATGGGAATAAAAAAATAAGCATAGAAACAATAAAAAAAGCACTGTTGTTATTACGAGATAATTCAGTTGATAGAGATTCTGTTACTATAGGATTCTATGGCGGAGAGCCTTTAGTAGAATTTGGCTTGATTAAGGAAACTGTCAATTATTGTAAAGAAATATTTCAAGGGAAAGAAGTAAGATATACAATCACAACAAATGGAACCCTCATATCAGATGAAGTACTGGAATTATTTGAGAAGGAAAATTTCAGTATAGTAATAAGCCTGGATGGGCCCAAAGCTGTGAATGATAAGAATAGAAAATTTGCAGGTAGTGATCAGAGTGTATTCGATAAGGTAGTAGAAAATATGGATTACATGTATGAAAACTATAGAAAAATCTTTGATAGGATTTCCATAAATATGGTTATAGACCCGAGTCAGGACTTTAAAAAATACATTTCATTATTTCAAGACAATCCTAATTTAAGCAAGGTTAATATTATGACTGCAATCGTTGAAGATGATTATAAGGAAGATAAATATGTAGCTACTGAAGCATTTGTAAATGATTATAACTATCCTAAATTTTTATCCTATTTACATTATTTTGGTGAAATAGATATGAGTGATAATAAATTATATAGGAATATGTTTTTTCAGTCCATACATAAAATGTGGAGAGGACTGCAAAAACAAACCATATTAGGTACTAAAAACTGTCCATCAGGTCCATGTATTCCTGGTTATCAGAGGCTTATGGTAGATGTAGAGGGGCGACTGTTTCCTTGTGAGAGAGTTAGTGAAAATATAGACTCAAACTGTATTGGAAGGATAGAAAATGGATTTGATATGGGTAGGGTGGAAGATGTATTAAATATAGCCAGAACTGTTATAAAAAACTGTGAGGATTGTTTTGCTTTTAGGCATTGTAGATTATGTGTAAAGGCACATGACTGTAAGGTAATAGATGAAGATAAGATAAAAGATAGATGTAAAAATGTTAGATACGACTTTCACAATGAATTAATAGGTAGAGAAATAATAAATGAGATAATTATGGATTGAGGTGTGGCATATGGTAAAAAAGAAATATCTACTATATCCATATGGTCATGAGACTTATGGGCTGGTGAAAGGATTTTTATTAAATAATAAGGCTATCGATGTCATAGCTCCCATTGGTGCAGGTCTAATCAATAAGGATATCTCCTATGCAGTTAATAGAACCAGTACTGGTATTATAGTAAAAGATTTTAGGGAAATAGATTTCAAAGATTATGATACAGTGATTATTTCATCTCATATGAAGTATAAATTGTATGAAGATGAAATGCTGGAGATTCTTGACTGTATAAAGAAAAGGAATATAGAAGTTATCTATTTGGGAAAAGATGAGGAAATAGACATACGATTGAAGTCCTGCAACAGAATTGTACTAGATGAGACACAGAAAATAAATGATAAGATAGAAACCATGATCAGGAGATATAATGAATTGGATATGCCCCTATATAAACCGAAGGTTCCCATCGTATATATCGGAGGGATATTGGAGACCATAGATAGTTTTGATATAGGACTACAAATTAAGATGATCATGGAGAGAGCAGGGTACAAGGTATCTCTGATAAGTAAAGAAATGGATGGGAAGATCTTTGGCACAATGGATTATCCAATGGATTTTATGGCAGAGAATATATCACCAGAAAACCAAATAATTTCTGTGAATAGGTATATACAAGCCATAGACTATGTGGAAAAGCCAGATATAATATTGATGGATATACCAAAGGGAATGATGCAATATAGCAATAGTTTCCACAATTCATTTGGCATATATGCATATATGATTGCTCAAACAATTAAGCCAGATTACTTTATACTAACAGTACCGCAGACAGTGTTAGATGGAGAGTATATAGAAGAAATCAACCAATATTTTAAAAGTACTATAAAAAAAGAAATTGATATATTAAATGTATCAAATGCCATTTATGATGTTGGAACACAAACCATAAATGAATTAGATAAGCCTTTATATATTTCAGAAAAGGATATGGATGTAATAGTAGATGGAACTGGAAAGGACTATGAATTATCGTTGGTTAACCTCAATAGAAGAGAAGATATAGATTTTATAATCAATAATATAATTGAAAAATTTGCATAAGGAGGGGAGGTATTTGGATAACTTAAAGAGCAGATTATGTGATGATGTCTCAAAGTTATTTAAGAAAGAGATTAATTTGGTTCTAGAAAATACTGATAAGTCTTTATTTGGTAAGCCGTTTTATTTAACCAGCGAAGAATTGCTATATTTATATTTTCACATAAAGAAAAATTATAAAGGAATTCTATCAGAGGATAAGATAAAAAACGGTTTTTTCCAATGTATAGATAATATACATTTGTTATTATCTTCATAATTTTGATGTAGAACCGACGCAAATGAAGGATATTGGGTAAATGATAAATAAGGGGGATTTTACATGAGAAAATTAACAAATGTAGAGAAAAAGGTAGAAACATCACTAGAGGGAATTTTAAGAGCTTGCTCATGTAGGGCGGCGTGTCCTGGCTGGGCAAAAGAGCAAAAGGAAACATATGAAGATAACCAAAGTGAATATGCTTACTCAGGGACAATGCCTGAAGGAATAGAGCAAAAATTTTAATTGATTTCTTTATAATCAATAGTATTTTAAGTTAGATTAATTTGCGTCGGTTTTATATAAATAATGTCATTTGGAAGTAGGGGGATTGAATGCTAGAACTAGTCGGTATAGAGCTAAAGAGAAGACTAAGAAATCCATTAACATGGTTTATTATAGCAGTATTATGTCTGATGTCTCTGTTAAATATTATAGAGATGAAAAACAAAAGATTAGATAGACATTTCATAGGACATGACATTCATTCATTTGGAAGCAAACATTTGAATAACTGGGCTGAAATAAAGTTTGATGATATGAAAAAAGAGTTATATCCAAAGCAATATTATTCAACATATCTATATACCGATTTGCCAAAGCAAATCGTTGAAGCCAATAAGGAAAATAATATATCAGAAATCAATAGATTATTTGCATTCTATAATCTTGTAAAAGCTAAAAGAGGATATGTAACCAATGACCCTATAAGGAGCAAGGTTTTTGAAAAGAAGGCCATAGATATATGGAGAGATGTTAGTGGAGGCATACCCTATGATGATATAAATTTTTATCCTATTTTTAGTGGTATTTCTAATATGGAAGAGTATTATTTTTTATGGGCAAAGTATTATCACCAGTTATATATAAAGGATTTAGAGCCCATTTATCCAGATGATGCCAATAATATTACATATACTTATAATTATTTTTACGATATCCTGCCTTTTTTTATCATTATTATTACAATACTTTTAACTTATAACAATATAAATAAGGATAAGAACATTGGAAGTCTAAAGCTGCTTTTTACACAATCCGTCCATAGAAGAGACTACTATATAGGTAAATGGATTGGCGGTACTATCCAATTATTAATCATATTCTTGTTACCACCGATGATTACAAATATTGTACTTAGGTTAACTAATCATTTTGTGCCAATGAATTATCCTATACTATATTTGAAAGATACCATGATAAGTTTTAATTCCATTCCTAATTACTCGGAAGTTGCTAAATCACAGTGGGGATTTATTCCAACCTTTGGACTTAATACTACCATTAGTAAATATGCACCAGGACATGAATTAGTCATAGATACGGTTTTTCCACATAGAAGAATGGAATTTATCTCATTTTACAAGTATCTATTCATACTCCTATTGCTAACCATATTATTTATAGCCTTTGCAGTGGCGTTGGTACAATTGATGTCAGCTATTATAAATAAGGAAATTATCAGTTTCGTTGCAGCATCAGCAGTATTTATCTTAGGTACATTGGTAAGTAGTCCATTTAAATATGGAGAACATCTAAACTTAAGCCCCTTTACCATGGAACATGCATCAAGGATAGTTATAGGGACATATAATGTAACAGCACTGACCAGTATTATTATCTTATCCTTATCAACACTGCTATTATTGACCATAGGGGTTCGGTATTTTAATAGAAAAGAGATCTAAGGAGAAATAAGATATGAGGGGATATAAAAGAACTATAAGTTCTATAAAAAGGATAATGAACTATATATATGAAATATCACCTAAATATTTTATTATGACTCTTTTCTTCACTATACTTGTAGGTGCAACATCTGCAATGTCAATATGGGCTACGAGAATATTGCTTAATGGAATAACTATTGGAAGTGAAGGAAGAGAGATTAATCTTATTGTGATATTGATTACTTATGGAATAATTAATATTTTGATTCAATTAATACAATCAGTAAATAGATATATTAGTACCAAACAACAAGTTACAATAGATTATAAAATGAATATGGATGTCTTAGAAAAATGTAAAGAATTAAGACTACGGGATTTTGAAGATTCAGAGATATATAATATAATTAGTAGGGCAGAAATGGAAGGACAGGTAAAGGTTTATATAACATATAGAAATATCCTTACTGTAATAACGCAAATAGCTTCAATGATATCAATTGCAGTAGTAATACTTTCTTGGAATTCCTATGTATTTCTATTAGTATTTATAACACCTATATTATCTACAATCATAAATACCAGAATAGGATATGAAAACTATAAAATGCGAATGGAAAGAATGAAAGAAGTTCGTAAAACATCATATATAAGTTACTTGCTTACAAATGATATAGCTTGCAAAGAAGTGAAAACCTATAACATAGGTTCGTATTTAATAGATATATTTTCTAGTCTAAAGAAAAAAATACAGAGTCAAGATCTACATATGGTTAAAAGAAGAACTATTTGGTCCATAGGACTAAGTTTAATAGAGGAAGTTATTAGCCTATTTGTAATATTTAACGTAGTGAAGATGGCTACACTAGGAAAGATATTAGTAGGAGATACAGTTGCTTATATAGATAGTTTAAGTGCAATTCAATCAAATGTGGGGATGTTTCTAACAAGTTTATCAGAAATTTATAATGATATTCTATATGTGGAGCAGTTTTATAAACTGTTGGATTTAGAAACAAAACAAGATGAAAATCGAAGAATGGAAATAGAAGAAATAAGAGAAATAGAGTTTAAAAATGTCAGCTATTCTTATGAAGGTTCAAGTAGTTTTGTACTTTCAGATATCAACATAAAAATCAATAAAGGCGATACCATAGGAATCGTAGGAGAGAATGGGTCGGGAAAGACAACCTTTATAAAACTATTATGTGGATTTTATGATGATTATCAGGGTGAGATACTAATAAATGGAATAGAGTTAAAGGGGATAGATCTAAATGTATTAAGGAAGAGGATGGGGGTTATATTTCAAGACTTTAATAAATATGAGATGACCCTAAGAGAGAACATTGGATTTGGTTATATAAATGAAATAAATAATGATGACAAGATAGTAAAAGTATTAGAAGAAGTAAAATTAAATAATAAAGTAGATAGATTTGCAGAAAAAATAGATACACAAATGGGTAGATGGTTCGGTGGAGAAGAATTATCAAAGGGGCAATGGCAGAGAATAGCATTGGGTAGGGCATTTATAAGGGATGCGGATATCTATATCTTGGATGAGCCAACAGCTTCCCTAGACCCGGTTTCAGAAAAGGATATTTTTGATTTAATATTAGATAAAAGTAAAGACAGGATATGTATGTTTATAACCCATAGATTAGATAATATAGCAGAGATGAATTCGAGAATTATAGTATTTTCTGAAGGAAAGATTATCGGTGACGGAAAACATCAAGAATTAGAGTGTAGTTGTATCGGATATGATAAATTGTTAAATGTATAAATGCTGTCCCATATTTATTCATATTGTTCAAATTAATATTATCATCACCTTATCCTTATCAACACTGTTATTATTAACCATAGGGGTTCCATATTTTAATAGAAAAGAGATTTAATGGAAAAGTAAGGGGGAGTTCCATGCTTACACTAATAATAATGGATTTAAAACAGAGATTAAGAAATCCTTTAACATGGTTTATTATAGGGATACTATGTATAATGTCTCTGTTAAATATTACAGAGATGAAAAACAAAAGATTAGATAGACATTTCATAGGACATGATATTTACTCCTATGGAAGTAGACATTTATATGATTGGGCTGAAATAAAGTTTGATGATATGAAAAAAGAGTTATACCCAAAGCAATATCATTCAACATATCTATATACCGATTTGCCAAAGCAAATCATTGAAACCAATAAGGAAAACAACATATCAGAAATCAATAGATTATTTGCATTCTATAATCTTTTAAAAGCTAAGAAAGGATATGTGACCAATGATCCCATAAGGAGCAAGGTTTTTGAAAAGAATGCCATAGACATATGGCAAGATGTTAGTGGTGGTATATCCTATGAGGATATAGATTTTTATCCTATTTTTAGTGGGGTTGCTAATTTGGAAGAATACTATTTTTTATGGTCTAAATATTATCATCAGTTATATATAAAGAATTTAGAGCCCATTTATCCAGATGATGCCAATAATATTACATATACTTATAACTATTTTTTTGATATTCTACCTCAATTTATCATCATCATTACCATACTGTTAACTTATAACAATATAAATAAGGATAAGAACCTTGGAAGTCTAAAGCTGCTTTTTACACAATCCGTCCATAGGAAGGACTACTATATAGGTAAATGGATAAGTGGTGTTATTCAGCTAGTATTTATATT
>JAEWGC010000050.1 GCA_023388495.1 Bacillota bacterium | reverse complement strand
ACGTTGGAGTCTTCACCCATTTTGGATGTAAATAAACCGTTCAAAAGGGGTATTGGGAATAGAGATCTTATTTGAGGTTACCAGGGGGATAACCACTATTAAATTATAGCAAATCTCGACAAAATATGCAATACTTTTTTATAAAAAAAATAATTTGCGACATTAGATTTACATAAACCACTGTTTTGCATCACTATGGCTCATATATATTATTTTTCTTTAATATAATATACAAATCTTGTATAATGGTATAGAAGAAAAAATTATAGGGGGATTTAAAATGAATAGTAATTTTTTAGAATTAGAAAAGATTTTATCAAAAAATGGTTTTTCAGTGAAAACATTTAATAATATTGGAGAAGCCAAAGAAGCATTATTATCAGAGATTAAAAAAGAAGAATCTGTAGGCATAGGTGGTTCTATGACTATACAAGATATGGGTATATATGAAGAATTAAAAGAAAAAGGTATAGAAGTTTATTGGCATTGGAGAAAAGATGTTGAAAATGCAGCTGTAAAGGCTATAAATGCAGATAATTATATTACAAGTACAAATGCTTTAACTATGGATGGAAAACTTGTTAATATGGATGGAAATGGAAACAGAGTAGCTTCCATGATCTATGGGCACAAGAATGTATATATAGTTGTTGGAAAGAATAAAATATGTAAGGATTATGATGAAGCTAGAGACAGAATTAAAAATGTTGCGGCTCCATTAAATGCTAAAAGACTAAATCTTAGTACTCCATGTACTCATACAGGAAAATGTATGGATTGTGATTCACCACAAAGAATTTGCAAAGCGGAAGTTATAATTCATAGAAATCCAGGATCAACAAATACTCATATTTATTTAATAGATGAGGAAATAGGATACTAATTAGAAGAGGTGTAGATATTTGATTTACCTAGATAATTGTTCTACAACAAGGCCAAGAGAAGAAGTTGTGAAGATTATTTTAGATAGTATGAGGAATGATTTTGGTAATCCCTCATCCCTTCATAGACTTGGCATGAAGTCAGAAAAGAAGATAAAAGAAGCAAGAGAATATATTGCTAAATATTTAAATGTAAATAATAGCGAAATTTATTTTACTTCAGGAGGTACTGAAAGTAACAATATTGCTATTCAGAGTATCGTAAGTAAGATGAGTAAAAGAGGCAAACATATAGTAACGACCAAGATAGAACATCCTTCTGTACTAAATATAATGAAAAATTATGAAAAACAAGGTTTTGATGTTACCTATTTAGATGTGGACAATCTTGGGTATATATCCTTAGAACAGCTAAAAAATGCAATTACAAAGGATACAATTTTAGTATCTATAATGCATGTAAACAATGAAATAGGAGCTATACAACCCATATCTAAAATAAAAAGTATCATTAAAGAGGTAAATCCCAATGTATATTTACATGTAGACGGAGTTCAAGGCTTTGGCAAGGTGAATATATCCTTGAAGAACTGGGGAATAGATAGTTACTCCTTTAGTGGGCACAAGGTTTATGGACCAAAAGGAATAGGAGGTCTATATGTAGATAAGAAACAAATACTTTCACCTATTGTATTTGGAGGAAATCAAGAGAAGGGACTAAGATCAGGAACGGAAAATCTAACAGGTATTATTGGGTTTGGAGAGGCTGTAAGAATAATGGGAGAAAATTTTAAATCAGAGGCTGATCATGTATTAAAGCTTAAAAATTATTTTGCAAATAAGATAAAAGAAGAAATTAAAGATATAAGATTTAATACTACTTTAGATGAAAGTTCTTCTCCGTATATATTGAATATATCATTTAAATATGTAAGAGGAGAGGTTCTTCTACATTATTTAGAAGATAAGGATATATATGTATCTACTTCTTCAGCTTGCTCTTCAAAGGGTACAGAAAAAAGCCATGTACTTAAGGCTATTGGTTTAGGCAATGAGGAAATAGAGGGAGCCATAAGATTTTGTTTCTCCTATGAGAATACAATAGAAGATATGGACTATACAGTCCAGATATTAAAGGAATCAGTGTCTGAAATCAGACAAATAACTATGAGGTGATTAAGTGGATAAGGTACTATCTGTAAGCTTAGGTGAAATTGCTCTAAAAGGACTAAATAGAAAATATTTTGAAGATCAATTAATTAAACATATGCGTAGAGCAATAAAGGGCCTGAGTTTTGAAAAGATATATAAGGAGCAAGGGAAAATATATATAGAAGCAGGAGAAGAAGATTTTCCCCAAATGATAAATAGACTTAGAAAAGTATTTGGACTTGTATATATAAGCCCTTGTATTAGAGTAGGGAAAGATGTAGAGGATATTGAGAAGGCTGCATTAGAGGCCATGAAGCTTAAGGTGAAGAAAGATAAAATCAAAACCTTTAAAGTTGACACCAATAGAGCAGATAAAAATTTCCCTATAAAATCTCCAGATTTCTCTAGACAAATGGGAGGAGTTATACTTAAAGCCTTCAATGATTTAAGTGTAGATGTTCATACTCCAGATACATTATTATATATAGATATAAAACAAAATGTATATATCTATACAGATAAAATAAAGGGGCATGGAGGAATGCCAGTAGGTACAAATGGTAAAGGATTGTTACTTCTATCTGGAGGTATAGATAGCCCAGTAGCAGGGTTTCTAATGGCGAAAAGAGGCGTTGAAATATCTGCCGTGCATTATCATTCCTATCCATTTACCAGTGAAAGAGCTGAAGAAAAGGTTAAGGATTTGGCTTCTATTTTAGCTAGATACACTGGAAAGATAAAAATGTATAGTGTAAATATATTGGAAATTCAAAAAGAAATAAATGCTAAATGTCCAGAAAAAGAAATGACAATTTTATCAAGAAGATTTATGATGAGAATAGCAGAAAGAATAGCAGAGAAAGAGAAATTAAATGCTTTAATAACAGGGGAGAGCTTAGGTCAGGTAGCTAGTCAGACTATTGAAGGCATTAGCGTCACAAATTCAGCAGTTAAACTACCTGTATTTAGACCATTGGTAGGCTTAGATAAAGTAGATATTATAGAGATTGCAAGAGATATCGAAACCCTTGAAACATCAACGCTTCCTTTTGAAGATTGTTGTACTGTATTTTTGCCTAAACATCCAGTTACAAAGCCTAAGTTAGATGATATAATTAATTCAGAGGAAGAATTAGATGTAGATATGCTCATAGACAAGGTAGTAGAGAATATGGAAATCTATACAATAGAATAATAGAAAGGGGAAAGAAGTATGAAAGGAAAATCTTTAATTATAATTCTTGGTATAATTATATTATTAGCACTTCCACTTATAGGCTCATATAATAGCCTTGCTACATTAGATGAAAGTGTAGATGGAGCTTGGGCTCAAGTGGAGAATCAATTGAAGCGTAGAGCAGATTTAATACCAAATTTACTTGAAACAGTAAAAGGATATGCTGCCCATGAGAAAGAAGTAATAGATAGTATAGCAGCAGCTAGATCAATGTATTCTGGTGCAAGAACTCCACAGGAATTTGCAGAGGCAGAAGCAGGTCTAACTAATGCAATAAAGAGTTTAAATGTAATAGTTGAAAACTATCCAGATTTAAAAGCGAATCAAAACTTTTCAGACTTACAAGTTGAATTAGCAAGTACAGAAAATAAGATATCAACAGAAAGAATGAGATATAATGATGTGGTAAGAACATATAATACAAAAATAAGAAGATTTCCAACAAATATAATGGCTGGAATCTTTGGATTTGATAAGAGACAATATTTCGAGATTAATCAGCAGGATGCAGAAGTACCAAAAGTAAATTTCTAGGTGGTGCTTAAATGAAGAAGAACAAGATATGTCTTATTATATTTTGTATCATTGTACTTCTGTCTACATCTAGTTATGGTATTTCATATAAATTACCTGAACCTAGTTATGATTTTTATGTTTATGATGAATCAGGTATAATAGATAAGGATACTGAAAATTATATAGTAGAGATAAATAAAGAGTTATATAAAAAAACTGGAGCTCAAGTAGTAGTAGCTACAGTAAATTCCTTAGATGATATGGATATAAACTATTATGCCACAGCCCTTTATGAAAAATGGGAAATAGGTAGTAAAGAATATGATAATGGAATGCTATTATTAATAGTTCCAAATAATAGAGAGATATGGATTGAAGTAGGCTATGGACTAGAAGGACAATTTCCTAGTGTCAAGGTAAAAAGAATAATTGATAATTATATATTACCTTATTTTGCAGAAGAAAGATATTCTGATGGTGTATTAGCAGGCTTTAATCAAATACTCCTTGGACTTGAAGATGAATATAATATCACATTAGATAAAAATGTAGTGGATCCATATCCTATAAACTCTGATACTTATCCGACTGGATCTCCCTTCCCTAAGATTTTGATAATAATAGGTATAATTATCTTCCTATTTATAGATTTTAAATTCTTTGGAGGCTTGTTGACTTATAGCCTATTCCGTGGAGGCGGAAGAGGTGGAGGATTTGGTGGGGGCTCATACAGAGGAGGCGGAGGAAGATCATCAGGAGGTGGAGGTCGCTCAGGTGGTGGCGGAGCTGGAGGAAGATGGTAGAGTTTAATAAAATATTTAGATAAACTAGTATTTAATGCTAGTTTATTTTTTTATACAATAAACTTAGTATATTAAACTTAAAATATTATGGAAATGATACAACTGTGTAAAATACAAATATAAAGCAGAAATAAAAATTACAAAAAACTATTGACTTTTATTATAGATTTTGACTATAATATGATAGTTAGAAAATAAGTTTAGTAATGATAAACTTATTATTTAATATATAGTTAGCTATATAGGAGGTGTATTTATGAAAATTGGTGACAAAATAAGAAGGCTAAGAATACAAAATTCACTTACTCAGGAAGAGTTAGCAGATAGATCGGAATTAACTAAGGGATTTATATCCCAGGTAGAAAGAGATTTAACATCTCCTTCCATAGCTACTCTAGTAGATATACTAGAGGGACTTGGAACAAATTTACAGGAATTCTTTAATGAAAGCATAGATGAAAAAATAGTGTTTTCAAAGGATGATGCTTTTGAAACTGAAAATGAAGAATTAAAGTATGTTTTAAAGTGGATTGTACCTAATGCACAAAAGAATAAAATGGAGCCAATTCTTGTAGAACTAGAGCCAGGAGGAAGATCAAAGGAAGATACACCTCATGAAGGAGAAGAATTTGGGCATGTAATAAATGGAAGTATTTTTGTTTATATAGGTCGTGAAAAATATAGAGTTAGAAAAGGTGAATCTTTCTATTATAAGGCCAATGCTAATCATTATATATCTAATGAAGGCAAGACAAAGGCTACAATTATTTGGGTGAGTACACCACCAAGTTTTTAAAGATAATGGGGGGAATGAAAATGCATACTATAGAATTAAAAAATGTAGCAAAGGATTTTAATGGTGTCACAGTTTTAGATAATATAAATCTATACATTAGAGAAAATGAATTTTTAACTCTTTTAGGTCCGAGTGGTTGTGGTAAGACTACTACTCTTAGAATCATAGGTGGATTTGAAGAGCCAACAAAAGGTACTGTTTTATTTGAAGGAAAGGATATTACAGAAGTGCCTCCATATGAGAGACAGATAAATACTGTATTTCAAAAATATGCTCTTTTCCCGCATTTAGATGTATATGACAATATTGCCTTTGGATTAAAAATAAAAAAGATGCCAAAGGATGAAATTGATAGAAAAGTTAAGGAAATGCTAAGACTTGTAAATCTACAAGGTTTTGAAAATAGGAGTATAGATTCCCTAAGTGGTGGACAACAACAAAGAATAGCTATAGCTAGGGCATTGGTAAATGAGCCTAAGGTGCTTTTGTTAGATGAACCCTTGGGAGCCTTAGATTTAAAGCTTAGAAAAGACATGCAAATAGAGCTTAAAAATATGCAAAAGAGAGTGGGTATAACATTCATATATGTAACACACGACCAAGAGGAAGCTTTAACAATGTCAGATACCATAGTAGTAATGGATAAAGGCTTAATCCAACAAATAGGGACTCCAGTTGATATATATAATGAGCCTAAAAATGCATTTGTTGCTAAATTCATAGGAGAAAGCAATATAATAGATGGAATCATGCATGAAGATTATTTAGTTGAGTTTTCAGGAATCAATTTTAAATGTGTAGATAAAGGTTTTAGTAAAGATGAAGCTATAGAAGTAGTCATAAGACCAGAGGATATAGAAATAGTTTCAGTGGAGAATGGTCAGCTAAAGGGCGTAGTTGACTCCGTTACTTTCAAGGGTGTTCACTATGAAATGATAGTTAAATCTAGGGATTTTGATTGGATGATACACTCAACCATAATGAAACCAGTTGGAACTGAAATAGGAATGACTGTGTCACCTGAAAATATTCATATAATGAAGAAGGTGAGAGAAGAATGAAGATGAAGAAAGCCGCCTATCCTTATATCTTATGGATGGTTATATTTATCGTAGTTCCGCTTTTTCTCATAATTTATTTTGCTTTTACTAGGGGAGACAGTCAAAATTTTTCTACATTTCAGTTGAGTTTGGATAACTTTAAAAGGTTTTTTACCCCAACATATCTAAATGTATTGGGAAGATCAGTTAATTTAGCTTTTGTATCAACAGTTATATGTTTAATACTTGGTTATCCAATGGCCTATATTATATCAAAGGAAAAAGTAAGAAAAAGAAATATAATGATTTTGATGTTTGTTATACCAATGTGGATGAACTTTCTACTAAGAACCTATGCATGGCTTACTTTACTAGGTAGAAATGGATTTATAAATTATTTAATTACAAAGCTAGGTTTTCAGCCACTTGATTTGATGTTTAATGACAAGGCTGTTTTACTTGGAATGGTATATAACTTCTTACCTTTTATGGTTTTACCTATTTATTCAGTATTGACTAAAATAGATAATAGTTTAATAGAAGCTGCTGAGGACTTAGGAGCCAATAAGGTTCAAGTATTTGGTAAGGTTATACTTCCCCTTAGCATACCAGGAATTATAACAGGAATAACAATGGTGTTTATACCAGCTGTAAGTACATTTATAATATCAAGTTTATTAGGTGGAAATAAATATAATTTAATAGGAAACTTAGTGGAACAGCAATTTAGATGGACAGGAGATTGGCATTTTGGATCCTCAATGTCTATAATACTAATGGTATTTATCCTTATAACAATGGCATTTACATCTAAATTTGATAAAGAAAAAGAAGGGGGAGGTGGAGGCTTATGGTAAATAAAGGCCTAAAGAGACTATATACATTTTTAATATTTTTATTTCTATATGCTCCCATTATTGTATTAATAGTTTTCTCCTTCAATAACTCTAAATCAAGAGGAGTGTGGGCTGGATTCACACTAAAGTGGTATATAGAATTATTTCAAGATGCTGCTATTCTAAAAGCTCTTTACTATACATTACTTGTGGCAGTACTTTCAGCTATTATATCTACAGTACTAGGCACATTTGCTGCAATAGGAATATATAATATGCCAGGGCTTAGTAAGAAAATAACCTTAAACCTAAATTATCTTCCAGTATTAAATCCAGATATAGTTACGGCAGTTTCTCTTATGGCATTGTTTAGATTTTTTAGAATGGATTTTGGTTTTGCTACCATGCTTTTATCTCATGTTGTATTTTGTACGCCATATGTAGTATTATCAGTATTGCCTAAGTTAAAGCAGATGAATAAACATTTGGCAGAAGCAGCCATGGACTTAGGAGCGACACCATTCTATGCACTGAGAAAGGTTGTTATACCTGAGATAATGCCAGGAATAATAACGGGTGGACTAATGGCCTTTACTTTATCTGTAGATGATTTTGTTATATCTTTTTTCAATACAGGAAATGGAGTTTCTAACCTAAGTATTGAAATATTTTCTATGACAAGACGTGGAATAAACCCTGTAATAAATGCATTATCCACTTTGATGTTTGTAAGTCTAATGATAATGCTATTGATAATAAATAAAAGAACAGAAAAAAATGAAATTGAAAGAGGTGTTTAATTTTGAAGACAAAAAAATCTATTTTATTTTTAGTTGTGATTTTAGTCATGGGAGTTATAGCATCTGGATGCGGTGATAGTAGACCAACCATTAATGTATATAACTGGGGAGACTATATAGACAAATCAGTAATCAAGGATTTTGAAAAAGAATATAATATCAAAGTAAATTATGATACCTTTGCAACAAACGAAGACCTATATGTAAAAATTAAACAAGGTGGCAGCAGCTATGATGTAATAATTCCTTCAGATTATATGATTGAAAGAATGATAAGGGAAGATATGCTAGTAAAGCTAGATAAGAATAACATACCAAATTTGCAAAATGTAGATGAGGATTTTTTCAATCTAGACTTTGACCCGAGCAATGAATACTCAGTACCATATATGTGGGGAACAGTAGGTATAATATACAATAAAACAATGGTTGATGATGTAGTAGATAGTTGGGATATTCTTTGGAATGAAAAATATAAGGATCAAATAATTATGCTTAATAGCCAAAGAGATACCTTAGCTGTAGCATTGCTAAAACTTGGATACTCTATGAATACAAGAAATATTAATGAATTAGAGGAAGCAAAACAAGAGTTAATTAAGCAAAGACCATTAGTATATGCTTATCAAGGAGATGAGGTAAAGGATACTATGGTAGGAGGAGAGGCAGCTCTCGCTGTAGTTTGGTCAGGAGATGCAGTAGCTATGATAAGAGATAATCCAGAGCTAGCATATGCAATACCAAAGGAAGGAACAAATCTTTGGTTTGATAGTATGGTAATACCAAATACTGCAAAGAATAAAGAAGGTGCAGAAGCCTTTATAAACTTCCTATGTAGACCAGATATTGCTGCGAGAAACACAGATTATATAGGATATTCAACTCCTATACCAGAAGCAATAGAAATGCTACCAGATGATATTAAAAATTCTAAGGTTGCATATCCACCACATGAAGAAATAGAAAACACAGAGATTTTCAAGGACCCAATGGATATAATAAAGGAATACGATAGAATATGGACTGAGGTAATGTCAGGACAATAGAATATAGAAAAGACACTGGATTACAAAGAGATATAATCCAGTGTCTTTTATTAAATTACGGAAATACAGGGCCGCGGAGTATTACTTCACCCATACGATCATATGAAGTAGGTCTCACTGATACTTCTATATCAGGAATTGTTCCACCAAAGTCTAATAAAGTGTTTGCTACCCAATTTTGCTTATCTTCTGTAGGCACTAAATACAGAGTGCTTAACGGTACATCTGATCCAGGAGTAGATAAAGTAGCAGTATAGCTATCATATGGTCCAAAAGTATCTGGCTCTGGTAAATTGATGGCTAATATAGTAACACGTTGGACTGGAGGAGTAAATATTGTTATCTCAAAGACCGAGACACCAGCTATAAAAAGTTCTTTAGCAGGTCCGGTTGGTAATAGCGCATTAGTCTCAATGAAATTCTGAACATCGTTATTAGTACTATTATTTTCAGATATATTAGCTGCCATGGTTTGCCCTCCTTTTATCATAATATATATAATTGAAGTATATATATTTATAATATGTTGATAAATAGATGTTGTGAATGAGTATATACCATTGGTCGTGATACTAGATCTTAGCTAATGTATTGGATGAACAATGGTCTCGTCTGTTTTATTAAGACTCACTATCCAAGGATTCTTTATATTACTTTCAACTATAATTCTAGATAAATTAAACCAACTCTGACAGCTATCAAGTATTATAGAGTCTCCAGTAACAATCCTATCCATTTTTGAAAGAACTACATCTGCATTAGGAACTAATTCAACTTCAGTATAAATACCTAATTTAGTTAAGCTTTCTAAAATCATATTCTTTAGTCTACCAGAGTTTGATACAGGAGAATCAAGAAAAAATTTTACACCTGGAACCTCTAGCTTTTTCAATGTATTTCCGATAAGTTCTAAAGCAATGTTAGTTTGTTCTATTATTCTATAAGTTCCTCTTAAACCTGCCAAATCCCTTAGAATCCCATCATTTCCAAGTATAAGAATGCTTCCGGAAAGCGCTACTTCAAGAGTTATTATTAGATTAAATCCATCTATGTATAAAAATCCATCTTTAGCTGTTTCAGGAGAAAGCTGAGTTGATTTTCTTTTTTCATATTGAAGCTTAGTTGAGGTTGATCTTTGTAGAGCTGTCCTTTGTCTTAAAGAAAGTTGATAGTGGTTGCCGACCAATTCTATAATAGAACTTAATTTATATCCTCTATCTAGTAGCCATTGTATTTCCTCCTGTGCAATTTTAAGTTGTGCTAAGGCCTTTGGGGAGAACCATCTATTATCTTCTTGGTCAAATCCTCGCTTTGTTGTCATGTTAATCATTCCTTTCAATAATCATCATATCCATACTTTTCATTTTTCATAACTTAGGTTGTCAAAATATTAGAGAGTATGAATATCATTTTGTTTTATGATAAAAATATAGGAAAGAAAAACTTAGGAGGAAGATGATGATGAATAATAAAGAAATGAAAAATAGTGATATGTATACAGCAGATGAAATAAAAGGTCAGACTCAGGAGAAACCTGGTAGAGAGTTCAAAATGGAGCCAGAGCCCATATATGATAATATAACAAATAAGGGATATGACAGGTTAAAGGATAAGGTAGCCATAATAACTGGTGGAGATAGTGGAATAGGAAGAGCCGTAGCTGTAGCTTATGCAAAGGAAGGGGCTAATTTAGCCATTGTATATAATGTTGCGGATAAAGATGCTAATGATACTAAAAAGGTTATAGAATCATATAATGGAAAGGTCATTTTAATAAAAGGCGATATAGGAAATAGTAAATTTGCTCAGGAAATAATCGATAGAACTATAAAAGAATATGGCAAATTAGATATAGTTATTAATAATGCAGCAGAACAAAACCCTCAACAAGGTATTCAATATATAACAGATGATCAGCTTGAAAATACTTTTAGAACTAATATATTTGGAATGTTTTATTTAACAAGGGCTGCAATCCCTTATTTGAAGGAAGGAAGTTCCATAATTAATACTTCCTCTATTACATCCTATAAAGGACATCCTACACTAATTGATTATTCTGCAAGTAAAGGGGCGGTTACATCATTTACTAGATCTCTAGCATTAAATTTAGCAGGAAAGAAAATACGAGTAAATCAAATAGCTCCGGGACCCATTTGGACTCCGCTGATTCCTTCTACATTTGATAAAGCTAGTGTAGAAAACTTTGGAGCAGATACACCTCTAAAAAGACCAGGGCAACCTGTAGAGCTAGCAGAAGCCTATGTGTTTTTAGCATCTGATGGGGCAACTTATATATCGGGTCAAACAATCCATATAAATGGGGGAGAAGTTGTAAACGGATAAAAGAACAATAACACTTGTATAGGATTTTTATTACAAGCCGACTAGGGTATTAAAGAACCTTGGTCGGCTTGTAAATTTATATAAAATATAAAGTCTATCACAGCGAGATTGACCATAACATAAAGCGAGAAACTAAGTTATATTGTATAAGGAGAATTGTGATAGGGTGTGATTATATTGCCTAATCTTTATTCAAGTATAATACAAAACTTTTCCATCGGCTTTGATCTGTTAATTGGAGAAAAAAGAATACAAGTTACGAGTAGAGAAACTAATATTGACAGAAACCTTGAAAATTTATGTTAAGGTTGAGGTTATTGATTCTTAATTTTTTTCAGGAGTTTTTTCTAATAATTTAGGTTGAAAATTATAAGTCATTGTATTAAGATATACTATTATGAAAAATTATTAGATTAAATGATAGGGGTTAATTTATGAATAGGCATCAAAGAAATATCAATGCAATTACTGAAGGAGTTGTGTGGAAACAACTGCTTATTTTTTTCTTTCCACTTCTATTCGGTACATTTTTTCAACAGCTTTATAATACTGTAGATGCTATTGTAGTAGGCAAATATGTGGGAAAAGAAGCGCTATCTGCAGTAGGGGGAACAACGGGAACTCTGATCAATCTATTTGTTGGTTTTTTTGTAGGGATATCCTCCGGAGCAACAGTAGCAATATCTCAATATTTTGGTGCAGATGATGAAGAAAATGTAAACAAGTCTGTTCATACTGCCATAGCCCTTGCAATTGTAGGGGGTACAATAATTATGATTATGGGTATTGTAGGTGCACCATATGCCCTTAGATGGATGGGAACACCAGAGGATATTATGCCTTATTCGTTGCAATATATCAGAATATATTTTGCGGGAATGATAGCAAACCTTATATACAATATGGGATCGGGAATTCTTAGAGCTATAGGTGACTCTAAGCGCCCTCTATATTTTCTTATTGTAAGCTGTATTGTGAATATAGTATTAGACTTTTTGTTTGTAGTAGTATTTCATTTAGATGTAATGGGTGTTGCAATAGCTACGGTTATTTCACAGGTAGTAAGTGGAGTTTTAGTATGTCTTTCATTGATGTCATCCTATGAGTGTTATAAACTTGATCTAAGAAAAATAAGCTTTGACAGTAAAATATTAAATAAGATAGTGAATATAGGATTGCCAGCAGGTGTGCAATCCCTAATGTATACAACTTCAAACATTATTATACAAGCAAGTATTAATAGCTTTGGGACAGATACAATTGCAGCCTGGACTGCATATGCAAAGATTGACGGTATATTTTGGATGATACTAGGTTCCTTTGGAATATCTGTGACCACATTTGTAGGGCAAAACTTTGGAGCTGGTAAAAAAGACAGAGTAAGAAAAGGAGTTAGGACATGTATTTCCATGTCAATGGGAACAAGTCTAGCTATTAGCTTTATTTTATATATTAGTGGAGGATATTTATTTAAGCTTTTTACAAATGACCCAATGGTAATTGATATAGGACTACAAATGATGCATTTAATTACTCCATATTATTTTACATTTGTAGCAATTGAAATATTATCTGGTGCCCTAAGGGGTATGGGAAGCACATTAGTACCTATGGTGATTTCTGGCGTTGGAGTTTGTGCATTGCGTGTAATATGGATATTTATAGCAGTACCAATTTGGCCTACAGTTGAAACTATAATCCTTAGTTATCCAATAACTTGGACAATTACTTCCCTGTTATTTATTATCTATTATATATACTTCATGAAGAAAAATAATAAAATCAGTGGGGATGGCTGTGGTGCATTGGGAAGTTAGTATATACTAGTAGCTTTTATTGATAATCTAACTGTATTTTAGTATAATTAAGATAGGAATTATACCTAGTAATATTATAGGAGAGGACCACTATGAAAGAGGTAGAGATTAAAAAGGATAAAAAAATAAAGTTTCCTGGGATGAGAGTTGTAAAGACAGTTCTAGCTGTATATATTTGCTTTTTAATAAGTTTTTTAAAAAAGTCATTACCCTTTTATTCCGTTATAGCAGCTATACTTTGTATGCAAAATGATAGTAAAAATAGCTGGGAAGTTGGCAAAAATAGAATTATAGGAACATTAATTGGTGGAATATATGGATTTTTAGCTATAGTATTGATTAAATTTCTTAACATTGAATTATTTAATTATCTTCATTACTTGGTTTTGAGTTTGTTCTTGATCCCTATAATTTATTCAAATGTATACTTAAAAGTTCCCAATTCCACATATATTAGTTGCGTAGTATTTATGAGTATTACAGTTTCACATGGTGGTGACATAGCTCCAATGTATTTTGCATTAAATAGGGTAATTGATACACTAATAGGTATAGGGGTTTCCCTTATTATAAATAAAACAATATGATTATAAAAGCCTCCAAAAAAGTGGAGGCTTTTGTATAATACTTTGGGGAATTATGATATAATCTATTATTATATAATATATAAGGGTGGAGACAATGGAAGATATGCTAAAAGAAATACTTGAATTTTTATCAATAGAATTAGCTGTAATGCTAACAGCAGCTCTACCTATTATAGAGCTTAGAGGAGCTATTCCAGTAGGGATATCACTAGGATTATCTCCAGTTCATTCTGCTATTTTAGCATTTGTAGGAAGCATGATCCCGGTGCCATTTATTTTATTTACTATTAGACCAATGTTCAAATATTTAAGGAGAACTAGGTTATTTAAAAAATTAATAAATAATATTACTAAAAAGTCTCTGAACAAAAGTGGTAAAATAAAAAAATACGGTGCATGGGGATTATTGATTTTTGTGGCTATTCCTATTCCTGGCACAGGAGTGTGGAGTGGTAGTTTAGCTGCAGCACTCCTTAATATGAGATTTAAATTAGCGTTTCCAGCTATATTTTTTGGAAATTTAATAGCGGGGATACTTATTATGATTCTTAGTCATGGAGTGGCCAATGTTATAGAAGCAATAGGGACGATTATTTCCTTAAATTACCTCGTATGTAATGTTGGGATATAGAAAAACTACATATGAGGTGATGACGTTGAAAAATAAAGAGAATAAGGAAATAGTCGATAAAAACTTTTTTAAGGCTATGAGCTATGAACTAGGTGGAGAAATTGGTGTACTAGATAACGAAGATATGATAAATAATAGGAAACTTGACCCTAACCCAAACAAACAAGATCAGAAAAAGAATAAGAAGTAAAGATGATGATATATAATGATAGCAAAAAACAATGAAGAATATACAAAAAGCTTTGGTGTTGATAATAAAGATTACAATAGTAGTGAAATGAATAATACTAATAAAATTGATGATATGATTAAACTAGCAGGTACCATAGAAACTTTAGCCTTATTAAAGACATTAAAGGAAACTCCTAAATAGTTATTACTTAACCTAGTATGTTTATACCTTCTGATAATATAGTAATCAGAAGGTATTTTTATCCTCAGATTTTAGGAAATATGTCTATACTCTAATGAAATAGGGGGTACTCCTATTACCTGAAATTTCCAGTTGCATCATTTCCAAAAAGATGGTATACTGAATATCCAGTCGAAAAAAAACTGGCGTATCAAGATGAATATCCAATTGGATATCAGGTCTACAATCAACTTTTTTATTGTTTAAGAAAACAATAAAAAAACTTTTTAAAAAAGTTTTAAAAAAGAGTTGACAAAGAAATAAGGACATGGTATGATAAATAAGTTGTCTCTCCTAAGAGACATGAACCTAGACAACTAAACAGTGTGAGAAACTTTGAATTATAAAAAATAACACATGACAATTAAGTCAGCAAATAAAATGAGCAGTCAAACTTTTAAATGAGAGTTTGATCCTGGCTCAGGACGAA
>JAEWGC010000046.1 GCA_023388495.1 Bacillota bacterium | reverse complement strand
GAAACCGCTGTTATGGCGACAGACAGTTTTTATTAGGGAAATCCTGCTGGACCTAAAGCCGTAAGATTTACACAGTTTACTACCACTCTTATAGCTGATAGCTTGTAGCTATCAGCTTTTTGTGTATATGCTACTTATTATTCTTTATATAAACTGATGGAGGGAACACCAATATATGAATAAAAAAGAAGATGATAGTGTTATAAGTAGATATAATTTAAAATGGGTATTTTTTATCACTTTATGGACCTTTATTATGTCTATTGTTGTATCGGTTATTACTGAGAACTTAGTTGCGAATTTAGATATTATGGCTGCATTTGTTGTTTTAATTGTAATTATTATGATTGGTATTATTTTTGATATTATTGGTATAGCAGTAACTACTGCGGAAGAAAAGCCTTTTCATGCAATGGCAGCTAATAAGGTAGAAGAGGCAAAGTTTGCAATAAAGCTTGTTAGAAATGCAGGTCAAGTATCTAATTTTTGTAATGATGTTATAGGAGATATTAGTGGTATATTGTCTGGAGCAGCAGGTACCACAATAATATATAAATTGATGAATAGATATGGTTTAGTAGATGGCACAGCACTTAGCATAATCATAACTTCTTTAATAGCCTCATTTACTGTAGGCGGTAAAGCCTTTGGCAAATCAATCGCCATGTTTAATTATGAAAGAATTATTTACAGTATAGCTAAAGCACTAAACTTTATTGAGAAAAAAATAGGAATTGATATATTTCCTAACAAAAGGAAGAACAAAAAGTAATTAATTTGGAGAGATGATAAGTGAAAAAAAGAGCGGATATAATTTTATATGAAAAAGGCCTGGTAGATTCCCGTGAAAAGGGAAAGAGAGTCATAATGGAAGGCTCAGTTTTTGTTGGCAATGTTAGGATTGATAAACCAGGAGAGAAATTAGATGAGGATGCACCTATTACTATTAAAGAGAATCCGAACATTTATGTAAGCCGTGGTGGATTAAAACTAGAGAGGGCTATAGATAAATTTAATTTATGCCTAGAAAATAAGATTGCAATGGATATCGGTGCTTCAACAGGAGGCTTTACTGATTGTATGCTTAGACAAGGTGCAGCAAAGGTATTTGCTGTTGATGTAGGTTATGGTCAGTTAGACTGGAAACTACGAAATGATCCTAGAGTAGTAGTTATGGAAAGAACTAATATTAGAAATGTAACAAAGGACGACATTAAAGAAGACATAAATTTCGTTTCCATTGATGTTTCGTTTATCTCTTTGCGTTTAGTTCTACCTGTGGCTAAAAGTTTATTAGATGAGAATGGAGAGATTATTTGTCTAATTAAACCTCAGTTTGAAGCTGGAAAAGATAAAGTAGGTAAGAAGGGAATTGTCAGAGAAAAGGAAATTCATTTCGATGTAATAAAGGGAATAATAGAATTTTGTGCTGAAATCCATTTAGGTGTTATGGGATTAACATTTTCACCTATAACTGGAGCAACAGGAAACATTGAGTTTTTAGCTTATTTAAAGAATGGTATGGAGAATAAAATAGATGATAGATCAATTTTTGCAGTTATTGAAGAAGCTCACAATACTCTTAGTTAAATGTAACTTTACTAATTTGGGGGTCTTAATATGCTAGTTGAGTTAAATATTAAAAATTTTGCAATTATTGAGGACTTAAAGATAAATTTTACTAAAGGATTGAATATCATTACTGGAGAAACTGGCTCTGGAAAATCCATATTAATAGAGGCTATAGGTATTATTTTAGGATCTAGATCCAGTAGAGAATTTATTCAAACAGGATATGAAAAGGCTGTATTAGAAGGGGTTTTTTATATAGAGAATCCATCTACTATAATCCCCTTATTACAGGAATATTCTATTGATATGGATGAGGATAATCTACTGATTATTTCTAAAGAAATCTACTTAAATAGTCCTAGTCTATCTAGGATTAACGGAAGAAATGTTAACTTAAGTATGCTAAAAACTATTACAACAAGGCTAATAGATATATTTGGTCAACATGAACATCAATCATTATTAGACCCTTCAAATCATGAAATTTTAGTGGATTCCTTTGGAGATACTGAATTACTAGAATTAAAATCAAAAATAAAGATATATTATGATGAATGGGTAAACGAGAAAAAAAATCTAAAAAGGTTATCTATAGATAGTGGAGAAAGAGATAGGGAAATAGATATACTAAGATTTCAAATAGATGAAATCGATGATGCTAGATTAAATGATGATGACGAGCATAATATAGAAAATGAATATAGGAAACTAACTAATATAAATGAAATATCCCGTTCTATTGAAGAAGCATTAGCTTATATGAATAGTGAAAGTTTTGGGTCTTTTGGTATACTAGATTTAATGAATAAAAGTATTTCATTAGTTGGTAATACAAAAAAATTTGATGAAAAACTTATAAATTTTCATAAACAACTTGAAGGTATTAATTATGAATTGCAAGACTTATATAGTGGACTAAGGGATTATTTAGATAATATAGAAGTTGATTCAGAGAGATTAGCTTTTTTAAATGAGAGAATTAATCTTATAAATAAATTAAAAAAGAAATATGGTAATACTATAGATAAGATTTTAGAATTTAAGAAGGAATCTCAAGAAAGACTAGAAGAATTACTTAATTTTGAAAAAGAATTAGAGAAAACAAACAAAAAAATGGTGGAGTTAGAAAAAGATATCTCCTTATATTCTGAACAATTATCTACTAAAAGAAAAAAGATATCAGATATATTAGAGAAAAATGTAAAGAAAGAGCTTGCTGAACTAAATATGGACAAAGTTGACTTTAAAGTGGATTTTCAAAAAAAAATTGGATTTTCTTCAGGAGGTCAAGATAAAATAGAATTTCTTATATCTACAAACCCAGGAGAAGATTTAAAACCCTTATCGAAGATAGTATCTGGTGGAGAAATGTCAAGAATAATGTTAGCATTCAAAAGCATATTAGCTTTTTTTGATCAGATACCTACTATGATATTTGATGAGATAGATACTGGAATTTCTGGAAGAACAGCACAAATTGTTGGTGAGAAAATCCATGGTATTTCAAGGAAACATCAGGTTATTTGTATTTCTCATCTTCCTCAAATTGCTGCTCTGGCAGATAGCCATTTTGTTATAAATAAGGTAGTTTCACATGAAAAAACAAGAACTATAGTTACTAAATTATCAGATGTGGATAGAATTGAGGAAATGGCCAGGTTATTGGGAGGTGTTGATTTAACCGATACTACCCTAAAACATGCCTCGGAGATGATCCAAATGTCAAAAAAAATTAAAAAAGATTTTTAAGAGAAAAGGTGTTTTGATTTTATGTCAAAACACCTTTAGTATTGGTAAAACTTAAATCTGTTGACATTTAAAAATTTTTTTATAAAGAATAATTAGAAACAAAAAAGGCTAAATTATATATGAAATTTAAAATAGGAGGTGAGATTCACAAAGCTATTTAGGAGAGTGATAATGTTTGGGTAAATTAAAATTTAGCCGTAAAATTGTAGTTTCTCTTTTAATATTATTTGTATTAGGTTTAAGTATACAAACTAACAAAATTTTATTTTATCCTTCAAGTATCAAAATTGTAAAAGGAGAAAATAAGAATCTAGATATATCATTTCCATTTTTCTTAGATATTAGCCAGCAGAAGGAAAATGTAGTAGAAGCCAGCTATAACGAAGCGGAGCATATCAGACTTAAGAAATCTTATCAATTAAATGGAATAGATGCAGGGGAAGCAGAAATGCAGTTAAAGCTTTTGGGGTTTATTCCTATTAAAAATTATAATGTGAATGTAATTAATAGGTCAGAGCTAATACCAGGTGGAAATGCCATAGGAGTTAGGTTAAATACTAAGGGAGTTTTAGTTGTAGCAGTAACAGATGTTATAGACACAAAGGGACAGAGAACTAGTCCAGCTAGAGATGCAGGTTTAAAAGTAGGAGATAGTATTATAGAAATAAATGGAACGAAGGTACAGGATGCTGAACATGTAGTTAGCATTCTCAATGATATTAAAGAATCAAGTGTAAAGATAGTAGTTCAAAGAAATAAGGTAGAATTTGTAACTAATGCTAAACCAGTACAAAGCATTCAAGATAATTGTTATAGACTTGGGATTTGGGTTAGAGATAAGACTTCGGGAATTGGGACTATGACCTATTATAATAAAGATACAAAAGAATTTGGAGCACTAGGCCATGGTATTGTTGATATAGATACAGGAGGACTATTATCAGTAGAAAAAGGCAAAATAATGAATGCTAGAATATCAAAAATAGAGCAAGGTAAAAAAGGTACTCCTGGGGAAATTAGAGGCGTATTTTATGAAACAAATAACCTACTTGGAGATATAAGTATAAATAGTCCATATGGAATATATGGTACTATACAAGAAAATAATTTAAGTTCTATACAAAATAAACCTATACCAATAGGATTTAAAGAAGAGGTAAAGACAGGAAAAGCCCATATTTTAACTACTATTGATGATAACAAAATAGAAAAATTTGAAATTGAAATAGTAAAAATACAGCCTCAATTAAAAGCAGATCAAAAAAGTATGGTTGTAAAGATTACAGATAAAAGATTATTAGATAGAACTGGTGGAATAGTTCAAGGAATGAGTGGGAGTCCTATAATACAAGATGATAAATTAATCGGAGCTATTACTCATGTTTTTGTAAATGATCCCACCAAGGGTTATGGAATATATATTGAATGGATGTTAGAACAAAATAATAAGCCCTAAGGGCTTATTTTTTTAAAAAAGTTTTATAAAAAAGAAGGAGTTTTTATAGATTTGTCGAATTAATATTAATATAAGATTGTAGAACTATAATAAATTTTACAAAAACAGGGGGATTAGGAATGAATAAAACAAAAGTTGTGATTGCAGATGATAATAGAGAGTTTAGTGACATATTAACTCGATTTATATCATCCCATGATGAGTTCCAAGTGGTTGGAGTAGCAAAAGATGGGATTGAAGCCTTAGAGGTTATAAATAGAGAGAAACCAGACGTCTTGATATTAGATATTATTATGCCACATTTAGATGGGTTAGAGGTGTTAGAAAGATTAAATAATGCTAGTGATGGAAGTTTCCCTAAGGTTATTGTATTATCTGCAGTTGGGCAAGATAAGATTACTCAGAGGGCTATTGAATTAGGGGCTCATTATTATGTTGTTAAGCCATTTGATTTCCAAGTATTTATTAAGAGATTAAGACAAATTGCTGGTATGGAAGTAAATATAATTAATGTTAAAGAAAGCATAGATACATTTGCATCAAGTAAACCAATGGCATCAGAGAAAAACTTGGAATCGCAAATAACTAGAATTATTCATGAGATTGGAATACCAGCTCATATTAAGGGATATTTATATCTAAGAGAAGCAATTTCTATGGTTATTGAAGATATGGATTTCTTAGGTGCTATTACCAAAGAGTTATATCCAAATATAGCACTTAAATTTAATACAACTCCATCCAGGGTAGAAAGAGCCATTAGACATGCAATTGAGGTAGCTTGGACTAGAGGAAAAATAGACACTATAAATAAGTTATTTGGATATACAATAAACAACAATAAAGGGAAACCGACTAATAGTGAGTTTATAGCACTGATAGCAGATAAATTAAGGTTAGAACAAGGTGAATTAATATCAAGTTTTTAGTATAAACATCCTCCCAACTATTGGGAGGGTGTTTTAAAATATGATATAATATAATTTATTTTGTCAATAATATTTATATAGATTTTGTGGAGGTTAACATGCACATAAAAGGTGTTGTAAAGAAGGATAAAAAAACAAAGAATTTAGTCAATAGGTTAGATAATAAGGATATTGCTCTTATATCTCATAGAGATTTAGATGAGATAGCTGCTATTTCTTTGGCAGAAAAAAAGGTTGCTTGTATAATAAATACGGAACGAACCATAAGTGGAAAATATCCAAATAGGGGACCAGCTATTTTAGTGGAAAAAAATATACCAATTTTTGAGGTAGAAGATAGTGAAATATTTAATATCATTAAAGAAGGTGAAGAAATTGAAATTGATGAAGAAAAGATAGTATTTATGGGAAAAGAAATTGGAAAATGTACCTATATTAGCCCTAGTATGATTGAAGAATTGACAAAATTAGGTTATGATAATATTGAAAGAGAGTTAGATGCTTTTATAGAAAATACATTGGAATATGCAAAGAGAGAAAAAGGATTAGTTACAGGAACTGTAGAAATACCCAAAATTGATGTTGAAATAAATAATAGACATGCACTTATTGTAGTAAGGGGAAAAGATTATAAGATGGATTTAATTACTATTAAATCATATATTAATGAAGTAAAGCCTATATTAATAGGAGTAGATGGTGGTGGAGATGCTCTATTAGAATTTGGACTTACACCAGATATAATTATTGGTGATATGGATAGCGTTTCTGATAAATCCTTATTAATGGCCAAAGATGTTATAGTGCATGCATATACAGATGGTAGAGCCCCAGGATTAGAAAGGGTTAAAAGTCTTGGTATTACACCTAAGATATTTGTGGCTCCAGGAACTAGTGAGGATATAGCTCTTTTATTAGCCTATGAAAATAATGCAGATTTAATAGTAGCTGTAGGAACTCATACAAATATGATTGACTTTTTAGAAAAGGGAAGAAAAGGTATGTCGAGTACATTTTTAGTAAGGCTCAAGGTGGGTGGAAAATTAGTAGATGCTAGAGGGGTAAATAAACTTTATTCTTCTACTTTTAAAACTAAATATTTAATATTTATTTTAATAGCTGCTTTTATTCCTTTATTCATTTTAATTCTTATTAACCCTATCACCAGATCTTTTTTAACATTATTTAAGTTAAGACTTAGGCTAGAGCTTGGTCTTTAAGGAGGCGTATTATGTTACCTAGCATGAGATTTTATATAATTTCTATAGTCTCTATTTTTGTGGCTTTAGGAATAGGAATATTTATCGGATTTACAATGGATACTCAAGAGTTTGTGACAGATCAAAAAAATATTATTAATGATGTAATAGAGTCTCAATTTCAGACATTAATAGATGAAAATAAGGACCTTAAAGCTCAGATAAATACACTGGAGACAGATAATGAAAATAAGAATGAATATATTAATCTTAGTTATGAACCTATAATAAAAGAAAGATTAGAAGGACTTAATATAGGAATAATATCAACTAATGAGGATTATATTACATCTGGAATAGGAAGGGACTTAGAATTAGCAGGTGCAAGAGTGATGAACGTTACTACTCTGAACAATAATATAGTAGATAAGGAACGATTAAATAACTTATATACTGAATTAAATGTTGATATACCTAAGAATCTTCTAGGAAATATGATTACAACCATAACCGAATCCATAATAAGTGGTGTTCCAGCGCCTATACTTGAATCTTTAGAAAGACAAGGGTTTATTGAAACTATTGGTAATTATAGTGAAGCAGTTGATTATTTAATTATTACTGGAGGAAGTTTCAATGATAATTCTAAGAGAATTAATCAAGTTGATAGACTTATAGTTGAAATATCTAAAAGATACAATATTCCCATAATAGGAGTGGAAAAATCCAATGTAAACTATTCCTACATATCAGGATACAAGGACCTAGGCATTCCTACTGTAGATAATGTTGATATGACAATAGGTAAGGTTGCGATGATATTTGCTATGGATGGTATGGGAGGACATTATGGAATTAAGAATACAGCAGAAAAGGTAATCCCTTATCTAGATAAAGAATGATTTAGGAGAGATTGTATGAACAAAAAAGGAAGAATAGTATGTGTAGTTCCTGTATATAATGAAGCAGATTTAATTATAAACACAATAGAAAGCTTAAAAAAGGTAGCATGTATTGATGAAATAGTTGTAGTAAATGATGGCTCCAGTGATAATACTTTAGATGTAGTAAGCAAATTAAATATATCGGTTATTGATTTAGGGAAAAACTATGGTAAGGGTTATGCCATGAAGAAGGCAATAGATACATTAGATTATGATTATATTGGATTTGTGGATGGAGACTTAGGAGAAACTAGTATACAAGTTGAGAGTCTTATACTACCTGTAATCAATGGTGAGGCTGATGTATCCATAGCAAAGTTTCCTGATAGAAATACTATGACAGATACTAAAGGTGGCTTTGGAATAGTAAAGAAATTTGCTAAGGGAGGAGTGTATTTTTTTACTAAAAAAGAAATAGATACTTCTTTATCTGGTCAGAGGGTATATAAAAAAGAGGTTGTAGACAAAATAGACTATATACCCAATAGATATGGAATAGAAGTGGCTATGACTATTCAAACCATCAACAACGGTTTTTCAATAATTGAGGTTCCTGTTACTATGGAGCACAGATATAGTGAGAGAAACTTGAAGGGATTTATACATAGAGGTAAACAGTTCAGAGATATTTTGAAAACATTTATTACAATGTATTTTAGAAGGTGAATTTATGGACTACTATTATCTAATTAGTTTTTTATTATCTTTTATCATATCTTATATTGCATTGCCAAAGTTTAGTGATATGATGTTAAACTCTAACACTGTATGTGAAAACTTTAAAACAGATTTAATACCTACATCCATGGGTATAGTATTTGTTTTTACTCAGACAGTTACTTTAGGTATTTTAGAAATATTATTTGACTTTAATAGTAATTTTAATTTAGTATATCTCTTGGGGTTTGTTTTTATAGGTCTACTTGGATTATTAGATGATTTAACAGGAGAAAAGAAGATAAAAGGTCTAAAGGGACATATAAAAGCTTTTTTTAAAGGTACACTTACAACAGGGGCACTTAAAGCCTTTTTAGGTTTTTTTATTTCCTTAGTCGTTAGCTCATATATTTCCAACTCATTGATGGAGTTTTTTATTAATTCATTGTTAATAGGATTGTTTACAAATTTTATTAATCTTTTTGATTTAAGACCTGGCAGGGCTGCTAAGGTATTTATAATCATTTCTTTAATTTTTATAATAGCTAGCTTTACCAAAGGTAATATCCACATTTTACTTTCTTTCTTAGGTATACTTATTCCGTATATAATCTTAGATCTAAAATCTAAGGTTATGATGGGAGATGTAGGGTCTAATACCTTGGGATTCACTTTAGGTATATATGCTACTAGCTTTAGTCTTATTATAAAAGCTTTAATTTTAATCGTATTAATAGTTTTTCATATTATAGCTGAAAGGGTTTCTTTTTCTAAGGTAATTGATAACAATAGATTTTTAAAATTTTTAGATAACATTGGAAGGTAGTGAAATAATTTGATTAGCTATAAAAGTGGAGTTGTAGTCTCTATAATTAATGAAGATGAACATTTATCTATAGTTAATGTTGATATTGAAGGTAATAGCTATAAGGCTGTAAATTACAAGAATTTCACAGGTGATATTAAGATAGAAGATGAAGTTGTACTTAATACTACTGCTGTTGACTTATCCTTAGGTACAGGTGGGTATCATTTTGTTATGTATAATTACAGGAATAAATCAATGGACCTTAAAGGATCAGGTCATATAATGAAATTGAGGTATACACCGTATCAAATGAAATGTTTGGCAGCTGAGGAAGATGATAGTCCTTATCATGATTTATTTAACAATTTTAAGTCTCTAGATAATCATATATTTGTTGTGGCTACTTTACATAGTATGGTAGCTCCAATTGCAGCTATGATAAAATATCTTAATAAAGATATAAGAATTAATTATATTATGACTGATGGAGGTGCCCTACCCTTATATTTTAGCAATACTATAACTGAATTAAAGAATAAGAAGATTTTAGATAAGACTATAACCATAGGCCATGCCTTTGGCGGAGATTTAGAATGTATAAATATATATACAGGGTTAATTGGGGCTAAGGAAATATTAAAAGGTGATGTAACTATAATATCTATGGGACCAGGAATTGTCGGTAGTGGAACAAAATATGGATTTACAGGAATAGAACAGGGCTATATAATAGATGCTGTGAATAATCTCGGAGGAGCATCAATTGCAGTACCAAGGATTAGCTTTAAAGATAAAAGAGATAGACATTATGGAATTAGCCACCACACTATTACTACCTTATCTGAAATCACAAACACTAGATCCAATTTGATTTTATCTTATTTGGGAAGAGAGAAAGAGGATTATATTAAAGATCAAATTGAAAAGTCAGGGATTAAAGAAAAGCATAATATTATATTTGAAGATGGCCAAGGAATCATTATGGCCATGAAAGAATTTAATTTAAAAACAACTTCTATGGGAAGATCCATAGAGGATGATATAGATTATTTTACTAGCTTAGGTGCAGTGGGAAAATATGTAGCAAACTTATTTTAAGAAAGGAGGATATATGATGATATTTGAGGAAAAGACCATGAAATCTGATAAAATATATGAAGGCAAACTACTTAATTTAAGAGTAGATACTGTAGAAATACCAGATAAGAAATATTCTAAAAGAGAGATAGTAGAACACCCAGGAGGAGTTGCTGTTATACCTGTAGCCAGTGATAACTCTATTATACTAGTTAAGCAATATAGAAAAGCTATTGAGAGATTTTTATTGGAGATACCAGCAGGAAAGCTAGAATTAAATGAAGAGCCTAGGGAGACTGCTATTAGAGAGCTAAAGGAAGAAACTGGATATGAAGCTAAAAAGATAGAATATCTATTGGAGTTTTATACTTCACCAGGATTTTCAAATGAAAAGATATATTTGTTTTTAGCTACTGATTTAATAGAAGGGGAAGCAACACCAGATTCAGGAGAGTTTATAGAAATGGAAAAATATAATATTGACGATCTTATTAAAATGGTTGAAAGAGGCGAGATAATAGATAGCAAAACCATAATAGGTATTAACCTTGCAAAAAAATATATAGATAAAAAACAATAAGTGATAATCTACTCCCTTTTAGCATAATATTTTTATAAGGCTTGTATACAAAAGGGGGAAAAAATTTTGATAAAAATTAGAACCTTAAGTAAAAGACATTTTCAGGGCAATTTTGTTGTATATTTCACACTAGCTATGTTTTTTATTATTGGTATAGTGGCTGGTGCAATAATTATTAATAGATTAAGTACTGAAGACAATTTAAAACTAGTAGATCATTTTAGTTGGATTTTTAACTATATAAAAGATGGCAACTATAAATCTTTAGATATATTTAAGTTATCCTTACTTTCTAACATAAAAATTTTATTTATTGTTTGGGTTCTAGGGCTTATTAGTTTGGGTATATTAATCATACCTCTAATTATTTGTTGGAAGGGTGCCGCAATAGGATTTACAGTTGGAATTTTAGTTGAAAAATTTGGAATAAAGGGTTTTTTATTTGCCTTATCAGGGCTTTTGCCTCATTATTTAATAATTATACCTGGATTTTTGGCCATAGGTTCTGTAGGCTTATCTCAATCTCTTTATAGAATGAAAAGTAAGAGTCGTAGAATATATTCCAGGGATATAACAGATTATTCAATTTTAATGTTATTATTTTTTGTAATTATTATAGTTGGATCTTTAATAGAAGGTTTTTTTACCCCATATTTTTTAAATTTAATTGGATTTAGTTTATAGCATTTTAAAATTGTGATCACAAAGGAGAAGTAATATGTCAGATAGGATTATGGTAGATTATTTAGAGTACATTAAAAATGAGAAAAAATTAAGGAGTAATACCTTAGAAGCATATATAAGAGATATTTTACAGTTTAAAGAATATTTATTAGAGAATGGAATTGAAGATTATAAAGAAACAAACAAGACTACTATTATTACATATCTAATGAATCTCCAAAAAATTGGAAAAGCAACTTCTACTATATCTAGAAATTTAGCTTCAATTAGGTGCTTTTTTCAATTTTTATTAAACAATAATATAGTTAGTGAGGATCCGACTCTAAATCTGAAAACTCCTAAATCAGAAAAGAAAATACCATCTGTTTTAACTGTAGATGAGGTTAATATTCTATTATCCCAGCCAAAGGGAAATAATTTTAAGGGAGCTAGGGACAAGGCTATGCTTGAATTATTATATGCAGCTGGCCTTAGAGTATCAGAAATAATAGCCCTGAATATAGATGATGTAGAACTAGAGCTTGGTTTAATTAATATTAAAGAAAATGATAATAATCAAAGGGTTATACCTATAGGAAATTTAGCTTTAGATGCATTAACTCATTATATTGCCATATATAGACCTAGTGAAACTGAGAATGGTGAAGACCCTCTTTTTATAAATTATAGTGGCAGTAGGTTAACTAGACAAGGTTTTTGGAAAATAATAAAGCAATACACTAAGAAGTCTAATATAGATAAAACAATAACCCCTCATACCCTTAGACACTCATTTGCTGTTCACTTAATTGAAAATGGTGCAGATATTAAAACGGTTCAGGAAATGTTAGGGCATTCTGATGTATCCACCACTCATATTTATTCGTTTGCATCAAATGATAGGGAATTGAGGGAAGTATATAAAAAATCACATCCAAGAGCATAGGAGGAGAAAAAATGGATTATATGAAAAAAATTCAGGAGTCTGTTGATTTTATAGCTTCAAAGACTGCCCATTCGCCAAAGGTAGGATTAGTACTAGGATCAGGATTAGGTGCTTTAGCAGACAAAATAGAAAATCCTACTATAATCAAATATGAAGATATACCAGGATTTCCAAGATCAACAGTAGAAGGACATGCTGGACAGTTAGTTATAGGAGAGCTAGGAGGAAAAACTGTAGTTGCAATGCAGGGAAGATTTCATTTCTATGAAGGCTATCCTTTAAAGGATGTTACTTTTCCTATAAGAGTGATGATAGGAATTGGTATAGAAAGCTTAATAGTAACTAATGCAGCTGGTGGTGCAAATATTGACTTTGTACCTGGAGATTTGATGATCATTCGTGATCATATTAATTTTACAGGTCAAAACCCTTTAATTGGTGAAAACTTAAATAAATTAGGACCTAGGTTTGTTGATATGTCAAAGCCATATAATATGGATTATATAAGTCTAGCCAAAGAAACAGGTAAGAAGTTAGGATTAGATCTTAAAGAAGGAGTTTATATGTGGTTTACTGGGCCAACATATGAAACTCCAGCAGAAGTAAAATTAGCTAGGATTTTAGGTGCAGATGCTGTTGGTATGTCCACAGTTCCAGAAGTAATAGTTGCGAATCATCAAGGAATAAAAGTTCTGGGGATATCCTGCATAACTAATATGGCATCAGGTATATTAGATCAACCTTTAAATCATGAAGAAGTTGTAGAAACGTCTATGAAGGTAAAAGATAATTTTGAAAAATTAATTGTTGAGATTATTTATAATATATAAATGGGGTGATATCCGTGAGGATATATGATATTATTGAAAAAAAGAAACAGGGGAAAAGATTAACATCTGAAGAAATTAACTTTGTAGTACAAGGATATACTAATAATCTAATTCCAGATTATCAAATGGCAGCGCTTTTGATGGCTATATATTTTAAAGGCATGAATAAAGAGGAAACTGCTGATTTAACACTTGCATTTGTAAACTCAGGAGAAAAGGTGGATTTATCTCTTATAGAAGGAATTAAAGTTGATAAACATTCTACTGGTGGAGTTGGAGATAAAATAAGTCTAATTGTTATTCCTCTAGTGGCTACTATGGGAATTCCAGTAGCTAAAATGTCTGGTAGAGGATTAGGTCATACAGGAGGGACTTTAGATAAACTAGAGTCCATAGAGGGCTTTAAAATCGAAATGAGCAGTGAAGAGTTCATTAACAATGTAAATACTCATAAGATGGCTATTATTGGACAATCAGCTAATCTTACACCGGCAGATAAGAAAATATATGCTCTAAGGGATGTTACATCTACTGTAGATAGTATACCACTTATAGCAAGCTCTATAATGAGTAAGAAAATAGCCTCAGGGGCAGAGGCTATAGTTCTAGATGTAAAAGTAGGTTCAGGAGCCTTTATGAAAAATATAGATGAAGCTAGGGAGTTAGCAAGGACTATGGTAGACATAGGAGCTTCCCTTAACAGAAAAACAGTGGCAGTGATTACAAACATGGATCAACCATTAGGGCATGAGGTAGGAAATGCTAATGAAGTTATGGAAGCAATTAAGGTTCTAAAAGGAGAAGGAGCCGAGGATGAAACTACCATAGCCTTAACTATAGCATCCTATATGTGTATCCTTGGAGGAGCATTTGAAAATTTTGATACTGCCTATAAAAAACTTAGCAATGTAATAAAAAGTGGAGAAGCTATTAGTAAATTGAAAGAATTAATAAAGATACAAGGTGGTAATCCAGATATAGTCCATAATCCAGATAAACTTCCTAAGGCTAAGTACCATATAGAAGTAAAGGCTTTAAATACTGGATACGTTAATTCAATAGATGCTGAAAGTATAGGAATATCTGCTATGCTTTTAGGTGCAGGTAGAAGGACTAAGGAAGACAATATTGATTATTCTGCTGGAATTACAATTAGGAAGAAAATAGGTGATAAGGTAGAAAAAGATGAAACACTTTGTATTTTGCATACTAATAAGGAAACTTATGAAGATGCTTATGAAAGAGCCATTGATGCTTTCACAATAGATGAAAATAAGCCAATATTAGAAAAGTATATTTACGATGTAATTATGTAATAAATTCTAATGGAATTTCCAATTGTAGGAAAATATTATTCTTCAGTATAACAAAGGAATTTAGTGGATAATATAAAAGCAAATATATGAAATGGAGGTAATAGGTTGAAAAGAAGACTTGTATCCATTATATTACTGCTTTTAATAATTTATACTATTCCATTAGGTGTATATGCTGAGGTCGACCTAAAGGTTAATGCCAAATCTGCAATACTTATGGATGTTAATACAGGGGCTATAATTTACAAGTTAAATGAAAATGAGAGATTAGCTCCTGCTAGTATAACTAAGGTAATGACCTTGTTATTGGGAATGGAAGCACTGGATTCAGGTAGAATTAAATTAACTGATAAGGTAATGGTTAGTGAACAGGCTTCTAAAGTAAAAGGGTCAACAGTATTCTTACAAGCTGGTGAAACTCAAACTGTAGAGAATTTATTCAAGGCGATTGCCATTAGATCTGCTAATGATGCTTCTGTGGCATTAGCGGAGCATATTGCTGGCTCGGAAGAGATTTTTGTCAAAATGATGAATGAAAGAGCTAAGACTTTAGGTATGGAAAACACTGAATTTCATAATGCAAGCGGAATGCCTAATGAAAATCACTATGTTTCTGCCTATGACGTTGCATTGATGTCTAAGGAGTTATTAAAACATGAAAGAGTTCATGAATGGCTGACTACCTATATGACTGAAATGCAAGTAGGTAAAAATAAATCTAGTACTCAGGTTATGGTAAATACTAATAGATTGATTAAAGAGTATAGTGGTGCCAATGGAGTTAAAACAGGTTCAACTAATGAGGCAGGTTTCTGTTTATCGGCATCAGCTAAAAGAGGGAATTTACAGCTAATAGCAGTTGTTATGGGAGTAAATAATTCTAAACTTAGGTTTGATGAGGCAAAGAGAATGTTAGATTATGGATTTGCAAACTATGATTCTATTGCCATAGGAAATAAAGGAGATATTATTTCAGCATTACCTGTAGAAAAAGGTAAGATACAAGAGATAGAGCTTATGCTCTCTAGAGATGCATATGTATTGTTACCAAAGGGAGAGAAAGGCAATATTACTAAGGAAATTATTCTACCTGAAACAGTTAATGCACCTATATTAGCTGGTGATGAAGTTGGTGAACTTGTAGTTAGCATAGATGGTAAAGAGATAGATAGAATAAAGCTAATCTCAAAAACAGACATAAAAAAGGCTAATTTAATTGATATGCTAAACAGGACTATGAAGAGTTATTTAAAAGGAAGATAAAATTAAATTAAATTAAATATTATATACAACCTCGACTTTAATTGGTCGGGGTTGTATAATGTTATAATAGATGTTGAAGAAAGAGGGGTGTTTTTATGGATATTATTTATAATTTACCAGGACTTTTTGTAGCTATTATATTTCATGAACTAGCTCATGGTTACGCAGCATATCTATTGGGAGACAATACAGCTAAAAATTCAGGGAGATTAACATTAAATCCTTTAAAACACATGGATTTAACGGGCTTTCTTTTTTTACTTATATTTAAATTTGGATGGGCCAAGCCTGTACCAATAAATCCATTTAATTTTAAAAATAGAAAGAGAGATACTATCTTAGTATCCTTAGCGGGACCAATAACAAATTTTATTATTGCAATTGTTATGGGATTTATTTTATCTTTCAATGTTATAACCAGTCCTATACTTTTTGAAATCATACTTATAACTTTATGGTATAATATTATGTTAGGGGTATTCAACTTACTACCTTTTCCCCCATTAGATGGATCTAAGATTATTGCATCTTTACTGCCAAATAAACTAGAATATTATTTCTATAAATACGAGAGATATTTATATATAGTTCTTATTATTCTTATAGCCACTAATGTCATAGATAGGATAATGGGCCCTATGATAGATTGGATATTGAATTTGTTGATTTTAATAATAGGATAGGAGTTTTATTATGGATTACAAAATAGCAATAGAAGCCTTTGAAGGACCTATGGATTTATTGCTTCATCTTATTGATAAGGCTGAAATAGATATATATGATATACCTATTAGCCTTATAGCTGAGCAATTCCTTGATTATATTGCTCAAATGGAAGAATTGAATTTAGATGTTGCTAGTGAGTTTTTAGTAATGGCTGCCACATTATTAGAAATTAAGTCAAAGCTACTTATTCCAAGTAGAGAGAATTTTGAAAATGCACAGTTAGAAATGGAAGAAGCAGATCCTAGAGCAGAGCTTGTTAGAAGGTTGGTAGAGTATAAGAAGTATAAAGGGATAGCAGAAGATTTTAGAATATTAGAGACTATTCATTCCAAAGTTTATTATAAGCCAAAGGAAGACTTAATGGACTTAGAAGATGAAAAGTTTGAGCTAGAGGGATTAAATATAGACTTATTATTAAAATCTCTAAATAATATTATTAAAAAAAGAAATAGTGAAAATAGGGTTTTAGATATTAGTGAAATACAAAGGGATGAATATACACTAGAAGAATGTATAAAAGATATAACACAAAGACTGCAAATAGATAAAGCATTAACATTTAGTTCTTTACTGGGAAAAGACAGTACTAGAAAAGAAATTATAACATATTTTTTATCTGTTTTAGAAATGATTAGGATGAAATATGTTTATGTAAGACAAGATGAAGATTTTTCTGATCTAATTATTAGTAGAAGAATAGAAGAGGAGCAGTAATATATGGACATTAGAGAACTTAAATCTATAATTGAATCTTTATTATTTACTTGGGGAGATCCCCTAGATATTAAAGATATAGCATCTATTGTAGAAGTAAAAGAAGATGAATTATCTAAAGTTATGCAAGAAATGATAGATGAATTTGATTATAATATGAGAGGGATTAGAATAATAAAGGTAAATGATTCTTATCAATTGGGAACAAGGCCTGAGAACTTTGAATGGATTAAGAAATTATCTAATCCTAAAACAACTAAAAATTTATCAAATGCTGCCTTGGAAACATTATCAATTATTGCATATAGACAACCTATCATTAAATCAGATGTTGAGGCAATAAGGGGTGTTAGATGTGACAAGGCAATAGAGACGTTGATTGAAAGAGGTCTCATTGAAGAATGTGGTCGTCTAGAAAGAGTAGGTAGGCCAATATTATATGGGACTACGGATACTTTTTTAAGATGTTTTGGTTTAGAAAATCTTCAAGAATTACCTCCTTTAAAAGATATTGCTGAGGATATAGATAATATAAATGTAGAAAAATAATACTAAGTTTGGTATTATTTTTCTTTTTTTTGGAAATATATAGATAGTGATTCCAAAAGGAAGTGATACTGTGACATACTTTTTTCTTTTCTTGTTGTTATGTTTGATTTTAATTTTAATACCTATTAAAATTCAGGTATATTATGAGTTCACTGATAATTCAAAATATCAGGTTACTCTTACATATTTATTTGGACTTATAAAAAAAGAAATTGATTCTACAAAAAAAGATAATAAGGAAGAGAGTAATAAAGGAAATAATTCAAAGATTAATGCTATTGATTTTTTTATATACTTTATTGATAAAGGAGATATTAGAAAGCTATATCTTACTATTAACCTTGGTTTTAAAGATGCCAGTTTATTGGGAATAGCAGTTGGTATTACTTGGGCTATAGTTAATAGCATTTTTGCATATTTTCTTAATAGTTATGATATAGATAAGATCAATGAGAAGGAAATACAGGTGATTCCAAAGTTTAATCAAGACATTTTTGAATTGTTTTTTTTATGTATAATTAAAGTAAATTTGGTTTATATTATTATTGCGTACATTAGGATTTTAAAGATAAGAAAAGGTGGTGATAGTATTGCCAGAACATCCAATAGAAGGATTAATGAAAACTACAATGAATAGCTTAAAAGAGATGGTAGATGTAAATACTATAGTAGGTGATGCTGTACATGCGGCAGATGGATCTGTGATAATACCAGTCTCAAAAATATCTTTTGGATTTGCATCAGGTGGTAGTGAATTTAATAGAGATAAGGATAAAAATAATATGACAGAAAACAAACTTCCATTTGGTGGAGGAAGTGGAGCTGGTGTCTCTGTATCTCCAGTAGGCTTTATTGTAGTGGGTAATGAACAAATAAAATTATTAACAGTAGATGAAGGAAATAGTGCCCTAACAAATTTATTTGGATTTGTTGAAAAGATGGCAGATAATCTACAACAATCCTTTGCTAATAAAAACAATAATACTAATACTCAGCAAAATATGAATTATAACGAAATGCAGTAGAAGTTAATATGTTGTTTTGCATACTAGGAGCAGGATGTATATCTTGCTTCTTTTAAATTACACTAGATTAGCAGGAGGTACTTTTAATGAGAAGATTTAGATATATAATTCTGATTTTAATAATCATTTTATGTTCTAATATAGTATATGGTGAAAACTTAGACTTAAGTGCACAGTCTTATATTTTAATAGATAGCCAAACGGGAAGAGTACTTTATGAAAGAAATGCTCATAGAAAAATGCCAATGGCTAGCACTACAAAGATTATGACTGCATTAGTTGCGTTGGAAAAAGGCAATATAGATGATAAGGTGGTAATAAAAAAAGAATCTGTTGGCGTGGAAGGATCTAGTATATATTTAAGAGATGGAGAAATTCTTAGTTTAAAGGATATGCTTTATGGGCTTATGTTAAGGTCTGGCAATGATGCTGCAGAAGCTATAGCAATTCATATCGGAGGAGATCTAGATAGTTTTGTATCTTTAATGAATAAAAAAGCCCAATCGATAGGGGCATTAAACACTAACTTTGCTAACCCTCATGGATTACATCATGATCTACATTATTCCACTGCCTATGATTTAGCTCTAATAACAAAGGCAGCATTTTCATATGATGAGTTTGCAAATATTGTAAGATCTAAGTCATATGTTGCAGATAGGGAGGAAAACAATTATTTCTACAATAAAAATAAAACATTATGGGAGTATACTGGAGGAGATGGAGTAAAAACAGGCTATACTATGAGATCAGGTAGATGTTTAGTTTCATCGGCAAGTAAAAATGGAATGCGTCTAATAGCCGTATCTCTTAATGCTCCTAACTGGTTTAATGATAATTATAAACTATTGGATTATGGTTTTAATAATTACAAAGAGTTCCTTATATATGACAAGGGACAATTTATGAAAAAAACAAATGTAATTAACGGAAATAAAGAATTTGTTAATCTGGTCAGTGAGAATAGCTTCTTTTATCCATTAAAAGATGGAGAAAGAGAAAAAATAACAGTTTCTATAGATGTTCCTAGTGACATCCAGACGCCTATAGAAAGAGGAGATAGAATAGGTTATATAAACACTTATTTTGATGGTCAATTGATAAATAAAAGCAATTTAATAGCTAAGGATGCAATAAGGAAAACTAATATTATAGAAAGATTCTTTAGCAAGATTAGATTTAAATAGAATATATATGCAATATGAATTTACTTTCCAATAAAAAAAGGGTAATATAATAATACAAGAAGGTGAAAGGGGCTTTAAAATGAGACTACAAAAATATATTGCATTATGTGGCGTAACTTCAAGAAGAAAAGCAGAAGAGTTGATATTACAAGGTAAAGTAAAGGTAAATAATAAAATAGTCCAAGAGTTAGGCACCACTATAGATCCAGATAAGGACGTAGTAAAGGTTGATGATAAAAAGATTAAAGCAGAGGAAAGAAAGATATATATTATGTTAAACAAACCTGTTGGATTTGTAACTACCTTAAAGGACGAGAAGGACAGAAAGATAGTAACAGATTTAATTGAAGGAGTAAAAGAAAGGATTTATCCAGTAGGAAGATTAGATGCAGATACTACGGGCTTATTAATTTTAACTAATGATGGAGATTTAGCTTATAAACTTACCCATCCAAGCAAAGAAATACTAAAAAGATATATAGCTATTGTAGAGGGCGTACCAAATAAATGGGAGTTAGAAAAATTTAGACGAGGTCTAGTAATCGACGGAAGGCCTACAGCAGAAGCTTATATTAAGATAGCTAAAAGATATGATACTGAGTCTATTCTTGATATTTCCATACATGAGGGAAGAAACAGGCAAGTAAAAAAGATGTGTGAAGCAATAAATCATCCAGTGAAAAAACTAAAGAGAATTGCAATAGGAGAATTAGGAATAGGTGGCCTAGATATAGGGAATTGGAGATATCTAGAGGAGGATGAAATTAAGTATTTGAAGAAACTTTAATTAGGTGGTCAAGAATATGTTGATATTACGTAGCTATAAAATAGATGAATATAATGAAATAAGGAATATCCTAATTAGAGAAGGAATTAAAGATTTAGAGTTAGAAGATATTATTTATGTAGTGTTGGATAATGATGACTTAGTAGGTGTAGCAAAGGCAAAATCCATTGATACTAGATATATGTTAGAATATCTAGTAATTAGAGAGGACAAACGAAACCAAAACTTAGGAGACGCCCTCCTTAGGGCAATACTCAGTAAACTTCTCAATCAAGGTGTTAACATAGTTTATAGTAAGTTGAATGATAGCTATTTACTTAAAAAAGGATTTATTATAAATAATGACAACTTACTGGAGCTAAATATATCCGATTTTTTTGATAGAGGTTGCAATAATTGTGGAGGATGTAATGAATTACAATGAAATAGTAAATACTTTAAAAATATCTAGGGATATAATTTATAAATACGTAAAAGAAGGACAAACTGTTATAGATTGTACAGTTGGCAATGGAAACGATACAGTGTTATTAGCAAAATTAGTAGGTGATACAGGAAAGGTTTATGGATTTGATATACAAAAAACGGCATTAGATGTAACTTGGGAAAAAATAGCTTGTGAAAATCTAAACAATAGGGTAAGATTAATACATGATGGTCATGAAAATATTGATCAATATATTAGTGAAGAAATAGATTTTATAATTTATAATTTAGGTTATTTACCTAAGGGTGATAAAAACATTAGGACTAATAAAGATACTACATTAATGAGTTTAAAAAAATCACTTAATCTACTAAAGGATAATGGCATACTTCTCATCACTTGCTATATAGGACATGAAGGCGGTTTTGAGGAAAAAAATACAGTAGAGGAATTATTGAGAGATTTAGATCAAAAAAAATATAATGTAATAAAGTATGATTTTATCAATCAAAGGAATTATCCACCCATTTTATATGGTGTGGAGAAATCTAGAACTAGGAGGGAGTAAATTGACAGGTGTAAAAATCACAGACACAATTTTAAGAGATGCTCATCAATCTTTAATAGCAACAAGGATGAGATTAGAGGAAATGCTACCTATAGCAGAAAAGCTTGATAACGTTGGATTTTATGCATTAGAGGTATGGGGAGGAGCTACATTCGACTCTTGCTTAAGATTTCTAAATGAAGACCCTTGGGAAAGGCTTAGAGCTCTTAGAAAGGCATTTAAAAAGACAAAGCTACAAATGTTACTAAGAGGTCAAAACTTATTAGGATATAGACATTATCCAGATGATGTTGTAGAAGAATTTGTTAAGAAATCAATAGAAAATGGAATAGATATTATTAGGGTTTTCGATGCATTAAACGATATTAGAAATATAAAAACATCTATAGAGGCAACAAAGAAATATGGTGGTCATGCTCAAGCAGCTATTTCATACACTACTAGTCCTATTCACAATACAAAATATTATGTGGATTTAGCTAAAGAAATGGAAGCAATGGGAGTAGATTCAATTTGCATTAAGGATATGTCAGGAATTCTTTTACCATATCCTGCAGAAGAATTAGTTAAGGAAATGAAAAAAGTAGTTAAAGTGCCAATTGAGATACATTCACACTTTACAAGTGGAATTGCAAACCAAACCTATATGAAGTCCATAGAAGCTGGAGCAGATATAATAGATACTGCTATATCACCTTTGGGAAATGGGACGTCTCAACCTGCAACAGAGCCAATGATTGCTTCCTTAGAAGGTTCATCGTATTATCCTAAGGATATTAATATGGAATTATTATTAGAAGTATCCGAGTATTTTAAGAAATTAAGAGATAAATATTTAGAAGAAGGACTTTTAAATACAAAGGTATTAAATGTTGATGTGAATACATTAGTATATCAAGTTCCTGGCGGTATGCTTTCTAATCTAGTATCACAACTGAAGAGCCAAGGAGCAGAAGATAAATTTGATCAGGTTCTAAAAGAAGTACCGAAGGTAAGAGAAGACTTCGGATATCCACCTTTAGTTACACCAATGAGCCAGATGGTAGGAACTCAGGCTGTATTTAATGTTATACTTGGTGAAAGATATAAGATGGTACCAACAGAAGCTAAAAACTATGTAAAAGGATTATATGGAAAACCAACATTACCTATATCTGAAGAAATTAAAAAGAAAATCATAGGGGATGAAGATGTATTTACAGGTAGACCAGCTGATTTAATGGAACCACAATTAGAGCAATTTAAGGAAGAAATCAAGCATTATATAGAGCAGGATGAAGATATTTTAACTTATGCACTATTCCCACAAATAGCTTTAGAATTCTTTAAGCAAAGACAGGCAGGAAAATATAAAATAGACACTCAATTACTAAATGAAGAATTTCAAACATATCCAGTTTAAAACAAGCCTTAAAGGGCTTGTTTTTTTATGACCTAACACAGCGAATGTTAGGTCATATCGGACATTACTGAATTATACCCTACGGGGTAGAGATAGGTTGTGAGCTATGTAGGTCAAACGCACCTACGCTGTCCATTTTGTCTGCAATTCGCTATCGCTTATTGGACAAAAAGGCAATGAGGACCAAATCTATACGAGTGTACCGAGTAAATAGATTTGTGTTCCGAAACTGCGTGACATGAATTAAGATAAATATTATCAATATGAAGTTAAACTTGCAAAAAAAATATTAATTCATTAAAAATGAAATAAATCTTGCAATGAATATTGCATTTTGATATTATTATATTAAGAAATAAATACATAAGGGGGAAATAAAAGTGTCGGCGAAAGCAGAGAAATCTCTTACGGTAGATAAGGATTGGTGTAAAGGCTGTGGAATTTGTGTTGCATTTTGTCCTAAGAATGTGCTTGAAATAAAGGATGGAAAAATCAATATTAAAGATTTAGATGCATGTATACAATGTGGTCAGTGTGAACTTAGATGTCCAGATTTTGCTATTTATTTAGGAGGTAAATGATATGGGCGAGAAAACAATTAAACTTATGCAAGGTAATGAGGCTTGTGTAGAAGGTGCTATTGCTGCAGGTATGAAGTTTTATGCAGGATATCCTATTACACCATCTACTGAAATTGCAGAGCTCTCTGCTGAAAAGCTACCAAGAATTGGTGGAAGATTTATTCAAATGGAAGATGAGATAGCAAGTATTTCTGCTACTATTGGTGCTGCTATATCTGGTGCTAAGGCCATGACGGCTACTAGTGGTCCAGGATTTTCTCTTAAGCAAGAAGGAATAGGATACGCAGTTATAACTGAAACTCCATGTGTAATAGTTAATGTGCAAAGAGGTGGTCCAAGTACAGGTTTGCCAACTGCTCCAGCACAGGGGGAAATTATGCAAGCAAGATGGGGAACTCATGGAGATCACTCTATTATAGCTTTATATCCATGGTCAGTAAAGGAAATTTATAATACAACTATTAGAGCATTTAATCTAGCCGAAAAGTATAGAACACCCGTCATCCTATTGATGGATGAGGTAATTGGGCATATGAGAGAAAAAATTGAGATATCAAATCAAGATGAGATTGAAACTTACAATAGAAAGAAACCAACATGCTCACCAGAGGAATATAAGCCTTATAAAGTAAAGGAAGGAGAAATTGTTCCTGAAATGGCTGGATTTGGAGAGGGATATAGATTTCATGTAACTGGATTGGTACATGGAGAATCAGGATTCCCTACTGGAAATGAAAAGATAGCTGAAACATTAATTAACAGATTGATAAATAAGATAGAAGATAATGTAGATGATATTGTTGAAGTAGATGAATATTTAATAGATGATGCTGATATTGCAATAGTAGCCTTTGGTTCCACTGCACGTTCTGCTAAATCAGCTGTAGATAATCTAAGAAAAGAAGGTATAAAGGTTGGACTATTTAGACCTATTACTATTTGGCCGTTAGCCGAAAAAGAATTAGTTAATTTATCTAAAAAGGTTAAACGTATAGTTGTAGTAGAAATGAATATGGGACAATATTTCTTAGAAGTAGATAGAGTTGCTGGAAAACATACTAAGGTTGAAAAGTACGGTAGACTTAATGGGGAGCTAATAACTCCTGAAGAGATTATTGCTTTTATTAAGGAGGTTTAAAATGCCTAGTCAATTAGTTAATGAATATTTTAGAACTGAAAATTTGCCACATATTTGGTGTCCAGGATGCGGTAATGGTATAGTTACAAGAGCGATAGTTAAGGCAATTGACAATTTAGGATTAAATAAGGATGATATTTGCGTAGTATCAGGTATTGGATGTTCTTCAAGGGCATCTGGTTATTTAGATTTCAACACAATACACACTACTCACGGAAGAGCCCTTGCCTTTGCTACAGGTATTAAGTTAGCTAATCCAAAACTACATGTAATTGTTATAACAGGGGATGGAGACTGTTCTGCTATTGGTGGGAATCATTTAATACATTCAGCTAGGAGAAATATAGATATTACGACTATTGTATTTAACAATAATACCTATGGAATGACAGGTGGGCAATATTCACCTACAACTCCTACAGGGGATAAAGGCACTACTGCTCCTTATGGAAATATTGATGCTAATTTCGATCTATGTGAACTTGCAAGAGCTGCAGGTGCAACCTATGTAAGTAGAGGAACTATATTTACTGCCAATATGTTAATTAAACAAGTAGAAGATGGAATAAAAAACAAAGGATTTTCTTTTATAGAAGCTATAACAACCTGCCCAACTTATTATGGAAGAAAGAACAAAAAAGGTGAAGCGGTAGACATGATGACATATCTAAAGGAAAGTGCTATAAATATTACAGCTTATGATAAATTAACTGATGAGCAAAGGAAAGGAAAATTCGTTATCGGAGAATTATACAAGAGTACTAGACCAGAGTATGTTGAAGAATACCAAAAAATAATTGAGTCTTTTTCAAAGGAGAGATAATATGGTACGTCAAGAATTAAGATTAACAGGTTCTGGTGGTCAAGGACTTATATTAGCAGGGATTATTTTGGCAGAAGCCGCTTTGCACGATGGTATGAATGTAGTACAATCTCAATCCTATGGTCCAGAGGCTAGGGGAGGAGCTAGTAAGGCGGAGGTAATAATTAGTCAAGATGAAATCAGTTATCCAAAGGTAGACGACTGCGATATAATGCTTACACTTACACAGGCAGCGTGTGATAAGTACATAAAGTCACTAAAACCAGGCGGAACATTAATAATTGATAAGTCTTTAGAAAAAACACCTGAAAGAGATGATATAACTATTTATAGAGTGCCAATATTAGAAACTGCGACTAACAAACTAGGTAAGCCTATGGTAGCTAATATTATTGCTTTAGGTAGTATATATGAATTAACTAAAATAGTTACAAAGGACTCTCTTGAGAAGGCAGTATGTGGTAGAGTACCAAGAGGAACAGAGGAGCTAAATAAAAGCGCCTTGGAAGAGGGATTTAATTTAATAAAAGAACACAAGGAAGAATGTTATGGAGATGCATATTGATCTTATTAAAAATATTCAAAATAATTTCAACAGTTTAAGTAAGGGTCAAAAGCTAATAGCTGAATTCATTATAAACAATTATGATAAGGCGGCGTTTATGACTGCGGCAACCCTCGGTCAAAATGTTAATGTAAGTGAATCCACTGTTGTAAGATTTGCTAATACCTTAGGTTATGAAGGATATAGAGAACTCCAAAAGGAATTACATGAATTAATTAAAAACAAACTTACTACAGTTCAGAGACTTACTATGGTAAATGAGTATTCTAATAAAGAAAATGCCTTAAAAAAAGTAATGGAAAAAGATATGGAAAATATTGATAAGACTATAAATGAAACAGGATATAGTGCTTTTCAAGATGCTATAGATTTAATACTTAATGCTGAAAATGTATATATTCTTGGATTAAGATCATCATCTTTTTTAGCTGGCTATTTAGGGTTCTACCTTAATTTTTTAATAAAAAATGTAAAGGTTATTTCATCAGGTCCTAATGATGTGTTTGAACAGCTATTGAAGTCAGATTCTAAGGATTTAATCATTGGAATTAGTTATCCTAGGTATTCTAGAAGGACTCTTGAGTCTCTGGATTTCTGCAAAGAAAAAGGATGTAAAATTATTAGTATTACAGATAGTTTGATTTCACCAGCAGCAAAATATTCAGATATATCTTTGATTGCTAGTAGCGATATGCTATCATTTGTAGACTCCCTAGTGGCTCCAATGAGCTTAATAAATGCTTTAATTGTCTCAATAGGTATGGAGAAAAAGAACGATATTACATCTTCATTTGAGGACTTGGAGAATATCTGGAAGAAATACAATGTATATGATGTAAATAATAAAGATAAATAAAAACGATATACTCAGTATATCGTTTTTATTTATTTAAAAGATATCATAACTAATGTTATCATAAATGATATCCTTTATTATATCCAATCTTTGTTATAATATATATAGATAGATATAAAATTTAAACATTACTATTAAGGGGTGCTAATATTGACCAAGTTATTTTTAATAAGACATGGACAATCTGAATGGAATAAACTAAACATGATTCAAGGACAACAAGATATTTCATTAACTGATTTAGGCAAGAAACAAGCCCGAAGCCTAGGAAATAGATTAATAAATCAAGATATAGATATAATATATACTAGTGATTTATCAAGGGCATATACAACTGCTAAAATCATATCTGATGTAATCAAAAAACCATTGATATCTAGTAAGGATATTAGGGAGATAAATTTTGGTCCTTGGGAAGGTTTAAGTATACAAGAAATACGAGAAAAGTATGGGGATGAATACTCTACTTGGCTTAAGGAGCCTCAAAAGTTAAATATACATGGAGCTGAAACTCTTTCAACACTAAGAGACAGAGCTATAAAATATGTCGAATCTATTGCAAATGAAAATGAAGGAAAAAACATTGCTATTGTATCACATGGCGCATTATTAAAAACTTTAATTTTAGGATTATTAGATATTGACCTTTCACATTATAAAAATATCTCCCTAAATAATGTTTCTCTTAGTATAATTGAGTTTAAGGATTATAATAGAGTACTAACAACATTAAATGATATATCACATTTGAAGGAGTTGTCTAGATGAAGGAAAAAGTTTGTGTACTAGGGGCCGGTCCAGCTGGAATTATTTCTGCTGGAATTGCTGGTTCGAGGGATAAAGATGTAACTTTGATTGAGAAGAATGATAGAATAGGTAAAAAACTTTTTATTACAGGAAAAGGAAGATGTAATATAACTAACAATGCTCCTATTGAAGATTTTTTTGATAATGTAATGAAAAATAAAAACTTTCTTTATAGTAGTTTTTATGGGTTTACAAATACAGATATAATAAACTTACTTGAAAAATATGGACTTAAGGTAAAGGTAGAAAGAGGAAATAGGGTATTTCCAGCAAGCGATAAATCATCAGACGTTATTAAAGCTTTTCAGAAGTTTCTATCAGATAACAATGTTGAACTTATGCTAAACACTAATGTTCATTCTGTAGAGGTTCAGGATGAAAAGTTTGTTGTGAAAACCAATAGTGGTGATATGACCTTTGATAAATTGGTAATTGCTACAGGTGGAAAATCATATCCTTCTACTGGTTCTACAGGTGACGGATATATATTTGCTAAGGAGCTAGGACATAATATTACTAAAATTAGACCTTCCTTAGTTCCTATTGAGGTTAAAGAAGATTGGATTAAGGATTTACAAGGGTTATCTCTTAAAAATGTAACATTATCTGCATATGCTAAGAAAAAACTACTATATAAGGAATTTGGAGAAATGATTTTTACCCATTACGGAATATCAGGACCTATTGTTCTTTCTATAAGCAACTATTTATATAGATATGTTAATGATGGTATACGTTTATTAATTGATTTAAAACCTGCATTAGATAATAAGAAGCTAGATGATAGAATATTAAGAGATTTTGAATTAAATAATAACAAGAAAATAAAAAATTCTTTAGATGATCTATTACCACAGAAACTAATACCTGTTACAATATTTTTAACTGGTATAGATCCTGAGAAGACGGTAAATCAAATTACTAGGGAAGAAAGATTAAAGCTATTGGAATTTATTAAGGGATTTCCAATTTCTTTTAAGTCTTTTAGACCAATAGAAGAAGGTATTGTTACTTCTGGAGGTGTGGATACTAAAGAGATAAATCCATCAACAATGGAATCAAAGATAATTCCTGGTTTATATTTTGCAGGAGAAGTTATAGATGTAGATGCTTTGACTGGAGGATACAATTTACAGATTGCTTATTCTACTGGTTATTTAGCTGGAAATAATGTATAATTATTATTTCAATAAATTATTCTATATATTTTTATCTGACTGCTGTTTTATTGAAATATTGTTTGCAATTAATCTAAAATAGCTTGTTTACAGTAGGGATTTAATATATAATTATTAAGGGAGTGATACTGTGAATATTGTAACTATTAGAGGAGCTATCACCGTTTCAGAAAATACAGTTTCTAGTATATTAGATGGTACTAGAGAATTATTAATCCAAATTGAGAAAGAAAATAAGATAAATCGGGATAATGTTATTAGTATAATATTTTCTTGTACTAATGATTTGAATAAGGTATATCCTGCTAAAGCGGCTAGAGATTTAGGTTATATAAATGCTGGTTTAATGTGTTTTAATGAGATGTATGTTGAAGGAAGCCTTGATAAATGCATTAGATTAATGGTTCTTTATAACTCTATAACAAGTCAAAAAGATGTTAAGCATGTTTATTTGAGAGAAGCAAAGAATTTAAGGCCTGATTTATCAAGCAATGCTTAAGCCACCCAAAGGTGGTTATTATTTTGTAACCACAAACTCTTTTATTGGAGGGATATTATGTTAGGTAAAAATATTACGATTGCCATAGATGGACCGGCAGGTGCTGGAAAAAGTACTATTGCGAAAAAGGTAGCAGAAGCTTTATCAATTGAATATATAGATACAGGTGCTATGTATAGAGCTTTAACACTAAAGGTATTAAATCTTGGATTAGATCCTCAGTCCATAGATAAAGTTGTTGATACTATGAAGAACACTTCTATCGACTTTAAAAATAATCATATCTATCTTGACGATATTCAAGTAGACAAGCAAATACGAGATAATGTTATAAATAAAAATGTTTCTTTTATTGCACAAATCAAAGAAATAAGGGATGGCATGGTAAAAATCCAACAGGAATTGGCTAAAAGAAAGTCAATTATTATGGATGGTAGGGATATAGGCACTGTAGTTCTTCCAAATGCAGATTTTAAATTTTTTCTTACGGCAAGTGTGGAAGAAAGAGCAAGAAGAAGATATAATGAGCTATTAGAAAAAGGAGAAGAAGGAATATCCTTTGAGCAGATAAAAATAGAAATAGAAAATAGAGATAGAATAGATAGTACTAGAGAAATTGCTCCATTAATGGAAAGTAAGGATGCATATAGACTTGATACTACTAGCAAAACTATAGATGAATGTGTAGAGGAAATCATATCTATAGTTAAAAGGGGGTAAATTAATGTATCTTTATAATGTTGCCAAAATTTTAGCTAGTCTAGTATTTAGACTATTATATAGGATAGAGGTCCATGGTAAGGAGAACATAGTAAGAGAGGGAAGAGTAGTATTATGCTCTAACCATATAAACAATTTAGACCCTATTATTTTATCAATTGTATTTCCAAGACAGGTTTGTTGGATGGCAAAGAAACAAATTTTCAAGAGTAAGATTTTAGCGTATTTATTAAATAAAATTGGTACATTTCCAGTGGATCGTGAGGAAACCGATTTATCTGCAGTAAAAAGTGCTTTAAGAGTTCTTAAAGGAGAAGGAGTATTAGGAATTTTCCCCGAAGGAACTAGAGTTAAAGAATTTCACATAGAAAATGCAAAACCTGGTATTGCATTAATAAGTATAAAATCTAAATCTCCAGTTTTACCAGTTTACATTGAAGGAAATTTTAAGCCTTTTAGCAAAATAAAAGTTTGTTTTGGTAAACCTATTGATTTTTCTCATACTTATGATAAAAGATTGAGTACAGAAGATTATCGTTTATATAGCAAAGATATATTACAAGCCATATATACAATTAAAAATAAAAAGGAGGGAGTATAGTGGAGATAATTATAGCAGATAATTCTGGATTTTGTTTTGGAGTGAAAAGAGCTGTAGATATTACAACTAGTGAACTTTCAAGTTCCAACAAGGATATTTATTCACTTGGTCCCTTAATTCATAATGCTCAAGCAGTAAAAAAACTTGAACAACAGGGTTTAAAGACAATTGAAAATATTGAAGGAATCAGAGATAGTAGAATTATCATAAGAGCACATGGCGTGAGTAGGTCTACTATTAATTCTGTTAATGATATGAACTATATTATTGATAGCACCTGTCCTTATGTAAAATCAGTACATAAGAGGGTTGAAGAATATCAAAATCAAGGATATAATATAGTAATAATTGGAGATCCAGATCATCCTGAAGTAATTGGAATAAATGGTTGGTGTGGTGACAATGCATTTATTGTAAACTCTTTAGAAGATGTAACAAATTTACCTAAGATGGATAAAATATGCGTAGTTTCTCAAACTACAAATACACAGGAAAAATTCGAAACTTTATCAGAAATGGTAAAAGAGAAAGGTAATGAAGTTAAGATATTTAATACAATTTGTAATGCTACAAATTTACGACAGGAATCTTGCAAAGAAGTTGCAAAACAAGTTGATGCTATGATTGTAATAGGTGGATATCATAGCTCCAATACAAATAAATTAGTAGAAATTAGCAAGAAATACTGCGATCATGTATATCATATTGAAACTTCAAAAGAATTACCTTTACAAGTACTATCAAAATTTAATAAAATAGGAATAACAGCAGGTGCTTCTACACCTGATTGGATAATTAAGGAGGTAGTTGAAATAATGGACAATATTAGCAACAACGAAATGATGGAGGCAATTGAAAATTCTTTTATTAAAATTCATAGGGGAGATATACTAAAAGGTGAAGTAATTTATGTTACTAATAATGAAGTTATGGTTAATATAAATTATAAATCTGATGGAATTATTGATAGAGAAGAATTATCTAATGATCCAGATGTAAAACCTAAGGATTTATATAAAGTAGGAGATGAAATTGATGTTTATGTAGTTAAACTAGATGATGGTGAAGGTAATGTTGTACTTTCAGCAAGGAGAGTATATGATTTTAAAAACTGGGATATAATTGAACAGATATTTAACAATAAAGAAAGAGTTGAGTGTAAGGTTTTAAATAGTGTAAAAGGTGGGCTTTCTGTATTAGTAAATGGAGTTAATGGTTTTATGCCTGCTTCCCAAGTTTCCATTAGTTTCGTAAATGATTTAAGTATATATAAAGGTAAAACCTTAATAGTTAAGGTTATTGATTTTGATAAAGAAAAGAAAAGAGTTATTTTATCTAGAAAAGAGGTAGAAAGAGAAGAATTAAACAATAAAAGAAAAGAATTATGGGCAAGTCTTGAGGTTGACCAATTAATTGAAGGTACTGTACAAAGATTAACTGATTTTGGTGCTTTTGTTGATTTAGGCGGAGTTGACGGATTAATCCATATATCAGATTTATCTTGGAATAGAGTAAAGCATCCATCAAATGTTGTTAAGGTAGGACAAAAAGTTTTAGTTAGAGTATTAGCTCTTGATAAGGATAAAAACAGAATTTCTTTAGGTCTAAAACAAACTATTGAAGAACCATGGTCTGCTTTTTCTAAAAATGTAAAAGTAGGAGATGTTGTTGAAGGAACTGTTGTGAATTTATTAGACTTTGGAGCATTTGTTAGACTTAACGAAGGGGTAGATGGATTACTTCATGTTTCACAAATATCTAAAGAGCATATTAATAAGCCATCAGATGCATTAAAGATAGGACAAAAACTTAATGTAAAAGTTATTGAAATAAATGAAGAAGACAAAAAAATTAGTTTAAGTTTAAAAGATGCTATGGAAACAAATGAAGAAACTACAGAAACCATTACTTTAAATGAAGAACCTGAAGTAACTATTGGAGATATAGTAGATAAAAATTAATAAATTGTTCAAAATTAAGGGTTTTGATGTAACATAGTTACATTAAGGCCCTATATTGCATTTTTGCTTAAACAATTTATAGGGGGTAAAAATGGACAAGTATGAAATATTTAAAAAGAATGTCAATGATTTAATAAATATAGATTTAAATTATTATAAAGAAAAACAAATGAAAAGAAGAATATCTTCTCTTTTAAGTAGAAATAATTTTAAAGATTTTGATGATTATTTTATTGGATTGAAAAATGATAGGAATCTTTTAGAACAATTTATTAATTATTTGACAATAAATGTTTCTGAATTTTATAGAAACCCTTCTCAATGGGATGTACTAGAAAAAGACATTATTCCTTCTTTAATGACTAAGAATAAGAGAGGACTAAAAGTCTGGAGTGCAGCCTGCTCTACAGGAGAGGAACCTTACTCTTTAGTTATGATGCTATCTAACTTTTTTCCTTTAAGGGATATAAAGATATTAGCTACTGATATTGATGATGAGGCTATGAATAAAGCAAAGTTAGGTTTATACAATGAGAAATCTTTAGCAAATTTACCTCGAGGGTTTAAGGAAAAGTATTTTAATAAAATCGAAAGCTCATATAAAATATCTGATGATATTAAAAGATGTGTCGAATATAAGAAAATGGATTTACTTAAAGATAGATTCCCTTCGAATATAGACTTAATAACTTGTCGTAACGTAATGATTTATTTTACTGAAGAGGCCAAGGAGCTTTTATATTCTAAGTTTTATAATTCCTTAAATGACAATGGAATATTATTTGTTGGGAGTACTGAGCAAATAATCATGCCTGAAAAACATAAGCTTAAGGCAGCAAGAACCTTTTTCTATGAGAAAATAATTTAATTATTAAATAAATTATGGAAATAAAGGAGGGTATAAATTTGGAGACCAAAGTATTTTTAGAATTATTGTGTAATGGCAAAGGTGTCTCAGGGTATGAACATACTACAAAGGATACAATAATATCAGCTTTTGAAGAGTATGCTGATGAAATTAAAGAAGACAAGCTGGGAAATATCATCGCATTAAAAAAGGGTTCATCTAATACTAGTAATGTAAAAATAATGTTAGCAGCACATATGGATGAAATTGGTTTAATGGTAAAGGATATTGAAGAAAATGGATTTATTAGATTTACCAATGTAGGTGGAATTGATCCTAGAACTATATTAGGTCAAGAGGTTATTGTACATGGCAAAGAAGATTTATTTGGTGTAATAGGGTCTAAGCCTCCCCATCTTCAAGAACCATCTGAGCATGATAAAGCTATAAATATGGAAGATATGATTATTGATATAGGCTATTCCAAAGAAAAGGTTGATGAACTTGTAAATATAGGAGACACCATAACAATTAGAAGAACAATGGTTAATCTCCAAGGTTCAAGAATAGCAGCAAAGGCTTTAGATGATAGAGCAGGAGTAGCAGTTATTTATGAGTGCATTAAAGAGTTAAGTAAAATGAAACATGATGCTGATGTATATTTTGTATCTACAGTCCAAGAGGAAGTTAGTATGGCGGGTGCTTTAGTTAGCACCTATAGAATTAATCCAGATATAGGTATTGCGGTAGATGTTGGTTTTGGAACGACTCCTGAACTTTCTAAATCTAATTCTATAGAATTAGGGAAAGGACCTGGTATTACATTAGGTGGAAACATTCATCCTACTCTACGAAAGAAACTGACAGAGGTAGCTGGAGAATATAATATTCCGCATCAAATGGAAATCAATTCAGGATTAACTGGAACTGATGCGAGGGCTATGATGATAACTAGAGAGGGTATCCCTTCCTTAGTACTATCTATACCTCTAAGATATATGCATACATCTGTTGAAGTGGTTGATATGGTTGATATAAAGCATACTGCTAAGATCTTAGCGTTTTTTATTGCTTCTATTTCTAATGAGAATTTGGAGGGATTGTTATGCTATTAAAACAACTAACAGAAGCATCAGGAGTATCAGGTAATGAAAAGGAAGTCAGAGATTTAATAATCTCTGAGATAAAGGATTTTGTTGATACTTTAAAGATAGATAGAATAGGCAATATCATTGCTTATAAAAAAGGCAAGGATATTAATAAAAGATTAATGGTTACAGCCCATATGGACGAAGTAGGACTAATTATTAAAGAGATTGATAGTATGGGGCTACTTAGGTTCACTACAGTAGGTGGGATAGATAAAAGAATTTTAGTATCTAAACCAGTTTTAGTAGGAAAAGATAATGTTATGGGAGTCATTGGCGCAAAACCAATTCATCTTCAAAAGAGAGAAGAGTGGAAGAGAGCACTAACATTAGATGAATTATATATCGATATAGGTGTTAAATCTAAGGAAGAGGCTGAAAGACTAGTTAGCATAGGTGATTATGTATCTTTTGCATCTGATTATGTAGAGTTTGGAGAAGAATTGGTTAAGGCAAAGGCACTTGATAATAGAGTAGGTTGTTCTCTTTTAATTAATTTAATTAAAGAAGTAAAAGATGTTAGCTTTTATGCTGTTTTTACAGTAATGGAAGAGATTGGATTAGTTGGAGCTGGACCAGCAACTTATGAAGTTGACCCAGATATTTCAGTAGTATTAGAGGGAACATTGTGCTATGATATGCCAAAGCTTGATACACATTTAATCCCTACCTATCTTAATAAAGGGCCTGCAATATCGTTAATAGACAGAACTACTGTATTTGACCATGAGTTTAGGAAAAAAATAACTAGTATCGCCGAAAAAAATAATATTCCTTATCAATATAGAAAAACTTCTATGGGAGGGAATGATTCTGGGAAAATCCATACTACTAAAGAAGGATCAATAACTACTACAATATCTGTACCTTGTAGGTATATACATTCTCCGGCGTCAGTAATGAGCAAAAAGGATTACATTAACACCTATAAACTTCTTAAGGCAATTATATCTGAGTTTGAAAGGGAGGAATTATAATGAATATAAACTTTGACTTATTAAAAGAGTTAGTTGGAATTTACGGACCAACAAGTAATGAAAGGTTAATAAGAGAATACATTATAGATGAAATCAAAGATTTTGTAGATGAAACCTTCGTAGATTCATTGGGGAATTTAATTGCTAGAAAAAAAGGTAATGGAAAAAGAGTTATGATTTCTGCCCATATGGATCAAATTGGACTTATGGTAATTGATATTGATGAAAAAGGATTTGTAAGATTCACCAATGTAGGAGGCATATCTCCTATTATATCTTTAAGTCAGCAGGTTATATTTGAGAATGGAACTATAGGAGTTATATATGCTGAACCAGTTGATGATATATCAAAGCTAAAATTGGAAAACATGTATATAGATATCGGTGCTTTCAGCAAAGAAGAAGCTGAGAAAAAAGTATCCATAGGTGATATTTGTATTTATAAATCAGAATATGTAGAGAATGAAAATGTTGTATTTACTCCTTATTTAGATGATAGGGTGGGATGCTTTATTGCAATTGAAGCTCTAAAGTCCATCAATAATCCAATTAATGATTTATATTTTGTTTTTTCAGTTCAGGAAGAAGTAGGGCTCAGAGGTGCTAAAACAGCTGCATATAGAGTTGATCCTGATGTAGGGATAGCTTTAGATGTAACTAGCCACGGTGACACTCCTAAGGCTAGGAGATTTGCAATAGGACTAAATAAAGGGGCAGCTATTAAGGTAAAGGATAATTCTATTATTTGTCATCCGAGAGTAAAAGACTTACTTGTTAAATTAGCTAGAGATAATGAAATTCCTTATCAAATGGAGGTATTAGAATTTGGTGGTACAGATTCCGGAGCTATTCATGTTAATAAGGAAGGAGTTCCATCGGGAGTAATTTCTATACCTACTAGATATGTTCACTCTACTGTGGAAATGGCATCTAAGAATGATATAATTAATTGTACAAAGCTTTTAGTAGAGTTTTTACAAAATGATTTAAATATATAATGAAAAAAGAGCTAGTTTTCTAGCTCTTTTTTCATTATATAGAATTGTGTTTATAATTGTTCCTTTTTAGGAGAATTTGTATGAAAAAAGTTTATAAAAATTAGAGGAATTACAAGTTATTTGGAGAATTATATATAGTAGATTGGATTCGAGGGGGATTTATTTATGTTGGATTTGAATCATGAATATACTATATCAGAAGTATCTGAAATTACGGGATATGCTCCACATGTATTAAGGTATTATGAGAAGGAATTTGAGATCGATATTCCTAGGAACAATTCAAATCATAGATATTTTACATATAAGGAGATTGAACTGATACAATATATAAAGACTTTGCAAGACAAGGGTTTTACGAATAAACAAATAAAGCTTATAATACAGTCACCTGAGATTGTAATGAATAATCAAGAAGAAACTACTATAGATATAGTACCAACTGTTGATAATATGTATTTTGATACATATCAGTTGGCTAAGGAAATAAGTATGACATTAGAAGAAGAATTTTTTGATAGGCTATTTAGCCATATTAATGAAGGATCAGAAAAGAATGTTAAAGTGATTGAAGAATTAAGGGATGAAGTAGCAATGCTTAGAAATGAATTGAATTCTAAAGAACGAGACGTATTAATATGCGAAAATGCTAAGCTTAAAATGAAGGTTAAAGAAAAAACCTTTGAAAATATTGAATTAAAAGAAAAAATAAAAAAGGTTGAAGAGAAGCAGGTAGGACTATTTCAAAAAATATTTAAAAAAAATAAATAGGGTGGAATTTCCACCCTATTTATTTTTTCTCGATACGTTTTTATTTACTATCTTTGTGCCTCATATTGTCTTAGAAGTTTAACGAAAAGTTCGGGAATCTTAGCCATATTTTCAGGTGATTCAACAAAGGAAATTCTAAATTGAGTTTTTCCGGGATTTTCTTCATCATTTTTAACATCATAGAAACCTTTCATTGGTGCTACAAGAAGAGTTGTTTCAACTCCATCCATATCAACAGAACCTTGTCCTGCACAATATAGGACGAATTCAATTGAATCAAATCCTGGTTTTACAACGTTTCTTACGTCAATTACTGAATAGATTGATGCATCTGGACTTGAAACAATAAGACCTGGTTCTTGTTCTTTAAGACCATTGTAAACTTTTACTATTTGATCTTTATAATAATCTCTTTGTTGTTTACACCATCCGAGAATACTTTCTTGGCTTTCATGTGCCAATGCTCCAAAGATATATTGACCAATTACATTCGCACAAAGGTTAGCTGTATATTCTGCAACAGAACGGTTGTTAAATTCAGCACTATCTGTAATTACAGCACCTATTCTCAAACCACATGCATTCCATACTTTTGAAGCTGTTTCAATACTAATTCTTCTTCCTTCAATTCCTGGAACATCTGCATTTGTTAATCCCCAAATACTTACAAGTTTTTCTTCTTCATTGTAATATAATTCACGATAAGCTTCATCACTTACCATCCACATATTATATTTTACACAAAGTTTAGCAAGGTCCTTCAAAATATCATATGTGTAATATTGTCCAGTTGGATTATCATAAGGAATAACTAAAAGCGCTCCTGGATTATTTGTCTTTATCATTTCTTCAACTTCGTTCATATCAGGTAAATTGAATTTTCCATCTTCACCCATATGACGTTTTATAGTCACAGTTTTACGTCCAACTCTCTCTGCAAATGAAATATAGTTTGTATAAGCAGGGTCAATCATCATAAGAGGTTTTTCATCGGTTCCAGCCGGTCCACATACTCCTAGAATTAATAATTCCATACCAGACGAACCACCATCTGTTACTTGAACATAAAGATTACTCGTATCAAAACCTTCACTCTTTAGGATATTCTTGAAAGCATTTTGTGCTTCAACAGTACCTGCTGTTCCGGAATATCTAATAACCCCATTCGCAAATGGACTTTCTGGTGAATTAAGCTCAAACATTCTTTTTTGCATAGCTGGATTTGTTGGTAGAGATACGTTTCCTATTCCAACATTTATTACTGCTTCAGGCTTTACTTGACGCTCATCATATTTCATTTGAGCTAAACGAACATCTGATGGTTTTCTTGATTCAAAATGTGCTGATAATATTGGTTTACTCATTATAATTTCCCCCTCTTTTAAATTTATATAAAGTTTTTCTAATAAATTTAATTAGTTCACCTACATCTATTATACACTAATTAAAATTTATTTCATCTTATTATTAATTTTTTATTTAAATTATTTACTACTATTATGCCTAAGAATTAAATCTAACATCAGAAGAGTTTTCTTACTCTCTAGTGGAGGATAATACTAGGCATTATTACAAATTAAGTATGTTGAAATGACTACTTTGCTCATATTTTATAATTAAATAAAAATAATCGGGGACTGTCCCCGATTATTTCAAAAACTTAAAAATTATCACAGTTCATGAAGATAATTACCAATAATAGAAAAAAGAATAGTAAAGAATCATCTACGCCATTACAACCTTCTCCTCTTCTACCAAATAAACTCATAAAAACACCTCCTATTTAACTGTGAGAAATGCTCTCATAATAGGATATGATAAGTAGTACTAAAGTGTTAATTGAAAAATTGAAAAAAGATGATTAGTGATTCAGATAAAAGAAATTATAGAGTAAACTAAGGGTAAATATCTAGATAAAAAGATAAATAACTAAACATTGTGATCTTAACAAATATACTCATAAATGATATTAATCTATAAAAAATTGATTTAAATAAAAGTTCCTTGCTACCTTTGGAGAAGTACCAAATATTTTAGAGAATTCATCACTATTACAATAAGGAAGAATGGGTATAATTTAAAGTTAAAACCCAAGCTTCCTTTAAAAACTAGTCTTAATACAAAACATGTTAAATTACTTTAAACTAAGTTGAGTTTTTACAAAAGAAGAGATTATTTGAGTAGCAACATTATTGACTACTCCAATAGAAACGGATGAAAAGTTAGATAAAACGACCTTTGTATTTTCCCACACATTTCTATCACGTACATTATCTAAGAATTGGTGTCCATCCCATGTAATAGATTTAACATTAATTTGAGGCAGTCCCTTACTTCCTATAGTGATTCTTCTATCAGCAGATATATAACCAGCTTCATATAATTTATCGGCAGAATATAATATTTCTTCTTTGGAATAATCATTGATTTCCACAGAATTAACATCAATGTAGAATCCATATTGTAGATTATTCTCAATAAACAGCAACAAGTCTCTAATGCAATCATGGTTAAGCTTCAAACTCATCATCCCCCTTATATACACATCATAGGTAAATATTACCATAATTCAAACATTTTGACAATTGAGAATATGAAAACAAAGGGAATAAGTTATGCCTAACCTTAAAACTAAATAATTCAGTATTAGAAATTTATAATTTTATACACTAATACAAAAAATATGGTATAATTTTCTTGTTCAATTGCTAAATGTATTAGACTTAAGATTATTTTAGTTTATGAGGTGGATTATGAAAACAAAAGAAGTAAAATTAGTTAAAATTTCTTTATTTATATTAATAATTATATTATCTATTACTATAATATTAAATACTATTACTTCATATTATTCTTACAGTGTAAGTGAAGATTCAATATTAATGTTGCTCATGCTAATGATAGGAACTATTTCAGGATTAATTGTAAGAATTGGATTAGCATCGTTATTTTGGTGGTCATACAATAGTAAGTATTCAAATGAAAGATATAATCAAAAAATTCTAAAGAAAATAATTGCTTCTTTTTTGTTCATGATAATTATGATAGGATTCTCTTTAAATACTGGTATGGTATTAATATTTGTCTTTTGTACTTTATTAATGATAGTAAGAGAGAAGGAACAGTGTGCTGGAGAATAGTAAAAAGAAATAACAATGTTTACTTTAATACCGTATTATTCAGAAATGGATAAGCGGTATTTTTTATGTCCTAGTATAGAATTATAGAAATGCTATTATAGCACCTAGTGGTTCATAGGTTTATTAGTGTGAGCTTTCGTAAGCTTATTTTTTTATGTAGTTCAAGCAAAGTTAATAAAATAAAAATTTTTAAATTAGTAAATTAGCATAGTAAAATTCTTTCCCAAGATCTATTTATTTATTGAAAGGTGAAACAGTCGACTAAAGTAATCCTAAAAAAACAAAACTAAGGAGGGTTTATTTATGGCAAAGGTATTTTTAGATGCAGGACATGGAGGGCATGATCCAGGAGCGTTAGGTAATAGCTTAAGAGAAAAGGACATAGTATTATCAGTAACGTTGAAGATAGGAAAGATATTAGCAAATCATGGAGTAACAGTAGGTTATTCCAGAACAACAGATGTATTTTTAGAATCAGCAGATAGGGCTGCAAGAGCAAATAACTTTGGTGCAAATGAATTCCTATCAATCCACTGTAACGCATTTGGTGACACTTCAGCAAAGGGAGTAGAAACTTATGGTTATCCAGGTAATACTACAGGTGCAAATCTAGCAAAAACTATACAAGACAGTATAATTGCAAGTGGTGTATACACTGTAAACAGAGGAACCAAGACAGCAGATTTTGCAGTTTTAAGGCTAACTAATATGCCAGCAGCTTTAGTAGAATTAGCATTTATCACCAATTCACAAGATGCTGATATCCTAAGAAACAGACAAGATGATTTAGCAGTAGCAGTAGCTAAGGGAATATTAAAGAATCTTGGAATACCATATAATGGTGGCGGTGGAACAACACTTTATAAGGTACAAGTAGGAGCATTCTCAGTAAAATCAAATGCTGATAATCTAGCTAATGAATTAAGAGCAAAAGGCTATAGTCCAATAGTAGTTTTAGTAGGAGGACTATACAAAGTACAAGTAGGTGCATTTAGTGTAAGATCAAATGCTGATGCTTTAACAAATGAATTAAGATCTAAAGGATATGACGCAATAGTAGTAACAGCTTAATTTAAAAAGGCTAGGGGAAACCTTAGCCTTTTTAAAACCATAAAAACAAAGGAGTAAATAAATAATGGAATATAGAGGAATAGCAATAATGCCTTTATTGATTGGGATATTAGAGGTATTAAGAAAGTAGGATTAAAAGAGAAGTCACTAGTCTTTTTTAAAATTTTCATATTAAACAGTAAAGAGACCCCCTAGAAAGGTCTCTTTATATATTTGAAATTATTGTCTAAGAGAGTGAAAATCGATAAGCTATTAGCAATGCATGTCTAATACTTAATATTATTATATTAATTTAATTTAGAAAGGTGATATAAACATTTATAATATAGATAAATATTATAAAAGCTAATCTTGTAAGTGAGAACAGAGGAAAACTGAATAATAATATTTAAATTGACTGGGTGTAAAAAAGTTCTAGTCTTTTTTATTCCATAGTAACACTTGTACAAGTCCATAATATACTAGTACTAGAAGAGCGGTAAAGCTTTTCTAATACTAAATAAGGAAGGCGAAAATAGTGGATTATAAACAATTAGTTAAATCACAAGTGCAAAACGAGCCAATTGAAATAGGTGCAACATGTGTAGCGCAAATAGATGGAAGGTTTTTCTTGCTTATAGAAATAGAAATAGATGTTGTAGGTAGTGAGAGAGAAGAAGTAATCATATTTGAGATAACAGCAGCACAAGCAGCAGCCTTAGTAGCATCAGGAGTTATGCGTTGTCAAATAGTTAATACAATTCCTACCCCAGGTCCAGGACAGGATGTAAATCTTATTTGTGCCTTTGTAGTAGGACAAAATGTATTCTTAGTGTTTAATGTTGAAAATGCAACTGATCGTCTAGTTTTAGTTAGAGTACCTTTATGTACTATTGTTTAATATAATAAATTATATTTATGAATAAACCAGGCCAGGATTAATCTCCTGGTCTTTTTATTGTTTAAATAAGTACCATATTTTTGTACCAACTTCATACTTAAGTTCATAAATATCTTTATTATTATGCATATATACGAAAATAATACGTTTATTGCCTACAATCTTTTCTTCATAGGTTTTCATTACTTTTTCTACACTAACCACTGTATCATTAAGTCTAAATTTCAATGGTTCGATTTTTCCGTCTGGATAAAAAACTGACATTACTTTAATAGGTTGATCAATAACTTTCAAGAAAACATCCTTTATTGACAATATAACCAAAGGTATTTTTAATTTAATCTTTTTAAGCCTATGTGCTAACGGAATAGACTCTTCTTTAGTGATATTAATGAATCGAATAAAACATTTATCAATACTAAACAACTCCACATCAGGAGAGAAGGTATTTAAAAAGTCATATAGCTTGAACATATACTTGATAATTAGGTGGTACGACAAGAAGGCTAGGGCATTTCTTTTTTTCAGAATGTAAAAATTCTCCTGTTTGTATCTTATATTTCTTAGCAAGAATAGAATTTGCAAGTACTATATCATGAAGATTTTCTGTATTCCCTCAAATAACTGATGCAATTTCTCAGATAACTGGATTTTCAACACTAATTTAGACAGTTTTTTTAAGGTTATATAATTTATAATCCTTAGGACTTAAATATCCTAGTGCACCATGAATTCTAATATTGTTAAACCAATTTACATAGTCAGCAACATGATTTCTAACTGTTCTAAGCTTTCAAAGTGATAGTTATTAGCGGATTCAGTTTTAAAGATCTTGAATGTAGCTTCAGCTACAGCATTGTCATAGGGACAGCCTTTCATACCTAAAGAACGCTTAATTTTGAATGTATCTAGGACTTCATCTATTATTTTATTTTTGAATTCGTTTCCTCTATCTGTATGAAATAGAATAATATCGTCTAATTTAGTTTTAACTCTTGCAAATGCTCTATAAACTAAGGGTGCATCTTTGTTAGGACCAGCATATTTCTCTATTAAATAGGTCGACTAAGAAACATACATAACTCCATCTTTTATTAACTCTAACGTATGTTAAATCACTGACTACAGCTGCATAAGGTTCATCTGTATTAAATTGTCTATTTAATTCATTAGCAATCTTTGATTCATTACATTTATCCACATGTGGCTTGTACTGAGCAACTGCATAGTTTGATACTAAGCCATTTTGCTTTATTATTCTACCTGTTTTTCTTCTAGATACTATATAGCCTGCTTTTTTAAGCTCTACTTTAATTTTTCTAGTACCGTAGTTGTTTCTACTTGATTTAAATATATCTATAACTTTTGGTGTTATTTCATCTAAAGAATCTTTAGCTTTGGATTCATAGTAATAAGTGCTTCTAGGGATTTGTAGGATCTTACACCTTGCTGATACACTGTACTTGTGAGAATTACTCTTAATCACACTTACTTTCGTCCTAATATCAGCGCTGCTTGCTTTAAAATATCATTCTCCATTTTTAGCTGTTGATTTTCTTTCCTTAACTTTATTAGTTCATTTTCTTCTGGGGAACGATTATCTTTTTCTTTAAAAGATCCAGTTGTTTGGCTTATTTTTATCCAAATTTTAAAATTAAGTGTTTACCATATGTTTTGAATAAAGCTATTACAAATGTTATAATATTAACATAAATAGTTAAGGAAAATTATATATTTTTAATTTTGAAAGGAGCAGCATATGTGAATAAATCTAATATAAAAAATAAGATAGTTGATTATATTATAATAATAAATATCATTCTGTTTTTTTTATTTATTTTAATAGATGTTCCTCGAATGGTAGAATTTATAAATATTTACATGTTTATTTTTTTACAGTTCCTATTATTACCGATAAATGAATATATAAAGTCAGAGACCTCTAAAAGTAAGTTAAATGGCTTTGTACTTATGATAAAGATAATTTTAATCACAATAATTAGTATATGTTTATATAGAATAGTTTTATCAGATGACTATAACTTAAAATATACATATTGGCTATTTATTGGCTCTTTTATCCTTAAAATAATTATAAAAGTAGTTGAGTCATTAATAGAAGAGTATAATACAAGAATTAGGGATGAAAATAAGTACAATATTTTAAATCTAATGGGAAAACTCTTACTAGCTATTTTCTTAATAAGTATTCCAACATACGGTTTTATAGTAAAATATATGCAGCCCTCAAAATATATATTTCTTAATAATGTAAAGACTCCTGATTACATCGAAATTCATGAATATGATAGTAAAGCATCTAAAAATAATAGGATTGAATCATTAGAAGATATAAACAAAATTATAAAAGAATTGAATTCAATAGAAATTAAAAATATTAGATTTACTGAGCTTTTAAACTATGAAAAAATGAAAAATATTAATAAGCCAAACTACATTATGACTTTTAATTATGAAGAAATAAGTAGCAAAGAAAGAATATTAGAAAATGGATATATCAGTTATATTTTAGTAACATCAAATGGGAGCATGGCAATTGAGAGAATAAACTGGAAAGGCCGATCTAATATGTACATAGAAACTTTCCCTATTAAAGTTTCCAAGGAAACTGCAGATATGATTTATAAATATTTTAAATAATCAATAGAGTAGTTTCTTCAATGTTTAATTAAAAAATCTGTGGAAGAGGAGTTCTTCAGATGTATATCCTCCCTCCTCAAATGCTAAATCAAACCCTGTTATATAATTAGAACCTGTCATAAGTGGAACTGCTGCGATAAACTTCTAACCTTTTTTGGAGAATTTATCATTTATTTCTTTGTGATTTGACTTACTAAACATTTCATTTATTTTAGCCTCAACATATATATATGCAGGTTAGGGATTCAGGTGTACCAGTGACAATAATATCTGATCTATGTAGAGGAAATGAAAAGATAGCAGAGTTAAAAATGAATAGAGATATAGCTGAGACTTTATATGAGTCTAATATGCAATTTATATATAGTACCAAGCTTAATATAGATATAGTTATGAAACAAATTGAGGCAGAGAGGAAAGGGGAGTAGGGAAGCATGAATTCTGTGAAAGGATCTAGCCCCTATTTCCCTTATACATAAAGAAATTTCTTAATTAGTGGGGTGGATTATCAAGGACACGATAACAAATTAAGTAGGCTACAGAGAAAATTTAATAGGAGGGTAGAGGAATTAATTAATTTGGTAGAGGAAATTAATGATTATATAGGTGAAATAAAAGATAGCGAAATAAGGCAGATAATAACATTGAAGTATATAAACAATCTCACATGGGAGCAGGTAGCATTTAGTTTAGGATATGCAGATGAAAGCGTACCTAGAAAAAAGATAAGTATATTTTTAAAGTGACCGATAAATCCGAAAAAAATATGTTATGATGGTATCATGGAAAACATAGAAAAATTATCGTGACAAGAGCTTATGATACTATAAAAGAATGTATGCAGGAGAGAAGTTATAAGAGGGATAAAGGGAAGATGAAGCAGATTAAATAATAATACTGTTTATTTTAATTCTATACAGGGTATTTAAAATGTAAAGTAATAAAATAAACAGTAAAGGAGCTGACACTATGGGATATATTGCATGGATAATATTAGGAGCATTATCTGGTTGGATAGCAAGTATGATAATGGGTAAAAACTCACAGATGGGTGCCATTGCAAATATTATAGTTGGTATTGTAGGTGCTTTTATAGGAGGAATTGTGTTTAGATTAATAGGAGCATCTGGTGTTACAGGACTAAACTTATGGAGTGTAATAGTGTCTGTAATTGGAGCTTGTATATTATTATTTATAGCTAATAAGATTAAAAGATAATTTGTATTTTAAAAGAAACCTATAACTAGGTTTCTTTTTTATATAATACCATATGTAATAAGAGGATTTTGGAATTCATACAATAATGGTTCAAAAGGTGCTGTACTGGCTAAATGTATTCAAGATAGCATTATAGAGAGTAAAATATATACATCTAATAGAGGAATTAAGACAGCTAATTTTGCAGTATTAAGGCAAAGTAATATGCCCAGTGCATTGATTGAATTAGCCTTTATTACAAATATTGAGGATGCATTTATTCTAGGATACAGACAAAAGGATTTAGCCTTAGCAGTGGCAAAAGGAATATTGAATTACCTTGATGTTGAAGAAGTTAAAGAAACAATAAACTGTAGCTCATGGGCAGTAGATGCTATGGAGTGGCGAATAAATAATAATCTTACTGATGGGACTAACCCTAAGGAACCTATCTCATTAGAAAGATTCATTACAATATTATATAGATACAAGAACTTAGGCTGGGGATGATCAGCTTAGTTCTAGTCTATTCTATTTGTTTTATGGTTTTAATATTGGCTATAATTATGCTATAATGTATTTATTATAAATAATTTGATGAGGTGTAAAAATGAAGGAAAACAAAGGACAAAGAAAATATCTCATAAAGACTTATGGTTGTCAAATGAATGAGCATGATTCTGAGAAGATATCATGGATATTGGAAAATATGAACTATATTGAAACTAATAATATAGAGGAAGCGGATTTCATAATATATAACACTTGTTTAGTTAGAGAAAATGCAGAAGTTAAAGTATACGGTAACGTAGGATCTTTGAAACAATTAAAAAGACAAAAGCCTGATCTGATGATAGCAATTTGTGGATGCATGATGCAAAGAGAAGAAGCTAGGAACGTTATACTATCTAAGCATAAGCACGTAGATATAATATTTGGAACACATAATATTCATAAATTGCCCCAGCTAATCAATAATCATTTGCAAACAGGTGAGACTATCGTTGATATATTCGAGGATGGCAGAGAGATAATAGAAAATATAAATTCTAATAGAAAATATTCCTATAAAGCATTTGTAAATATAATGTATGGATGTAATAATTTTTGTACCTATTGTATAGTTCCCTACACTAGAGGGAGAGAAAATAGTAGAGAGCCAGAGAATATAATAAAAGAAATAGAGGAATTAGCTAGAAATGGATGTAAGGAAGTTACCTTACTAGGCCAGAATGTAAACTCATATGGAAAAACCTTGAATAGGAATTATGGTTTTACAGATCTTTTAAAGGATATTAATAATATAGATGGAATTGAAAGAATTAGATTTATGACATCACATCCTAAAGACTTATCAGATGAACTGATTAATTGTTATGCTACTTTAGATAAATTGTGTGAACATTTACACCTTCCAGTTCAATCTGGCAGTAATAAAGTATTAAAAGAAATGAACAGAAATTATACAAGAGAAGATTATCTAAAAATTATCGATAAGTTAAAGAAATTAATTCCGAACATTTCGATCACTACGGACATTATAATTGGTTTCCCAGGGGAAACTGAGGATGATTTTAATGGTACACTAGATTTAGTTAAAGAAGTAAGATATGATTCAGCATTTACTTTCTTATATTCTATAAGGGAGGGTACTAAGGCTGCAAAAATGGAAAACCAAATAGATGAAAAAGTGAAACATAATAGGTTCCAAAGACTAACAGATACTTTAAATGAAATAGCCTTAGATATAAATCAGCAACTAGTTGGCGAAACTATGGAAGTATTAGTAGAGGAAGTAAGTAAAAATAATGCTGAGGTACTAACTGGTAGAACTAGAAGTAATAAACTTGTCCACTTCAAAGGAAATGAAGAGTTAATAGGTTCTTTAGTTAATGTAAAAATTGAAAATGTTAAGACCTTTACACTTGAGGGCAGTTTAGTTTAATATTTTCTGCTTAAAAGGAGGCAAATTTTTGGAAAATCTAACGCCGATGATGCAACAATATATGAGTATAAAAAAAGAATATGAAGATTGTATACTTTTCTTTAGGTTAGGAGATTTCTATGAGATGTTTTTCGAGGATGCTATTACTGCATCAAGAGAGCTAGAAATCACCTTAACCCAAAGAGATTGTGGAATGAGTGAAAAAGCGCCAATGTGTGGTATACCTCACCATGTTTCTGATTCGTATATATCTCGATTAGTTGAAAAAGGATATAAGGTAGCTATATGTGAACAAGTTGAAGATCCTTCAGTAGCTAAGGGAATTGTAAAAAGAGATGTAATAAAAGTTGTTACTCCTGGAACTATAATAGATCAAGCTATTTTAGATGAGAAATCTAACAACTATTTAGCATCTATTTATTTGGATGACGTAGGAATAGGAATTTCTTATGTAGATAATTCAACAGGAGAAATGTATACTACTGAGTTTATGGGGGAAATAGATGAGATTAACTCTTTTCTAATAGATGAGCTTGGAAAAATACTTCCTTCGGAAATCATATGCAATGAGTTTCTTAGTAAGAATACGAGAATCTTAAGGGTTTTAAAAAATACTATTAATCCTTATATCAATATTTATATAGGAAATGAAATTGAGAAGAAAAATTGGGAAGCTATAGTTTTAGATCATTTCCATGTATCTTCTTTAGAAGAATTAGAATTAAATAATAAAATATATTCTATTATTGCAACTGGTAAATTAATAGAATATTTATATACAACACAAAAGTCTTCTTTAGAGCATATCAATAATTTATCTTATTATAAGCCAAATAACTATATGATATTAGATATAAGCACTAGGGCAAATCTCGAAATACATGAGACAATTATAAAAAAGGATAGAAAAGGTGCTTTAATTGGATTGTTAGATAAGACATCTACATCTATGGGAGGAAGACTTCTAAAAAAATGGTTAGAACAACCATTAGTAAATATATCCGAAATAGAAAAGCGTAATAATGTTGTCAAATATTTCTTTGATAATATTGTAATCATGGATGATGTAAAATCTATTTTAAGGCGAATATACGACATAGAAAGACTTACTAGTAAAATATCTAATGGTAATTGTAATGCTAGAGATTTAATTGCTTTAAAAAGCTCAATTTCCGTTTTGCCAGAATTACGAAATATATTAAAAGACTCTGATAACATGGAGCTATCTAATATGGGGATTAAGCTTGATACACTGGAAGATATTTGTTTATTACTAGATAAGGCAATTAATGAAAATCCTCCTATATCATTAAAAGAGGGTGGAATAATAAAAGAAGGTTATGACTCTGAGTTAGATGAAATCAGGGAGGCTTGTTTAGGTGGAAAAGAATGGCTTGCAACTTTAGAATCTAATGAAAAAGAAAAAACTGGCATTAGAAATTTGAAAATTGGGTTTAATAGAATATACGGATATTACTTTGAAGTTACTAAGTCTAATATTTCTTTAGTTCCAGATTATTTCATTAGAAAGCAAACCTTAACCAATTCTGAGAGATACTATACAGAAGAATTGAAGAGTATGGAAAATAAAATATTAGGTGCTGAAGTTAAATCTGTTGATTTAGAATACCAGATATTTAGCGATATCAGAAACGAAATCAAGAAAAATATTGAGCGAATTCAAAATGCAAGTAAAATAATATCACAGGTTGATGTGTTAAATGCCTTTGCTCAAGTAGCATATAAGTTGAATTTTACTAAACCAAGTCTTAATAAAAAAGGTATAATTCATATTGTGGAAGGAAGACATCCCGTAGTAGAAAGTCATATTGAAAATAATTTATTTATACCTAATGATACAGATTTAGATACCAAAGATAATATGGTACAAATCATTACTGGGCCAAATATGGCTGGTAAATCTACTTATATGAGGCAAGTTGCAATTATTACTCTATTGGCCCATATAGGTTCATTTGTACCAGCAAGTAGTGCAAATATATCTATAGTAGATAGAATATTTACTAGGATTGGAGCTGCAGATAATTTATCTCAAGGCGAAAGTACTTTCATGGTTGAGATGAATGAGGTATCGAATATAATAAAATCAGCTACTAAAGATAGTTTAATTATTTTAGATGAGGTCGGTAGGGGTACAAGCACATACGATGGTCTAAGTATAGCTTGGGCCATAGTAGAGCATATTACTAATATCATAAAAGCTAAAACTTTATTTGCAACCCATTATCATGAGTTAACTCAACTACAGCAAAAGAACAAAGGTATAAAGAATTTAACAATAGCGGCAGAGGAAAAAGGAGATCAGATTGTATTCTTAAGAAAGATAGTAGAGGGGAGTACTAATAGATCTTATGGAATAGAAGTTGCTAAATTAGCTGGTATAAATAAGGATATCATTGACAGAGCTAATGAGATATTATCATTAATTGAAGGCAATCATCAGATAAATATCAATAGTACACCAAAGGAAGTACCAAAGCAGCTGAATCTAATAGATTATAAGAAGGATTATTATCTTGATAAGGTTTTAAATTTAGACATAGATAGTATGACGCCTAGAGAAGCCTTAAATATTCTTTACAATTTAAAAGAAGAGGCCAAAAAGTTAAGGGGAGATAATAATGGGTAGGATTAAACTATTAGATAATATAACCATACAAAAAATTGCTGCAGGAGAAGTTATTGAAAGACCTTCTTCTATAGTTAAAGAGCTTATAGAAAATTCCCTTGATGCTAATTCAAATAATATAACTATTGAGATTAAAGATGGTGGTAAATCATATATTAGGGTTACAGATGATGGAGATGGAATTGAAGATGATGACTTAAGCTTAGCTTTTAAAAGGCATTCAACATCAAAGCTTTCTACTGCTGATGATTTATATAAAATAAGGTCTTTAGGGTTTAGGGGTGAAGCGCTAGCTAGTATCTCTCATGTTTCTAAAGTAGAGGTTATGTCGAAAACCAAAAATGCCGTAGGAGGCATTCATGCCATAGTAGAAGAAGGAGAAATAATATCTAAGGAAGTAATTGGGTGTCCAAAGGGTACCACTCTTATTGTAAAAGACTTATTCTATAATCTACCTGTTAGAAAGGAATTTTTGAAATCAGATTTAATTGAATCTAATCAAATATCTGATATAGTATATAAAGTGGCTCTAGGAAATTTAAATACTTCATTTAAGTTTATTCGGGATAATAAAGTTGTTCTAAAGACCTCCAAGAATAATGATATGAAAACCCATATATATAGTATTTTAGGAAGGGAATTCTCTAATAATCTGATCCCTATCGATTTTGAAGAACATGGGATTTATCTTCATGGTTATATATCTAATAATAATTTATATAGGAGCAATAGAAATCACCAATATATATACATTAATGGAAGGTATATTAATAATATTAGTATATCAAATATTATTGAGGGGCACTATAAATCACTTATTCCATTAAATAGATTCCCCTGCTTTGTTCTTTTTATAGATCTAGATCCCAGTGCTATAGATGTAAATATTCACCCTACAAAGCAAGAAATTAAATTTGCTAATCAATCTGAGATATTTACAGTAATAGATAGGGCAATAAAGGATATATTATATCCCTCATTATCTGTGCCTAAGGTAAGCTTTAAACAACCTTTAGAAATGATAAAGGAGGAAGAGCCTCCTTTGCTATTAATCCAGGGAAACAATAATATAAAAGAGGATATTATCATTAAAGACCTTACCCGTGAAACAATATTTGTGAAAGAAAGTCCCAAAGAATCAACTGAAACCTATAAGGAAATGAAGAATGAATTTCTAATTGCTGAAAGTACTAAGGATGAAAAAATAACTTCTAATGATATTAATGAAATTGATGTTGATGAAAGTTCTACTGATATAAAGAATATTCTTTCAGACATTGAACCAATGGGAATAATATTTAATACCTATATATTGGCTGAGGACAAATTAAATCAAAAATTATACTTTATTGACCAGCATGCTGCACATGAAAGAGTTATGTATGAGAAATATTTAGATGAATATAAGAAAGAAAACATTATTGCACAACAGCTTTTAGCACCTGAAATTGTAGAATTAACGAATTCGGAAATGCATTATTTCATTGAAAATATATCAGTATTTAGAAGTTTAGGATTTGATGTTGAGGAGTTTGGAAATAATAGTGTAGTCATAAGATCTGTTCCGTTAATATTTGGATCTCCAAATGTCAGAGAATTATTTTATGACTTGCTTGATAATATTAATAATATTAAGAGTAGTTATGATACTAAATTAGAAAAGATTATGAAAATAGCTTGTACAAAGGCAGTAAAAGGTGGAGATCATATTAGTAAAATAGAAGTTCTAAGTTTACTGGAGCAGCTAAAAGGGTGCAAAAACCCTCATAGTTGTCCTCATGGTAGACCAACTGTTTTAGAAATGAGTAAGACAGATATAGAAAAGGCATTTTTAAGGATTATGTAGAAGGATGATATGATGAAAAATAAAAATAATTTGTTTATCTTAATAGGACCAACTGCTATAGGGAAGACGGCCCTGTCTATTGAATTAGCCAAGAGAATGAATGGAGAAATTATTTCAGCTGATTCTATGCAAATATATAAATTTATGGATATAGGCTCTGCTAAGATTACCAAAGAAGAAATGGAAGATATTCCTCACCATTTAATAGATATAGTATTACCAAACGAGGAGTTTACTGTAGCAAATTTTAAAGATAGATCTATAGAGTTAATTAAAGATATTAATAGTAGAGGTAAACTACCAATTGTTGCTGGAGGAACAGGGCTATATATTAATTCATTAGTATATAATCTTAATTTTGCTCAAGTAGCACCAAATGATGAGCTTAGGGAAAGACTTGAGTTATTAGGTAATGAATATGGAAATGAATATTTACATCAAGAACTACAAAAAATAGATTTTGAAAGTGCTGAGAGAATAAGTGTTAATGATAGAAAAAGAATAATTAGAGCAATAGAAATATTTGAAGTAACTGGTAAACCAATGTCTGAATACAATAAGAATTTTAGAATACCAATAGATGATTATAACTTAGTTATGATTGGGTTAAATATGGATAGAGCAGAATTATATAATAGAATAAATGCTAGAGTAGATATAATGATTGAAGAAGGACTTATAGATGAAGTAAAGGGTCTTTTAGAAATGGGTTACAATAAAGATCTCGTATCTATGAAAGGTATAGGATATAAAGAAGTTGTCATGTATTTGGAAGGGGCTATTTCATTAGATAAATCTGTAGAATTAATTAAACAAGGTACTAGAAATTATGCAAAAAGACAATTGACATGGTTTAGAAGAGATAATAGAATAAAATGGGTGAATGTAGAAGAATTTTCTAATCTTAATGATTTAAGCCAATATATAATTGACTATTCTAAAGATAAGATTATAATTAATAAATAAGGAGGGGTATATATGAAACAGGGAATAAACTTACAAGATGCTTTTTTAAATAAAGCTCGAAGAGATGGAATTGGAATAACAATATTTTTAGTTAATGGTTATCAAATAAAAGGTCAGGTAAAAGGTTTCGATAATTATACTATAATTTTAGAAAGCGAAGACAAGCAACAATTAATTTATAAGCATGCTATTTCTACAATCATACCTACGAAGCAGATAGACTTAGATAACTAATTTTAAATTTAAATAATTTTAGTTTTATAAAGGTCTCTGAGATTATCAGGGGCTTTTGTATTTTAAAGAAGATAGAAAGGTGAAATAAAAATGAACGAGTTAACGATAAATATATTATGTAAACATTTCAATTTAGATAGAGAAATTATTGAACTAGTTAATAGAAAGGAAAAGTTGATTCTAGATAAATTTAATAGGATTAACGAAATAAAAGAGTATAATCAATATAAGGTTATAAATGCAATGCAAGAATGTAGACTATCTTCTACGGATTTTAATTGGACAACCGGCTATGGATATGGTGATATAGGAAGAGATAAAGTAGAAGAGATATATGCTCATGTCTTTAATACAGAGGATGCTCTTGTTAGACCTGCTATTGCTTCAGGAACTCACGCTATTACTCTAACATTATCTGGCATTTTAAGACCAGGAGATGAGCTTATAGCTATTACTGGAGCACCATATGATACCCTTCAAAAGGTAATAGGAGTTAAAGGTAATATCTCTGGGACATTAATAGAATACGGAGTAAGATATAAAGAAATTCCTTTGATAGGAAATGCAATTGATATTGAAGAAGTTATAAAAAGTGTATCTAAGGATACAAAAATGCTTATGATCCAAAGATCTACTGGATATAGTGATAGAAGAGCGTTGACAATTGAGGAAATTGAAAATGCAATAAGGACTATTAGAGAACACCATAAAGATGTAATCGTTATGGTTGATAATTGTTATGGAGAATTTCTTGAATTCAAAGAACCTACTGATGTAGGGGCAGATGTTATGGCTGGCTCATTGATAAAAAATCCTGGAGGTGGAATTGCTTTATCAGGAGGATATATTGTAGGTAAATCTAGTCTAGTAGAGCAAGTAGCTAATAGACTAACTGCTCCAGGATTAGGGAAGGATTGCGGACTTACCTTTGGTACTACAAGATCTACATTACAGGGACTTTTCTTAGCACCTCATATAGTATCTGAGGCTGTTAAAGGAGCTTTATTAGTAGCAATTGTATATAAGGAATTAGGATTTAATGTGGTTCCTGATGTTAATGATATGAGATCTGATATAATCCAAGGTGTACAGTTAAATAGCCCAGAAAGGGTTGTTGAATTTTGCAGAGGAATTCAAGCTGCCTCTGTAGTAGATTCATATGTAGTTCCTGAAGCTTGGGATATGCCAGGATATGAAGATAAGGTTATTATGGCAGCTGGAGGCTTTATAGAAGGCTCATCTATTGAACTTAGTGCTGATGGCCCAATAAGAGAACCTTACTTTGCATATTATCAAGGAGGACTCACATACGAGCATTGCAAGTTGGGGGTTATGAAATCTTTAAGTAATTTATATAATACAAATTTAATTGATAAAACTAAGGTGTTGGAATAAAATAATACTTTCATATTAGAATATAAAAAAATAGCAGGGTGATCCTGCTATTTTTTATATTCTTCTAAACAATCCAATAACCTTACCTAAAATAGATACATCTGTAGTAAAAATAGGCTCCATAAATTGATTTTCAGGTTGTAACCTTATTTTATCTTTTTCTTTAAAAAATCTCTTTACAGTAGCTGCGTCTTCTAATAAAGCTACTACAATATCGCCGTTTAATGCTGACTTCTGTTCCTTAACTAAAACTAGGTCACCATCTAATATTCCCGCATCTATCATACTTTCGCCTTGAATTTTTAGCATAAAGACATCATGACCTTCTACAAGTTCTAATGGAACTGGATAGGTATCTTCTATGTTCTCCACGGCTAAGATAGGAGTACCAGCAGTAACTTTACCTAAAATAGGTACATCAATAGTTTTCTTGGAAGTCAGTAAGAAATCATCATTTTTATCAAGTATTTCAATAGCTCTTGGCTTTGTAGGATCTTTTCTAATATATCCTTTAGCTTCAAGTTTTTCTAAATGGCTGTGAACGGTTGAAGTAGACTTTAAATTAACACCCTTACAAATATCTCTCACAGCTGGTGGATACCCCTGTCTTTGCACCTCTGATTTTATATATAACAAAATTTCAATCTGTTTTTGAGTTAAATCTTCGTACATAAAACACACCCCTTATTCATAATATAGTTATTAGTTAAAACTATTCTTAGCTTATTATATCATACCAATAAGAATATTTCAAACAAAGGTTCGATTTTTTTGCCAAAACTATTGACAAGGAACCTATGTTTGTGTAGAATGTACTTAGAACTATTGTTCAGAACTAACGTGCGAGGTGTTTTGTTATGAAAAAAAGGTATAAAATAGTTAACAAAAGAAGATTTTACTTATTTATTACTTCTGTATTTGCAGTTATATCAATTATTTTATTTACTTTGTTATTAAACAATAAGGCCTATAGTTCAATACATAAGGCAGATTATAGGGAAGTTATAGTAGTAAAAGGGGATACGTTGTGGAATATTGCTCTGGATTATCTTCCGGAAAAAACTGATATAAGAAAGATGATATATGATATTAAAGAATTTAATGGAATGGAAGATGCCTATATCTGTCCAGGGGATATAATAAAGATTCCAATTGCAAATAAATAGAACTAATAAAAAAACTAAGATTTATATCTTAGCTTTTTTTATTAGTTCTTGAGGATAAAGGATTGCTTTTTACTGCATCTCTAAGTCTTTCATTATCAATATGGGTATATATTTGAGTTGTGGAAACAGATTCATGTCCTAAGATCTCTTGTAAAGCTCTAATATCTACATTTCCATACTTATACATTAGTGTAGCTGCCGTATGTCTTAGTTTATGCGTAGAATAGATAGAAGTATCTAATCCAGTCTTTTCTAAGTACCTATCAATCATATGTTGTATTGCCCGATTACTCATTCTATTTTTTCTTTTGCTAATAAACATGGCTTTTTTATCTACCGAGTTTTTAGGTCTAACTGTTAGATAATCTTTTATAGCAGAGATGCAGGCGTCATTTAAAAATATGGTTCTTTCTTTATTGCCTTTACCTATTATGGAAAGAGTATCGTTATCTTTAATTTTATCTATGTCTATACTAGAAAGCTCAGATAATCGCAGACCACAATTTAAAAACAACATAATTATTGCATAATCCCTTTTCCGATATTCTTCATTATTATTTTCTAGTACTGTATTTAATAGTAGTTCTGATTGCTCTAAGGTAAGATATACTGGGTGTCTAGTATCCTTTTTTGGAAATTCTAAAGCTTCAGCAGGATTTTTTTCTATTAAATTCACTATAGAGTAAAGGTAATCAAAAAATGATCTAAGGGATGCAACTTTTCTAGATTTGGTAAAATTATTATTATCTCTTTTTTTATCTGCATAAGAAATATACGCGTGTAAATCTTGAATTCCGAGTTTCTTAATTAAATCTAAGTCTACATCTAAAATATTAATTTCATCAAAAGGTTGCTCAGGATCTACAAGTCGATGTCTTGTTTTAATGAACCTAAAAAATGTTCTCAAGTCAAAGAAATATTCTTTCACAGTATTAGAGGAGGCCCCCTTAATAGTTTCCATGTAATTTAAGTAATCTTCAAGTATTATTGGTATATCTTTCAAAATACCCCTCTTTTCACACTATATTAGTCACAAAATAACTATTTTGTGACTAATAATATTTTACACCAGAATTACCCAAAAATCAAATCGAAATCATATTTTAATTCTAATTAATATTAATCAAGTTTTTCTTTTAAAAGTATGTTTTTTAAACTAAACGCATCTGTTTTCTAACTCTTAAGTTAAAAATGAAAAACAACAGTTTGTTTTTAGCAAAATAAGTTCGCTCAATCCGATAACGTAAGATTTTATAGCAAAATGATAAACTTAGATTCAAATAAATGTGATGTTGGATTTAAGGGTTACAATGAGCCTTAGGGCATAATATTGCCAATATCCATATAAATATATTGACTGTTGCAGCAAAAGCTTTTAAAATCCATTTTAACAGGTCAAAAATTTTATATTTGTAATAATTTTTTAAATGGACACATACTTAATTTACCCAGCAAAATTTATATTAATAGTTAGCGTGCAATTTTGTCTGTGGAGATACTATGGGAATCCACTATAGGCTACATAATAATATTATGTAGCCTATTTCAAACAAACCTAAAAGTTAAAAAGAAAAAGGTTAACATATTATGATTATGTTAACCTTTTTCTTTTTAAAAATATTTTTACTCTTCTACTATTTGTTTTATTCTTTCTAATCCTTTTTTAATATTTTCTAAGGATGTAGCATAAGATAACCTTACATATTTATCATCACCAAAAGCAATTCCAGGTACTACTGCTACCTTACCCTCATCAAGTAATAAGTTTGCAAAATCTAAAGAAGAATTGATTACTTTTCCCTTTATAGTTTTACCTATTAATTGTGTAAAGTTAACCATTATATAAAAAGCACCTTCAGGTTTTCTACAGCTAAGTCCCTTGATTGAATTTATGGTTTCAGCCATATAATCTCTTCTCTCTACGAAATGTTTTTTCATTTCTTCTACACTACTTTGATCTCCTAATAAACCTATAACGCTAGCATATTGAGATATGGAACAAGGATTTGATGTTGCATGACTTTGTATATTGCTCATTACTTTAACTATATCTTCATGGGCTGCTGCATATCCAATTCTCCATCCAGTCATTGCATGTGACTTAGACATACCATTAATAAGTATTGTTAGTCTTTTTATGTCTTCATTAATAGCTGCTATACTTACATGATTCTTACCATCATATATTAATTTTTCATATATCTCATCGGAAATAACAAATATATTATTTTTAACCGCCCATTCAGCTATATCTCTTAACTCTTCTTCAGTATAGATTGAACCTGTTGGGTTACTAGGACTATTTAATATAATTGCTTTGGTCTTATTCGTTAAAACTCTATTTAAATCATCTACATTGAATTTAAAGTCATTTTCTTCCTCTGTTTCTATATAAACAGGAATTCCATCAGCAAGTCTTACTAGTTCAGGATAACTTACCCAATATGGAACAGCAAATATAACCTCGTCTCCTGGGTTTAATATTGCCATTAGAGCATTATGTATAGAATGCTTTGCACCGCTAGATATAATTATATTGCTTGGCTTATATTCTAATCCATTATCTGCTTTTAATTTCTCGCATATAGCTTTTTTTAGCTCAACTATTCCAGAAGCTGGAGTATATCTAGTAAGACCATCTTTTATTGCTCTAATACCTTCATTTTGAATGTTTTCTGGGGTATTGAAGTCTGGTTCACCAGCCCCAAAGCTAATAACGTCAATTCCAGAATCCTTCATAGCTTTTGCCTTTGCTGTAATTTCTAAAGTAATTGAAGGGGCAATCCTCAATCCTTTTTCTGATAAATTAAAGTTCATAAAAAATCATACCTCCACAATAATATTTTGTTTTCTATAATTAGAATTTTTCCCCATATATATCTTTTAACACATTTTTAACAATAAGTAAAGAATCTTCGAAAGAAGTTTTATTTTGTAGCAATAATACTTTATAATGCTTTCTCCCCTCATCTGTTATTCTATATCTTCTTATAGATCTTTTATCGGGTTCATCCCACCATCCTTCAATATATCCTTCTGATTCTAGTTCACGAAGTAATGGATAAATCATCCCTGGACTTGGTTCCCATCGATTATTTAGTCTACTTTTTATTTCATCTTTTATTTTATTACCATAATAAGATTTTTCATCTAACAAATGAAGTATATAAAGTTTTACAAAGGAAGTAGTACTTATCTTTGTAGGAAACTGTCTCTGCCTCTCGCCTTTATAAATACTCAATTATATCCTCTCCTTAAATTCTGGAATAGTATCAATATCAACAAAATATTTACCCAACAATGATTCACCTCTAATTAAGTCGCCATGGAAATCAGAACCTCCAGTAACTATTAAATTATTTGATCTTGCAATATTAATCAAATAATCTGTATCATCTTTAGTATGTTTGGAGTGTATACATTCCAAGCCATATATACCTAATGAAATACAATGATTTATTATACTTTTATCCTTCAAGATTCCTGGATGAGCCAAAACAGGAATACCTCCAATCTTTTTAATTAGGGATATTGTTTCGTCAAGGGTTATTTTATATCTTTCAATATAAGCTGGCTTGCCCCTATCTAAATACTTAGTAAAGGCTTCTGCAACATCATCTACATATCCTATTTTAACCAATGCTCTTGCTATATGAGGTCTGCCAATATATTCTTCTCCTGAAAGTTCCTTAACTTCTTCTAGTGAAATCTCTAACCCTAATTCATTAATTCTATTAACCATCTCCATCCCTCTAGTCAATCTTGAGTTCTTTAAGTCACCAGTTATTTTGATAAGATCTTTATCTTTATAATCTATGAAATACCCTAGTATATGCACTTCCTCATCATTGAATACACAACTAAACTCAATTCCTGGAATTACTCTAAAGCCATCATATTTATTACTATGGACAATTGCTGCTTCTATTCCAGTTATAGTATCATGATCTGTAATGGCTATTCCATCTAAACACTGTTCAACTGCTAGATCAATTACTTTCTCAGGAGAAAATAATCCATCTGAATGATTTGTATGTACATGTAAATCAAAAATCATTGAACCCCTCCCCTTAATCCTCTTAATAAGATTAGTATCTGTAAAACATAGATAAAATTATGTATTCGTTATAAAAAAACCTGCTAATTAGCAGGTTTTTTTATAACGAAAATGAGTTTCAAAAATGGCTTCATTATAACGCTTTTTTAGAAGCCCTATAATATTATCTTGGTTCAATAATTAGCTTTATAGCTGTTCTCTCTTCACCATCTATTATTATGTCTGTGAAGGCTGGTACACAAATAAGATCGATTCCACTTGGAGCAACAAATCCTCTTGCGATTGCTACTGCTTTTACGGCTTGATTTAAAGCACCTGCTCCTATTGCTTGAATTTCAGCAGCTCCTTTTTCTCTTAAAACCCCTGCTAATGCTCCTGCAACAGAATTTGGACTTGATTTTGCTGATACTTTTAATACATCCATTAAAATAGCCCCCTCTAACTAAATTTATTAAATATATCTTTATATTATTTAATTCCTTATTAATTTAAAAAATTATTATTTAGCATATTCAATAGCTCTAGTTTCCCTAATCACATTTACTTTAATTTGGCCTGGATAATCTAATTCAGCTTCAATTCTTTTTACTATCTCCCTAGCCGTATGGATTATTTGACTTTCAGTAATATCCTCAGGTTTCACTAAGATTCTAATCTCACGGCCAGCTTGAATTGCATAAGATCTTTCTACTCCATCAAAAGAGTTTGCTATCTCTTCAAGCTTTTGTAATCTCTTTATATAAGCTTCAAGAGTCTCCCTTCTTGCACCTGGTCTTGCAGCTGAAATAGCATCAGCTGCTTGTACTAAAATAGCCTCAACAGTTTGAGGCTCGCAATCACCGTGATGGGCAGCGATACCATGTAATACTTCTTTAGATTCCTTATATTTTCTAGCTAAGTCTACTCCTATATCAACATGAGGACCTTCAACTTCGTGATCTACTGCTTTTCCCAAGTCATGTAGTAAACCTGCTCTTTTTGCTATTTTTACATCAGCTCCTAATTCTGCAGCCATTATACCTGCAAGATGTGCTACTTCAACAGAATGTTTTAATACATTTTGTCCATAGCTTGTTCTATATCTTAATCTTCCTAGAAGCTTAATTAATTCTGGATGAATTCCATGAACACCTGCGTCAAATGCAGCTTGTTCACCCTCTTCACGAATAATATTATCTACTTCTTTTTTTGCTTTTTCTACCATTTCTTCAATTCTAGCTGGATGGATTCTACCATCTACTATCAATTTTTCCAAAGCAATTCTAGCAATTTCTCTTCTTACAGGATCAAAACCAGATAGTACTACGGCTTCTGGAGTATCATCAATAATTAAGTCAATTCCAGTTAGTGTTTCTAAAGTTCTAATGTTTCGTCCTTCTCTCCCAATAATTCTACCTTTCATTTCATCATTTGGAAGAGCTACAACTGTTACTGTAGTTTCAGCTACATGGTCAGCTGCACATTTTTGTATTGCAGTAGATATTATTTCTCTCGCCTTTTTATCGGCTTCTTCTTTAGCTTTACTTTCCATTTCCTTAATCATAATAGCAGATTCATGAACGATTTCTTTTCTAGTTTCATCTAATAATAACTCTTTTGCGTCATCTGAAGTTAAACCAGAAAGCCTTTCTAACTCTAATACCTGATTTTTATAGATCTCATCTATTAGAACTTCTTTATCTTCGACTTCTTTAATCTTCTTAGCTAGTGCATCTTCTTTTCTCTCGATAGCATCACTTTTTCTATCAATGCTTTCTTCTTTATTAAGAATTCGCCTTTCTAGCTTTTGAAGTTCATTTCTTCGTTCGCGATTTTCTCTTTCTGCTTCAGTTCTAAGTTTATGGATTTCTTCTTTTACTTCTAATAAAAGCTCTTTTTTACGAGCCTCTCCATCTTTTTCAGCATCTTCAACAATTTTTTTGGCTAACTCTTCAGCATTATTTATCTTACCTTCTCCAATAGTTTTTCTTATAAAATAACCAATGAGAATTCCAATAATTGCTCCAAGAATTGCAATTAAAGCTTCAATAATTAAACACCTCCATTTGTATAAAATTTTCAAGTTCCATACTACATTTTAATTTTCATCAAATATAAGCATATCTTTCGAGCTTAATAAATTGAAATAATAAACTGTATAGAATATACATATAATTCAATTCTATTACTTTTAATAGATAATGTCAAGATGAAATTAGGACGTTATCTTTGTTACAGTGCTTTCTGATCCCTTTATTTCAACTCTATAAGCATTGCTGCCTATTGCCGCTAGATGGTTATTATGAGTTACCATTATTATCTGTCTATTAAATAATTCTGAGGTCTGTTTAAGAAAATCAGCTACATTGAAAATAAATTCATCACTTACATGCTTTGCCGGTTCATCTAGAATTAAAGGTCCTTGGATTTTAGGTTTATGGGTTTGTAAAAAAGCTATTCTTAAAGCCAAAGATACTATATCAACTACACCCCCACCTCTAGATAATTCAGGTTTAGTTTTAACTAACATATCTTCCATTCTATTAACTACATAGAATTCGGCATTTGATTTTCCCCTTTGTTCTTCAATTTCAATTAAAAATTCAATATCAGATTCAAATATAAATTGAAGGCATTTAGTAACTAAAGATTCAATTTGGTTTTTAGCTTGTTCTCTAGCGAACTCAGAAGTTTTTTGAAACAATATATTTACTTTAGATAATAATTCCAACTCTATTTCAATATTATGAAGATTGTCTTTATGCATTTCTAACTGTTCTTTAATTTTATCTCGTTTTCCTAATTCCCTTGATAAATACTCTTTTGATTTAATCAAACAATTGTCTAATTCCTGTAAATCAATTATCATATTATCACTTCTTTTCTAATAGATCTTTAGGCAATAAATCATTGGCTTCCTTAAATAACTTATCAATATCTATAGTTAATCTATTGATTTCATTTTCTAGTTCTTCAGGTTTTACTCCAAGATTTTTTAATTCCTTAATGATTTCTTCTTCTTGTTGATTTAATTGCTCCAATCTTGCTTCAGCTTTATATTTCAAGTTCTTAGCCTTTTCTAGGTTTTCCTTTAAACTATTGAGTTCCTTTTCATAATCCATAATTATACCTCCTAATTGTAGTGACTTATAATATGCTTTATCTTATCATTATCAATTATGCTAAAACATAAAGGACAAGTTTCTTGTTTTAATAATAACTCTTTATAATTTGATATTTGTTCTTCTACCTCATCTTTATATTTCTGTAGAGAGAGTTTTTCTTTTGTAATTTCATCTTTGTTTGATGTATAGGTTGTAGATAAACCCTTTAATTGATTTAGAAGAGTAATCTTTTCACTTAATCTTATATATATTTGAAAAACATTATCTATTTCTTGCAATCTTTCAACATATTTTATCCCGATAGCTAATCTTCCCCTCAAGGCAAATTCCTTGTCTTTAATAGTAGTAAGTTTTTTAAGTTCGTAAATATTATTATCAATTGCATTGATTCTATTTTGCAATATATTAATATTTCTTAAATTATAAGATACAACTTTAAGTTCTCCTATTTCATAACTTAACTTTTTAAATTTTAAATTATAATTTGCTAACTTAATTCTTAAATCCTGGAGCGAAGTCATTGTGGTAATATTCTTTTCAGCTATATTAATATTCTTTAGGCAAGTAACGACTTTAAAAGCTTCCTGTTTATTTAAATGTAAATTATTAATTACATCCCTTTGTTTACTTAAGTAATTGAACATAGTAATATTAGAAGAAATGTTACCTAATATAGTACTTACCCTATCTATATTTTCTAGTTTTTTTATATAAAAATTTAGCTCTTTTTTCTCTTGTGAAATGGTTAAAGTCTTTTGTAGCAAATCTTTATATTTACTAATAGTTTCATTTTTCTCTTGGATTTTATTTTTTATTTTTTCAATATTGTTGATTCTACTAGCTAATTCGTCTAAATACTCATATGTAAGTAATTCTTTTTCTAGCTGTACTATATTATCTTCAATATTTTTTTTACTATTAGATAGATTACGACTATCTTTTAATGATTCTCGTAATGCATCATCGATAATATTTACTCCTACAAGTCGCCCAATAGAATTGGCTCGAGCAGAAGTTCTTTCTGATAATAAGAAAGCTCCCTCTAGCTGATCACTTAAATTAATTGCATTTGAGAGGTCACTATCTAATAAGATTTTTTTGATTCCAGTTTTATTGATAATTTCTTCAGGAACAGAGGTACCAAAACCTTCAAATTTCATTTCATTATTATTTGAATCATATAAAAAATAGGTATTTTTACTTTTGTTACGATATCTTTTTATTTTAGTTCCATCATTAAATATAATTGTTACACTACACTCACTTGTACCTTCCCTAATAAAATAATCTCCTGAAGGTTCATTATAGAGTGCCCATCTAATCCCCCTAAGAATTGCAGTTTTTCCACTGTCAGATGGGCCAACAATGACATTTAACTGGTCGTCAAACTCTATAGTGGAATTTTTATGAGATTGAAAGTTTTCTAAAATTACTTTTTCAATATATTTCATATTTAATCACCTGCTAGGCCTTTCATCTGAATAAGTGCAATTCTTCTTAGAGCTTCCTTTTTAACATCATCCCCTACATTTTCGGCACTAGATACTTCCATTAACACTTCATTTATATCCATTTTTTCAAAATCTAGAGCTGCATCTATAGTTTGCTTAAATTCAAAGATTCTTTCACTCTTAAATAAATTATTTTCTATTTCTTTTCTATCTAATACTTCTTCTCCAGGTAGGGCAGTCTTTAAAGGAATTTGTCTTATAGTAATACTTTTATCTAAATCAATTAGTACTACTTGTGGTGTTCTTTCAATCTCTTTTAGGCTGTTGGTTATTCTCAATAAACTCCCAGGATTGATAAAATATTTTTCATCAATTTTAGTAACCTTAAATCCTCCATGATAATGCCCTGATAATGTAATGTCCGCTAAGGTATCCTTTATATCATCAATTAATGTATAAGGAATACCTTTAATAAAGGGTCTATCTAACAACATACCATGTACCATATGTATAGAATAGTTTACGTCTGGATCTATATCCTTTAATAAATAGTAATCTAAATGATTTGGAGTGTCAATATCATATACATAAGGTTGGCCAGTTAATTGAACTTTAATATTGTCTTTTTCAAGAATTATTTTTTCGCCATTTTTGATTAATCTAAGAACACCTAATGCATCTAATAACCCTAGCATAGTTCTATTTATCGTATCGGGATTGTGGCCATAAATATCATGGTTTCCACTTACTAGATAAAATGGAACAGGGATTTTATCTAGTACCATGGCAAACTTACTAGCAATTGCTATAGATACATCAGGTCTATCAAATAAATCTCCTCCATGAAGGACAAAATCTATTTTTTCTTCTTTAATTATATTAATAATTTCAGCCAACTTACGTTCAATAGTATCTACAAATATATCTTTTCTATTTTTAGGAGTAGTTCCTCTAATATGAGTATCAGTAAAAAATAATAACTTCAACTATAACACCTCACAAATAAACCTCCTATTAAGGAGGTCTGCATTTCTTTATTCATCTTGCTCCTTAGAATCTTCAACTGTATCTATGGAGTTAATATTATTTTGATTTAAACCAATTTGTGCACGAACTTTGTTTTCAATTTCTAATGCCACACTAGGATTTTCCCTTAAGAAATCTTTAGCATTTTCTCTTCCTTGACCAAGTTTATGTTCACCATAACTGTACCAGGAACCAGATTTGTTAACAATATTAGCAACTACACCAGAATCTAGAATATTACCTTCTTTAGAGATACCAGTACCGTACATAATATCAAATTCTGCTTGTTTAAAAGGAGGAGCTAGCTTGTTTTTAACAACCTTTATCCTAGTTCTATTTCCAATGATCTCATCACCTTGTTTTATTGAGTCAATTCTTCTAACATCTAATCTTACACTGGCATAGAATTTTAATGCTCTACCACCAGTTGTTGTTTCAGGGCTACCAAACATAACCCCAACTTTTTCCCTAAGTTGGTTTATGAATATTACGGTTGAATTTGATTTATTGATAGTACCTGCCAGTTTTCTAAGGGCCTGAGACATAAGTCTAGCTTGAAGTCCGATATGACTATCACCCATTTCACCTTCTATTTCAGCCTTTGGTACAAGAGCTGCTACGGAGTCAACTACAACTATATCTATTGCACCACTTCTTACCAATGCTTCAGCTATTTCTAAAGCCTGTTCCCCAGTATCAGGTTGCGATATTACTAAATTTTCAATATCTACACCTAATCTTTTTGCATATGCAGGATCTAGAGCATGCTCCGCATCTATGAAAGCAGCAATGCCTCCTAGCTTTTGAGATTCTGCAACTACATGGAGTGATACAGTGGTTTTACCAGAGGATTCTGGGCCAAATATTTCAATTATTCTACCACGTGGTATCCCACCAATTCCTAAAGCAATATCAAGATCTAAGGAGCCTGTTGGTATTACATCAATATTTAATTTTGCATTTTCACCTAGTCGCATAATGGATCCTTTTCCAAATTGTTTTTCAATTTGGCTTAAGGTCAAATCTAAAGCCTTTTTTTTCTCAATGTTATCGCTCATAAGTATTCCAGTTAAACTGGATTCACCCCTTTCCATTTTCGAACGCTAGTTCTAAATATATATTACAACATATTTAAAATTAAGTCAATGATTTATTTAATAAAAAGTTTCTCAATTCAAAAAATGCTCTTGTAGCTGTTTTATTTTGTATAGACTCTCTATTCCCATTGAAATTACATTTAATAGGTAGAGATCTTTCTTTAGTAGATATACATAAGTATACTAACCCAACAGGTTTTTCTTCAGTTCCACCGTCAGGACCAGCAATTCCTGTCACAGCTAATGATATATCTAGATTTTTTCTAGTAAGTAATCCATTAGCCATTTCCATAGCGGTTTCCTTACTTACTGCTCCATAGTTTTCCAATGTACGAGGATTAACTCCAACTTCTTCCATCTTTGCATTATTACTATAAGTAACAATACTTCTATCAAATACTTGAGAGACCCCTGGTATATGACTGAAACGACTGCTTATTAATCCACCTGTACAGGATTCGCAAAAACCAATTTTATAATTTTTTTCTTTTAATAAGTTGAATACAACCATTTCTATTGGAATATTGTCAAAGCTGTAGATATAGTCATGAAATCTATCTTGTAATATCCCAATTATAGTATTGACTTTATTTTCAACAATATTTTTCTCTTTTCCCTTACCTATTATTTTGACTTGAACTTCTCCTTCTTTGGCAAAGGTAGCAACCATAATATTGGAATCCATATTTATCAAGTCTTTTATTTCCATTTCCAATTGGGATTCACCTATGCCAATTATATTAACAGTTCTACTTACAATGTTGAAGTCTTCATTAATAAGGGGGATCACTTCGTTGATAAACATTAATTCCATCTCTCTAGGAGGGCCTGGTAGCATTATTATCTTTTTATTATCTTTACATAAAAAGATACCAGGGGCAGTACCAATAGCATTTTTTAGGAATCGACTTCCCTCTGGTTTTGAAGCTTGTTTTAAATTATTGATAGGCATTGATTTATTTAATTTCCCAAAGATATTTCTAATATTTTCTTCCATATCTTTATCATTTACTAATTTCAAGCCTAATGCATCAGAAATAACTTCTTTGGTTAAATCATCATCAGTAGGACCTAGCCCTCCTGTAGTAATAATAAGATTTGCTCTCTGCAAAGATATGTTTATTATATCTTTTACTCTTTCCTTATTATCATCAACAGATGTATGATAATAAGTTTCTACACCTAATTCTAATAGTTTGCTAGAAATATACTGACTATGAGTGTTTAAAGTACTACCCGTAGTTATTTCTGAGCCTATGGTTATAATTTCTGCTATCATTTTAAAATCACCTTTATTTAACTCCCATCTTAAGGGCAGATTTGTTTTTATAAATATAGTCTACTCCAGATATTATTGTAAAAAACAAAGAAATATATAACATAATATTCGCAAAAGGTAAATTTATTATGTTAAATGGAAAGTTATTTAACAATAAGGCGATAATAGCTATTAGTTGAGTAATAGTCTTTATTTTACCTAATGGGCTTGCAGCTATAGTTACCCCTTCAGAAGCTGCAATTACTCTAAAACCAGTAATAGTAAATTCTCGAGCAATAATCACCACTACAACCCAACCAGGTACTTTCCCTAAATCAACAAGGGAGATCAAAGCAGCAGATACTAAGACTTTATCAGCTAATGGATCTACGAACTTACCAAAATTAGTAATCATATTTCTACTTCTTGCAATATACCCATCTAAAGTATCAGTTAAGGATGCAAAAATAAAAATTGCAGCTGCTAGATAACTACTATATGAGAGATTAGAATATAATGCAATCATAAATACAGGTACTAAGAATACTCTAAAAATAGTTATTTTATTTGCTAGATTCATTGGATTACCTCCCCTATTAAATCATACTCTAAATAGTCTGTGATTTTAACCTTAACAAAACTACCTAGATTTAATTCTTCTAAAGAATTAACATAGACAACCCCATCAATTTCAGGACTATCCATATATGTTCTACCAATATAGGTATTGTTGTCACAAAACTCTTCTATTAAAACATCAAATGTTTTTTCAACCTTATTCATCATAATATCTTCTGATATATCTTTCTGAATTTCCATAACTCTATCTCTTCTATATTCTTTAATCTCTTCTAAAACTTGGTCAGGAAGATTGTAGGCAGGAGTATCTTCTTCCTGGGAATAGGTAAATACACCTAGTCTTTCAAATTTGACTTCACTAATAAAGTCTAAGAGCTCATAAAAATCATCTTCAGTTTCTCCAGGAAAACCTACAATAAAAGTTGTTCTTATAACTATTTCTGGTATTTCTTTTCTTAATTTATTTATTAATGATTTAATATCTTCTTTACTGGTTCTTCTATTCATTCTTTTTAAAACATTATTATTTATATGCTGTAGTGGAATATCTACGTATTTAACAACCTTTTCGTTGTTCTTTATTGATTTTATAAGATCGTCATTAAAATTATCAGGATATAGATATAAAACCCTAATCCAAGAAATACCATCTATTGCATTTAGTTTGTCTAGTAATTTATATAATGAATATTCACCATATAAATCAATTCCATAATCAGAAGTATTTTGTCCTATTAGAATAATTTCTTTTACACCATTAGTAGATAAATATTCTACTTCTCTTATTATATCTTCCATCCTTCTACTTCTATGTTTTCCTCTTAACTTAGGAATAATACAATAAGTACAAAAATTATCGCAACCCTCAGATATTCTTACATATTCTGTACTATTAAAATTAATCCTTTTAACTCCTTCTAAATAATCAACATCTATATTATCTATCTTCTTAATTCTTTGTACCTTTGCCTCTAAATCCTTAATAATTGAAGCAATTTCCTTAATGTTTCCAGTACCAATTATTGCATCAATCTCAGGGATTTCATCCATCAACTCTTGAGAATATCTCTGAGCTAAACAACCTGCTAAAATTAAATATTTACAATTACCATTATTCTTATATTGAGTCATTTCCCATATTGTTTCTATAGATTCTTCTTTAGCCTTTTCTATAAAGCCACATGTATTTATAATAATAACTTCTGCTTCATCTAACGTATCAGCTACTATATAATCATTATTTTTTAGCATGCTTAACATTAACTCTGAATCTATTTCATTTTTTGAACAACCTAAAGTAATAGCATAAACTTTTTTTAATCCCATTTTATCTCTCCTTAAGTATCGAATCTAAATCTTCTGGTGATAATAGGACTTTTCTAGGTTTACTTCCTTCATATCCTCCTACTACACCTCTTTCTTCCATTTCATCTACTATTCTTGCAGCTCTAGCATAGCCAATCTTCAATCTTCTTTGTAATAAGGATATTGAAGCCTGTCCTTCTTCCACTACTAAATTTATAGCAGTTGGTAAAAGGTCGTCACTATCATCAAAATGTACTTCCCTAGGGCTTTCTACTATTTCAATAATGTCTTCATTATATTCAGTTATATCTTGGGCCTTAAGGGAGTTAACTACTGCTTCCACTTCTTCATCAGATATAAAAGCACCTTGTAGCCTAGAGGGCTTTGAATAGAATGAAGGATAGAACAGCATATCTCCCTTTCCTAAAAGCTTCTCGGCTCCTGCCATATCTAAAATGGTTCTAGAATCAACTTGCGACGATACAGCGAATGATATTCTTGAAGGTATATTAGCCTTTATGGTACCAGTTATAACGTCTACAGAAGGCCTCTGGGTAGCTACAATGAGATACATTCCAGCCGCTCTAGCCATTTGAGCAAGTCTACATATATAATCTTCTATTTCTTGAGCTGCAACCATCATTAAGTCTGCTAACTCATCAATTATTATGACTATTGTTGGAAGTTCCTCTTGAGTACCTTTAACCTTATTGTTATAAGAATTCATATCTCTAACATTATTTTGTGCAAATAGTTTATATCTTTTCTCCATCTCATCTACTGCCCAATTAAGTGCAAAAGCAGCTTTTTTTGCATCAGTAACGACTGGGATTAATAGATGAGGAATACCATTATATATACTTAACTCTACCATCTTAGGGTCAATTAGTAGTAGTTTTACATCTTCAGGAGATGATTTATATAAAATGCTCATAATAATGGTATTAATACATACTGATTTTCCTGAACCAGTAGCTCCAGCTATAAGTAGATGTGGCATCTTATCAATAGTAGATACAATTACATTGCCTGATACATCTTTCCCTAAGGCTAGAGGTATAGAAGAATTAATAGCATTATATTCTTCTGAAGTAATTATTTCCTTAAGTAATACGCTACTCTTTACTTTATTTGGCACCTCAATGCCTACGGCTGCTTTACCAGGTATGGGTGCTTCAATACGAATATCAGAGGAAGCTAAGCTTAGAGCTATATTATCAGATAAAGACACTATTCTACTTAGCTTAATACCTGGAGAAGGCTGTAACTCATAACAAGTAATAGTAGGTCCTTTATTGATTTGAGTAATAATAGCATCAATTCCAAAATTTTTCATAGTTTCTTCAATTATTTTAGCATTATTACGTATTTCCTTATTATCATTTATATCCTGATTAGATATTGGAGATTTTAATAATGATAATGATGGTACGCTATATGTAGAAGTATGATCTTTACTTTGCTTAATTTTGATTTCATTATCAATATTATTTACCTCGTCTTTAACATTAATCTCTTTGGAAAACTCTTTTATCTGATTTTTTGTATAGTCTAAAATTGTAATGTCTTCCTGATATGGTTCCAGTTTTTCATCTTTGATTACTTTAGGTTTACGAATTTTATTTACTTGTTTTTTTGATTGCTTATCAAATGTTAATAGTATGTCTTTAATTTTTATATTCGTTAGCATAAGCATGTTTATTATAATAATAAATCCTAAAACTAGGTATGCTCCTATAGAACCAAATAATTTATAGAAGAAAAATCCAAAAAAACTACCTATCACTCCTCCACCTTTTCCAACTTTACTTAAGGCAATAGAATTAGAAATTCTATCAAGAAACTTGTAGTCAAAAGGATTTATCCCGTCAAGCATAATTAATATACTCAAAAGTATAAACCCCATAGATAAAATAGTTTTGGTTTCTTTATGATTAAATTTATCTAAAATGAAGATTATTCCGGAGCCTATTATAATCAAGGGCAAAAGATAGCTTCCAAAGCCCATAAATGAAAAAGTAGTACCTTTAATTATAGAACCCATTATTCCCATCTTAAAGCTAAATAAGCTTATCATCCAAAGTATACCTATTGCAATAACAATAATACCTATAATATCCTTATTAAAATTGTCTTTTTCTTTTATTTTTTTAACAGTCTTCTTTTTATTATTTTTCACTTAAGTCACCTCAATCTCTTCTAATTATATAAGCTGACTTATTATTGTTATAATACCTATTATCCATAAGTAGTATGAAAAGTAATGTAGCTTATTCTTGTTTAATAGTTTGACCAATAATTTAATTGAAAGAACACCAACTATAGTTGAAAGTATAACACCTAATAATAGTGGCAAATCAATTAAGATTTCAGAATTTGATTTTAATACCTTTATAATACCAAGCAATCCTGCACCAAAGGTAGCAGGTAATGCAAGTAAAAATGAATATTCAGTGGCTAATGGTTTGTTTAATCCTCTAAATAATCCAGCTACTATAGTGGAACCAGATCTTGATATCCCAGGAATTATTGCAACTCCTTGAAAGGTTCCAATGATTAAAGAATCAAAGAAGGACATTCCTTTAATATTTTTATTTTGAAAGGCCTTCTTTTCTGCAAGCCATAATAATGAACCTGTAACAAGAAATGCAATTCCTATAGGTAATATTGATGTATATAAGGATTCAAAAAAATCTTCAAATAATAGTCCGATTATAGCTGTTGGAATAGAACCAACTATAATTAAAAGTGCTAACTTTTGATGTTTACTAAGTTTTATTATCTTTCTACCTTTTATAATAGAGAATATAAGCTTGAAGAATTCAATAATCATCATATATATATCAGAAAAATAAACTATCACTATAGAAATAAGAGTTCCAAAATGAAGCATCTCTGTAAAAAATAAATTTCCTTCTTTAATACCAAACAAAGTTTGTAGTATTGCTAAATGTCCAGAACTACTAATAGGTAAGAACTCTGCAACACCTTGAAAAATCCCTAGAATTATGGCTTGAATAAAACTCAAGTAGATTACCCCCCTTTAAAGTATATACTGTAGTTATTATAGCATAATTTGGAATTCTATTCTATTTATTTTTACTTTCCATCATATCATTAAGCTTCTTTAATGCCTGTGAAAATCCTCCTACTTCATTAATGAGTTTATATTTAACTGCTTCTTCTCCTACTAAAATAGTACCTACATCATTGGCTATTTCGTCTGTAGAGTACATCAATTCTGTTAATGTTTCATTACTTATCTTAGAGGTTCTTAAGACAAAGTTTATTATCCTTTGCTGCATTTTTTGAAAATATCTAAAGGTCTGTGGAACTCCAATAACTAGCCCGGTGGTTCTAATAGGATGTATAGTCATAGTTGCAGTAGGGACAATAAATGAATAATCAGTAGAGGTGGCTAATGGTACACCAATACTGTGTCCACCACCTAAAACCAATGATACCTTTGGCTTATCTATTGAGTTTATTAATTCTGAAAGAGCTAAACCAGCTTCTACATCTCCGCCTACAGTATTTAAAATAATGAATAATCCTTCTATTTTTGGATCCTGCTGCGCTGCTATTAACAATGGAATAATATGCTCATATTTTGTAGATTTCTTATCTCCAGGTGAGATTGTGTGACCTTCTATTTCTCCTATAATAGATATAAACTGAATATTGTTTTTTATTTCTGGAATATTTGTAACTCCCATTTCTTTAATATTTTCTAGTTTTTCACTTTCTACCTGTTGCTCCTTATCCTTGTCTTTTTCTTTTTCTTTTTCTTTTTCTTTATTAATCATATTACCCTCCTAAAATACTTGATGATTATATCATTTACTTAAAAGGCAATAATATTCTTGCATAAAAAAATTACATATACCCCTATTTGGATATATGTAATAAAATATATAATAGCTATTTAGAACCACTAATCTAATTCTATAATCACCATATCGAAACCTATTTTCCTAATAGTATTCCAAGGTATTTCTGTGCCATTAGTGTCTAAGCCTAGAAACCTCAATCCTAGTCTTTTTTCTGGGACTAGTAAAGATATGATTTTTCCAGTTTCTTCATCGATTAAAAAATCGCTATCTGCTATTAAACCAAGTCTTCCACCATTATTTAAATTTACTATTTCTTTTTGACCTAGTTCGAATAAACGCATATAATCTCCTCCTAACTATCTATATTTAATAATATTCTTTAGATTTGATTTTATGTGTTATCATTTATGATAAGATCTGTTAAGATATTAATATTATATTAATATCCTGAATGTCCAAATCCTCCCTTACCTCTAGAAGTGTCATCTAATTCTTCGACTAATTTTAAATTAACTTTCTCATATTTAACAAATACCATTTGAGCAACTCTATCACCTTTATTTATTATATATGGTTCTTTACCAAGATTAATTAGAATAACTTTAATTTCACCTCTATAGTCACTATCTATCGTTCCTATTCCATTAGCCAATGTTATTCCATGCTTTAATGCTAACCCTGATCTACCTCTAATCTGGGCTTCAAAACCTTCTGGTATTGAAATAAATAAACCAGTAGGGATAAGTACTCTATCAAGAGGTTCTAATTTTATAGGTTCGTCAATATTAGCTTGTAAATCTATTCCTGCTGAACCTTCTGTTTCATAATTTGGTAATTTAAATCCTGATTTATTTATTATATTGATTTCCATAATAGTCACACTCCATTAAAATAATATATTTTTTATCTTTTGCTCTACATCATTTGGATTTTCAATATCTCCTACATATGCAATATTAAATTTTTCCTTGTTGAATATCATATTAATTACTTCATTTATATGATCTATATTTACTTTATCAATCTTATATAATACCTCTTCTGAAGACTGTATCCTATTAAAAATAGATAAAGATTTTCCTATTTCATACATCCTACTAAAAGTGCCTTCCATGCCTAAAACATAATTACCCTTCAATTGTTCTTTAGATTTATTTAGCTCATCTTTTGACACTAATTTTCTTCTAATGATGTCTATTTCTTTTTCAATATAGGTAACTGTTTTTAACAGTTGACTTGAATCTAATCCTGCATATATAGTAAATGTTCCTATATTTTTATATGGTGAGGGGTATGATTCAATTGCATAAGCTAATCCTAAATCCTCTCGTATTTTCTGAAAGAGTCTTGAACTCATACTACTACCAAAAATATTATTTAATACTAGTAAAGCTTCTATATTTTCTGACGTAATTGATAGCCCTTCCATGCCAATACAAAAATTTAATTGCTCAGTATTTTTGTTGATTCCTTTTATTTTATTAGTGAAATTATAAATATTACTAATAGAATTTTTATTTTTATTTAAATTATTGAAACTTCCAAAATGATAATTTAACATCTTAAAAGCTTCCTTAGTATCTATATTACCTGCAAGGGATATAACTATATTTTCAGGTATATAATTACTTGAGAAGTAGCTTATAATATGGTCTCTGCTTAACTTTTTAATACTTTCTTCAGTGCCAAGTATTGGATAGCCAAGTGATGTTTTTTCAAACATTATTTCATTTAGTAACTCATTAGCCATATCTTCAGGTGAATCTAGATACATATTTATTTCCTCTATTATTATTGATTTTTCTTTTTCAATATCAGCTTCAGAAAACTTTGAATTAGTTAACATATCCGCCAATACATCTATGGCAATATCTAAATGATTATATAAAACTTTAGCATAATAACAGGTACTTTCTTTACCTGTAAATGCATTTAATTGGCCACCTATATTGTCTATTGATTCTGCAATTTCCTTAGCTGTTCTTTTTTCTGTGCCCTTAAATAACATATGCTCTATAAAATGAGATACCCCATTGTTATACTTGTCCTCATTTATTGAGCCATTATCTACTATAATTCCAATAGAAACAGAGTTGACATGAGGAATCTTCTCCATGACAACTCTTATACCATTATCTAATTTGTCTATTAAATACATCCTTCTCCTCCAATGTTACTAATCATTTTTTATTACATCACTTATTGTACCAATTTTATAGTCATTTTGGTATAGGTATTTTATTATTTCTGGCAATGCTTTAACTGTTTCTTCAGTTGGATGCATTAATACAATGGCAGAATTGTGTACCTTTGAAGTAACTCTTTTAACAATAATCTCCTTTGTACTATCCTTTCTCCAATCTATTGTATCTATACTCCACATTATAAGTTCATATCCTAAATCTTTTGATGCCTTTAAAGTATTGTCATTATAAGCCCCTGACGGTGGAGCAAAGTATTTTGAATCAATGCCTAGAGCTTCTTTGATTATATTATGAGTTTTCATTATTTCTTCTTTGTTTTTTTCATAGGATATTTTGTCATAATCTATATGATTATAACCATGATTTCCAATTTCATGTTTATCATTGTATATAGTTTGGAGTAAGTCCTTATTCTTTTCAGCCCATTTACCTGTTACAAAGTATGTAATTTTAATATCATTATTTCTAAAAATATCTAACATATTTGGAATATATTCGTTTCCCCAATCAACATTACATGCGAAGGCTATTATCTTTTCATCAATATTTCCTTGATAGTAGACATCAGGATTGAAAGTTTCTTCTGCTCTATTGTAAACAGCTGAAATGATTAAGGTTATTAAAGCTAATAATAACACAACTAAAATTGTTAATAAAGTCTTTTTATTTATTATAACTAATCTCATATAAATCCCTCCAATATCCTTTATACTTATATATATTCAAAGGATAAGGAAAATATCATTAAAATAAAAACATGAACCTTGTTTTGGTTCATGCATTAGTTATTATTCTTCAGTTTTAGGTTCTTCAGGTAAGAGTACTTTTCTAGATAGATTTATTCGTCCTTGATTATCTATTTCCATAACCTTAACTAGTATTTCATCCCCTAGAGCTAATACATCCTCTACCTTATTCACTCTTTCTCTAGCTATATTTGATATATGAAGTAAGCCTTCTTTTCCATTTAATACATCTACAAAGGCACCAAAGTTAGTTATACGAGTTACCTTGCCTAGATAAATATCTCCTACTTCAACTTCCTTCACGATTTTGTTTATCATATCAATTGCCTTTTCTCCATCTTCTTGGGTTACTGAAGCAATAAATACCTTACCACTATCATCAATATCAATTTTTACACCTGTTTCGTCTATGATCTTATTTATCATCTTTCCACCAGGTCCAATAATATCTCTTATCTTATCTGGATTTACTTGCATTGTATACATCTTTGGCGCATAAGGTGATAAGTTCTCTCTTGGTGTTGAAATAGTTTCTTCCATCTTACCTAAGATATATAATCTTCCTAATCTAGCCTTTTCTAAAGCTTCTTCTAATATTGGTTTATCTATGCCAGCAATCTTTATATCCATTTGTATAGCAGTAATGCCCTCTTTGGTACCAGCTACTTTGAAGTCCATATCTCCTAAATGATCTTCCATACCTTGTATATCAGATAATATAGCAACTTTATTATCTTCTTTTATTAACCCCATTGCTATTCCAGCCACAGGAGATTTTATAGGTACACCTGCATCAAGTAAAGCTAAGGTACTTCCACAAACACTAGCCTGAGATGAAGAACCATTTGAACTTAGAACTTCAGATACTAGCCTAATTGTATAAGGGAAAACATCTTCTGATGGGATAACTGGTTCAAGTGCTCTTTCAGCTAATGCTCCATGTCCTATTTCCCTTCTTCCTGGTCCTCTTAGGGGTCTAGCATCACCAACAGAATATGGTGGGAAATTATAGTGGTGCATATATCTTTTAGATTCCTCTTCTCCTAATCCATCAATAACTTGAGCATCACTAATAGCACCTAAAGTAGCAATCGTAAGAACTTGAGTTTGACCTCTTGTAAACAATCCTGAACCATGAGTTCTTGGAAGTAAACCTATGTCTGTAGTAATAGGGCGTATCTCATCTGCTTTCCTGTTATCAGGTCTTACACCCTCTTCAAGAATTAATCTTCTAACCTCTTCTTTTAGCATATCTTCTATTATTTCATTTATATCCTGCCCTGATTCTGGATATTCTTCTAAAAATACTTCTTTAATTTCTTTGCTTACTTTATCAATATTATCTAATCTTTCCTGCTTTTCAAAAGTATTTATAGCATCAATTAGTTTTTCTCTTCCATACTCAATAATTTTTACTCTAATCTCTTCATTAGGTATAAATAGAGCAAATTCTTTTTTAGGTTTTCCAACTTCCTTAGCGATACTTTCAATGAAATCACATATTTTTGCAATCTCTGCATGTGCTGTCAAAATACCATCTAACATTACTTCTTCTGAAACTTCATTAGCACCTGCCTCTACCATCATTACAGCATTTTTAGTTCCTGCTACTACAAGATGGATTTCAGACTTTTCTCTTTCTTCACTATTTGGATTAATCACAAATTTTCCATCTATCAACCCAATTAATACTGATCCTGTAGGTCCATCAAAAGGAATATCTGATATTGATAGGGCTATGGAAGACCCAATCATTGCGACTATTTCTGGTGAGTGATCCTGGTCAACTGAAAGAACGGTAGTTATAACTTGTACATCATTTCTATATCCATTTGGAAATAATGGTCTAAGGGGTCTATCTATAAGCCTTGAAGTTAAAATCGCTTTTTCACTTGGCCTACCTTCTCTTTTAATAAATCCACCTGGAATTTTACCTACTGAATATAGTTTTTCTTCATAATCAACACTAAGAGGGAAAAAGTCTATCCCTTGCCTTGGTTCCTTAGAAGCTGTAGTAGTGGCTAAAACTACTGTATCTCCATATTGTACTAGACAGGCACCACTTGCTTGTTCAGCCACCTTGCCTATGGTTACGGTGAGATCTCTACCAGCTAATTTATACTGGAATTTTCTTTCCATGCAATACCTCCTTAATTTTAATATATTTATTATATCCTTAATTTAATAAAAATATCTAAAATAAATCAATAGAGCGGGATAATCCCGCTCTTATTAACCTCTGATGCCTAATTTTTCAATTAAAGAACGATATCTTGCAATATCATTATTTTGTAAATATTTTAAAAGGCCTCTTCTTTGACCTACCATCTTAAGCAATCCTCTTCTTGAATGGTGATCTTTTTTGTGAGCTTTTAAATGCTCGTTTACAGAATTAATTCTGTGTGTTAAAATTGCAATTTGTACCTCTGGTGAACCTGTATCACCCTCATGCAATTTGTAATCGTTAATAATTTGTTCCTTAATTTCTTTTGTTAACATAAAATGCACCTCCAAATTTTAATATATACTCCCATAGCTGTGTAGAACGCCGAGGATACGTTAAACATAGCTGTAGGTAAGCTAACACTATAATAGTATCATAATAAATAATAAATGTAAATATTAATGTCTTAATTTAATCGTTTCTACGTCTAATTTCATTTGTTCTATTAAAGCTTCTTTACTTTCAAACTTAATGTCATCTCTTAAAAAATCTAAAAATTCAACCTCTAATGTTTTTTCATATATATTTCCTTCAAATTCTAATATATATGTCTCTATTTTTAATGTATTTTCATCAAAAGTAGGATTATAACCAATATTTGTAGCAGATAAATATCTTTTATTATCTACTATAGTATTAGTCATATATACACCATTTTTAGGTATCACATAGTTATCAGTAAGTTCTATATTAGCTGTCGGAAAACCTAATTTATTTCCTCTATTTTTGCCAGGTATAACCTTTCCAATAATAGAATATGATCTACCTAACATCTTTGAAACCTCACTCATATTTCCAGCAGCTATTAATTCTCTTATAATAGAGCTACTAATAATTTTATCTTCTTGATAAACAGGATCTAATATAACTACCTCTATATTATTTTCTTTGCCTAATTCTTTTAAATAATTAGAATCTCCAGAAGCTTTATATCCAAATCTATAATCAAATCCAACTACTAATAATTTCCCATTCATTTTGTTCACAATAATGTCTCTAACAAATTCTTCTCCAGATAATTTCATTATATTATCATTAAAGTCTAAAAGATAAATAATATCTACACCTAGTTCTTCAGCTATTCTAAATTTCTGCTGATTATTTGTTATCATACCAGGTCTATTATTATCTACTATAGTTTTTGTATGACTTTTAAATAATAAAAGGGATGACTTGATACGTAATTCCTTAGATCTAGATACCATTTTTTTAATTAATTGCTGATGGCCTATATGAATTCCATCAAAGTTTCCTAAAGCAATAGCTGTGCTAAATCTTATTTCATTATAATCTAATAAATCGATAACTTCCATATATACCACCTTATATCATTAAAACTTTGTCCATCTTTAAGTAAAACTTGGAATCAATATTATTAATCTTTCCTATTCCTATAAAGATTCCCTTACAATAAATTCTAAGCAATTTTTCAATTTTGCTTTCATCTATAGAATCAAAGTGTAATACAACACCATTTATCAACTTAGAATATAAACTTTCTGGAACAATAAATTGTTCTAAATGATTTAAAGCTTTATCCATGGGGATAATAAGCTTTGATACTTCCTCTAAATCTAATGTTTTTAAATATTCAATACTATAGGAATTTTCAATTTTAAAGCTTCCTGCCCCTACTCTTAGTAAATATGACATATAACCATAAGTACCCAAATCCATACCAATATCATCACATAATGTTCTAATATAAGTACCCCTCGAGCATTTTGTATAAAAAATAATCTTTTTACAATCTTCTATATTTAATATTCTTTGGTCATATATTGTAATATTTCTAGGAGTACGTTCAATAACTTTCCCCTCGCGAGCTAATTCATAAAGTTTCTTACCTTTGTGTTTTAAAGCTGAATACATAGGAGGTAACTGAGATATGTTACCTTTATATTTTGATATGACAGTTATAATATCTTCTTCATTAACTAGTTTATCTGAAGAAGATATTATTTTACCATCTATGTCTTGAGTATCCGTTCTATACCCAAGTGTTAATTCTCCAATATACTCCTTATCACTATCTAGAAGATATTCTGCAATTCTTGTACCTTTACCTATACATAGGGGCAGTACTCCAGATGCATTTGGATCTAATGTTCCAGTATGGCCAATTTTTTTGGTTCTTAATATTTTTCTTAATTGCCATACAGCATCATGTGAAGTCATTCCCTTTGGTTTAAATAGATTTATTACTCCATTCATATAACCACCTAAAATACTTTCTCTAATTGATTTAGGATTAATTCTTCAGCTACAGGCATAGGATAATTAATAGTACAACCTGCCGCTCTGATATGTCCTCCACCACCAAAGCTAGCACAAATTTGAGACACATCAATAAATCTTTTACTTCTCATACTAACTTTAATTTCCTCTTCCTTAAACTCCTTGAGTATAATTGCTATCTCTACAGGAGCAATCTCCCTAATAAATGATACTATACCTTCTGTATCTTCCATTTTGGCGTTAGATTTCTCTACCATATCCTGAGTTACTTTTACTATAGCAACCTTATTCTCAAAATACAAATTTAAGGTTTCTAAAGCCTTTATAAATAAAATGGTCCTTTCCATGCTTCTATTCTGGTACAGATTTATATTTATAGAACTTTTATCAATTCCTACCTTTAATAATTCTGCTGCAATCTTATGAGTTTCTGCACTAGTATTATCATACATAAAGCTACCGGTATCCGAACTTATTGCAGTATAAATACAAGAAGCAATATCTTTGTCTATAGTTATATTCATTTTACTTATTAATTTGTACACTAGTTCACCCGTAGCTGATGCATTGCTATCTATAATATTTATATGTCCAAAATTATTGTTACTAATATGATGGTCTATATTAATCACGACTTTAGCTTTGCTCAGTAAGGTTTTGTTTTGCCCTAATCTACCTTCGTCACTAGCGTCTAAGGTAATTAAAAGATCAATTTCTTCATCGTGATTATAGTCACGAATCATACCAACATTTGGAAGGAACAAAAAATCAGATGGGATATCATCGCTCTTAAGTATAAAAACCTTTTCCTTTATATTCCTAAGAGCCATCCACAGTGCAAGCATAGAACCAATATTATCTCCATCTGGTTGAACATGAGAAACAATATAAATATTTTTACTTTCATTAATTTGTTCAATTGCCAAATCAAATAAATTTTCAATATTATTTATCATCTTCATCTTCCTTAGATAAATTAGAATTTTTATTTACCTCTTCGATTAATTTAGACATATATAATCCTTGCTCAATAGATTCATCTAAAACAAAAATCGGCTCAGGAGCATATCTTAAATCAATTCTACTACTTATTTCTTTTCTAATAAATCCCTTAGCGCTTTCTAATCCAGATAAGGTATTTTCTTTTTCTTCTTTATTTCCAAACACTGAAACATAAATTTTTGCATATCTCAAATCTCTTGTAACTTCTACTTTAGTCACCGTTGTCATTGAATTAACCCTTGGATCCTTTAATCCATTATAAATCAATTCTGAAACAACTCTTTTTACCTCTTCTGAAATACGATTGAGTCTTTTATTGTTCATTTTGTCACCTCTATCTCTCTACTTCTTTTAGAACGTAGGCTTCTAATAAATCCCCTTCTTTAATATCATTATAATTTTCTAGGCCTAGTCCTGCTTCGTATCCTGATAATACTTCTCTCGCATCATCTTTGAATCTCTTTAAAGATGACACTCCGCCTTCGAATATAACAATATCATTTCTAAGGAGTCTGACTTTTCCATTTCTAGTTATTTTTCCATCTAATACATAAATACCAGCTATACTATTTCCATTAGGTAATCTGAATGTAGCTCTAACTTCAGCTCTTCCTATTACTTCTTCAACGATTTTCGGTGCATGCATACCTTTAATTGCAGCTTGTATATCTTCAATCGCTTCATAAATTACCCTATATGTTCTTACATCTACCTTTTCTCTTTTAGCCACTTCAATAGCATTTAGGTTAGGTCTAACGTTAAATCCAACAACTATTGCATTGGAAGCAGAAGCAAGTATAATATCAGATTCTGTAATACCTCCTACACCACCATGTATAATATTGGTCTTAACTTCATCAGTATCAAGTTTTTCTAGGGATTGTTTTAATGCTTCCATTGAACCCCTAACATCAGCTTTTATAATAATATTTAAATCTTTAATTTCACCTAATTTTATTCTTTCAAATAAATCATCTAAGGATACTTTTTGATCAGCTTTCATTTGTTCTGCTCTAGTGGCTTCTTTACTCTTTTCCGCCAAAGATCTAGCTGTTTTTTCATCATCTACTTCATATAATAAATCCCCAGCATTAGGCACTTCAGATAATCCAAGTATTACAACTGGTGTTGAAGGACCAGCTTTTTTAACTCTTTTACCTTTATCATCAAGCATAGCTCTTACTCTACCAAAAGCAGAGCCAGAAACAACCATGCTTCCAACATTTAATGTTCCCTTTTGAACTAATACAGTAGCTAGTGGTCCCTTACCTTTATCAAGTTGAGCCTCTACAATTGTACCAACTGCATTTCTATTTGGATTAGCTTTCAGTTCTTGCATTTCTGCTACAAGTAATATCATTTCAAGCAAATCTTCTATTCCTTCACGATTTTTTGCTGATACTGGTACAGTTATAGTATCTCCACCCCAGTCCTCAGGAACTAAAGCATTTTCTACTAACTCTTGTTTAATTCTATCTAGATTTGCTGTTGGCTTATCTATTTTATTAATTGCTACAATTATTGGAACATTGGCAGCTCTAGCATGGCTTATAGCTTCTATTGTTTGAGGCATAACTCCATCGTCTGCTGCAACTACTAATATAGCAATATCTGTTACTTGTGCACCTCTAGCACGCATAGATGTAAAAGCCTCATGACCAGGAGTATCTAAGAAGCATATCTTTTTATTGTTTATATTTACTCCATAGGCCCCTATATGTTGAGTAATTCCTCCAGCTTCTGACTTTGTAACACTAGTTTCTTTAATTGCGTCTAATAAAGATGTTTTACCATGGTCTACGTGCCCCATTACAGTTACTATAGGAGCTCTAGTTTTTAAATCCTCAGGATTATCTTCATAATTTAAATTAAACTCATCCCCTATGGACTCTTGACTTTCTACTGAAACTTCCTTTATCGTCAACTCAACACCAAATTCTTCAGCAACTATGATTGCTATATCTGAATCAATAGATTGATTTTGGTTTACCATTACACCTAATCCAATTAATTTTGATATTATTTGTGATGGGTTTACTCCTATTTTATCTGCTAAATCTTTTACTATGATATTATCTCCAATTTCTATAGTAACCTCATTCCCTTCTTTACTAATTATATTATTTTCTTTATTTAATGTATTATTCTCTGCTTTTTTCTTGTTTTTTTGGTTTTTATTACTTTGTTTATTATTAACCTTTTCTACATTTTCTTCATTAATAATCTTATTAACTTTAATTTCGTTTTTAATATCAATTTCATCATCAATATTATTAAGTTTTCCATCAATACTATCTTTTTCTTCTTCCTCTAATAATAATGACTTTATTATCTTTGCCTCTTCATCTTCTAATGTACTCATATGATTTACTACGGCAATATCTAAACTAGTAATCTTTTCGATTAAATCCTTACTGCTAATTCCTAACTCTCTAGCCAATTCATATACTCTAATTTTCTTCATATTATATACCCCCTATTATATTTAAAGGTGATATTTCTATTTCTCCAACATTGATTGGATTAAGCTATTTAAGCCTTCATATATATCGTTAGTTATTTCCACCTCTAAAGCTCTAGATAATTTCTTACCTTTTTGAGCAATTGCTAAGCACTCAAGATTTGAACATATATATGCTCCACGTCCATTCATCTTACCAGTAGTGTCAATACTTACTCCATTGTCATTATTTTTTACTACTCTTATTAACTCCTTTTTAGGTTTACCTTCACCACAGGCAATACATTTTCTTAAAGGAATCTTCTTTTTCTTCATATAATCACCTCTTACTCATTATCTTGATTATATTGTGTCTCTGATTTTATATCTATTTTCCAGTTTGTTAGTTTTGCTGCTAGTCTTGCATTTTGGCCTTCTTTTCCTATGGCTAAAGAAAGCTGATAATCTGGAACCACCACAACTGCTGATTTTTCTCTTTCGTTAACTATTACATTTAATACCTTAGAAGGGCTTAAACTATTAGCAATAAATTCTCCTATATCTTTGCTCCAAATTACAATATCTATTTTTTCACCTTTTAACTCATCTACAATTACCTTTACTCTACTTCCTTTAAAACCTACACATGATCCTAGAGGATCTACATTTGGGTCTTTAGAGAAAACGGCAATCTTAGTTCTTGAACCTGCTTCCCTAGATATTGAATATATCTCAACTACTCCATCATTGATTTCTGGCACCTCTAGCTCAAATAATCTCTTTACGAGATTAGGATGGGATCTAGATAGTATTATTTGAGGTCCTTTTGTAGTCTTCTTTACCTCTGATATAAGTAATTTTAATCTATCTCCTTGATTGTATTCTTCTCCTTCCATTTGTTCAGAAGGTGGCAATATCCCTTCAGTTTTTCCTAAATCTATATATACATTGTTTTTACTAATTCTTTGAACTAAACCGGTGATTATTTCATTTTCTCTGTTTATAAACTCATCATATATTACATCTCTTTCTGCATCTCTTATTCTTTGTATTACAACTTGCTTGGCAGTTTGAGCAGCTATTCTACCAAAATCCTTTGGTGTAATTTCTACTTTTAAAATATCACCAATTTGAAATCTATCATCAAGTTCTTTTGCATCTTCTAAGCTTATTTCAAGATATTCATTTTCTACGATGTCAACTATCTCTTTTAATGCTAATACTTTTACCTTACCAGTTTCTCTATCCATTTCAACTTCAACATTTTGTGATGCATTAAAGTTTTTCTTATAACTAGAGATAAGGGCAGATTCAAGAGCATCAAATATTATATCTTTAGAAATACCCTTATCTTTTTCAATTTCACGAAGGGCATTAATAAAATCTCCATTCATTCTCTAAACCTCCTTAAAATTTAACCGCTAATTTAATTAAAGCTACCGCTTCTTTAGGTATTTCTACAATCTCATTTATCTCTGTTTTTATTACTATTTCTTCTTCAGTGTAGGATTCTAAAATACCTTCTATTATTTTTTTACCGTTCATTGGCTCGTATAATTTAATCTCAATCTCTTTTCCTAAGTTTCGCTTTAAATCCTTATCTGTTTTTAAAGGTCTATCTAATCCTGGAGATGAAACTTCTAAATAATATGGCACATTAATAGGATCTTTCTCATCTAATTTATCACTTAATAGTTGACTCATCCTTTGGCAATCATCTAAATTTATTCCACCGGGTTTATCTAAATATACTCTAAGAAAATGGCTGGAGCCTTCCTTTAAAAATTCCACATCTACTAATTCATACTCTAATTCTTGAGCTAATTGTTCGCCTATTTGCCTAACAATCCCTACAATACTTTTTCTATTCAACTACTTCACCTCCATATATGTTTAAGTATATATTAGCGGAAAGTTCTTATATTTATGGCATTAAAGTAGACCTTTCCTATTCCTTATAAAAAATCAAGAGTGGGCTACCCCACTCTTTGCCAGAAAAAATTTATTTTTGTCAAGTTAATTATATCATAAATTAAGCAAAAATCAAATATTAAAAAGGCTTATTTGATTACTTAGTGGCAAATCACCCAAACAACCATGATTAGTTAAAACCTCCAGCACAGGTTTACTCACTTTGCTGCGATTAACTAAATCTTCTACAGATATAAATCTAGATATATTTCTTTCTTCGACAATTTTTCTAGCAACATTTTCACCTAAACCTTCTAAGCTTTTAAGTGGTGGTATAATTCCATTTTCATCAGTTATAAATCTATCGCTATCAGATTTATAAAGATCTACATTTTGAAACTTATATCCCCTTGCATACATTTCTAAAACAACCTCTAAAACTGTTAGTAAATTCTTTTCTTTTGCCGTTGCATCATTTCCCAATTTTTCTAACTCTTGAACTTTGTTTTTTACAGTTTCCTTACCCTTTATAACCAAATCTGCATCAAAGTCATTGACCTTAATAGTAAAATAGGTTGCGTAAAATGCCTCGGGAAAATATACTTTAAAATATGCTATTCTGAAAGACATCATTACATATGCAGCAGCATGGGCCTTTGGAAACATATACTTTATTTTATTACAGGAGTCTATATACCATTCTGGTACATTTAAGCTTCTCATTTCTTCTTCATCATCTTGAGATAGCCCCCTCCCTTTTCTAACCTTTTCCATTATTTTAAATGATTTTTTCTTATCCATTCCAGCATTAATTAAATATAACATAATATCTTCCCTAGTAGAGATAACTTTACTAAGAGGTGCAATGTTTTCTTTAACAAGATTTTGTGCATTATTTATCCATACATCGGTGCCATGAGACAATCCACTAATTCTGACTAATTCAGAAAAAGTACTAGGCTGAGTATCTATTAACATTTGTCTTACAAATTTTGTACCAAACTCTGGAATCCCTAAGGTGCCTACTTCACAGTTAATATCCTCTTTTGTTATTCCTAAGGATTCAGTACTAGTAAATAATCTCATAGTTTTTGGTTCATCTAGAGGTATTTTAGTAGGGTCAACTCCAGTAAGATCTTCAAGCATTCTAATTATAGTAGGAACATCATGGCCTAGAATATCTAACTTCAATATTCTACCACTAATAGCATTATAGTCAAAGTGAGTTGTTATTACACCTGAATTTTTATCATCTGCTGGATATTGAATTGGGGTAAAATCTAAGATATCCTTATGCTTAGGTACAATCATAACTCCGCCAGGATGTTGACCAGAGGTCCTTTTGATCCCAGTACAACCTTGAACTAATCTATTAATTTCAGCCATACTTACATTAATATCTCTTTCCTCGAAATATTTTTTAACAAATCCATAAGCTGTTTTTTCTGCAATTGTTCCTATAGTTCCTGCTCGAAAAACATAACCTTCCCCAAAAAGTTCCTCTGTATATTTATGCGCTACAGATTGATATTCTCCAGCAAAATTCAAGTCAATATCTGGCTCTTTATCACCTTCAAATCCTAAAAAAACCTCAAATGGAATATCCTGTCCGTCTTTATTCAATTTAGTTTGACATCTAGTGCAATTTTTATCAGGAAGGTCTGCACCAGATGCAATAGAGCCATCATCAAAAAATTCACTACATTTACAATTAGGGCAGATATAATGAGGTACCAATGGATTTACCTCTGTTATTCCACTCATAGTAGCTACAAAAGACGAACCTACTGACCCTCTGGATCCTACTAGATATCCATCTTTTAAGGATTTCGAAACAAGTTTCTGTGCGATTATATACATAACAGCATAACCATTTGTAATTATAGAATTAAGTTCCATTTCTAAACGTTTCTCTACTATTTCTGGTAATGGATTCCCATAGATTTCTATTGATCTTTCATATGTTATTCTTCTTAATTCTTCCTCTGCTCCATCAATAATAGGAGGATACGTTCCATCTGGAATAGGTTTTATTTCCTCTATCATATCATTTATCAAATTAGTGTTTTTTATAACTACTTCTTCTGCAATTTCTTTTCCTAGATACGAAAATTCATTTAACATTTTTTCTGTTGTTCTAAAATATAAAGGAGGCTGTATGTCTGCATCTTGAAATTTTTGACCAGACATTAATATTCTTCTATATATTTCATCTTCAGGATCCAAGAAATGTACATCACCTGTTGCTACTACAAGTTTTTTATATTGCTTACCTAATGCATATATTTTTTTATTTATTTCTCTCAGCTGATTTTCATTCTTTAATATTCCTTCTCTAACCAAGTACATATTATTATCTATTGGCTGAATTTCCAAATAATCGTAAAATTTTATAATATCCCTTATTTCATTTTTACTTCTGTTTTTTATTATTGCCTTATATAATTCTCCAGCCTCGCAAGCAGTTCCAAGAATTAGACCTTCTCTATTTGCTTCTATTAGAGACTTTGGTATTCTAGGCCTTCTGTGAAAATAGTTTAAATGTGATTCCGATATTAACTTATATAAATTTTTAAGACCAATTAGGTTTCTTGCAAGTATAATTATATGAAATGACTCATCCTTTAATAAATCCCTGCTAGAGTTTAAAGTGTTTATTTGCCTAAAATTTATTATATTTTTTTCCTTTAAAATATCAAGGATCTTTAAGAATATTTCAGCAGTAGCTGTAGCATCGTCTACAGCTCTATGGTGATTAACTAAGTTTACATTTAAGTGTTTAGCCACAAGGTTTAACTTGTGACTCTTTAATGAGGGAAAAACAGCTCTAGATAGTTCTAAGGTATCTAATACTGGATTTGTAAGTTCCATATTAACTAGCTTCATTTTTTCTCTAATAAACCCAACGTCAAAAGAAGCATTATGAGCAACTAAAACATCATTCCCTATAAATTTTATAAAATCAAGGATAACCTCTTTAATTATAGGCTTATCCTTTACCATATCATCTGTAATACCAGTAATATTAGTGATTAGTTCTGGTATGGGTCTTTCTGGATTTATTAATTGGCTGTATGTATCTATAATCTCACCATCTTTAATTTTTACAGCACCAATCTCAGTTATCATATCATTTATTGGGGATAATCCAGTGGTTTCTATATCAAAAATTATATAAGTAGAATAATCTTTGTTCTCCTTAAAATTAGTTACTATTTCCTTTTTATCATTTACTAAATATCCTTCAACACCATATATCATCTTTATCCCTAAGGATTTACTTAACTCCATGGCATCTGGAAAACTTTGAACAACACCATGGTCAGTTATAGCCAAAGCTTTATGACCCCATTCTTTAGCCCTAGTAGCAATTTTTTTTAGAGACGTAATACCATCCATTGAGCTCATTTGTGTATGGAGATGTAATTCTATTCTCTTTTCAACTGCATTATCTTTCTTTTTTTCCTTCTCAATTTTATTTAGGGATTTCAGCATTATTACTATACTCTTAGAATAGTTGTCAAAGATTACATCTCCCTGAATTTTTACATAGGAATCATTTTCTACATTAACAAGAAATTCAGAGGAATGATCTTCTGGCAAAAATATTTTCGCTGTAATAGAGTCTGTAAAATCTGATATATTAAATGTAACAAGAGTTTTATTATTTCTGATTTGTCTAGTTTCAAGTTGAAAAATTATTCCTTCAACTACACAAGATCCGGTTTGCATATTAATATCTTTTATCTTAGTAGATAATTCTTTTATTTGATTTCCATAGATATAATATCTATTAGGATTACTTGAAGCATCATTAGAATTGCTAGGTGTAGAACCCTGAAAAGTACTATTAACAATATCTTTTGCAATTTCTTGTTCTTCAACACTGATTACATTGAGAAAATCTTTGTCCTCTGTAATATCACGATCAGAAATTTTAATATTTATTTTCAATCCCATTTCTTCCAAGATTATATTTCTTATTTTTTCTATAATGCTACTTTTTTCCAAAGAATAATAAGCTACCTTATTTGGAGGAAAAATTACAAGGGAGTCATTACTGACCTCCCATCTTAAATCTTCACTCCAAGAACCGCTAGATTGAATCTCTGATTTAATAATTTCTAAGAGATTTTTCTCATAAAATTTTATTTTATCTTCAATATTTCCATCAATATTATATTGAAACTTTATTTCTATTTTAAATTCAGCAAATTTGTCTTTAAAAAGTCTATTTATTTTATCTGATGCTATACTATCTATTAGGTTAGTAGATTGAAGATATACTACTAAAGTCATTCTCTTCTTTAATATTTCTATTTTTTTTATAAGAATTTGAAGATCTATAACGTCACCTAATTTTTCCTTTGTAAATAATTGTGAAAGATATAATTGATCATTCTTCATGCGTAAATTATACCCCCTCTTCTCATTGAGATATAAATATTATAGCTTTTCTATTTCCTTTAGTAATTCATCTAATAAATTCTCTTCTTTAACCTTTTTTATTATTTCACCTTTTCTAAATATAAGTCCTTCGCCGTTTCCACCAGCTATTCCAATATCGGCTTCCCTAGCTTCTCCAGGACCATTTACTGCACAGCCCATTATAGCAACCTTTATATGCTTATTAATTCCTTCGAGTCTTTTTTCTGCTTCTTCTACTATATTAATTAAATCTATGTTTGTACGACCGCATGTTGGACATGATATTATTTCTAGTCCTTCATTCAATATATTAAGAGACTTAAGGATCTCTCTACCAACCTTTATTTCTTCTACTGGGTCTCCTGTCAAAGATATCCTTACTGTATCACCTATACCCATAGATAATAAAGCACCTATTCCAACGGAGGATTTAATAGTTCCCCTCCAAATTGGTCCAGCTTCGGTAATACCTAAATGTAATGGATAATCTACCATTTGGGACATTTTTTCGTAGGCTTTAATAGTTAAAGGTACATTGCTTGCTTTAAGAGAGATTTTTATATCATAGAAGTTCATGTCTTCTAACAATCTAATTTGTTCTAAAGCACTATAAACCATTGAATCTTCATTTACTCCATTATATTTCTCCAAGAACTCTTTCTTAAGAGAACCAGCATTTACACCAACTCTAATGGAAATACCACTTTCTTTACATGCTTTTACTACTTCTCTAACCTTATCTAATGAACCTATATTCCCTGGATTCAATCTTAGCCCATCAATTCCATATTTAATAGAGTCTAAAGCTAATTTGTAATCATACTGAATATCAGCGATTATTGGAATATTGATTTCTTTTTTTATCTCTTTTATAGCCTTTGCATCCTCTAAATCTGTAATTGCGGATCTAATAATATCACAGCCAGCATTTTCTAATTTTTTTATTTGGTTTACTGTGGAATCAATATCTTTTGTTAATGTATTAGTCATGGATTGAATTGAAACAGGGTTGTCTCCTCCAATAAGTACATTACCAACTTTGATCACTTTTGTTTTTTTTCTAATCAATTTTATCACCTACTAAAAAATATTAAATTTAATTATATCTTTATAAGTTACTAATAACATCAATGAAATTAATAAAACAAATCCAACAAAATGTATAAATCCTTCTTTATCGGGATCTATGGGCTTACCTCTAACTAGCTCTATTAATAAAAACACTATTCTACTACCATCTAAAGCTGGAATAGGTAATAGATTAAAAAAGCCCAGATTAACGCTAATAAAACCTAGAATATATAGCAAATTATAAATTCCAAGTTTTGCGGCTACTCCCACTTCATGAATAACACCAATTGGACCAGATAAATGATTAATTCCAACTTTACCTTTAAATATCATACTTATAAATTCAAACATCAATCCTAGAAACATTAGGGTCTTCTGAAATCCTCCCTTTATAGCCGACGATATGGATTTTTCATATTTAGGAACTATACCAATTATAGTTCTTCCTTCCTCATCAGTAGTAGGCTTAATGGTGAATTTTTTTATTTGATTATCCCTTTCCACCTCTATTTCTATTTCTCCATTTGAATTTGAATTATTTATGGCATTTGCTACTGATTCCCATTTTTTTGTTACTTCACCATTTATGCTAATAATAGTATCTCCTGATATCAATCCACTTCCTTGTGCAGGAGAATTTGGAATTGTACTATCTATGGTATTTGTAGGCATACCAGTTCCATAAGAAACAATGGATAGTATAAGTATTGCAGATATAAAGTTCATGATTGCCCCAGCAGCTACCACTGCAATTCGAGAAAATACAGGAACTTTATTAAACCCTCTTGGATCATCAGAAGCCTCATCTTCACCTTCCATCTTCACATATCCACCAATTGGTAATGCTCTTAAAGTATATTCAGTTTCACCTTTTTTCTTTTGAAATAGTTTAGGGCCCATCCCAATAGAAAATTCATTTACCCTAATTCCTACCGCCTTGGCAACTGCAAAATGACCAAATTCATGTATCAGTATTACCATCAGAAAAACAAATATTGCTGATATTGCTGTTAACATTTAAACACCACCTATATATTAAATTAAAAGGATACTAATATAGTAGTATATTACAGGAGCTGTAAAAATTATACTATCAAATCTATCTAATACCCCTCCATGGCCTGGCATAATAGAGCCATAATCCTTTATTCCACAAGTTCTTTTTATTTTTGAGGCTACTAAATCTCCTAATTGAGCTATCATTGAGCAAATAACAGCAAGTAAAATAATTTTCCACATAGGTTCTAAATTAAAATATATTGAGTATATAGCTAATAAAATAGTACTACCCAATATCCCTCCTATAGAGCCTTCTACTGTTTTCTTGGGACTAACCTTGGGGCATAATTTTCTTTTTCCAAATAAATTTCCCGCTAAATATGCAAATGTATCTGTACCAAATGCTACAATAAAAATTAACCAAATATACTTAGTATTGTCTAAATATACAATATGAAAAAGCAGAAATGGAATATATAATATACCTAAAATTGTTATTGACACGCCTTCTATAGATATATTATTATTAAAAACTTCCAAAATAAGCAAAGCAATAACTACAAGAGTAAAAATAAGGCCTAAATATTTATTTTGTAATATAACATTAATAAATAATCCAGTAGCTCCTAAATATCCTACTGAATAGATAGGACTAATATTAATCTTTTCAACTGCCTTGTAGAATTCATTTAAACCAATAATTGAAACTATGTAAACTGAAAAAGATAAAAAATATCCTCCCTTTGAGACAATGAAAATCAGTAATACTAAACCAATCAAGCCACTAAAAAATCTCTTGCTTAAATCTTTCACTTATATTCCTCCAAATCTTCTATTTCTTTTTTGGTAATCAATTATAGATAATAATAAATGTTTTTCTGTAAAATCTGGCCATAATATATCATAAAAACAAAATTCTGTATATGCAATTTGATATAACATAAAATTACTAAGTCTAAGCTCACCACTTGGTCTAATAAGCAAATCAGGATCAGGTTGCCCTTTAGTATATAGATAATCAGTAAAATTTTCTTCATTTAAATTCTCTATATTGATTTTACCCATTTTTATATCATTTAAAAGATTTTTGATTCCAAATATTATCTCATCTCTACCGCCATAGTTTAATCCAATATTTAACACCATTCCCGTATTTTCAGATGTGGTTTCTATAGTTCTCATAACTTCTTTTTTTGCATACTCTGGTAGTTTTTCAATATTACCCATAATTTGCACTTTAACATTGTTTTTATGTAATTTTTCTAATTCTCGCATTATATACTGAACTAAAATTTTCATCAAACCCTGTACCTCATCTATGGGTCTCTTCCAGTTTTCTGTAGAGAAGGCATAAAGTGATAAATTTTTTATTCCTAAATTAGATGCAGCACCAACAATTTCTACTACTCTTTCCATTCCCTCTTGATGCCCAAAATTCCTAGGTAAAAACCTTTTTTTCGCCCATCTACCATTGCCATCCATAATTATAGCGATATGTTTAGGAAGCTTCATCATGTCAATTTGATTTTTAAGTTCTTCTATACTCTGATTAATATCTCTCATTATATCACCTCATCGCTAAAAACCCCTTCATATCAAGAAGGGGTTTTTGTTATATTTCCATTAATTCATCTTCTTTTTTCTTTGTTACATCATCTAATTCTTCAATGAATTTGTCGGTTATTTTTTGTATTTCAGTTTCTGCTAATTTTCTATCATCTTCACTGATTTCTTTGTTTTTTTCCATTTTCTTTAGTTGTTCGTTTAAATCTCTTCTTATGTTTCTAATGGCAACTTTAGCATTTTCTCCATTTTTCTTAACTACTTTTGTTAATTCTTTTCTTCTTTCCTCAGTCAATGCAGGAATAACTAATCTTATTACCTTACCATCATTTGAAGGATTTAAACCTAAATCAGATTTTAATATTTCTTTTTCAATAACAGGAATTAGTTTTGCATCCCAAGGTTGAATAACTAACAATCTTGGCTCTGGAGCTGAAACACTCCCTACCTGTTTTAATGGTGTTATCTGTCCATAATAATCAACTGTAATTTTGTCAAGTAATCCAGGATTTGCTCTTCCTGCTCTAATGCTTTGTAACTCTTCTTTGTAAACTGAAATAGTCTTACTCATCTTTTCTTCTGCTTCTTTGTAAAGTCCAGTATACATAATTAATCCTCCTTTACATGTGTTCCAATTTTTTTACCTAAAACAACATTAATTATATTATTTGGTTCATCAATGCCAAATACAATTAGGGGAATCTTATTATCCATACATAATGAAGTTGCAGTTGAATCCATTATTCCTAAGCCCAAATTTAATATATCTATATATTTTAATGTATCAAATTTCTTTGCATTCCCATTTATTTTTGGATCTGAGTCATAAACTCCATCTACACCCTTTTTAGCTAATAGTATAACTTCAGCTTCTATTTCAGCAGCTCTTAAAGCAGCAGTGGTATCAGTTGAGAAGTAAGGATTGCCTGTTCCTGCAGCAAAGATAACTACTCTACCTTTTTCTAAATGTCGAACAGCTTTCCTTCTTATGTATGGTTCGGCGATCTGTCTCATTTCTATTGCAGATTGCACCCTTGTATCTACACCTAATTGTTCTAGAGAATCTTGCAAAGCGAGTGCATTCATTGCTGTCCCAAGCATTCCTATATAATCAGATGTGGTTCTATCCATATCATTAGTGGATCTACCACGCCAAAAATTTCCGCCTCCTACTACAATGGATACTTGTACACCTAGATTATGTAACTCCTTAACTTCCATAGATATTTGATTGATAGTATCTATGTCAATTCCAGCACCCTTAGAACCTGATAAAGCCTCACCACTTATCTTTAAGACTACTCTCTTAAATATTGGGTCCATATAATTCACTCCTAATGTCAAATATAGTGTTAGTTAAATGGAGAACAAGTATATGTTCTCCATTTAACTACATATTAATTTGCTTTGCAACCTCATCAGCAAAGTTTTCTTCTTTTTTCTCAATTCCTTCGCCAACCTCAAATCTAGCAAATCTTCTAATTTTTATGTTTTCTCCTATTTTAGCAATCTTTTCATTTAATAAATCTTTAATCTTAACATCTGGATCTTTAATAAAGTTTTGATCTAATAAACATATTTGCTCGAAGTATTTTTCTATTCTTCCTTCAACCATTTTAGCAGCTATGTGCTCTGGCTTACCTTCGTTAATAGCTTGTTGTGTAAGTACTTCTTTTTCTCTAGCTATTTCTTCTTCAGAAACTTCTTCTCTTGATACATATTTAGGATTTGAAGCAGCTATTTGCATAGCTATATCTTTTACAAATTCTTTAAATTCATCAGTTTTAGCAACAAAGTCAGTTTCAGAGTTAATTTCAACTAAAACACCTATTCTGCCCCCGTGGATATAAGCTTCTACTAAACCTTCTGCTGCTATTCTGCCAGATTTTTTAGCAGCCTTTGATAATCCTTTTTCTCTTAATAAGTCAATAGCTTTTTCTATATCTCCATTTGTTTCTACTAATGCATTTTTACAATCCATCATTCCAGCGCCAGTTCTCTCTCTTAATTCCTTTACTGTTGAAGCACTAATATTCATCCTATCCCTCCTATATTGTTAAAAATGGTAAGAGTAGAAGGGAAAAACCCTTTTAAACCCTTACCCTTTTATTTACTCTTGTGTACTTTCTATTTGTTCACCTTGTTTTCCTTCTAAAACAGCGTTAGCCATAGTTTCTGTTAATAATTTTACAGCTCTTATTGCATCGTCGTTACCAGGAATCACATAATCAACTTCATCTGGATCACAGTTAGTATCTACTATAGCAACAACAGGAATTCCAAGAATTTGAGCTTCTTTTACAGCTATTCTTTCTTTTCTTGGATCTACAACAAATAGAACATCTGGTATTCTATTCATATTTTTAATTCCACCAAGGAATTTTTCTAATCTTTCTGCTTCATGTCTTAATTTAATAACTTCTTTCTTAGGTAATAATTCGAAGATGCCATCTTCTTCCATTTTAACTAATTCGTGAAGTCTATCAACTCTATTTCTGATGGTTTTATAGTTTGTTAACATACCACCAAGCCATCTTTGATTTACAAAGTGCATGTTGCATCTTTTTGCTTCGCTTTCAATAGCTTCCTGAGCTTGTTTTTTTGTACCTACAAATAACACTTCGCCGCCATCTTGAACAGCTTCCTTAATAAAAGCGTAAGCTTCCTCTACTTTCTTAACTGTTTTTTGTAAGTCAATAATGTAGATTCCATTTCTTTCAGTAAAAATATACTGTGCCATTTTTGGATTCCATCTTCTTGTTTGATGTCCAAAATGAACTCCTGCTTCTAATAAACCTTTCATTGTAATTACTGACATACTATTCACCTCCAAGTTTTTTTCCTCCATTCCCTTCATACATCAAAGGAACCATTTGGCACTGCCTTTGACGTCAGGAAACGTGTGTAATCACTATAGTAGTATAACATACCATTAATTTTAAAGCAATCATTTTTGTATAAATTTGTCTGTTTTTTATAACTCATAGAAAAGCTCTATTTTACCCCAATATAAACTTTCCTAAATATATCAATTCTTCAATTTATGCCTTTTTATCCCAATACATTTTTAAAATAATTTCTATTTCTCTAACACCCTTATTTAACTTTTTTGCAATTTCCTCATTTGTTAATCCAATCTTTCTCAATTCTATAACTTTATTATGAAATAAGTTTAAATTTGTATTAGTATTATTAAGATTATCCTTATCTATAGAATTATTTTCATTAATACTTAGATTATACAATTTATTATTATGAAACTTATCATTTTCCTTATATATCTTTTCCAATTTAGAATGGATTATTTCATCAAATTCTTCAACTATTTCTTCAGTAAGATTATAATATTCCTTCATTCTTTCTTCCATAGAACTTAAGTCATTAATTGCTGTTTCTCGAGTTGACAAATCTCTTCTTATTATAAAAATTGAATAAATAATAAGAATTGACCCTATTATATTTAAAGCTATATTTATCATTGTACACCTCTATTATATGCGTATATCAATATTACTACCTATATTTTTATCTTCTTTATTAAGAGATTGTTTAGAGCCCTTACGTTTCTTGTTCTGTGAGCTACCTTCTTTCTTTGATTTGTTTTCACCAATATTCTTAGATCTAGTTCCCTTTTCTGTATCCATAACCTTCTTTTTATTTTTGTTTATAATTTTTTCTTGCTGAATAAATCCACTTTCTACAATATTTCTATTTTTTATACCTTCTATATGTTTTGAACTTGATATATCCTGAGTTTTTGGAAGCATAACGTTATAATCAATAGGTCTAATAGACACAGTATCACCTCTTAATATGGTCCAACCCTTATATCTCCACTATCTTCATAAAATGTACATCTTTTCATTTCATCTCGTATGTACATAAAACTATTTCCTATAATAATTTTAACCCCTGGATAAATAGTTTCGGCGACTTTTATCTTACCCTTAGATAAAGCATTCATCTGACTTTTAATTTCATTTAATTCCCTATCCATTTTACTAATTTTTAAACTAATAGACATTTGTGCTTTGTTAAGATCATTGTATAGCTCTTCTTTTCTACTATCTAGTTTATTAGATCTTTTTAATACTTCTAATACTTTCAATGATTGATTTATTCTTTCTAAATTCTCCTTATCGGTTTTTAATACATCACTTATTTCATCATACCTCTGTTTAATATCTGGATCAATTCCTACTTCTAATACAGTAGTAGTTGCCATTGTAGAACCAATTACTCTAGCTATAATTTCATATTTAGCTCTACAAACCCCTCCAACTATCAATCCCTTTTTCCCAAGAACAAGGATATTAGCTTTAGATGAAACATTGCTATGCATAATGGCTTCTGCTGTTATATTTGCTCCAGAACTAACAACAGAATTTTCAATAAACTTAGCAGATAAATTCCCCTTAGTATTAATTGTTAATCTATTATAGCCTTGAATTCCTTGACGAATTAGAACATCTCCATTAGATTCAATCAACCCACCTTCTACTGCACCTTTTACCTCTACAGCCCCCTCAGCCTTCAATGTAAATCCATTGAGAATATCCTTATTTACAATTACGTTTCCATTAAAATTGATATTTCCTGTACTATTATCAATATTCTCCATGATTAATATCTCTGAAACACTTACCTTATTATCTTTAAATTCAACCAATCCATTAATTTCAGATTGTAAAAATACACCATCAGTAGATAGTCTTACATTTTTTCCAAACTTGAATTTGGGGATTCTACCTTTTGCAAATGGTATTATATCACCATTAACCTTTATTCCATTCTCACCATCAGTAGGAGGTATAAGTTCTGCTAAAATTTCATCCTTATTTACTGTATTAATAGCATCTAGTTCCCTATAGTCCACCGTTCCATCATTATTCAATTTAGGTAGTAATGGTTTTGCCATATCAAAATAATATCTTATACTTCCATCTTTTCCAGGTACTGGCCTTTTCCCTTCGGCAATACAATATTTTTCTCCAGCAATTTTATGATCCAAAATATTTCTAAGAAAATCTTCTTTTAGTCCATATTTAATATATTCTTTTATTTTATTTAATAAGTCTTTGTTATCAAGTTGTATTTCATTTTCGTCTTTTAATAGAGTAATATAACCATATAGTCCATCATTGCTAGTTTCAAGTATTATATCATTACTAATATTATACATACTCCACCCCCTAGGCTTCTTTAACTATACCTTCTTTTTCTAAAAAATTTTTAATCTTTAAAATAGCCTTGCTGTGTATCTGTGAAATTCTAGATTCTGATAACTCCATAATATGACCTATTTCTTTATAGGTTAATTCCTCATAATAATATAAAGAAATCACTAATCTTTCATTTTTATTTAATTTATCAATACCAACTGATAGAATTCTCTTTATTTCTTTTCTATTATAAATCTCCTCTGGTGTTCCCATGTCTTGTTGAGTTTCAAAGGAATAATCCCCATTTGTCAATAATACTTCTTCTAAAGAAGAAACATTAAAAGTAGATATATCCGATAACAGTAAATCTAATTCTTTTAATGATATTTCTAAATAAGCAGCAATTTCCTCGTTTGTCGGGCTTCTTCCTAACTTGTTTTCAAGAAAAAATATTGCGTTTTGAATATCCTTAGACTTTTTTCTTAGTGATCTTGGTATCCAATCTAGTTTTCGAATGTTATCAATTATAGCACCTTTTATTCTTATTTGAGCATATGTCTCAAATTTAATATTTTTAGTTATATCAAATTTATCGATACTATCTATAAGACCTAGTACACCATATCCCAATAAATCATCATATTCAATTTTACTTCCGTAGAAATTATACATTCGCCCCGCCACAATTTTGACTAGACTTATATAATTTTCTATTAAAGTTTTCTTTAATTCTTTATCCTTGGTATCAATATATTTTATCCATAGGTTTTCAACATTCATTATATTTCCCTCCATGGAAATTAAATTGTTTTTTCTCCATGGCCAATAGTTCTGACTTGCAATGAGCCATCAGTAGAATTTAATATTATAGTTCTACCAAAATTTCCTCCGGTATCTTCTGAAATAATTTTTATATTTAATTCTTTCAACTTTGTCTTGGTAGCAATCACATTTCTTTCGCCAATCTTTAAAATATCATTGTTTGAGTTAAAGCTAAACATCTGTGAACCCCCAACTATTTTAGCTACAAAATTACTTTTATTGCCACCAATCTTTGTCATACTATCTATTAATTCTTCAATTCCAGTATCTGCAAACTTAGCTTTATTCTCGTTATTTTTTATTTCTTTACTAGATGGCAACATAATATGAGCTAACCCAGCAACTTTATTAACTTTATCATATAAAGTAATCCCAACACAAGAACCTAATCCCAACGTTGTTAAGAAATTAGGGGATTTGGTTACGTTTAGATCAGCCATCCCAACTTTTATAGTTATAGCATTCATCCTATCTTACCCCTAACGCCATTAGTATTTTATCGAAAGAAGATAGATTTGGAAGGAAAAATAAGTTTCCGACAACTAAATTTTGCTCTTCTTCAAAAACTGTTTCTATCATTAAAGCATGATCTGAAACATGGCCATATTGGATGGCAGGTACGCTAAGTATGGCACCTGCCATATCAATTGAAATTGATGGAACAGAGATAAACATTTTAAGTCCCGTAAGAGAAGATAATGAATTGGCATATGATGAAGCAATAATATTGCCTAATTCTGATATTGCAGATATATCCATCTCATCAAGTTCTTTAACTCCCTTATCTCGATCATATAATATACTCACTAGATTTATAGCGGAATTAATATCTAAAGCAAACATCATATTACCAACTATATCTTCTGTTAACTCAAAATAAATTCCTATAACTTGATTTTCTTCGCCTCCTAATATTTGGGCCACATCCTTAAATTCCATAATACGAACATTAGGCACATCCATATCAACCTTCTTAGATATCATACTAGCCAATGCTGTAGCAGCATTTCCAGCCCCAATATTCCCTAACTCTTTAAGTACGTCTATCATAAAACTATTCAAATTATCAACATTTATTGTCATGTTATTACACCTCTAATATTCAAGGATTTTACATAAGTCTGGTAAAATTATCAATTTATCTTTAACTTTCCCAATCCCATGTATATATGATAAATATTCATTTTCAGAAGATGTAGGTGGATTATCAATGTTTTCCTTATATATTTCAATAACTTCAGATGATGAATCAACTATTAATCCTGCCACAATATCATCGTTTGAAACAACTAGAATACGAGAATTATTATCTATTTCTTTTGGTTCCATATTAAGCTTTAACCTTAAATCAATTAGAGTAATAACTTCTCCTCTTAAATTGATAACACCTTTTACATATTTAGGCCCATTTGGTATTCTAGTTGAGGCCTCCATCTTTTCTATTGAAATTACTTTATTAATAGGAATTCCATAATATTCTTTACCTAACTTAAATACTACATATTTATTATCTATCACATCAGACATCTGACTCCCCCCCTTATATTAATGAATTAATATCTAGAATTAATGAAATATTACCATTACCAAGGATCGTAGCACCAGATAGGTATTTTATTCCACTTAAATATTTCCCTAGACTTTTTATGACAATTTCCTGTTGACCTATTAAATTATCTACTATTAGGCCAGCTTGCTTCTCTCCTTTTTTAACCACAACTACAACTAAATTTTCATTTTCTACATTGTCTTTCACATCTAATATAGTTTTTAATCTTATAATCGGTAAAGTCATTCCTCTATATAAGACAATTTCTTGTCCCTGTACATCTCTAATCTGATCATTAGAAATGTTAATTATCTCTGTAATAGAACTCAAAGGAATTGCGTATATTTCATTACTTAGTTTTATTAGTAATGCCTGAATAATAGCCAATGTCAATGGAATTCTTATTATAAACTTGGTGCCTTTATCTTTTATACTCTCAATTTCTATATTACCATTTATTGCTTCAATTTTACTTTTAACAACGTCAAGTCCAACACCCCTACCTGAGACGTCAGATATAGTATCAGATGTACTAAATCCAGGTTTAAAAAGCAAATTGATACTATCTTCTATCGATAAGTTTTCAGCTTCTCTTTCATCTAATAAACCTTTTTCAACAGCTTTTTTCCTAACTAAATTGTGGTCTATTCCTCTTCCATCATCTTCTACTTCAATTACTACATTATTTCCATCTGGATATGATTTAAGTATAACTGTACCTACCTCTGGTTTTCCAACCTTTATTCTTTCTGCAGGTAGTTCAACTCCATGATCTATTGAGTTCCTAATCATATGAATTAAAGGATCTCCAATTTCATCAATAACAGTCCTATCTACTTCTGTTTCTTCCCCACTCATCTCTAGCTCTATTTCTTTTCCAAGTTCTTTAGATAAATCCCTTACTAACCTTGGGAATCTATTGAAAACTCTCTCAATTGGAACCATTCTAACTTTCATTACTGCGTCATGAAGATTGGTAGTTATTCTTTCTAAATATTCGATAGCTTCCGTCATATTTTCACCAGTAGACTTTTCACTTAGATCATCCATTCTGGTTTTAATTATTATTAGCTCACTAACTAGATTCATTAGGTTGTCCAATCTATCGATATCTACTCTAACAGTTTTCCCAACTTTCCCAGCGTGGGTATGAGTTGTAGCTTCAGTCTTATCTTTATGTTCATCTGCTATGGGATTAGGATTATATGTCTCCAATTCATTAGTCTCTGATATTTCATAAGGATCCTTATCTTCAAAATTTGATAAATTGATTTCATCGACTTCCGATATCTGTTTTAATTCATTTAATATAACCGACTTATCATTATCGCTTACTAAGATAACTGAGAATTTTAAATCAAATTTTTCATCTTCTATATCTTCAACAGATGGATTAGAATAAACAACCTCTCCAAAAGTCTCTAAGGTATTAAATATAATAAAAGCTCTAGCAGATTTTAACATACATGATTCACTTAAACTAAAATCTATCTTATAAGTATTTAATCCATCTTTTTTTGCCTTATTAATTGCTTCAAATACAAATTTTTCAATCTTCAAATCAACAGCTGAATTATTCATCTGCTTCTCATTTTTTTCTTCGTTTAAAACATTTGTTAATTTACTTATTAAATTTTGATTAGTATTACTATCCTCTATGCCATGGTCAGTAATATGATTTACTGAAGAATCTAAGGCATCAAAACACTCAAATAATATATCAATTATACTTTCCGATAACTCTACGTCTTTATTTCTCGCTGCTTGCAAAACATTTTCCATTTCATGTGTTAAATTAGCCATATTATGAAATCCCATAGTACCGGACATTCCTTTTATTGTATGGGCCACTCTAAAAATTTCATTTATATGTCCTAAATGAGAAGGATTTTTTTCTAGTTCTAACAAAACATCATTCATATTTTGCAGATGTTCCTTTGCTTCCTCCACAAATATATTTATATATTGGCTAATATCTAAATCCATAGCTAGACCCCCACCTTTTTTATTATTTCGTTTGCAATTTTATTTAGAGGCAATATTATATCTATACAATTTGTAGCAATAGCCGACTTAGGCATTCCATACACTATTGAAGTTGCTTCATCCTGTGCTATAGTAAGACTACCCGACTCTTTCATTTTAACTACACCATTTGTACCATCAGAACCCATACCAGTTAGTATAATGCCTGTCTTGAGATATCCATCAATTTTTGCAACTGACTCCATCAATTTATCAACAGTTGGTCTTAGGCCCATAACTTGTGGTTCTTTGTTTAACCTTATTACGAGATTACTAGATTCTCTTACTACAGTCATATGATAATCTCCTGGTGCAATGTACCCCCACCCTCTTGATAATATGTCGCCATCTTCAGCCTCTTTAATTTTAATATTTGAAATAGAATTTAATCTATCTGCCAAAGATTTAGTAAATTTAGGTGGCATATGTTGAACTATAACTATAGAGGCATTGATATCACTAGGTAATTCTGGAATTAATGCCTGTAATGCTCTTGGTCCACCTGTTGAAGTTCCTATAGCTACAATATTGTCAAATCTTTCGTATTTTATATTGAGTTTGTTTTGAAGAACTTTGGTTATTTTTGATTTTTCTACAGTTTCTTTAGCATATGAATTTGCCCTTGCTCCAGCCTTAATCTTTTCTATAATTTCTCGTTTAATATCAAATTGACTTAAACTAAAAATGTTAGTAGGCTTAGGTAAAAAGTCAACTGCGCCTTCGTCTAAGGCTTTCAAAGTAAGCTCTGCACCTTCTGATGTTAAAGAACTAATCATGATAACAGGTAATTTATATTTTGATACAATATGCTTTAAAGTTGTCAATCCATCCATTAGGGGCATCTCAATATCTAGGGTTACTATATCTGGTTTTAACGCTTCCATTTTATCTAAAGCTTCTTGCCCGTTTCTAGCAGTACCTACAACAGATATTTCACTATCTGATATAAGTATATCAGTTAATATTTTTCTAATTAGAGCAGAATCATCTACTATTAAAACTTTTATCATCTATATCATTCCCTTTAATCTTAAGATTCTTTGCTGTTCGAAAATATATTTAATTATTATATCTCTTTTTTCTTCCTTTATCTCTAAGAATGAAACCCCAAGACCATATTTATAATTTAAGCTATTTGTTTCTTCTATTCTTGTTATTAACCCCTTAGCTTCTATGGGAGAATCTCCTATTCTAAATAAACAAGTTATCTTATCTCCTATTTTGTGCTCATAATTACAATAAAGCTTCATTCCTCCACCTGAAATGTCTTTACATTCACATGTTTCAATTAGGTTGTTAACTTTATCATCTTGAGAAAGTAAATATTCCTTATTTACGTCCAAGGAAATAGGAAGTCTATAATAATTTCTTAATTGAATTTTATTAACTTCTGACACTCTTATAATTTTCAAGGTATAAACAGATGAATAATCTCTAGATAAAATTTTAGCGATAAAGTAATAATTCCCTTTATTTTCTACATTATATGATATTTTTATCTCTTCATCCTTATGTAAAATAACTAACTCACTCTTCTTAATGGGCCCACTTATTATTAACTCTTTAGGTTTAATTATATCTAAGACCTGTGATGGATATAAAGTTAAATCAGCATCGTTTAATTTTATTATATCTATTTTTGTACCTACCTCTAAAAATTCAAACATTGACCCCATCTAATCACCTCTCTTGAAAAAAACATCAAATATCCTTTTAGCAAAGCTTGTCTTATTGTTTTCAACTTCTAGAGATCTATCACCTAAATAACCCATAGCCATTATATTTATTCTCTTAGAAAGAACACTGTTAGGATGGGAAATTATAAATGGTATCTGATTTCTTACAGCAAAATTAACCATATCATTTCTTTCTATATACCCCAAATAATTAATCTGAACTCTCAGAAAATTTTTTGATGCATTACATATTTTTTCAAATATTTCCTTACCTTCATTTCTATCCTTAACTAAATTACAAACAATATTTATTTTACCAGTAAAGCCAGTATATATGATAGATTTGATTAGTGTATAGGAATCCATAAGTGATGTTGGATCTGGAGTACAGATAATAATCACCTCATCAGATATCATAATAAAATCAGTTACAGAATTTGAAATTCCGGCCCCTGTATCTATTACAATATAGTCTGTAACAGATTGTAATCTTTCTATTTCTTGAATTAACTTTGGCAGATTATCGTCCTTTAATAAAGTTAATTCTTTTAGGCCAGAACCACCAGAAATAATTTTTATTCCTTCTGGACCATTAATCATTATTTCAAATATATCTTTATCTGAGAATATTATATCTGATATAGTACTATTTGCATTGATACCAGCTAAAATTTCAATATTACTTAATCCTATATCAGCATCTATTACGACAACCTCATAGCCTAATCTTCTAAGGGATATAGAAAAATTAAGTGCAAAATTCGTCTTTCCCACTCCGCCTTTACCACTTGATATTGCAATAACTTTTGCCTTATTTGGAGATATTTGTTCAATTTGATTGTCTATATTTTTTGATTTCATAATTTTTCTTAAGTTTTCTGCTTGATCAATCATTGTTCTTCTCCTCAATGAGTTTTTTAACAATATATTCAATATCAATAAGCTGAATGTCATCTGGAACATTCTGGCCTGTTGTAAAGTACGAAAGTTCTCTATTTGTAATATATTTAATGTTTAAAATATTTCCATAGTCCTCCGCCTCATCTATTTTAGTAATAATTAGTTTACAATCATCTAAAAACTTATATTTTTCCATTAATGATTTTAGCTTATTAAAGTCTGTAGTGGCACTAATTAACAAGAATGTGTCCTTTGCCTTAGTTACATTTACTATATCTTTTAATTCTTCAATTTGCTTTAAATCATTATGATTTCTTCCAGCAGTATCTACTAAGATAATATCCTTATCCTTAAAATTATCAATTGCCTTAATCATATCATCTCTATTATATGCTATTTCTAAAGGTAATTGGAGAATATCACTATAGACTTTTAATTGCTCTACCGCAGCAATTCTATATGTATCCGAAGTAATTAACCCAATATCATATTTGCTTTTTACAACAAAGTCTGCTGCAATTTTAGCTAAAGTTGTAGTTTTTCCTACACCTGTTGGCCCAACAAAAAAAATAATTTTTTGGTCATCAGGAATAATAATAGGTTTAGGAGTTCCCAGAATTTCAGCTAAATTAAACTTTACTATATTATTAATGGTGTTCATATCTTTATTTTCTAAATCAATTTCACTGTCAAGTTTTTTTAATATATTAATTGAAACTTCAGGAGCAACTCCATTCTTTAACATTATATTATGAAATTCTGTCAAAGCTGGAGAAAAAATATTTTCCTCCTCTTTATTTATTGAAACATTAATTATAAAATTCTTTAATTCAGCTAACTCTTCATTGATACTGTTTAATTTATCTTCATAAGCATCAACAACTTTTTTCTTTAGTAAGTCTTTGTCCTCATAAGCTGCCGTAATTTCAATCAAAGGTTTCTTAAAGTATCCAAATAAGCCTTTATGTCTGATAGTTTTAGTATTTAGCACAACTGCATCTGGCCCTAATTCCATTTTTAATTTTAGCATAGCTTCATGAGTTGTTTGACCAATATATTTTTTTATCTTCATTATATCACTACCACCCCAACTGATTGAACTTCTACTGATGGTTCAAGCTCATTATAAGATATTACAACCACATCTCTAGTCATTTGCTCAGTTAATTTTTTAAAATATAACCTGACAATTGGTGCCGTAAGAACTATAGGTTGTTCTCCCATAGACGTAAGCTTTTGTATAGTCTTGAAGGTATTATTTAAAATTGTCTGTGCCTTGTTAGGTTCAATTGATAAATAGGAACCAGTTTCCGTTTTATTAATGGAATTCATAATAAGCTCTTCCACTTGATTATCTAATGTTACTACATTTAGGTTATTATTTTCTACATATTTATTTGTAATATATCCGGCCATTCTTTGTCTAACATATTCTGTAAGCAAATCAGTATCACTAGTAATTCCACCATAATCTGCCAAGGTTTCTAATATAGTGACCATATCCCTAATACTGATTTGTTCTCTAAGTAAATTTGATAAGACTTTTTGAACTTCACCAAGGGATAAGACCTTAGGTACCACTTCTTCAACTACAGCTGGATATTCCTCTCTTACATTCTCTATTAAGGTTTTCACATCTTGTCTACCAATAAGTTCATATGCCCTCTCTTTTATAACCTCTGTTAAATGAGTAGCTATTACAGAAGGTGGATCAACTACAGTATATCCAAATATCTCTGCTTTTTCTCGCTCCTTCTCTGTAATCCATTTAGCTGGTAAACCAAATGCAGGCTCTATAGTATCTATTCCTTCAATATTACCTTCACCCATCCCTGAATCCATTGCTAGATAATGGTCGAAATATACCTCTCCTTTTGAAATCTTAACACCTTTTATCTTAATTAAATATTCATTGGGATTCAATTGGATATTATCCCTTAATCTAACTATTGGAACTACTAATCCTAATTCCATAGCTATTTGTCTTCTAATCATTACAATTCTATCTAATAAGTCTCCACCTTGGTCAACATCTGCTAATGGTATAAGTCCATAACCAAATTCCAGTTCAATATCATCAACTTTTAATAGTCCTAATACATTTTCTGGTTTCCTTAACTCCTCTGCCTCTGATGTATCCTCAATAGATTCAATATTTTCTTCTTTAACAATGCTCTTTGTCCTTAATCCTGCAATAATAAATATAATTCCTAATAAAATATTTGCAAAGTTTGGTAAAGGTGTAAATATACCTAAAGCAATCATAACTCCACCAATAATATATAATATAATTGGATTATTTGAGAATAATTGTTTTATTAGGTCTTGTCCAAGATTGGATTCAGAAGCTGCTCTAGTAACTACTAATCCAGTAGCAGTCGAAATAAGTAACGCTGGAATTTGACCAACTAATCCATCTCCAACGGTTAGTAGTGTATATCGTTGGAGAGCCTGTGCTAATGGCATTCCCTTACCTATAACCCCTATAAGAAAGCCAGCAGCAATATTTATAATAGTAATAATAATTCCAGCAATTGCATCACCTTTTACGAATTTACTGGCTCCATCCATTGCCCCATAAAAGTCTGCATACTTTTGTACATCCTTCCTTCTTTTCTTTGCATCTTCCTCAGTAATTAAACCAGAGTTCAAATCAGCATCTATTGCCATTTGTTTTCCTGGCATTGCGTCTAAGGTAAATCTGGCAGCTACCTCTGAAACACGTTCAGCTCCCTTGGTAATTACCAAAAAGTTTATAATAACAATAATAAAGAATATTATAAATCCAACAATATAATCTCCACCAATTACAAAATTTCCAAAAGCCTCTATTACCTTACCAGCATTTGCTTCTAAAAGAATTCCCCTTGTGGTCGAAATATTAAGAGCAAGTCTAAACAAAGTAGTAAGCAATAATAAAGACGGAAAAATGGTTATCTGTAGCGCATCCTCTGCGTACATAGATAACAATAGAATTAATAAGGATAGAGAAATATTTAAACTTAGTAAGAAATCTAAAAGCCCTGTATTTATAGGTATTATTATTATAAGTATTATTCCAATTATAGCTAAAGCTATTAATATATCTCCTAATTTCATCTTCTATCCTCCTAGAATTCATCTTTAAGACTATAAACATAAGCCAGTACTTCAGCAACAGCTTCATATAAATCCTCAGTAATTGCATCACCAATTTCAATAGAATCATATATTGCACGTGCTAATGGTTTGTTTTCTATTATTGGTACATTGTTATCCTTTGCTACTTTTTTTATATTTTCTGCTATTAAATCTACTCCTTTTCCTACAATATAAGGAGCATCAAACTTATCCTTATCATATTTTATAGCAACTGCATAGTGAGTAGGGTTAGTGATTATAACATCTGCCTTTGGTATCTCTTGCATCATCCTACTCATTGCTACCTTTCTCTGTCTTTCCTTAATTTTGCCTTTAATAAAAGGATCACCCTCCGTTTGTTTGTATTCTTCCTTTATTTCCTCTTTACTCATCATAAGATTTTTTTCATGCTCTCTCCATTGTAAAAAATAATCAAGTACTGCTAAAAATAATAAAACACCTAAAATTCTTATAATAAAACCATATATTAAATTTGAAAAATTAATATATGATTCAAAAGGTTCCATACTAGAATAGCTAATAACTCTATTCACTTGACTATTTGCATATTTAACAGCTATATATCCAACCATAGAAACTTTTAGAATAGATTTTACAAGTTCAATCAAAGCTCGCTTTGAAAAAATTTTTTTAAATCCTTCTACTGGATTTAATCTGTTAAATTTTAATTTTAAGGTCTTTGTAGTAAATAAAAACCCTACTTGAAAGTAGTTTATAACTAAGGAAGATATAAATGCAACTATTAAAACAGGTGAAATTATTGTAATAAAAACAGTTGATATATTTAGAAAATTAACCATTAAATTACTGGAGTTAAAAAAAACTTCCACATTATTTATTTCAGTAAAAAAATCAACCATAATTTTTTTCAATTCTTCATTCATAAACCTACCAAATATCTTTAATCCTAAAAAACAACTGAATAGAATTACAACTGTATTAACTTCTTTACTTTGAAGTATTTGTCCTTCTTCTCGAGCATCTCTTCGTTTTTTAGATGTAGGTTTTTCAGTTTTTTCAGAGAACAATTGCAAATTAATTTTAAGCATTATAACATCAACCTTATCAGATTTTAATAAATCTATATATATCATTTATTATTAAATCAAAAATACCGCCTATAGCAGTAAAGAAAATAGGCATACTAATCAAAATAATTAATAATCCAATTAATACTTTTAGAGGCATACCAACAACAAAAACATTCATCTGTGGAATAGTCTTTGATATAATTCCTAAGACCACATCCGTAAGAAATATTATTGCAACTATTGGTGTACTTAATTTAAATCCTATTTCAAATGATTTAGATAAAGAGTATACAAGGAGATTCATTGTATCTCCTGTATATTTAAAGCTACCAATAGGTATAAAGTTATAGCTATCAATCAAGGCTGATATAATGGAATGATGCCCATTCATACTCATTAGTAGAAGAAATGATAGAATGTAATAAAAATTTCCCATCAATGGAACTTGTATTTTATTTTGAGGATCTATTACATTAGCCATCCCAAATCCAATTTTCATATCAACAATCTGTCCCATTACATAAAAAGCTGAAAAAAAGGCATAGGATATAAATCCAATAATTATTCCTACCATTAGTTCCTTTATTATAAGTAATAAAAATATTTCATTACTCAAATCAGGAGAAATAGATAGAACAGATGTTATAAGTAAAGACACTGAAAAAGATAATCCTATCTTCATTGTATTCGGTATATTCTGAGAGCTAAAAAATGGTGAAAAAATAAAAATCCCTGATGTTCTTATCATAACTAGCAAAAACAATTGGTATTTATTAAAAATCAATTCCATAATTACATCCATAATAGTCACCTTTAATAAATGTACAGATTAATATTTGTAAGCAACTCCGATGTAAATTGAGTTATTAGCTTTATTATCCAAGGACCAAATAAAAGTATTGATAAAAACACTGCAACGATTTTAGGTACAAAGGCAAGAGTAGCCTCTTGTATCTGTGTAACAGCTTGAATTACACTAACTATTAATCCTACAACCAAACTAATTATTAACATAGGAGCAGAAATAAAAAGTACAGTTCGTATAGCATCTTGGGCAAGTTTTAACATGTCAACGTTATTCATCATATCACCTCTATTTAAATCCAAGAACTAATGATTTTACAATCAAATTCCAGCCATCAACAAGTATAAACAATAATATTTTAAAAGGTAAAGATATTATTACTGGTGGCAGCATCATCATTCCCATTGCCATTAAAGTACTGGCAACCACCATATCTATTACCAAAAAAGGAATATATATGATAAATCCAATTTGAAATGCAGTTTTTAATTCACTGATTATAAAAGCAGGAATTATTACATGTGTTGGTATATCATCTAAATTACTTACAGTACTTGTACCATTCATGTTTAAAAATAGTCCTAAATCCTTATCTCTTGTTTGTTTAAACATAAAATTGCGTATTGGCTCCATGGCTCTTTCCATAGCAACTTCTTGAGTTATTTCTTCTCTAATAAATGGTTGAAGAGATTCATTATTTATCTCAGTGGCAATTGGTGCCATAATAAAGAATGTTAGAAACAATGACAACCCAATAATTACATGATTAGGAGGAGTTTGTTGAAGACCTAAAGCATTCCTAATAAATGATAAAACAATTAGTATTCGAGTAAAACCAGTCATCATTATCAATATAGATGGTGCTAAAGTAAGAATTGTTAAAAGAAAAAGTAATTGAAGTGAAAACACATAGTTTTCTGGATCATTATTATCTTCTAAAGTAACAGATTTTCCAAATAAGGATATAGATGGTTCAGCAAAAGCAAAATTTGAAAATATTATTACTAAAACAACAGCTAAAATAATTATCTTAATACTTTTTCTCATCATTTCTGCCTTCCTTATCCTTCTTAATATTGATCCTATTAAATAAGTTTTCTAGCTTCTTATTTATCTTATGATCATAGTGATTTTTATTTACATACTTACTTAAGTAAGTATCAAAATTCTCATCATAAGTAGGAAAATTTTCTTCATCTATTATATCAACAACATTTGTATTGTTATTAGTTGTTGCTAGAATATAAATTTTACTATTTATTTTAGTTATAACAATTTTAGTACCACCTGGAATATTCATTACATCTAATAATGATATGTATTTACTAGATGCTATTCCCTTGAAATTTTTCGCAATAAGTCTTGTCCCGTATAAGGTAAAAAATATCACCAATATAAATATTACAATATAAAAGATTAATTGAAAAACTATCTTGATTGGACTAATTTCCTCATATCCTGCAGCATAAACTGGTAATCCATTCAGTATTAAAAACACAAAAACAAATAACAAATTGATTCTTTTATTCATTTTTTAACTTAATACCTTTTTTACAGCTTCTATAACTCTATCTGCATTAAAAGGCTTTACAATAAAATCTTTTGCTCCTGCTTGAATTGCCTCTATTACCATGGCTTGTTGTCCCATTGCAGAACACATTATAATTTTTGCAGCACTATTTATTTTTTTTATTTCTTTTACCGCTTGAATTCCATCCATTTCAGGCATAGTAATATCCATAATAACAAGTTCTGGTTGTAATTCCTTATATTTTTCTACTGCTTTTAATCCATTTTCAGCTTCACCTAATATTGTAAAACCATTTTTGGATAAAACATCTTTTATCATCATTCTCATGAAGGATGCATCATCTACTACTAAAATTCCATTTGCCATTAACAAAACCTCCTATTTTGACTATTAAATAATTTTTCTACCTGAAGATTCAATTTCTGTTACTCGGACTCCAAAATTATCATCAATAACAACAACCTCTCCTTTAGCAATATACTTACCATTGGCATAAATGTTTAAGGACTCGCCTACTAGCTTGTCTAATTCCACCACTGTTCCTTGCCCAAACTCTAATATTTCACTGATTTTCTTATGTGTTCTACCTAATTCTACAGTTATTTCAACAGGAATATCTCCTACTAAATCAATAGATTCCTGGTGAGGTGAACTAATAGAACTATCAAAACTTTGAAATTCGGGCTTTTTAACCATAACCTTTTCTTCATTTATCCTACTACCATTATTATAATTGATATTTTCGGTTCTAGCAATATCCCTTGATTGGCTTTGAAGATCGCGATTAGATTCTTGATTTATTGATTTTGTTGGTGTCTCAATATACATCTCAACATTCTGTACTTCTTTAATAGGTTCTGACGCCTCTACTAATACTTCATTAGATATATAAGATGGATTCATTAAATTTTCAACCATAGACTTTCCAAATTCTAAAGGAATTAATTGCATAATATTGCTATCAATTAAATCACCTATGACTATTCTAAATGAAATTTTAATAATATGTGAAGATGAGTTTAATAAATCAATTTTTTCTCTACCTTCAGAGAAGGTTATTTCCATAGATTTTGGAGGCTCTATATCTATTTTTCTCATAAACATTTCAGATAAAGAAGTTGATGCAGAACCCATCATTTGATTCATAGCCTCACTAACTGCGCTTAAATCCAAATCTGTCAATTCTCTTCCTACGTCGAAGCTATCTTTACCCATCATGAGATCTGTGATTATTTTTGCATCATCTGTATTAAGTATCAAAATATTTGAACCTTCTAAGCCAGCTTTGTAACTTACATCTATGGCCACAAAAGGCAATCTATAATCTTTTGCTAATTCTTCAGTGGTTGTTATTGTAACAGTAGGTGTTGTAATCGTTACCTTTCTATTCAACAATGTAGATAAGGTTGTTGCTGCCGTTCCCATGCTTATGTTCCCTATCTCACCTAAAGCATCTATTTCAATATCTGATAATAACTCTTCATAATCATCTTCATGGAATTCAACTGTATTTTCATTATCCTGTCCGCCTCTTAATAGGGCATCTATTTCTTCTTGAGATAACATATCACTTGCCATTTATCATTTCACCTTCCTTTAGAACTTCAACTATTTTAATAGCCATCTTCTTATTAATTACACCTATTTCACCTTTAAACTTTACATTGCTCCCTACTCTAATTGGAATAATATTTTTTTCATTATTTTCTAGCTTAATAACATCACCAGGATGCAGATTTAATATATCTCTTACTGCAATTTTAGTAGATCCTAATTCCGCCACTATAGGAATTCTAGTTTCTAATATTCTATCTCTAATAACTCTTTGTTCCTCTTTAGAATATTGCTTTACAGAAGTTGTGAACCAAAACCTTGTATTTAATTTATCTAATACAGGTTCTAATAGAATATATGGAATACAAACATTCATCATACCTTCTGTACTTCCTACCTCTATACTCATTGTTATTAATGCAATAGTTTCATTTGGCGGAACTATTTGTGCAAATTGAGGATTAGTTTCTATCTTTTCTAGAACGGGCTTTAATTCAACTACATTACTCCATGCTTCTTTCATATCACTTACTATTTTCTGCATCATTTTCCTTAAGAGAGATAGCTCTATC
>JAEWGC010000021.1 GCA_023388495.1 Bacillota bacterium | reverse complement strand
AATGAAGGAGTAGATTTTTCTGGAAAAGTAAAGATGGGAAGACAGGAATGTAGTATTCATATGTCTAAGGATTGGAATATGGAAAAAATACACCCTGATGTACTTGCATTAGTTATCATATTAATTGCGTATCCCTTTGTAGACAAGGAAATTGAAGTTCCAATTGGTGTAAGTCAATCCTTTCATGATTCATTTAAAAAAGAAACAAATAAATCAATTTATCCTATAGATAAAGATTTGAAACCTAGAGCTGCCCCCCATAATGCTGTTCCTGGTTTAGCATATAGTGGGGGTGTTGATTCTACTGCTGCATTAACTTTATTACCAAACAATACAGTTTGTTTTTTCCTGGACCGTATTCTTCCTGAGAAACCTGAAAAAAACTTAAAACTATATAACAAACAGTCTATCTATAATGCATATGAAGAATTAGAAAAACAAGGCCGGCAAGGGTATATGATAAAAACAGATTTAGAATATGTTAGAGTGCCCAAAGGATTTCCTGTAGAGCTATCAACAACAATACCTGCATTACTTCTCTCGGACTATATAGGAATAGACAGTATTGCCACAGGAGCTATTATGGAGCATCAATTTATACCATATCACAAAATGACCATAGACCGAGATTATTCTGTAAAATGGCACAATATATTCAAATCTGCCGATATTGCTCTTAATCTAGTAACTGCTGGAATTAGTGAAGTCGGTACAATGAAAATTGTTTTAAATTCACCTTATCGTTCATTTAATCATTGGTGTACTAAAGGTAATAATTCTAGTCCTTGTCTAGAATGTGATAAATGTTTTAGAAAAAAGCTATTAGAAATTACATTGCTAAAACAAAACATTCCTGATTCTATATTAGATAGTTTTTTTTTATCTGCTGAGATCAGGACAACACTTAAGCTTCTTCCTATTCCTTGTGAAAATGTAATCGCTTACATTACCGCTCGTTATTATGGGAATCATACAATAATGAAATCTCTCAAAAAACGTACCCGTGGGAATGTACTTTACACCGATTGGATGGAAAGATGGTACGAACCTTCAAAAGCTCTAATAGCAGATAAATATTATAGCTATATCAAAAACGAAATTACCAAGTATCTTGATACTATGAATAAAACAGATGAGATTAATATGCAAAATTGGAATGTTATAGAAATAAGCCAATCCCCTTTTTATAAAAAATACCAGCAAAAATTTATTTCTGATTTAATAAAATTTAAACAAAACTATAAAAAAAAAGATAAGGGGGGAATAGACATTAACCCATATAAAAATCATCTCCATTCGTATCTTAAACAAAAGATGCAATTATTATTTCGAAAGAAAAATCATAAAGAAGACCTTGGAGTTTCTGTTATAATATGTTCGAATCGTCTCAATAAAATGAATGAGATCTTCAATGGTTTCTTAAGGCAAAGTTATAGCCATAAAGAATTAATAATTATTTTAAATAATAATTCTATAAACTTAGATGAATATATTGAAAAAGCAAAGGAATATAAAAATATCAAAGTATTTCAATTGGATGAAAGTCTATCTCTAGGCCACTGCTTTAAATTCGCATTAGACCATACAACCTTCGATTATATCGCAAAATTTGACGACGATGACTACTATGGAACTGATTATCTCAAGCAAGCTATGGAAATTTTTAATCAAAATGATTGTGATGTAGTTGGTAAAGCATCTTATTATATTTATTTTAACAAAAGTAAAACGCTGGCAAGATATGGGGAGCAAAAAGAAAACATGTTCATTAACCGTGTTGCAGACTCAAGTCTTGTTTTCAAGCGAAAGGTATTTGAAAAAATAAATATTCCTTATATTAAAAAGGCTGGAACTTTTGCAATTATTCAAACCCAGTTAAAAAAACTTGGAATAAAAATTTATTCTACAGATAGATATAATTATTTAGTAAATAGGTATGATGACTTAGAGCATCACCACACCTGGAAAATTAGTGATGATGAGTACCTTAGTTATAATCTTGTAAGAATAATAGCAGAAAATATTGAAGATTTTACACCCTATGTTGAAAAAGTAAGATAAAACGAACTACAATATCACAACTACTTTCTATTGAACATATTATATTGTGTAAAAGCAATATAATATGTTCAATAGAGGTGGTTAATAATGATATCATATGAACAAATAGTTAATAAACAAGAAAGCATATCAATTATTGGATTAGGATATGTTGGAATTTCATTGGCCGTAAGCTTTGCAAAATTAACTAGTGTAATAGGTTTTGATATAGATAATAATAAAATTAATCAATATAAAAGTGGTATAGATTTAACAAATCAAGTGGGAACGGATGCTCTAAAAGATACTTCCATTCTATTCACTTCGGATAAAAGCAAATTGCAAGATGCTAAATTTCATATTATTGCAGTTCCAACTCCAGTATATAAAAATAATATACCTAATTTGGAATATGTGGTAGAAGCTAGCAAAGTTCTTGGACAAAACTTAAAAAAAGATTCAATTATTGTTTATGAATCGACAGTTTTTCCAGGAACTACTGAAGAGATTTGCATCCCTATATTAGAAAGTTATTCTGGTCTAAAATGTGGTACTGATTTTAAAGTAGGATATTCACCTGAGAGAATAAATCCAGGAGATCCTGTTAATAAATTGGAATCTATAATTAAAATCGTTTCAGGTATGGACAAAGAAACTCTAGATACTATATCAAAAGTATACGAATTAATTATAAAAAAAGGAGTCCATAGGGCAGAAAACATCAAGGTTGCCGAAGCAGCAAAACTAATAGAAAACGTGCAGAGAGATATTAATATTGCACTAATAAATGAATTAAGCATTATATTAGACAAACTTAATATAGATACAAAATCTGTTCTTGAGGCAACTGCTACAAAGTGGAACTCTTTAAAATTCAAGCCTGGATTGGTAGGTGGACATTGTATAGGCGTTGACTCTTATTATTTAACCTATGTAGCTGAGGAATTTGGATTTAATCCTGAGTTAATCCTTACTGGTCGTAAAGTAAACAACTATATACCGAAGTATATATCTGAAAATGTTATTAAAAGGCTTTCAAGTTTAGGTAGCTTAGTAAAAGGTTCAAATATAGTAATCTTTGGATTTTCATTTAAAGAGAATTGTCCAGATACTAGAAATACAAAAGTTATGGATATTATTCTCTATTTAAAAAGTCATGGAATTAATGTAAAAGTAATAGATCCTATTGTCAATGCCGAAGAAGTGTTAGATGAGTATGGGATAAATATTTATGATGAAACAGAGATTAGTGACGTGGATGGAATAATATTCGCAGTAGCTCATGACCAGTTTTCTAAGTATTCTTTAGATGAGATTAAAAACATGTATTCTAAGAGTTCCCCTCCACTGCTTGTTGATATTAAAGGGATATTCGATAAAAAACAAGCAGAATCTTTAGGTTACAACTACTGGAGATTATAAAAATATATCTGTAATAATATTTTTAGTAGCATTAAAGTAGTAGCAAATTAACGGCCTGTCTCATACACTACAGTATAAACCAAAATAAAGGAGGGATAAAATACCATGGCAACAGAATTATTTAAACTTGTTGTAGATGCAGTTACCACCACAACAACAGATACTAATCCAGAAGTCCAGAATTATTTTTATAAATTAAGTGAAGATGAAAGAACTGCTGGCACTATTACCATTCCATCTACCCTATTCGTAGATGATGCTGGTGACCCAGTTACAGGGAACCTTACTACTGTAACAACAAATAATGGATATTACTTGCTATTTGTAAATGGAGTGCTACAGCAATCTGACCTATATACAGTTAGTATAGATGGTTCTCAAGTTGTAATACCTCAAGCATCCACAGTTCCTGTTGATGCGCCTATTATTTTAGTAGTAAATAATTTCGATCCATCTTCTACTTCTACAACTACTGTAACAACTTAACAGTTTGACTTGAGGATGTGCTACTCATGCACATCCTCTTTATACCAATGTATACTGTTGTTTTATGAACATATACATCTCTACATAAATAAACTAATTAAAAGTAATCCTATATTTATTTTCGGAGTGATATCTATGTACAATGAGTATTTCTATTTAATTAATGAAAAAAAACTATTAAAAGCTGATGTATATCAATATAACGCCATATCTGATTGTAAGAAAAGAATCTACACAAATGAAGATGAGTTGATAGAGTATGGAAATAGGGGTATTCTTGATCCAAATGATGTTTCATATTTTCAATTATTCATTAATGGTGTTTTACAACCTAGGGTAAATTATGAAATAAAAAAAGGATTATTACTTTTAAAAACTGAAGACATCCCTCAGAAAGATGTTACTATAATTATTAATTTTGTTACCTTTATAGAAGAAAAACCTACTAAACTTAATTCAGCTATAGCCAAAGGTCATATGCCATCAGGCCATATATCTATAGGTCCTGTTACAGATATAAATATTATGGTGCAAAATTCTATACACCCCTATTTGAAACTAGAAAAAAACATTATATCTGGTCCTATATCTATTGCTACAGGATGTATCTCTAACTGGAAATTTATGCTGAAGGTATCTAATGTAGACAATATGCCAATTGAGAATATTGTCGTAACAGATAATATTCTTCTAGATTCTATTTTAAATATAGTAGATTTCCCTCCATACCAAGGTAATATTAGCATAAGCGATGGAACAATTACTTGGAATGTAGGCACTTTAGACAGAGGAGAATCTGCGACAATAACTTTTGAAGTGGAAGGACTTTTTAAAGCTGATGGCATTCGTTACATTAGTAGGAGTTCTGCAAATGGCAATAGTTCATTTGGTTATACATCATCTGATATTGTTTCTGGGAAATCAATAGAAGTTGTTAAAGGGTTGAATATTACTAAAACTATTACTTCTGGACCTATAAAAGTAAATATTGGAAAGACTAATAGTTGGCTAGTAGAAATAAAGGTAAGTAATCTTAATAGTAAAAACGTATCAAATATTACCATGATAGATACATTGTTTATTGATCATATCAATAATGTCAAAATTGTTAGTACATCTCAAGGAAATGCTACTTTAGTAGGCAACGAAATTATTTGGGATATAGGTTTATTAAAAGGATTAGAGACTTCAATTCTAGTGATAGAAATTATTGGTTATTTTACTATAGATGGATTTAGAAATTTAGATTCCGCAATAGTCTATGGAACTATAAATACTGATGTATTATTTGATGGTTATGCAAATGACATAGAAATTATAGTCATTCCTTCTAGAAATAGTGTAAAAGAAAATTTACTATTACAAAAATTTGTGTTGGGTGATCCTCTAGTTACTTTTACTGGTAAGTTTAGAACTTGGTGTTTCTCTCTAAAAGTTACTAACTTAACTAGTGATGTTTTAAAAAAGGTAGTTGTAACAGACTATATTTTATTTGATGAGTTTGATAACATTCATACAATATTTATATCTTCTGGAGACATTCTCATATCTCATAGCTCTATTATTTGGAATATTGAAGAACTTCCTCCTGGTAAAACCTTTACTGCTACGCTTAAAATAAATGGTCTCTTTAGTGCCACTGGTCTACGCTCTATAAATAGAGCTATTGCCTCTGCACTAAGTTCAAATTTGAGTTCTTGTATATTATCTAATATATCTTCTGGTCCATCAATCAAAGTTTTAGATTTTATACATGATTTAAAAACAACTTGCATCATTACTGATAAAGTTTTTTCTCAATGTCAACAAAAGGTATGTCTTAAGGATATTACAGTAGAAGTAGGTAATAGCAATTTCAGAAATATTATATTTAAGCCAGGTTTCATTATAGAAAATACTTTGATGATAAGTGATATAAAAGATAGGTTAAGTTCTAGAAGGATTCAGTTTCTCTTGAGAATACCCTTTGAACTAACCACTATGGATGGATGTATAATTAATGGCTATTTGCCTGATATACCTCAGGATATTGTCATGTTTATTCCAGATGCAAGAGATGAATTCTCCCTTGATGTTATAGTAGAAACTAACTCAAAACTTTTAACACAACCTATATACTTGAACGATCTATTAAGCTTTCCTGTAGGTGTGTTTATAGTAGCTAAAGTAAAAGGAACAGTTCAACTATTTATACCTAGTTATGATTTTTATCCAGAGCCTTCTTATTGTGAGAATTTTAATAATACCTCAACCATTAATATCTTTAAGCTTAGAAAATTTCCTAATTTATTTCCACTAGAAGAACAGCTTTCCCAAGAAAAATCAATTAAAGCTAATAGTTGTAACCTATGCCCTCCTATATTTGGTAATTTAGCTATTGAAAAGTATATTACATCAGGCCCTTTAGAGGTGAAAGCTATCGTCCCTAATACATGGACAATAGAAATACGAATATCCAATAACGGACACGGCCCTGTTAGTAATCTTATAGTTACTGATGACTTATTTTTAGATAATTTAATTAATTTTAATATTATTAGCTTAAGTCAAGGTGCTATATTTCAAGAAAACAACCAAATTTTCTGGGATATAGGAGACTTAAATTCTGGCAATATAGTTATACTAGTTGCAGAAATCACAGGTTCATTTAATAGCCAAAATGATCAAATTATTAAAGTTGAAAACTATCAATACAATACTATTTCAAATGGAGTGAAACTAGAGTTCACAAATGATGATGAAATAAAAACTTATGGGGATAAAGGAATTCCTGATCCAAATTCAGTATCATATTTAAACCTATTTATCAATGGAGTATTACAGCCTCAAGTTAACTATACAGTAGAAACCGGCCTTCTAACTTTGAAAACAGTAGATGTTCCTCAAAAGGATGTACCAATTATTCTTGAATATTTAATAATAAAGAATTCATTTAATGAACTTTTGAGGGCAGAAGTTTATCACTATAATACTATTGCAAGCGAAAAAAACTTTTACACAAATTCCGATGAATTAACTATGTATGGTGATAAAGGAATTCTAAATCCTAACCAAACATCCTACCAAAGTCTTTTTATTAATGGAGTAATTCAGCCAGCCGTTAATTATCTGGTTGAAGTAAATATATTAGTATTAAAAATAGAATACTTACCTATAAAAGGAGTTCCTATTACTATACAATTCATTACTGTATTTTTAGAAGATTAAATAATATAGGGTTATAGGCTTAAAACCAGCCTATAACCCTATTAAAATATTCTATAATCCTAATTTAATTGTTAATTTCTCAAGCATATCTTTAGTCATTGCATCTAGATCATATTTTGGATTCCAGCCCCACTCTTCTCTAGCAGCTGAATCATCTAATGAATTTGGCCAAGTATCAGCAATTCCCTGTCTTACTGGGTCAACATCATAATCTAATTCAAACTCAGGTATAACCTTCTTAATAGATGCAGCTAACATTTCTGGATCGAAACTCATTGCACTAACGTTGAATGCATTTCTATGGATTAACTTAGATGAATCTGCTTCCATTAGATTTATTATAGCATCTAAAGCATCTGGCATATACATCATATCCATAAATGTTCCCTTACCTATGAAGCTAGTGTATTTCTTATTCTTTAATGCATCATAGTAAATATGAACTGCATAGTCTGTAGTTCCTCCTCCAGGCAATGTTTCATAAGAAATAAGCCCTGGGAAACGAACTCCCCTAGTATCTACACCAAATCTCTTGAAGTAATAGTCACATAATAACTCTCCAGCTACCTTTGTAACACCATACATAGTTGTTGGTCTTTGAATAGTATCTTGTGGCGTATTATCTGGTGGTGTAGTTGGTCCAAATGCTGCAATAGAAGATGGTGTATATACCATACAATTTTCTTCTCTAGCTACTTCAAGAATATTGTATAATCCATTCATATTGATATCCCAACATTGTTCTGGATATTTTTCACCAACAGCTGAAAGAATTGCTGCTAGATTTATTATTGTATTTACATTATGTTTTCTAACTATCTCAGATACTTCCTTACCTTTAGTGATATCTACTATTTCAAATGGTCCTGATTCTATTAACTTTTCGTGACCTTCTTTTACTCTTCTACCACTTGCAATTACATTGTTGTCTCCATAAACTCTTCTTAGTTCTGTAGTAAGCTCTGAACCTATTTGTCCTAATGCTCCTGTTACTAATATTTTTCTCATCAAATGCACCCCCGCTATAATTAATAACTTTAGTTCGTCACAATTATATCATATTTCCTTTAATTTGAATATCTATTTATAATTAAAATTGCATAATTATACAATTTTAGTAAAGACAGATACCAATTCCACCAGTTCCCAGATGAGCACCAATTACAGGTCCTAATTCATCAACACTTATAATAGTATTGGGAAATTTCTCAATTAATATACCTTTTAACTTTTCTGCATCTTCAATATCTAGTGCATGACATATGCCTATTTTTTGAACATTAGCTGGCACCTTATCTACTATGGCAGATAATGCCTTATTTTTTCCTCTAAGTTTTTCTAATAATTTAAGCTCGCCATCTTTTAGCTCAATTATAGGTTTTATATTTAATAGATTTCCTACAGTTGCTTGCACTGCAGAAAGTCTACCACCTCTGCTTAGATACTCTAGTGTATCAGTAGTTAAATATATATGCATATTAAGCTTCTTAGCATTTATATGAGCTTCAATTTCTTCAGAAGATTTTCCTTCCTTAGCCATATCTACTGCGTCTTCAATTAAAAATCTTAGATTAGAAGCTGCGCTTAGAGAATCAATAATAGTAACCCTTTTATCCTCTAACATATTTTTTGCAAGCATAGCACTGTTGAAAGTTCCACTTAGTTTAGAAGATAAAAGAATAGCTATTACTTCATCATATCCTTCCTCAAAGGCCTTGTTAAATACATCTAAAAAATCTCCTGCTGCAGGCTGTGATGTAGAAGGAAATAGCTTTGTATTACTTAATTTATGGTAGAATTCATTAAATTCTCCCGGAAATGGTTCCTTCCCTATTTCTTCCCCGAATACATAGTTTAATGGTACTATTGTTACCTTTTCTCTCTCGGCATATTCCTTAGTTATGTAACTAGTACTATCAGTTATTATCTTTATATTTGACATTTTTATTTTCCTCCCTTTTTAAGATAAATCTGCCATCATATGACAGCAGATTTATAATATTATTTCATATTTTTATTTATTTTACAACTCTTTCTTCCCCTTTATTACTGTTTTATAAAATATATTAATAAAATACTATTTATTATCTAACAACCTTTTAGCGGAAAAATTAATTCCTATAGCTCCTAATGGTGCAGTAACTAATATGGATAATACAGCAATAGCTAGGATAACATCTCCCGATTCTACTCCTAGTGATAATGGTACTGCACCCATTGCTGCTTGAACAGTTGCCTTTGGTATATAAGAAATAATACAGAATAGCCTCTCCTTCCAATTCAAATTCGTACCTAATAGGGAAATCAACACTCCTATACTTCTTCCTAAAAGTCCAATTATTAATATAATAATGCCTATCTTCCCTGCATCAAGGGCTACACCAATATTTACTTCTGCTCCTACTAATACAAATAATAATATTTCTGCAAATACCCATATTTCATTAAACTTTCCAGCTAATCTCTTGCCTATATTAGGTGCTTTTTCAATTATAATAAAGCCTATGGTCATAACTCCTAATAATGAAGCTATTGCTAGCTTTGTCTTTAACAAATTTTCCAGCTCAGTAAGCAAAATAGATAATCCTAATATAAATAAAACCTTTTTTGCATCTCGTATATTATATTTATTAAACAAAAGTATAACTATAAGTCCAATTATTACACCAGCTAGAATCCCTAGTATGATTGATATTGGAATATTTAATAGCTGTACGCCAATATTAGTATGCACTCCACTATATAATCCTAAAAAAACACTAAAAATAGTTATAGCGAAAACATCATCAATCGATGCGCCTGCCAATATTAAAGTTGGTATTCCTTTATTAGTTCCCATATTATTTTCCATTAATCTTAACATAGATGGAACTACAACAGCTGGTGAAACTGCTGCAATAATAAAACCCAGTATTCCTCCTTGAACAAAGGAAAATCCTAAGAATTTTACAGATACGAAGGCAATAAAAAATCCTTCTATTAGACCTGGGATACAACTCATTTTAATTGCAGTTCCTCCAACTTTTTTCAAATCATTTTTACTTATGCCAAGTCCTGCTCTAAGTAAAATAATAATCAAAGCGATTCTTCTAAAATCTGCCGATGAACTTAATATACTTATTTCCATGAAATTGAATCCATAGGGACCTATAATCACTCCTAATATTAACATTCCTAGTAGTCCTGGTAGTTTTAATTTTTCAAACAATCTATTTGCCAGTAATCCTAATAATAAAATAATTGCCAAACTCTTAGCCATAAAATCATCTCCCCTCTAAACCTATAAAAACAAAAAACCCCTACAGAGATACTTATTAGTATTATCTGTAGGAGTCATTAGCATTACGCGGTTTTGGTGAACTCCATCACCATTAGTTATATTGTATTCTAATTATAGTATCAGATCATAAGGATGTCAAGACTATAGCACTCCATTATTTTACATTATTTTCACAAAGCATGCAAATGGGATGATAATTATCTTCTTTTAATATATAATATCTATAGAGAATAGTTGAGTAATATTAACTGGGGAGTGATGATTTGGAAAAGAATAAAACAGAAGTAAAACAAAAAAGGAAAAATAAAATTGTCTCGTCATTATTATTTATTATAGTTTGTGGAGCAATTGGTGCTGTTATAGGTTTTCTTTCTGCCGCCTATTTAGAAGAGTTTAATAGTAACAATTTTCTTGGATTTTCGGGACTTATTTTAATATTTTTCCTTGGATACTTAGTACATATAATCCTTCATGAAGTAGGCCACCTTATCTTTGGACTTATGACAGGTTATTCATTTGTATCTTTTAGAATTGGTTCATTGACCATAATAAAGGAAGATGGTAAACTAAAGTTTAAAAAATTTAACATACCAGGAACAGCAGGACAATGTCTTATGATGCCCCCAGATTTAAAGAATGGAAAATATCCATTTGTCATTTATAATTTTGGTGGAGTTATTGTGAATCTAATAGTATCTATAATAGGAATATTAGTGGGCTTAAAGGCAACATCCCCACTTAATGCAATATTGTTACTATCTGGGCTAGGTGGCATATTTGCTGCGTTGACTAATAGAATTCCAATGAAAATTGGCGGTATAGCTAATGATGCATATAACGTACTATCCATATTCAGAGATGATGAAGCTCGAAGAGGATTTTATCTACAGCTTAAGATCCATGGATTACAAAGCCAGGGGATAAGGATTAAAGATATGCCCCTTGAAAGTTTTAAGCTTAAGGAAGATAGTGACCTTTCCAATCCACTTAATACAGCTATTAGATTAATAGAATATAATTGGTATTTAGATAATATGGACTTAGAAGGTGCAAAGAAATCTATTGATTCTCTTATGCCTTATTTTAATAAAATCATTCCATTATTTAGAAATGAAATCAATTGTGAAAGAATATTTTTAGAGCTTGTGGGAGATTGTAATAAAGACTTTATCGATACCCTATATGATAAAGATCTTAAAAAATATATTAAAATAGCAAAGTTCATGATTGGAAAGAAAAGAATTCTTATGGCATATGAAGCTTTTTATAATGAAGATAAGGATAAGGCCTTAAAATATTATGAAGAATTAAAAGAACTGGCTAAAAAATATCCTATAAAGGGAGAAGCTGATATGGAGTTAATGATATCAGATTGGATCAGGGAAAGACTATAAAAACTTAATAAATACTCCTTTCCAGCTTTAATCTTATTTAGATTTCTAGAAAGGAGTATTTATTTTTATTTGATTAACTGGCTGATTCAATTTCAATAAATAATTTCTTTAATCTATTCATTAATACCATCATATAACATTTCTAATTTTTATAAGAAGTTAAATTTTCACTATAAAACTATATATGGTAGGATAATAGATAATCAAAATTGAAAGAATAGCAGAAATCCAAAATATTATTTTACTTGTTTTGCTAGACTTTCTTTTTTCAATTAAACTATAGGACCAATACATTAAAATAGCAGTTATTATAACAAAAATTGGTTTATATTTTGTAATATTAGATAAATAAGCAGTACCTATTGTCCCTAGACCTAGGGATGCTAATATTAAGCCCCCAGTTCAACAAAATGCTGCACCAAAAGCTGTGAAAATAGATAATATACTAAGCAACCTTTCCTTCATAGATAAACCTCCTAGGGGTATGTGTTTTGTTTTATAATATCAAATTTCAAACAAAACTTCAAGGTTTAATCAAAATTCAATATTTTTTAATATTTACTTTATTAGATTAGAATCAACAATAACATAGTTTGCTCTATGAATATATAAACTTTTTCCATCTATATTTAACCTTGTCATCTTAGGTAAATTATCTGGCACTGTTACATATACACTTTTCCCCTGATATACTCCGATTGGAATTCCCATTTGACTTGATATTATAATGGTCTTCTCCTTACCTATTTTATTTTTTATATCATTTATAAACCTATCTAAGGGTACAAATCCTCCCCCACCATTTACATTTATATTAGTTGGGACTTGAAAATCCTCTACCATATCCAATCCATCCTCAGCAAAAATGACAGTATTTCCAACTTGTAGCATTTCATCCCCATTAATTGTTATCTCCAATACACTTGATTGAAATCCTGTAGACTCTAGATCTTTATTAGCATCGTTTTCTAAAAGACCTACAGTTATCTTACTGCCTTCTAATGAAAGGGTTTTGTTAGCATAATGATCATACATTGATATTTTAAAATGTCCTCCTATTAAGTCTCCTCGCATTGTGGAAAGCTTGTCCCTAATTACAGCACATCCAGATAAACTTATTATAAGAAGTCCTAAAACAGCTAATAAAATCAACTTACTATTCCTTTTATTTTTCATAATTATCTCCCTTTAGATTATTTTTGAGTATATTATATCATAATCTATAGGGATAAAAAACTATGCAGAGTTCACAGAGTTAAAAATGGTAGTGCAGAATCTGCACTACCATTTTTAACAAGTTAATACCTTAGCTTCGACTATTATTAACTTTTAATCTTTTCAATTATTTCATCTTTTTTATGCTTTATGTTTCTTAACTCATTTTTCACTAAGCCATCTTTTATATTTTCTTTTTCTACGAAGAACATGGATAGCCCACCTAATCCAACATGAGTGCCTACTGCAACACCCATTTGCATAATATATATATCATCTTTAAAATCTGTCTCAGCTTTTATTTTTTCTATTAAATCCTTGGCAATATCTATATCAGAAGTGTATCCAATAATAATAAAATCCGTAATTTCCTTATTAACTCTTCTTAGGAACTCATCTACATAGAACTTTAAAACCCTATTCCGACCTCTTTCTTTAGCAACTATTGCTCCCTTGCCTTTTCTCATAGACATAATAGGTTTTACTCTTAAAAGTTTACCTATAAATGCACTGGCATTAGTTAATCTACCACTTTTAATTAAATTGTTAAGATCATCAACACAAAGAAAATGTTTTACTTTAGTTTTATATGTCTCATTAAATTGGACCAATTCATCAAAACTATAGCCTGCCTCTAATAATTTAGCAGATTTTAAAATTAACCACCCACTACCTTGACTCATGGATAGAGAATCTACTACATGGATTCTAACACTTGAATCTGGATTGTTTTCAAAGAAATAATTCTTAGCTAAAACAGCAGATTGATATGCCCCACTAGTACCACTAGACATACAAATGCATAATATTTCCTTATATCCATCTTCAATGGCCTTATATATTATTTTTAAATATTCCTCTGGGCTTGGCATTGCAGTAGTAGGTATTTCTCCTAAGTCAGGTAAAAGTTTAAAAAATTCATCTGATGTAATATCTATTTTATCTCTATAGGTTGTCCCATTTATCATAATATTAAGAGGTGCAACTCCTATATTATATTTTTCAATGATTTCTTGAGATAAATCACAGGTAGAGTCAGCCATTATTTTAATCATTTCATTCCCCCATTTACATATGTTGTCAAAACTCATTGTAATTCGACAATTGTCATTATATCATACTGTTATGAAAAGATATATGAGAACTTATAGTTGTTAAGCTTTTACCCCTGTATGACTGGATCTTGCAGACTTAAGAATATAGCAAAATTTATCGTGGAAAGTTTAACAAAAAACAAGGAAACTTATCCAAGTAATTGAAAAAGTTTCCTGCTACTTCACGAATATTTAAATGTTAATTATTTTACATTATACATGCCATTACTTTGCATGTAATTAAAAATCCCTTCTCCATGTTGCTGCTCTTCTTTTTGTATGTGATTAAGCACATTACGTAGATTAGTATCTCTACATTCAAATATAGCCGTATTATATGCTCCAGACACATATTTCTCAGTCATAAGTAAGTCAGTACAAAGTGCAGCATCATTAGTATTAACCATACCTGTGCTTCCTTTGCTTTGTGAAATATTTTGTTGGTTTTGCTGATTCTGTTGACTTTGCCCACTCATACTTGGAATAGTTCCAGATAAAATCTGATTAATTGTATTATAATGCTGCTGTTCTTGTTGTGCATATGTGGTAAATAATTGTTTTAATTCTGGATCCTGTGCCTGATTAGCATAATTAGTATACTTTTGAATACATATTTCTTCATGACTTTTTTGATCTTCTAATAACATTCTTTCTTTTTGTGATAGATTTACATTAGTCATTTAAAACACCTCCTATAAATAGGATTCCAAATCTTACTAGTATTATTCAATTATTTCAGGCTAATTGATATATCCTTTTATCTTCCTAACCTATTCATCTAATACCTCTTCTGGAAGTTCACGCAATGACTTTTTTAATATTTCTTTGGCATCATATCCTGTTGGCCATGGTGGTGTTAGAAGTTGCCTCCAGACTTTGCTTCCTCTTTTTTTGTGAAAAAGCCCTAGAACGTTTTTTAAAGCTTGATAGCCTAGCTTTTCATTTTTTCCCAGCCTTTCCACATAGTCAATTAGTCCTTCAATAATTTCTCTCCTAGAAATATTATTAACCATACCACCTTCATAAAATTGATCAACCTCTGTTAAAATAAATGGATTTTCATAAGCTACCCTTCCTAGCATTACACCATCTACATAATGTAAATGCTCTCTAATGGATTCAATGTCCCTTATTCCTCCATTAATTTCAATGAAGAGTTGTGGGAAATCTTTCTTTAATCTATATACCTCCTCATATCTAAGAGGTGGAATTTCTCTATTTTCCTTAGGACTTAGTCCTTCTAATATAGCAATACGAGCATGAATTATAAGGTGATTTATTCCAACTTCAGTAAGAATCTTTACAAAATGCTCCATATCCTTATAATCATCAAGTACTATTTTTGGCAAAGAATTAGGTAGGACATTGGTTCCGTCAATTCCGATTCTATGCTTTACTGTGATCCGCTTTCTGGTTTCTCTTTTCATAGCTTCAACCATTTCTGCCACTCTATCAGGATATGCCATTAGACAAGCTCCCATTTGGCTTCCTGATACACGGTCCGATGGACAACCTACATTTAGGTTTATTTCATCATAATCCCAATCCTCGGCTATTTTTACTGCTTCAGCAATTTCTTTTTTATCATATCCTGCTATTTGCAGTACTACAGGTTTTTCAAACGGATCGAAATCTAAAACCTTATTTCTATCTCCATAAATAATATTTCCAGTTGTAATCATTTCAGTATACAGTAGGGATTTTTTAGTAAGTAGTCTACAAAAATATCTAAAATGTTTATCAGTTACATCAACCATAGGAGCAATACTTATTCTTGACATTTTATCCACCTTCTCATTAGGATATTTAAATTTTTTCACCAATTCTACTTACATATTATTTTTAAACCATTCAATTATATCATCTGACTCGTAAAGTGGTTCTCCATCAATTAAAAGCATTGGAACTTGGTCCTTTCCTCCTAATCTTATTAGCTCTTCTTCGTTCTTGGAATTGACATATATATCTACCATCTCAATATTTATATCATTATCTTCAATATACTTTTTTACCTTGTTGCAAAATGGACATCTCTCCATATAGAATAATTTTAAATTTTTCATTTGTTATCACCCCATCTTATATTTTCCTTAAATTCCACTTTTATTAATTATTTATGTATAAGAAGATACCCAAACATCATTATTCCTCAACTAATTATATAGAGTCTACCAAATAAATATTATGTACCAATTTATCTCGCTAATTTTCAAAATCATTATGGTAATACTAATTACGAGGTGATATTGTGATTAAAAGGTTTTTGACAACATTTGTTCTACTTATCATATTTCTTCATCCACAAGCTATTCGTGCTGAAGGGCACAAATATATTGAAATCTTTGACCCTAAACAAGATAAAGTAGTGAAGGTGGTTCAAACAAACAAAAAAATCAATAGTATGGTTGTAGATTGGCTAAACAACATAGATGGACTCTATACAAAAATTGACCCTCTAAAGGATGATGGGTATGTTATTAGATTTCCCCTTGATCCTGCCATTCAAGTTGAAAATAAATGGATAAAGGCAATTGTAAAAGAAGTATATCTTATAATTCCAGAAAATAACCAATCTTTTTTTATGGTCTTTGAAACAGAAAATAGACTTGTATGTTTTCCCTTCACTGATGAAATAAGTACATTATCAAAGGTTTTAGATTTTAAATTAATAAGATAGTCCTGCAGAATCTGCAGGACTATCTTATTAATCTATTAACTTTACATTTACCAGCTCTATAAACATTATGGGCATCTCCATAATTTCTATTTTATCATAAATTCTTCAGTTGAAGGCAAACCATTCCAGATATACCCGTCTGAGCGATAATACTTTCTTTTTACAGAACCATCTGTTTTTGTATAGTCTATGACGAAAACTTGCTCCGTTTCTATTAGCATTGGATAATTGTTATAAGGCAGTACATCACCTGTTTTCTTCTTATCCCAGAAATCTTTATAAGCATTTTCCAAACGCCAAAATTCTCGATATGCATAACCTTTAAATCCTGTTAGATCTTGTTTTCCAAAATAGGACGCTTCATAACTTTTTTCGTTGACTGTGATTGTATCCACCCTTAATACTTCAATCTCTTTCACTAACCAAAATAGGTCCTCTGAATAGATGGCATTAATATAACGTTCCTTTAGTTGGTTTGCCATACAAGGGACAGAATTAGTCCTATAATCCATAGCATCAAAATCCGTATGAGCACTACCATAAATCCCCATAATGTCTTCGCTCTTTAGTTTGTCAAATTCATGAATAAAATTCTCCACCATCTTGTTTTCACGATACACATCAGCATCATGTTTATAATAATATTTGCCTTGTTCGATTGCTTCCTGTGCCAATAAATATTTCTCAGTACTTTTTAAATTATTTTCTTCAAGGTAGTCTAGAAATCGTTGTCCAGTAGTATCATACTGATGTCCCACATCTGTACCGTGGAAAATGGTTTCTGGGCACTGGTCTTTTATCTTTTTATAAAAATCCTTAGTATAAGGGTTATATGATGCTGTACCTTTCCAATCCTCATACAATTTCTCTAGGATATCGTCACTATCTGACTCCATCCAAAGATTTAAAAACTCTGCAGTATAGTAGGGAAGTTCCACAAATAAATGACGCATATTCTCATCATGATAGTATTTATCCCATAACTCTAATTCTTTTTCCAATATATCTTCAACACCATGATGCTCTCCATACAGATAAATTTTTCCTGTTGATTGTTCCGAAATCTTAGCTGTATCGACTGGCGTGATACCATCCGAACAAGCAACCAATGTAAATAGCATAATTAATACAATAATAAACATAAAGAATTTTATATTTTTCATAAGCTCACCTCAATTTATAAGTTTCTTTGTTAATTTATGAACCAGGCTCCCCAAGCAAATATATTATGAATGATTTTACTTTATATAATTATACAATATCTCTATTTTTGCTGAGACTTAGATGTTACCTAGTCCTACTATATACTTATTCTACAATTCTTTCTAAATCCCTTCTCTTCTCATTAATATTTTCTAACAATTATGTATATAAATTATGATAACATCTATTATGACTATTGACCTAATGTTAAAGATTAAGTTAAAGTTCCCCATAAATGCAGGATTATAGCATTAATGTAATACATTAACTTTAACTACACCTAGGACAGAAATCATACCAATATAGACTTAACTTAAATTTATGGATATACTATAAATGTAGGTAAGAAAAGTGACAGTGTTAGCTTTGGCATAAAGGGTGCAAGGCATAATATTAGCACTACTGGTAGAAGAACTACCTCAGTAGGCATTCCTGATACTGGATTATATTATACACAGAGTTCATCTACTAAGAAAAATAACTACTCGATTAATCTTATCCGGAGATATGGATGCATATAGTCGAATACTCCAATATGTAGATTTTTCAAGAAACCTTGTGGACTTTCTATCTTATTATAATTTTGATATCCTTAACCAGCAAGCTATCCATTAAAAACTATACTAAAACTTCCTATGAGACGCAAAAATTCCCCCATCCTCTTTAGAAGTGGGATATGTTTTAATCTATCCTTATTAATAATGAAATTTTATAATTCTTTAACCTGATACCTTAAAACTGTTTTCAATTTTGCAGGTTCAACTTTTCTTGTATCTGAAAGATAAATTTCTCTATGCCTTAATGTTTTTATTTCAAGATGATTTTCTTCTATGAATTCTTTCATTTTTTCAAAACTTTGGGGTTCATCATCATAAGGACCTATATGAAGCGTTTGAACCGATAGCCCATCTTCAATAGTATCAAAGTATACTTCATCAAGTAATGGGTTAGGCTTATTTTTTCTAACATGTTCAAAAGCCCTTTCTACTACTTCCTTAGTGACAAAATTTGGTTGCCTAATCATAATAGTATATAATAGTTCATCTTTATCAAGAGCATCTAATTTTCTTCCCTTTTCTGTTAAATCCCAAATACCCTCCAATGGATATACTGTATATTCAAAATATCCTTCTGGAGTATATCCTTGCTTTGGCATCATTCTAATGGCATAGGATAATGAGTAAAGAACCTCTATCTTCTCTGAGAATTCCCCACCATTTGGATCTCCTTCTCCCTTTATCATAAGAAATTTTTGCTCTGGTATTGTTACCAATTCAGGTTTTTGTTTTGACATATATAAATTTTTTTCATGTTTTCTCCATTCATGTTTCATCCACTATTCTCCCTTATTGTTGCCGTATTTCATACATTATTCTTCTAATCAAAATTTTTCAAACATTAATCTACTTATATAATACCATATCTTACCAAGTAAAACTAACTAGGTCTGCAGAATTTGCAGACCTAGAATGTAGTATTAAACAAGCCATACTCCTTAAAAAAGTCTATATATTATTCTAATTTATAGAGTAATATCATTTCTATATTCATTATGAAGAATTCCCATAATAATCACATCATGATATTGACCATCAATAAGTTCTGCTTCTCGCATCCTACCTTCTTCTATGAATCCTACGCGACGATATGCATTATATGCACGTTTATTAAAGGAAAACACCTCTAACTCAATTCGGTGTAAATTCAATTTCTCAAATCCAAATTGTAATGTCATCTTGGTAGCTTCAGCACCAATTCCTTGTCCACAATTTTCACTCTTAAATAAAGCTATTCGAAAATGTGCACATCTACTATCAACATCTATTTCATTGATTACAGACTCACCAATAATTTGACCCTTTGAATTAATAATTAAAAAATCATATCGTGAATCATCTTCAACAATTCTTTCAACATAAGCTCTAATTTCCTCCTCCTTAGGAATATACTTAGTTCCAGTACATAAAAGTACTTCCTCATCTGGTGACTCAAAACCACTTTTATAATATTCTGGTATATCACTGCTTTTGATTAGACGCAAAGATATACTTTTTCCTTTAATTAAAATATCTTTATTCTTCATTTAATCTTCTCTCCTAAAATATAAATTATATTTATTACACCTAAATAGAATTTGGGAATTTCTTTATAAACATTTCATTCGCCTTCATTAAACGCTGATAGTAGTCTTCATAAGAAGGTGATAAATTTCTCATTGCCGGAATAAAAATGTCATTATAGCCACTTGTTTCTCCAAATGATTTCATTACTTCCATTAATTTTCCATATGATGAAGATAGATATTCTGCTGATTCCTTAAAGGCTTGATATCGCTCAATTATCTCAGAATATTCCTCTAAGAAACCCTCCATATTTTCAAGACTTTGTTGCTTTTTATCTTCGGATTCAGCAATTCTTTCATCTGTCCAAAAGTCCATACCCTCCTCAAATTCCTCCATGATTATATCTGAAACTTCAGGAGGTTCCACTTCATCTAAAAAATTCACTATTATTGTATAGGCCTCTTTTTGTTCTGATGAACACCCCCTATATTAACTATAAGCCACACCCTTAGGGTCTAGTCAATAATATTTTTAGAAAAATATTATTTATTAAAGTTAATTGAAGGTAGTCAATTATGATAAGATCTAATTTGTTATCTTTTTTTAATCTTCAAATGTCTTACTAAAATTCCTGAGAACATTGCTGAAAGAGAAAAGTATAGGTAAGATGAAAATATTTTTCGACATAAAAAATACCGTAAAATCTATTTCTCAATAATACGGTATCTTTACTAAATATTTGATTTTAATAATTATGACATTTGATTTCTAAATATAATATTCTTGATCATGCGAATAAGGATACTCCTGTAGTCTTCGTTTTGATTGCCTGGGCTAATTTTATAAAAGAATATTCCAAATAGCACCATATAATAATTAAAGGCATCTTCAGAGAAGCTATGGTATCTAGTATATGATTCAAGAAAAATTTTTCGTTCCTTCTCCGTCTTTAGAAACCTTTGTCCCGGTCTTAGTACTAAAGCCCATGCTAAGTCATACTCTCTACTCCCATATCCTGATAATTCATAGTCCAATAGGCAAGATACTCTATAATCTTTCCACAGAATATTTGCATAGTGGCAATCCCCATGAATAAAGCATTTTCTGTCTTGGACTTTTGTCTCCAATAGGTAATGCTCTATATACTCTAATCCGTTATCGACATAAAATTCATGGGATAATGTAAAATCCCTTGGCTTTACTAGTGGAGATTGGACTTGAATACTATGTATTTTTGCCAATAATTCTCCATAGGCTTTCATGTATTTTAAAGATTCCATATTGACATTATTTCCTAGGATATGAGATAGGCGTTCACCTTGTGCCTCTTTTGTTAATATATATTTCGGTGCATCAAAAGAATAATCAAGTATAGTTGGTAAAAATGGAAAGTCCAATTGATTAATAATTGAAACCTCCCTATCTATATCAGCTGTTTTTTGTCTTTCTACTTTTAAAAATGCTGTAATTTCTTTTCCCTCAATTCCTATTCCATTAACATAAAAAACATCATTTCCAGCATGAGGATAGCCTAATACTTCTTTAAGATGAAAACTATTAAACTTTAATGAAAATGGATCAACTGTTTCACGCCATTTTTCTGATTGCTTCATCGCAGAATCCTCCATTCAACCTCATAAATTACAAATAATATAAAATTTTTTCTAATTTATCTATTTTTTATAAACTCCTTTAATGAGTACCTAATACTATATACTTATTCTACAATCTTCTCCCAAATCCCTTTAACTTTCTGAAAATATTTTTATGCAATATCAAAAATCATCCAATATTTTTCATTGAATGCTTTTTGATATTGATTATGTTCCATCAACAACTATAATGTTAATCTTAATGTTAATGCTAAACATTAGTAGTATAATATAGGTCTGCTAAATTAACAGACCTATAAATATTAAATACATCTAAATTTTTCATATCTCTTTTGAATTAGTTCCTCTTTGTCTAATCCAATAAGAAATTTCAACTCCTTGAACATATACTTCTTAATATTATTTGCTGTATGAAGCTTATCCTTATGAGCCCCTCCTAGGGGTTCTTTTATTACCTTATCTATCACTCCAAGGGATAATAAGTCCTTTGCCGTTAACTTCATTACTTCTGCTCCCTTTTCAGCTTGTTTTGCATCTTTCCATAAAATACTGGCAAGACCTTCAGGTGATATTACAGAGTAGATGGAATTTTCCAACATCACTATTCTGTCTCCAACTCCAAGTGCCAAAGCTCCACCACTACCTCCTTCACCTATAATTATGGATATAATAGGAGTCTTTAACCTACTCATTTCCATGAGATTTAAGGCTATAGCCTCCCCTTGACCTCTTTCTTCTGCGCCTAATCCACAATAAGCTCCAGGTGTATCTATAAATGTTATTACTGGCCTATTGAACTTTTCAGCCTGTTTCATAAGCCTAAATGCTTTTCTATAACCTTCAGGATTTGGCATACCAAAGTTTCTTTTGACATTCTCTTTGGTGTTTTTTCCCTTTTGATGTCCTATTACAGTAACTGGAATTCCTTCAAATCTACCAATACCACCTATTATAGATCCATCATCTCCAAAGTTAGTAAAAACTATAATTTTTTATTATAACATAATGCCAAATGTTTATACAATAAATTTCGATATTTAATGGCAACCATAGACCGAAGATTTAATATTAATCCTCATTATGATACCTAGGTCTGCAGAATCTGCAGACCTAGAAATAGTTATATTTACAAAATGGACACTTAGGATAATCTATATCATGAGTTCTTCCACAATTAGGACATTCAATTTGCTCAATTTGGTCTTCTATCTCTTCTCCTCCCATTTGGAAAAATTCAATTTTACCACATTCATTACATTTGTAGATATCTACTGGAAGTGCCCCAGCTACATAATTAGGTATATCCCCTAAAATCAATCCACTTTGCCCTAGCTGTATTTTCTCACTTTTAATGTATTTCATTGAGTCACCACATCTTAAACAATTTAACTCTCTTCCCACGGAAATCCCCCCCTATTTATTCCCCTTTTTACTATTGTTAGCTTTACTTCTATTCATTAACAAAGCTAAACCATAGTTAATCTTTCAATAGCCTGGTTCTCATCTGGTAAGAAAAATATATCTTTCCCTTTGTTGCACTCATATATAAAATCTTTCAAACTATTACTTGTATAAACAGAAAAATCTCCTACTATGGCTATCTTAACATGATAATTAATGAATTTTTGCAATATTTCCCCTGCAAGTTTCGTACTTAAGTGGAAAAAGTCCTCACATATTGCTGCTTTATTTACAATTATTCTATTACAACCAGTCTCATACTGTACCGTTGCCATAAAATCTAATGCTGACTGAACATCTGCTATAAGCATCTCGCTACTATTTATAATAGCAACTTGAACATTATTTCTTTCGATAGTATTTACTTTCATCATAATCCTCCATTAAATAAGTTAATTTGTTGAATATATAAAATATAGTGCATATGCGGTGATCAACTGAGCTCTTAATGATTATGCTCTTGAGCTATATATATCCATTTTTTCTTAATCAGTTATTGCTCTTACTTCTTTTAGAAAATCCATTCCTATTATTCCATTTATTTTAAATCCGTAATTTCAACCTCAATAGTAAATTTTCTTTAATTTGTCATACCCTATACTATTCCTCAGCATTTGTCTTTAGATAAGATTGATTTCTATAATCATTAGCTAACAAAAAGGGTGCATAAACTATAGAGAAGAGTATCAAATTAAACACAATAGCTTGCCAAGAAAACACTACATTAGCTCCAGTGGCACCAAAAAGAACAAATCCTAGATTGTTATTAAAAAAATGAATCATTGAGATAATCCATATATTTTCAGTTCTCATATATACATATCCAAAGAAAATAGAATAACTTACACAAACTATTAATTGATTTAGAACTGAATAAAATGATGTCTGTGGACTATAGTAAAATAAATTTATAGGTAAATGCCAAATTCCCCATAACAATCCTAAAATTAGTACTCCTTTACGTTTACCCATTCGTTCCTGAAGAGCTGATTGTAGAAAATATCTCCATCCGTATTCTTCACCTAAAAATGCGGGATAACTAAGTAAAAACGATAGAGGTAACAATAATAATCTTACCCAGGTTCTTAAACTTTTAAATGGATCTATAATTCTATTGACTTCTCCAGTAACCAATGAGGCTATTAGTATACATGACAAATATAGTAGTATAAATAAAATAACATAAGGAATCGATCCTTTAAAACTCTTTTTAGAACTAAAGCCAAATCTCTCTATTTTTTCTTTTTCATCTAACTTATATGCAATAAATAATATAATACTACCTATCAATATACCAATCTCTAAATCAATACTTGGATCTTGATGAAAAATAAATAGTTTAATCAAAAGATAACAAACTGAGCTGATAACAAAAAATATGTATGCACTAAAGAAGTTCTTAGGTATCTCCTTACTCAAATCCTTATTTAATAGTAGGGCTACCATAGCACCTAATGCTGGATAGTACATCTGCACTAATGGAAAAGAATCAACTGAATATGTTGGATATGCTATATACATTGCAAACCCCATTAAAATTGTTAATCCAAAGGTTACTATAAGAAATGTAACAAGGTCTTTGTTTGAAATACTATAATTTTTCAATTTATCACTCCTTTACCTCTTATAATTGACATTAAATCAACATGTAATTTATTACAACGCCTCCTAACTTTATATATACTACACGCATACTTACATATTACCATATCTTACTAGGTAAAACTAACTAGGTCTGCAGATTCTGCACTACCTCTTTTATTAATATATATTTTAGTGTATCAAAAGAATAATCAAGTATAGTTGATATAAATGGAAAGTTCAATTGATTAATAATAATTGAAACTTTACTTTATAATAATATTTATTAATTATAATTATATTTATCTTTATATAGTATATTGTACCTTATTTATAATAAGGGTAAAAGGATAATTAAAACTACATACTTTAAATTATATACATTTATATCTTTTCCATGATCTCTTTCATATCTATTATTTTTGCCACAGCCAACAAATATATTGACATCTATGACAAAACAAAAATAGGATTAGAATTAATATCATGCTCTAGACTAGTATTTTATCGATTGACTATAACTCTTTCAAAATCATTCTTATTGGCATAAACATTGCAACTTATGAAGTACATACATAAAAAATATATAATGGAGTGATTATATGGGATTTCCCTCAATCTATGTAGACACTAATAAAATTCAAAAGAACGCTGAATTAGTTGTAAATATCTGCAAAAAATCTGGCATTGAAGTAATGGGCATTACTAAAGGAATTTGTGCTTTTATTCCAGCAGTTAAAGCCATGTTAAATGGTGGTGTACCAAAACTTGGAGATTCTCGAATGGGCAACATTATAAGTATGCGAGAATCTGGAATAGATGCACCTATATATCTTATTCGAATCCCTATGATGGTAGAAATAGAGGATGTCATTAAATTTACTCTGGGCAGTTTAAATTCTGAATTAACAGTAATAAAAGCATTATCAGAGAAAGCTGTTCTTCTTAATAAAGTTCATAAGGTGATTTTGATGGTTGATGTAGGTGACCTAAGGGAAGGTGTACTTCCAGAAGATGTAGTGGATACTGCTGGAAAGATATTAGAACTCCCTAATATTGAATTAGAAGGACTTGGAACAAATGTAGGTTGTTATGGTGGTGTATTGCCAAGTTATGAAAATACAAAAATATTAATAGACCTTGCCTTAGAAATAGAAAATAAATATGGAGTTCGTTTGAAAACTCTTTCTGGAGGTAGTACTGTTAATTTGGAGTTACTAGGTAAGGGAGAAATAGCTCAAGGTATAAATCAATTGCGTATAGGTGAAGCAATTTTACTTGGAACAGATATTAAAACTCTTAAACCTATTCCAGGAGCAGAGATAAACACAATAACACTTAAAACTCAAGTAATAGAGCTAAAGATAAAACCATCCCACCCTATTGGGGAAATTGGAAGGGATGCTTTTGGTAAAATAGTCCATTTTGAAGATAGAGGCAATAGAAAGCGAGCAATTGTGGCTTTAGGCAAACAGGATTGTGGATTGGATGGCATTTCACCTATAGATAGTTCTATAGAGATATTGGGCGCAAGCAGCGATCATATGATTTTAGATATAACAGATTGTAAACAGGAAATCCAAGTAGGATCAATAATCCAGTTTAACATAGACTATGGCGGTATGCTAGATCTTACAACATCAAAATATGTAGAAAAAAACTAAAAGGCAGACTTTCTGCCTTTTAGTTTTTTAATTATTGTGATACAGGAATATCTTTTTTCCCTTTTAGTTTTACTTGCGGTTCACTTGGTGTGCCAAATAATGGTATGAACTTATCTGTTCCTGTTAATGTAAGTAGAAGTATAGATACAACTGCTATTATACTCATGTAGTTATATTTTATAATATCGCCAAAAGTAAATTGATGAAGTGGGTATATAGAACTAGCTATAGAGAGAAAATATACAACATAACAATGCCATGGTACAAATTGAGCAGAATAAACACCCATTGCATCAGATAATGTAGCATTTCTAAGGCGCAATTTATACATATCCTCTTCACTAGCTTCCACATTCTCATCAGTCATACTTTTAAGTATTGGACCGATAGTTACAATTTGTGCCATCTCATCTGCTAAGGCTGCATTACCAAATATACATAGTATACCATTGTAGAACATTAATTGTTTTACACTTCTTGATATTTTCATTATAAATCTTGATAATGGCTCAAATGCATTCATCATACCCATAACAGCTCCAAAGCCAACGGCCCATAGCATCATTGATACAGAGTTATTACCTGCATCTGAGAATCCTGTATATAATAGATCACTTAAAGTCATAAAATCAATAGTCTTAGCCACACTGCCCAGTATAAAAGCTCCAATCATTCCTATAAGTAAACATACAATTGTGGGAAGTCCTTTAAATGCAGCAACAAGAACAATGACTAAAGGTATAGCCATATATAGCGGCACACCATCTTTAACTTGATTCAAAAGAGCAACTGCTGATGGTCTTTCTGCCTCCAAAGTTAACCAAGCTTCCTCTGGTATTTGGTTAATTGCTTCTGCTGCACTAATGGTGTTATCTGGAAGTTGCAATCCAACTGCAGTAAAAAAAATTAATATTGCCGCTAAAACTAGACATATTATTGACCATACCCCTTGATGCCTTATTCTATCTACGATTCCTACTTCCTGAATTCCTGAACTCACTATTGTGGTATCGGAAATTAATCCTATATTATCTCCAAAGCAAGATCCCCCAACTATGGAAGCTAGTGTTAGTGCAACACTTCCTCCTACAATATGGTTTGCCCAGAGAAAAATCGGTGCACATGCAGCAAAAGTTCCCCATGAAGTACCAGTTGCAACTGATAAAACGCATGTAACCAAGAATCCAACAAGTGCAACTGTTTTACTTGATAGTCCCAATTGTAGCGAAATTCTTATTATTGATGCTCCTACACCAGTAGCCATAAATACTTCAGCCATAGCGTATGAAAACATCAATATGAAATAGACTTCCATTACAGAACCTGCACCATCATAAACTACTTTAGTTACATCCTTAAACTTGCGTTTTTCAACTAGCATAGCTATTATAATACCATATATAGTTGCATAACTAGCAGCAACTTTTACATCTATACCTGATAATAAAGCAGTTACCATAACAATTATTGGTGAAAATTTAATAAAAATCATTTTTCTCCCCCTGTCTCATGGAATAATGATAATAATTTTTTAAAAATATGGTTCGTACTTCACTTGTTAAATCTTTACCACTCATCTCAATATTCTGAAAATTCTAGCTGAAAAAATAGGTTTCATTAGTAACCTACTGAAACCTTATACATTATGTCCATTCCATATCCAACTTTAATCCTATAATATCCTTGCAATTTTTTATCAAGAGCTTCATTACCTGTATATATTAATAGTGGATTTCCCTTTAATTCAATTATCTTTGAGTTTGGAGAAATTATTATGATATTGTCTTTTTTTATTTTTTCAATAACCCTTGAACTAATTTGTTGATTACCTCTTCCTAGGAGATACCCTTGCCCCCCTGTGGGAGTGATAATTAACTTCCCTGTATCATTTCCTAATATATCTAATATATCTTTTTCATTACAGTCCAACTTAACTATGGATTTATTCTTAATAATATCTACACCCAATAATGAATTAGGCAAATTGAGTTGATCCATAATGGCTCTTGTAGTGGTGCCAGGACCTATTATATAATATACCTCTTCTGTCATATTATCTATTATGTCTAATGCAATTGCCTTTTGACTCTCTTCTTCCCCTAAAGGGGTAGGTGCCTTTTTGTTTTGTAACCATTCTTTTTTGTAGGGTATCTTCAAATATCCAAAGAGTTCTGTCCTAACCTGATTATTTCTAAAGGCCTCTTCGTCTATATCAACAACTTCCTCTTCTTTTATAGGAAGATTACCATCTTTTAAATACATTAAAGCTAATTCTCCCGCTAACTCTGGTGTATTTCCATAGACAGGAGAGTGAATCTTCACTCCTGCGGGAATTCCTACTGCAACAACTCTATTCTCCACAGCATTATAAATATCCCTTGCAGTACCATCTCCCCCTACAAAAATAATTAAATCTACACCCCTTTCTTCCATTATTTTAGCTGCATTTAATGTATCTAAAAAACCAGTTATGTTATTTGATCTGTATACTATTTCATGATTAAATCCTAAGGCTTTACATTGATTTTCACCCATATCTGAGGAAGAGGTTAAGATTAATAACTCTTCCTTTATTGGTTCTAGTTTTTTTAGTGCCTTTATGGCCTTATTAGGGGCCTCTTTAATAGCCCCCAGTTTTATAGCCTTATCTAAAGTTTCAACACCATCTGTACCCTTTAGTCCAACTCTACCACCCATTCCAGCTATGGGATTGATGATTAGACCTATGATCTTCATACTATCACTTCCATATTAATCCTCTTTTGTCTTTCTAAGATAAACTCTCCAAGTTGGACACCATTTTTCTGGATCATCAAGGCTTGATTCATCTACTTTATGAATAGTACTATTGTGTGGGGCGCTATGGATTATTTCAGGATTCTCATAGGCCTCATCAAATATGTGATGAATTGTTGCTATATATTCATCTAAATCATCTTTAGACGGTGTTTCAGTAGGTTCCAAAGTAAGTGGCTCTGGAATGTAATATGGATGATGGCTTGACCAAATATGCATACCAAAATCCATTACCCTTCTAGCTAAATCCCCTGATGTAATTCCTGTGTCTTTAGTTATTTCTTCCATGGTATATCTAGCTTGCTCAATCCTTTGAATGTCTACTTTATATGGTACTGTTAACCCTTTATATTCTAATAATTTCTTTATTAAATAAACATTGTTAAGAGATGCAATTTTAGCTACTTCGTAGAGTCCTTCAGCCCCTAAGCTCATAATCCAAGCATATGCCTTAAGTACAACTTGAGGAGCACCATGGAATGACTTTACCTTTCCAATGCTATTTTTCAAATCATAGTCTAGGAAATACTTATCTCCATCAAATTCTACTAGTGGTTTTGGTAAATAATCTCTCAATTCTTTGATTACTCCTAATGCACCAGAACCTGGTCCACCACATCCATGAGGTGTTCCAAAGGATTTGTGAAGGTTAAAATAGCACATATGAAAACCTGCTTCCTTAGCTCTTGCTATACCAAAGAGTCCGTTGGCATTAGCTTGATCATAACAGTTCAACCCACCAGCCTTAGTGATTAAATCTGTAAACTCCTTGATCCTAGGATTGAAAATTCCAGTATCTTCAGGATTAGCTACTACAAATGCAGCTGTTCTATCGCTAACTGCAGCTTTAAATGCTTCATAATCAGGTTGGCCATTTTCATCTGTCATAATTGTAATTATTTTATATCCCTTTAATGCTGGTGCAGCTGCATCTGAAGGGTGAGAATATACAGTTGTTATTATTTCATCTCTCTTATCTTCTTCGCCCCTCAATCTATGATACATTCTAACGATGGATGCCATAGACATAGTTGCCTGAGATCCTCCACCTGGTTGAAAACTGAAATAATCCATACCTGATATTTCTCTCATCATTAAATCTGTTTTATATATTATCTCTAATATCCCTTGAACAGTACTTTCATCTTGCAATGGATGCAAGGCTGTCATCTTTTCAGTATTTGCTATTTTATCATTAATCTTTGGGTTATATTTAACTGTACAAGTTCCTTGTCCAATTTCAATATTAACATCTCCACCTAATGTTTCTTGTGATAGTCTCAAATAATGCATTAATACCCTTTTTTGATTTATCTCCGGTAAGTTAGGTAATCCATTTCTTCTCATGCTGGAAGGAATTTTAGATAACCCATCTCCAACTTGCTTTAATATATCACCTTCTGCCTTTGGTACTAAGACACCCCTTTCACCTTTACGACTTAATTCGAATATTATTGGTTCATTCCATCTTGCTTGATGAAAATCTCTAACCTTAGAATTTCTAACTATTCGTTTCATTCAATCAATCCTTTCTATAGATTATCATTCTATGATTTCCCTAATAGCTTTCACTAGATTATCTATATCTTCCTTTAAGTGAATTTCAGTAACACAGTATAAAGCACATTGACCTAGTTCAGGAAATTCCTTAGATAAGTCTTTTCCACCAAATATACCTTTAACTAATAGTTTCTCATTTATTTCTTTTACAGTTTTTCCTGTATCATTAAAATCTACAACAAATTCCTTAAATCCAAAATTGTTAAATCTAGAACCTTTTACACTTTTTATTTTAGATAATTCTTCAATAGCATATAAAGATTTTTGTATAATGTTTTGTCCTAATTCATACATTCCTTGAGGGCCCATGAGAGATAAATAAACTCCAGCAGTAATACCTAGTAAAGCTGTTTGAGTACCTACATATTCCTTTCCCTTCTCTCTTAAATTGCCAAAGGAAGTTCTTTCATAAGCTATATCTCCAAATCCATATTCTCCTTCTTTTATAGTAGGAGCTACACCAAATAGTCTAGATGGAAATTCCATTACAAATCTTTCTTCGTCCCTAGTAGAGATAAACCCTGATTGCCCACCACCATAGTTCATATGCATACCCAAAGGTTGAAGATCTCCACAAATTATATCAGCACCATAATGGGATGGAGGAGCTAACACTCCAAGACTACTTGGATCAACACCTACAACCAAAATTGCACCTGCATCATGGGTTATTTTAGAAATCTCTTCTCCTTGATCTTCTAAAAATCCTAAATATGATGGATTTTCAAAATATACTGCTGCAGTATTACTTGAAATATTTCGCTTTAGATCTTCCAAATCCATTCTTCCTGTTTCTTTATGGAAATCAATTAGTTTAATTTCAACTCCTGGATCACAATAATTCCTCATTATCATTAATCTATCAGGGCAAATAGTTCCTACTACTAAAGCTTCTGATCTACTAGTAATTCTTGAAGCCATTCTAAGAGATGTAGCGGCAGCTTGAGGCCAATCAAATGTGGGGACATTAACAACATCCATATCTAATAGTTCTCCTACTAGAGATTCGTATTCAAATAGAGATTGAAATCTTCCATGATCATTATAGGGCTCACCAGCATATCCCGTTAAAAATTCAGCTCTACTATTTATCTCATCACATACAGCAGGTACATAATGTTGCCAACATCCTGCTCCTAAGAAGTTCAAATATTCATTACATGAGATATTTTTGTTCATTGTTTTAGATATAGATCTTTTTAGCTCATACTCAGACTCAAAAGCTTTTGGTAAATTTAAAGATCTCTTTAATTTTAATTCTTCTGGTATCTCTACATGTAAATCCTCTAAAGATTCCACTCCTATCTCCTTCAACATTTCTTGCTGAACTTCTACGTTAGAGTTTGGAATATAAGGGTGATTTTTAAATCCACGAACTGTCATACTTCTACCTCCTAAATTTTATTATGCAATTCCTCCGCCATCAACAACTAAAGCTGTACCAGTAATCCATGTGGATAGATCACTACATAAAAATAGTACCGCTTTAGCTATATCCAGTGGTTCTCCTAGCCTCTCTAAAGGTCTCCCCTTAGCTGAATCAACTAAAAATTTATCTATTTCTGATTTAAAACCTAATTGTTCTCCTTCACTTCTAAGCATAGCAGTATCTGTATCTCCTGGATTAATTGAATTAACTCTAATATTTTGTGGCCCATGATCTATTGCCATAGCACGAGTTAAGTTTACGATTCCACCCTTTACTGCACAGTATGCTGCTGCCTTATCTCCACCTTTTAGTCCCCAGCCTGATCCAGTATTCACTATGCTTCCACCACCACCCTTAACCATAACAGGTATAGTATATTTGGAAAGTAAATATGTTCCCTTGAGGCCTACATCAAGGATAAAGTCCCACTCATCTTCAGTCAAATCTACAACTGTTTTTCTTACTGTAACTCCTGCATTATTAAATAATATATCAATTCTACCGAATTCCTTTTCTACAGCCTCAATAGTATTTTTGCACTCTTCATTTTTAGTTACATTACATTTCTTAAAGATAGCAAAATTACCTTCATTTACTATTTTCTTAACTGCACTTTCTCCACTTTCCTGATTTACATCAAGTAATACAACCTTTGCACCATATTGTGCCAACAGTTTTCCAGTGGCTAATCCTATTCCAGAAGCCCCACCTGATACAATAGCTACCTTACCTTTTAAATCTAATGGATTATTCATCTTCTTCCCCCTTCTAAAATTCTCCTTTTACATCCAGCAATATATATTGCATAAAGCATGCCAATAAATTAATAAAATCATTTTTTTATAAAAGCCTCATGACTACCAAGAATATTTAGAATATTATATATTATCTCATTGCTTTGTCAAGCTAATATGATATAATTTAGTTGTCTCCAGCGGCAAATATAAGCGTATTATTGTCAACTATGGCAAAGAGGTGATGGGTATGAATTTGAAAAGTATTAAACCTAGCTTGGAAAATATAGTATCTGCTATGGCTAATCTAACTAATATGGAGTATGCCATATTTAATACTGACTCCGAATTAGTAAGTAGCACACAAATTTACTTACAAAGAAAAGGAAGAAATGTTCACTCAGCTTCAATAGAGGAGGTTTTAAACCTAGGCAATGTAATAGTAAATAAGCCTGGTTTAATGAAGTCCTGTATAGGATGCAGATTTGTAAATAATTGTCCTTCAACCATAGAAGTTTTATCTTGTATTAAATTAAATGGAATCCCTATAGGTGTTTTAAGCCTTACTTCCTTTTCTCAAGAAGGACACGCTTTAATTGAAGAAAATACACGTAACTACATGAATATTTTAGAAAATATTTCACACCTAATTTCTATGTTTGCTCAAAATGAAATCTCAAATAACAATAATCAAATGTTACATAAAGCAATTGACGAGATAATCAAAGAAAATAATTCAAATTATATAATAATAGACAAAGGTGGCTTTCTAATACACTGGGATCAAGAATTTGAAGACTTATTTTCCTATTGCAATTTATATACTCAAACCATAGATATTATTTTTCCTGAAAGCATTACTAATTGGATATTTAGTACTAATAAACCTGGAAAGAAATATTTTGTTACTGAAATTTTCCAAGGACTTATTCATCTTACACCTTTTAAAATAGGATCTGATATTGTTGGATATTCCCTTAAATTAGAAAAAAATGTTGGTCCATCAAAGAAATATTTACATCAGGATTATTTGGACTCTATAATTACTAACAATTACAAAATTAATAATATAAAAGATAAAATTAGAAAATTAGCAGCATCATCTTCTTCAGTTTTAATTACTGGAAAAACTGGTACTGGAAAGGAATTGATTGCTAAGGCTATTCATTATAGTAGTAATAGGTCTGATAACCCCTTTGTATCAATAAACTGTGCAAATATACCTGATTCCCTATTTGAATCTGAACTTTTTGGATACGAAGAAGGTGCTTTTACTGGTGCTAAAAAAGGTGGTAAGCTAGGAATCTTTGAGATGGCTAATGGTGGGACAATCTTCTTAGATGAAATCGGGGAATTACAAGAACATTTACAAGCTAAACTCCTAAGAGTACTTCAGGAGAATACTATACAAAGATTAGGAAGCATTACCCCTATACCAGTGGATATTAGAGTGATTGCTGCAACTAATCAAGACTTGGAATCTATGATGGAAGAGGATAAATTTAGAGAGGATTTATTTTATAGACTAAATGTCATACCTATTTACTTACCTCTACTAAATGAAAGGATAGATGATATAGATTTACTGGCTAAACATTTTATAGATAAATACAATAAGAAGCTTTTTAAAAATATCAAAGGCATTTCAAAGGAGGCTTTAGATCTTTTGAAATCCTATTCATGGCCAGGTAATATAAGAGAGCTTGAAAATGCCATAGAATATGCAATTAACATGGAAGAAACTAATATGATTGAAGTTAATAATCTTCCCGATAGAATAACAAAATTTCTTGTAAAAGAGAGACTTGATTTTAAAGAATCTGTGGCACAAAAAGAAAAGGATTTAATTATTAGTACATTAAATAAATATGGTTGGAACTTAAGCGGAAAGGAAAAGGCCTCAGAAGAATTAGGCATTAGTCTTAGAACTTTATATAGAAAACTAGAAAGCTTAGAAAAATAGAAAAGTATAATGTAAATGCGAGGGTGTAATTAATTTTGTGCTTTAAATAAATCTAATACACTAATCTGACAAGAATTAATTGGTTGGATAAAAATTACAATCTTATAATCTTGGGTTTATACTTTCCAAAACTGTTTTATTTTATGCATTAAAATGATTAGTTTTGGCAATAATTTTAATCGTGAGGTAGTATGTCCATTAATAAGTATATTAGTATATATCTTCAAAAAGATTTTTTTGTTTTTTATTGAGATACAGGGGACTGTGGAAAGGCAACCCTTTTTTAGACAAATTTATTCCGAACAAGAATAAACTTTTTAAATACTGATTATGCAGCTAATTCTAAGCTAGCCTTATTCCTATATTCTATTGGTGATGTATAACCTAAG
>JAEWGC010000009.1 GCA_023388495.1 Bacillota bacterium | reverse complement strand
AGAACAAGAATTATTATACAACATATTTTGACATTTTTCAAGCATTATAATTTAGAATTATTAAAATAATAGCCTACTCCCCATTTAGTCATGATATACTCCACATCTGACGAGTCCTTTTCAATCTTCTCTCTTATTCTTCTTATATGAACATCTACTGTCCTTAAATCTCCATAGTATGCATATCCCCATACTAATTCCAATAACTCTTCCCTTTTAAATACTTTGCCAGGATTTGAAATAAGGACATAGAATAAATCAAATTCCTTTCCAGTTAAATTTATATTCCTGTCCTTTATAGTTACCTTTCTACCTACTGTGTTTATTGTAAAATCGTTTATCTTTATTACTTGATTATTTAATTCCATAGATTTATAATTAACCCTTCTTAATATTGCCTTTATTCTTGCTTTCAATTCCAGAATATTAAAAGGTTTTACTATATAGTCATCAGCCCCATATTCAAGAGCTAAAATCTTAGTGATATCCTCATTCTTCTCTGTTATTACTATAATTGGAACATGAGAAATGCCCCTAATGGCTTGGCAAAGATTCAAGCCATTAGAGTCTGGTAATATTAAATCAAGCAATACTAAGTCGTAATTATTTTTATTTATTTTTTCCATTACATCTTTAGAATTATGCATTGTATCAATAATATACCCTTCTTGCTCAAGGCTGTATTTTAGCCCTTGCACAAAAGGTTTATCATTATCTAGTATAAGCACTTTTGTGTCCATCTTCCCACCCCTATATCTAAGCGTTTATCATTTGTTTAAAATCCTTGTATCCTTATCTCTTTTCGTAATTTTTATTTGGTCAAAATATTCAAGAAGGGCAAGAGCTACTTTTCTATTTGTATTTAATAAATCTCTATATTCTCCTATTGATAAAGAACCCTTATCTGTCATATATTCTATTAATTTTTCTAATGCTAAACTATAGGCTTCCTTAGAGAGATATACCTCTTCATTTAATTTTATTATATGTCCATTATTTACAAGAGAGCTAAATACCTCTTCTACTTTATCCTTCTTTTCACCAATTATAGATTCTAAATCTTCTCTTCTTGGTGGTTGATATGGATTGTCATTAAAGTTCTTGATAATAGCATCACGAATCTTTAACTGATCCATGTCTAGTTTTATTTCAAATCCTGAAATTGAAATGTTCTCAAGTTTTTGTTCTAAATATCCATCCTTAATTAATAAATCTATAAATGCTTCGGCTACCCTTGGCTTTGCATTCTTTAAAAATCTACTACGAATTTCTTCCTTTGGCATACCAGCTCTTAAAGGATATTTAGAGTGGAAATTATTAAGTTCTTTTAAAATCTCATCTTTGATCTTATTGAAATAATTTATATGAATTACATGTAGGTCCTTAGTAAGTGGAAACAATATAACCTTCTTGTCTTCTATCAGATTATTTACTTCAGTCTTTACATTTTCTTCTAGCATTGCTGTAAAAACTGCAATTTCCTTTGTTGTTGGGAAATCCTTAGATTTATCTTCGATGATATTTTCAATAATATCTGTTGATGAACCTATCTCTTTAATTTCAAGCTCCCTAATAGCTTTATCATCAAATCTCTTTTTCTTCTTTGGATTAGGCTCTAGTATTTCTCCTCCACCAATTGTAAACATAGGAGAATAGAATCTAATGATAAATTTATCGCCTCTCTTAGCTACTACCTCTTCTTCTAGTCTAAGCTGTGCATAGGCTTCATCTCCAGGACCTATTTCCTCTCTATCCAATAAAACAACACGACACAGGACTTCTTTTGTTCCTATATATAATCTTAGCCTTGTTCTATTGTCGATATATCTATCTATGTTTTTTAAGAGCTTAAGCTTTACATCAAGCATCATACTATCACTCATGGAATTAACTGGAGCAATGGTAGCTCCCCTTTCAACATCTTCTTTCTTTAATCCTGCTAGGTTAGCTGCTACTCTCTGCCCACCATAAGCAACATTAGCATCCTGGTCATGTACCTGTAATGTCCTTATTCTAGCTTTTTTATCTCCGGGAAATACCTGTACTTCATCTCCTACTTTTAACTGTCCCGATAATAATGTCCCTGTTACAACGGTTCCAAATCCTGATATTGAAAACACCCTATCAACTGGAAGTCTAGGCATATCATCTACATCTCTATCCTTTAACTCAGCTGTATATTTGTCTATAAGGCTTATTATATCTTCTATACCCATTTTTGTTGTTGAAGAAGCTCGTATTATAGGAGTATTTTCAAGGAATGTTCCCTTTATTTCCTCCTTAACTTCTTCCTCTACCATATCAATCCATTCACTATCTACTAAATCAGATTTGGTAAGTACAACAAATCCTTTTTTTATTCCCAATAAATCTAAAATATGCAAATGCTCCAATGTCTGAGGCATTATACCTTCATCTGCTGCAACAACTAATATAACAATATCTATACCTATGACACCTGCAAGCATGTTTTTGATAAACTTTTCATGGCCAGGCACATCTATTATTCCAGCTCTTTGTCCTGAGGGTAAATCAAAATAGGTAAAACCCAATTCAATGGATATTCCTCTTTCTTGCTCTTCTTTTAATCTATCTGTATTCCTTCCAGTAATAGCCCTAATTAAAGTTGTTTTACCATGGTCTATATGACCTGCTGTTCCTATAATCACATGTTTCATTCGCTAAACTCCTTTAACCTTATTGAAAGCATAATTTATTCCTTCTACAACTATATCAAACTCTTCTTCTCTAATAGTTCTTAAATCTAGATATACTCTATCCTTATATAATCGAGTGATAATTGGCACATGGAATTTTCTTAAATTATTTTCAAATTCTTGAGTACTTAATCCTAGTAAGGTAAGTACTATACATTTTGTAGATAACTTTTCCAGGGGTAGAGAACCACCACCAACTTCTGAAAAATTATCTTCTATATCTATTTTCACGGAATCCTGGGAAATCCTGCCATCTAGCCTTGTTTTAAGTTCTACAGACTTTCTCTCAATTTCTTCTAATGACATGGTTAACATAGATAGTGTAGGTATTTCTTTAACTGCTATCCCCTCATCCAGATAATATCTTAATGTTGCCTCAAGGGCTGATATAGTAAATTTATCTACTCTAAAGGCTCTTGTTAGTGGATTCTTTTTCATGGCACTTATATACTCCTTCTTACCCACTATAACTCCTACCTGTGGTCCTCCTAAAAGCTTATCTCCACTAAATGTAACTACATCTACACCTTTCTTTAGGGATTCCTGAACAGTTGGCTCATATTCTATACCATATTTAGATAAATCTATAAGAACTCCACTACCCAAGTCCTCTATAAGAGGTAAATTGTACTTTTCCTTTAGTGTAAACAACTCCTCAGAATCAACATTTGATGTAAAACCTAGTATTCTATAGTTACTAGTGTGAACCTTTAATAAAGCTCCTGTATTTTCATTTATAGCATTTTCAAAATCCCATAGGTGAGTCTTATTTGTTGTACCAACTGCCACTAAATTTGCTCCACTTTGTTCCATTACATCAGGTATTCTAAAGGAGCCCCCTATCTCAACTAATTCACCACGGGAAACTATAACCTCCTTATTCTTAGCCATAGTGCTTAGAACAAGTATTACTGCAGCTGCATTGTTGTTTACAACCATAGCTGCCTCTCCACCAGTTATCTCAGAGATTATTTCCTCCAGATGGCTATATCTTGAACCTCTAGCTCCTGTTTCCAAATCGTATTCTAGATTAGAATAATTAATAGCAATTTCTTTAACATTTTCCATTATCTTTTCATTAATCAATGAACGACCTAAATTAGTATGGATTACAACTCCAGTAGCATTTACTACTCTTTTTAACTTATATGCATTTTTTTCCTCTGCTCTTTTTTTTATCTTTAAATCAATAGCTTCGATTTCCTTTAAAATTTCTTCCTCTGAAATCCCTTTTCCTTTGATCTTAGATCTAATTTCTTCTATTTCTACTCTTATACTATCTAAGACAGTCTTTCTTGGTATTTGCTTTAAAAGTTCCTTTATTGAATCCTTATCTAGTATTTCATCTACTTTAGGTATCAAAGTAAATAAGTTCTTTGCAGTCATATAATCCCTTCCTTATTTGCTATTCTACTATTACATAATGCTCCTGTTTCTCATATACTTCTCCGACTACTGCATATTTTGTAGGTATTGCTTTTAACTCTTCTAATAATTTATCTTGCTTTTCCTTTGGAATGGATATTAGAAGCCCTCCAGAAGTCTGTGGATCAAATAGGATATCCTCTATATCCTTTGGTACATTTCCATTAATATATACGTTTGATCCTGTATGAGTTCTATTTGCATAGGCACCTGCTGGGATTAATCCCATTCTAGCAAATTCTAATGCATTAGATATGAGTGGTACATCTTTATGATTTATCTTTATGGTTACAGAGCTGCCTGTAGCCATTTCTAAGGCATGACCTAATAATCCAAAGCCTGTTATATCAGTAAGACTATTAACGCCTCCTGTGTGGTCTATAGCCTCCTTAGCATACTTGTTTAATGTTGCCATTACCATTACTGCTTCGTCATAAGTAGCTTGATCTGCTATTTCACCTTTTATGGCCGTACTTATAATCCCTAAGCCTAAAGGCTTAGTAAGTACTAGTACATCCCCTGGTTTAGCGTTGCTATTTGTAAGAACCTTATCTGGATGCACAAATCCTGTCACTGATAAACCGTACTTTGGTTCATCATCTTCTACAGTATGACCTCCTACTGTAATTGCTCCTGCTTCCTTTACCTTATCATATCCTCCCCTTAGTATTTCTCCTAATATATTTGGACTTAAACAATTTGGGAAACATACAATATTCATAGCTAGCTTTGGTTCACCACCCATTGCATAAACATCTGATAATGAATTAGTTGCTGCTATTTGTCCAAATGTATATGGATCATCTACTACTGGAGTAAAAAAATCTAGTGTCTGAATCATCGCCAAATCATCGTTTATTTTATATACTGCTGCGTCATCTGATGTATCTAATCCTACTAATAGGTTTTCATCATAAGTTTTTGGTAAATGGCACAGAACCTGTGCCAATATATCGGGACCGATTTTAGCCGCTCATCCAGAACTTTTTGTTAATTGAGTTAATTTTTTTTCCATAATCACACCTCTTTACTTTACTATTATTAATTCCTTTATTGCCTCAAATTTTTTATCTCCTATACCTGAGACATTTTTTATATCTTCAATACTCTTAAATGGCGTTGTAGACCTATACTCCATTATTTTTCCTGCAATAGCTTCTCCTATGCCAGGGAGAGATATTAATTCTTCCTTGCTACAGTTATTTATATTTATCTTACCTGATTGTTCTTTATGATTATTATCAGATACTACAGCTATATCATTTGATATTTCTTCACCTATTTTAGGTATATATATTTTTTCTTCATCTACTAATTTCTTTGCTAGATTTATTCTATCTATATCTGCATCTTTTTTCAATCCCCCAGCTAATTTTACTGCATCTATTAATCTATTTCCTAATTCTATTTCCACTATGCCTGGATTATAGACTTGTCCACTTATGTGAACCATAATGATCTGATTTTCATCATCTATTTCATCCTGGACTTCTTCCATATCTACAATATCTTCAGAGTTGATAATTTCTATAGTTTTTTCTCTTACCCCAATTATATCCTTTATAAAAAATTTAAAACCTAAGGCAAGAATAATTGTAAAAACTATTAATAGTATAACTATTTGCTCTCTCTTTGTAAAGGAACCCATATACAAACCCCTCCAATTTATATTCTCATTTTTAAATATTCGACTTAATTTTTATTTCTCCTTCTTTTTTTAAATATTTATACTTAATTATTTAGGGGTTTTCTGATATAATCTTAATATCATGATAAGGTGGTGGATAATTTGAAAAAGTTTTTAGTTGTATTTGTTGTTTTGTTTTTATTTAGTACATATTCCTTTTCTTATGGTGAAGATTTAAATCTAGACATATCTGGAGAAGGAGCTATTTTAATTGATACGGATACAGGAGAAATTTTGTATGAGAAAAATTCACACTCCCAATTTTATCCTGCTAGCACTACTAAGATTATGACTGCCATACTTGCCATTGAAAACGGAAATATGGATGATATAGTTACCATAGACCAAGAGGCTGTAAGTTTAACTGATGGGAGCCATATAGCCTTAGAACCTGAAGAGCAGCTATCATTAGAACATTTAGTTAATGCATTGCTTATCGAATCCGCCAATGATGCAGCATATGCTATAGCAAAACATATATCTGGAAGCATAGGTGAGTTTATTAAACTTATGAATGAGAAAGCAAAGTCAATAGGTGCTTTAAATACTACATTTGTTAATCCAAATGGATTGCCTAATGAAGAGCATATGACAACAGCTTATGATTTAGCAATGATTGCTAGATATGCAATGGAAAATGAAAAGTTTAGATCTATAGTTCAAAATTACACCTACACTATACCTATAACAAATAAAAAATCAGAACAAAGATACTTAAAATCAGCAAATAGGCTTCTATATAGTACTGAAAAAATTGACGTTAATGGGAAGCTTACACCTATTAAGTACGAAGGAGTAAATGGTGTAAAATCTGGTTACACAGTGGCAGCCCAGCAATGCCTTGTTACTTCCTTTGAAAAGGATGATCATAAACTTATAGCAGTAGTACTAAAGTCTAATGGAAAAAACATCTACTCTGACACACATAAACTATTAAATTATGGTCGTGAAAACTTTGAAAATATAAAAATTGGCTTTGCTAATAAGTTTATTGACAATTTTAATGTAAACAATGGTGTTGTTCCCTCTGTGGCAGGGATTACAAAAACTTATGCCAGCTTTATAGTTAGAAAAGATCAAAAAGATAAAATTGAAGAAAAAATTATAGTAGATGGAGCCTTGGAAGCTCCAATATCTAAAGATCAAGTAATAGGTAAGGTTGAGTATCTTTTAAATGGTAAAGTTGTAGGCGAAACAGATATTATCTCCACCACGGCTGTGGATAAGCTGCCTAGCCCTAATGTATTTAAAATTATTTTAAGCAAGTGGTATCTATTTGTTTTTGCAGCTTTGATATTAATAAGAATAATGGTATTAAGTCAAAGAAGCAAAAGACGTAGAAGAAGAAGGACAAATTTATATAGAGTATAAGTATAAAAATCCTAGTTCCAGTGAACTAGGATTTTTGTTATATTATTGCAATTCCTTCAATCTCAATATCTGCACCTTTAGGTAATGCTGCTACTTGAACTAAAGATCTAGCTGGCTTGTGATCTCCAAAGAATTCTGCATAAATTTCATTTATTTTAGAGAAATCATTCATATCTGTTACGAAAACTGTAACCTTAACTAAATCTTCAATAGTTGCATGAGCTGCCTCTAAAACAGCTTTTACATTTTCTAGACATAGTCTAGTTTCCTTTTGTATATCACCCTTAGATAATTCACCAGTTACAGGATCTATTGGTAGCTGACCTGATGTATAAATTATATTTTCAGCCTTCACTCCTTGTGAATATGGGCCAACTGCTGCTGGTGCCTTGTCTGTAGATAAAAATCTTAAAGCCATTTTTTGTCCCCCTTTAATTTATATTGTTTCTCTACCCTCGTCAGACCATAGTCTCTCAAGGTTATAGAATTCTCTTTCTTCTTTATGGAATGCATGAACTATTATATCATTAAAGTCCATTAATATCCATCTTCCACTTTGATATCCCTCTTTTATTATTTCTTCCGCTCCTGCCTGTAACATCTTATCTTCTACTTCATCGGCTATTGCCATTACCTGTGTAGATGAATTACCACTTACAATAACAAAATAGTCTGCAATAGGTGTTAATTTTGTTATATTTAACACTTTAATATCTATGCCTTTTTTATCTTCACATGCCTTGGTTATTATGGATAATTTAGTTTCCAAATCTAGCATAATCTACCCCCTCAAATATTTTTCCTTATTTCATATTACACAATATGTTTACAACTTATGTCCCTTGTCTTATTTAAGTTAGATTCTATTATTAAATAATTTCTTGCCTCTATGGTGTTAGGATGAATAAGCTTATTTTGTTCTATTAAAAAAACAATTGTCTTTTCCATAGCTAGCAAGAGAGCCTTATCTAGATCTTCGAAGGCTAATCTTCGTATTTCTTCAACTCCTGGAAAATTTCTACCTGGCTCTATGTAATCTGCCATATAAATTATCTTATCTAAGATACTCATATTTTCCTTACCAGTAGTATGATAATGAATAGCATTTAAAATTTCTATGTCTTTTATATTATATTCCTCTTCTGCTATTTTAGCTCCCAATGCCCCATGTATAAGCTCATGATTATACTTCATACAAGCATCTAAAATTATATCAAAGTCAGATACCCTTTTCAATAAATATATTTCATCTCTTATTTTAGCACAATCATGTAAGATTGCAGCAATTTTAGTCTTTTCTATATCAGAATTATAAGTTTCAGCAAGTTTTATTGCAGTTTCCATAACCCTTATAGAATGATCATATCTTTTTTCTCCTATATCCTTTATTAATTTATCTTTTAAGGATTTATCCATTTATATTCTCCTCATTATATAAATTGTATTTTAAAATATAGTCTTCTACTTCTTCTGGGACAAGATACTTAATACTATGTTTGTCTTTGATCCTACGTCTAACCTCTGTAGATGAAATTTCAATAAGAGGTGATTTTACCTTCTCAAATTTAATATCATAAGATAAATTTAATTCTTTTATTTTTTTATCAATATCCTTTTCTTCTTTTCCTGGTCTATAAAGTAATATAAATTTACATATATCTATAAGTTCTTCAAAGCTTTTCCATTTCTCTATTTCAAAGATAATATCTGAACCGATTATAAAGTATATTTCATCTCCCTTATATTCTTCCCTCAATTCCCTTATTGTATCTATGGTATATGTGGTACCTATTCTATTAATTTCTATAGATGATAATTTAAAGAATTTATTTGAATCTATGGCTAGTGAAATCATGTCTGCTCTTTTATCAGAATCTGTAATGCTCTTATTATCCTTGAAAGGATGCATACCTGACGGCATAAAAATTACCTTATTTAAATCTAAAGAAGTTCTAGCATATTCTGCAGCTATTAAATGTCCATGGTGAATAGGGTCAAAAGTACCTCCCATTACTCCAATTTTCATAAATTCACCCCTCAATTAATAATTAAACTTCAGAAACAACACTTTCTGAAGTTTATAATCTTTAACTTGGCAGTTCAATCTTCTTATTTTCTTTAGATTCTTTATATAGAACAAATTTGTTTCCTATACTTTGAACAAACTCTGCATCTATTTCTTCAGCTATTTGGCTAGCAACTTCAGTAGCATCTAATAAACTATTGTTTAGGACCTTTATCTTTATTAGTTCTCTTGCCTCTAAAGCATCCTCAACTTGCTTAATAAAGCTTTCTGTTATTCCATTTTTCCCTACTTGAAATATAGGATCCATAGTATTAGCCATGCTTTTTAAATAAGATCTTTGTTTTCCTGTTAACAACTGATCCACTCCTCTAATTTAAACTTCTACTTCTTTTCTTTGTCTTCTATGCTTTTCGTAGTCTGTATTACCTTTCTTCCAACCTGATCTCGATTTTTCTCCTGGTTTGTAATTTTCATTTATTACTACCTCATTCTTCATTAAGCAATAATATGTTGGTTGATTTTCTTTACAGTTTCCACAACTTAAGCAGTCCATTTTGATACTTTACCTCCATTTAATCAAAGAATTCAAATTCATATCCACAAATAAATACGGGATCGTATTCCTGTATTCCTAGCTCTTTTAGCTCGTCTATTACGCCTTTTTTCCTTAGCATGTCTTGGAAGTATCTTAAGGAGTCTACATCATCGAAATAAGTTGAGCCTAAAAGCCTTTCAATAAATGAACCCTCTACAATATACTCTCCATTTTCCTTCTTAACAATTATTGAATCTTCGACCTCTTCTACATGTATAAATTCTTCATCGAAAGTTTCATATATAATTTCAGTATTAGAAAGCAGGTCCCATATTGCATATTTAAGTTCCTCTATACCTTCTCTAGTTGCAGCAGAAACGGAGTATATTTTATAACCTTTTGGTTCAAATTCTTCTTTAATCTTTCTTAGTCCCTCTTCTGCCTCTGGTATATCCATTTTGTTTGCCACTATTATTTGAGGCTTATTCATTAGCTTTATATTATATTGGCTTAATTCCTTATTAATTTTATAAAAATCTTCTATTGGATCTCTCCCCTCACTGCCAGAAGTATCTAGAACATGTACAAGAACTCTAGTCCTTTCTATATGTCTTAAAAAATCATGGCCCAGGCCAGCACCCTCATGAGCTCCTTCTATTAATCCTGGAATATCAGCTATAACAAAGGATTTTTCCTCTCCTACCCTAACAACTCCAAGATTTGGTTTTAATGTTGTAAAATGATAGTTTGCTATCTTAGGCTTCGCTGCTGAAATAATAGAAAGTATAGTTGACTTTCCAACATTAGGAAACCCTATAAGCCCTACATCTGCGAGAAGCTTTAACTCTAATAGAATTTCCCTTTCTTCTCCTTTTGTTCCCGGCTCAGCAAATCCTGGGGCTTGACGAGTTGCAGTTGCAAACTTAGCATTTCCTCTTCCGCCTCTACCACCTCTTGCTATGATAAAAGTTTGATCTTTTTCCTTTAAGTCTACTATTACACCTTCTGTGTTAGCATCTTTAACTAGGGTTCCAACAGGTACCTTTAGTATAATATTTTCTCCAGCTTTTCCAAACTGTTTCTTACTTCTTCCATCTTCGCCATTCTGCCCCACATAGGAACGCTTATATCTAAAGTCCATTAAGGTTCTAATGCCCTCATCAGCCTTTATAATGATACTTCCTCCATTACCTCCGTCCCCTCCATATGGTCCTCCAGCTGGCTCAAATTTTTCTCTTCTCCAGGCTACAATACCGTCTCCGCCTTTGCCAGCCTTAACACGTATTTTCGCCACGTCTATAAACATAATCTCATCATCCTCATTAATTACTTTTCCACTTTTTACAAATCGGATAAATTTATTATACCAATTTTAGTTAGTCTGTCAATTATTATATTAAATTTAAAAATATTTCATTTATTAATTATCCTAATTATTTTATTCTATTATGAAATTTTTATACTAAAGTACTTTTCTATAAAAAAATCCAAAAAATAAAAACAAGTCTAAACTTTCCTATTCGTTATAAAAATATAAGCTTACCATAATGGTAAGCTTAAAATTTACGCTAATTCCTCTGCAGGATAAACACTAACTTGTTTTTTATCTCTACCTTTTCTTTCAAATCTTACTACACCATCAACTGTTGCAAATAAAGTGTCATCTCCACCTATACCTACATTGTTGCCTGGGTGTATTTTAGTGCCTCTTTGTCTAACTAGGATATTTCCAGCTAAAACGAATTGTCCGTCGCCTCTTTTAACTCCTAATCTTTTGGCCTCACTATCTCTACCGTTTCTAGAGCTACCTACTCCTTTTTTAGAAGCAAATAATTGTAAATTCAATTTAATCATCAATTACACCTCCCCATTCTCGAGTGCTACATACTCTGGGTAACTTTCTATCACTGAATTAATTCCTACTACTAATGATTCCAGTAGGATTTGAGTTTTATCTAATTTAAATTTTTCTATACTCTTAGGTAGTTCTACATCAATAAATCCTATTTCTTCATCTATGGAATATCTAATAGTATTCTCATCTACTCCACAGACCTCCACTAAGGATAGCAATGTAGTTTGAGAAAGTACTGATATAGCAGCACATACTATATCTCTACCATAGTCATCATAATTTGCATGTCCCTCTATGGTATATTTTTTTATATAATTGTCTTTATCCCTGTATATCTTAGCTACTATCATGATATTAGCCAACTATATTTTCGATTCTTACCTTAGTAAATGGTTGACGATGTCCTTGTTTCTTTCTATAGTTTTTCTTAGGCTTATATTTGAAAACAACGATTTTCTTAGCCTTTCCTTGCTCTAGAACAACAGCTTCAACTTTAGCACCATCAACATAAGGTTTACCAGCAACTATATCGCCTTCTTTTGACACTAAAAGAACTTTATCAAAGTTTACGCTTGCGCCTTCTTCTGCATCTATTTTCTCTACGAAAACAACATCGCCTTGTTGAACTCTATATTGTTTACCACCAGTTTCTATTACTGCGTACATGTAAGATTGCACCTCCTCTAACCCAGTCTCGCCAATGCAGGGTGCCTTTCGGACTTAAACCCAGATTGAGCGGCTCTACACCAAAGTATTTTAACAAATATCTTTAGAGTTGTCAATACTAATTCTTGATAATGCTACCCCTTCCTTCACATTTAGGGCATTTTATATAGAAATCATTGGATAAGGATCCTCTTATCTTTTTTCTTGTTAGCTCAACAAGACCTAGCTTTGTAATATCTATAATGTTGGTTTTTATTTTATCCTTTTTTAAATATTTTTTTAAAATAGATAATACCATGGAAATATCAGCTTTATCCTTCATATCTATAAAATCTATTATAATAATACCTCCAATATCTCTAAGTCTAATTTGTCTTGCTATCTCCTCTGCTGCTTCTATATTAGTTTTTACAACTGTGTCACCTAAGGAACTAGTACCAACAAATTTTCCAGTATTTACATCTATTGCAGTTAAAGCTTCCATTTCATCAATAACTATATAACCTCCAGATTTGAGAGGAACTGTTCTTTGGAGTGCCATCTTTAAATCCGATTGAATTTCAGTATCGTAGGATATTGAAAAATCAGTGTTCAGTTCTATTTTATGAGAAAATTTAAATGGATAAAGTTCTTCCATTAAAATCAGATTATCGTATACTTCCTTGTTATTTACTATAATCTTTTCTGTATCATCATTATAGCTATCCCTTATTATCTGATACCCTAGGCTTGGTTCTTTATAAAGAAGTTTAGGACAAGGTAGAAAATTTCTTTCTTTTTCTATCTTGGTATAAATATTATATAGGATATCATATTCTTCCTTTAATAGATATTCATCTACACCTTCTGAAGCTGTCCTAAATATAAGTCCCATATCATCCTTCATAATTCTTTGACCTATATCCTTTAAATTTTCTACTTCAGCTGAATCTGTAATCTTTTTAGATATATTTATTCTATTGGAAAAAGGAGTAAATACTAAGTATCTACCTGGTATCTCAATATGGGTTGTTACCTTTGCCCCTTTATTACCTGATGGCTCTTTTATTACCTGTACTATTACATCCTGTCCAGATTTTATAACTTCAGATATTTTGTATCTTTTGCCATCATATAAAAGCTCTCTAGGTAATGCTTCCTTTACATATAAATAAGCATTCTTAGATTCACCTATATCTATAAAGGCTGCTTCCATACCTTGTAATACGTTAGTTACTCTTCCTCTATAAATATTTCCTACTATCTTTCTCTCATGCTCTTCTAGATGAAATTCTATAAGTCTATTATCCTCAACTATACCTACCCTATTAACTCCATCTAAAGAATCAACAAAAATATATCTCATTAAAATTCTCCCACCCTATAACGGCTTATATATATTATTATCCTTTTCTGCATATAGACCTAGTCTTTTTATATGAGCAGAATCCATGTCTATATTAAGATTCGTATCTCTATTTAGAGCTTCTATAAAATCCATAGGCTTTAGATTTCCATTGCCTCCAGATCTTAATAGGGTGTCTAAGGTTATATTTCTATCATCAGTTTCCTTAACAACTAGATTTCCTATAAAGCTCTTAATATTTTCTTCTTTTTCAGTCTTTTTCTTACCCTTTTTTCGAAGTCTAGTAATCATTATCTCTTCTTGAGATAACCATTTGCTAAATATATCATTTAGATCTTCTTTATCTATATTATCCTTTATATCAAAGTTTATTTCATAAAATGCCCAAGCTATTAATGATGCTATGGATTCCTCTTTTTTAAGATATTCACCTCTTACTATCTGAATATCCTTAGGCAATACATCATTTACCTTTTTTATAAACTCCTCTACTGGAATATAATCAATATCTATATCCATATATTCCTCTTCTGATTCAATCCCAAGGGATAAAGGATTTCCTATTGAAAACTTAGGATGTGGATTAAATCCTTCAGAGTATTTAATCGGAACCCCAGATCTATTAAAGGACCTATGAAATAATCTCATTAAATCTAGATGCCCAATATATTTTAAATAATTTTTCTTATTAAATACAACCCTTAAAATCAATTCTTTCCACCACCAGTCATCGTACATCCCTTAATTCCACAGCCTCTACATTGCTCTCTACAATCTCCTGTAGTCTCACTTTCAAGGGATTTCTTGTATTCTCTAATTAGATACTCCTTAGATACTCCTGGATTTATAAAGTCCCAAGGTAAAACTTCATCTAAGCTTCTATTTCTTAGGGCATAGAAACTACTATCTATATTTGTTTCTTCCATAGCCTGAACCCAAGTATCATATTTAAAATGCTCTGACCAACCGTCAAATTTACATCCTTTTTCCCATGCCCTTAATATTAGCTTAGATATTCTTCTATCTCCGCGGGCTATTACTGCCTCTAAAAAGCTTAACTCAGGGTCATGGTAATTAAATGTAACTTTACTATCTTTTATACTGTTTTTGACCAAGTAAATTTTTCTATAAAACTCATCCATTGAGTCTTGCCCCATCCATTGAAAAGGTGTAAAAGGTTTAGGTACAAAACAAGATGCACTGGCTGTTACCTTTAGATTTCCTTTTCTCTCTTCCTTTGGTAAAGCAAAGAATAAATCCTTAACTTTATAGGCTAATTCCTTTATTCCCATTACATCTTCATCTGTTTCAGTAGGTAATCCTATCATAAAATATAATTTAATAGTGGACCAACCTTCCTTAAATACATAGGATACTGTATTTATTAAATCATCTTCAGTTATCCCTTTGTTGATTACATCCCTAAGTCTCTGACTTCCAGCTTCTGGTGCAAATGTTAATCCTGATTTTCTAACCTTCTCAATTTCCTTCAATATATCAATGCTAAAAGAGTCTAATCTTAGAGATGGTAAAGAAATTCCTACCTTTTTTTCCTCAAATCTATCCATTAGTTTTGAAATCAAGGAATATAATTCAGAATAATCACAAGAACTAAGAGATGATAGTGAAACATTTTCATAGCCTGTACTTTGGATTAGTTTTTCTGCCAGTTCTACTACTCTATCTACGGATTTTTCTCTTATAGGTCTATAAATCATACCTGCCTGACAAAATCTACATCCACGAGTACAACCTCTAAAGATTTCCATAACTACTCTATCATGAACTGTCTCAATAAATGGTACAATCATTTTCTCTGGTGCATACATAGCATCTAAGTCTTTTACCATTCTTTTCTTTATTACCTTTGGAGCTACTTCATTTAAAGCTATTCTTTCATTTATAGTTCCATCTTCATTGTATAGTATGTCATAGAACTTTGGTACATATATTCCTTCTATCTTGGCAACTTCTTTTAAAAACTCTTCTCTATCCCAATTTTCTTCTTTATGCTCTTTATATAGTTTTAATATATCTAATGTAGCCTCTTCCCCTTCACCTATTACAAAGAAATCTATAAAATCTGCTATTGGCTCTGGATTGTAGGCACATGGCCCTCCAGCAATAACAAATGGATGTTCATCGGTTCTATCCTTTGATAATAAAGGAATATGGGATAAATCCAATATATTTAATATATTTGTATAGCTCATCTCATATTGCAATGTAAATCCTAAGAAATCAAAATTATTTACCTCTTCTTTGTTTTCTAAGGTAAATAATGGGAGATTTTCACGTCTCATTTCCTCTTCCATATCTGTCCAAGGTGCAAATACTCTTTCACATGCAAAATCTTCTTCTTCATTTATTAAGTTGTATAAAATGTGAAGGCCTAAGTGAGACATACCCACATCGTAAACGTCTGGAAATGAAAATGCAAACTTTACCTTTACTTTATCTAAATCCTTTATCACAGAATTTTGTTCCATTCCTATATATCTAGCTGGCTTCTCAACCCTATTTAGAACCCTGTCTAGAACTTTCTTATTTATCATTTGCTTCCACCTTTCATTAATACTATAGATATTATCTTATCACTTTTCTCTTAATATTAGTAGGGAAATTTTCATATCATATTAATACCTCGGGAATTACCCGAGGTATTAAATTTATTTATTATTCTTATTGAACTGATCTGCTAATAATTCTTCTATAGTTTCCTTTGATCCACCTATTATTTTTACTAAATAATCTTTTACCTTTTTTCCATCTTCTTTTATACTAAAGTCATAATATATATTTTTTTCGATGATATTAATAATATTATTTGTAGACCTATGATTTATTGCCTTTATTATTAAAATAACTAGTACAGTAATTAAAACAAAAATAATTCTATTTACTTGCTTATTGCAGTAACTATTGTTAAATTTAAGGAAATTCTTATTAACTCTATTCACTTTATATGTTTTTCTATCCATATTATCACTCACCCCAATTAATACTATTTTATTTATTTAGGGTGAATTTTATACCAAAATTAATATTCCTTTATACTAAAAGTTGTACCACTATTTAAAATAAATTTATCCTTTAAATCATTAGTTAAATATACAGAGTTATCCTTTGTAATGAATATAGCTTCTACCCCTTCTAAGGAATTTACTAAATCCATTCCACGATCTAGCCCCAATACAAACAGAGTTGTAGATAAAGCATCTCCATCTATTGACTTTTCTGAAATAATACTTACACCTAGTATTTCATTCTCTGCAGGATATCCTGTTTTAGTATCTAAAATATGATGATATGTCTTTCCCTTATATTCAAAGTATCTTTCATAACCACCAGAAGTAACTATTGACCTATCTCTTACTTGGATTATTCCCAAATAATTTCCAGTAATCTCTAATGGATTTCTTATTCCTATTTTCCATAGGGAACCATCGGGCTTTTCACCATAGGCAAAAACATTACCCCCTAAATCAATTATAGCTGCACCTACTCCATTTTCCATTAGTATTCTTTTAACTTCATCGGCAGCATACCCTTTTACTATACTACCTAGAACTACCTCCATATTTTTTCCCTTTAGAAATACTTGATTATTATCTAATAATTCTAATTTTGTATAATCTATAAGAGTCTTCTTTTTTTCTATGTCCTTATCTGATGGTATGGATTCCCTCTCCTTTTCTTCCGCTAAGATATTCCAAAGATCTACTAAAGGACCAATTGTCGGATCATAAGCACCATTTGAAAGCTCTGCATATTCCTTTGCTTTACCTAATACAAAATAAGTATCTTCATTTACTGTAACAGGTTTTATACCTGCATTGTTATTTATATTACTTATATCACTGCTCTCTATTGTAGCACTCATCCTGCCTTCTATCTCTTCTAATCTGTTAAAGACCTTATCTAAAATTTCTTCATCAGTTTTATCATATAACCTAATAGTCATTACAGTATCCATTAAAAACTCTGTTCTAGATATAGGCTCTGAATTAGCTGGCTTATTTGATTTAGGAGGGAGGTTTGTGCCATTTGGATCCTGTTTTTTTATACATCCTGTAGTGGCTAATATTAAAACAAGGAATATAGCTAACCAACTATGTCTTTTTACTCTCATTTCATCACTCCATATCATTTTAAAAAACCCTAACTTTTAGTTAGGGTTTTATTTTTCTTATTATTTTGCTGAACTTAATGCTTGGTTTACAAGTTCAATCATACCATCTCTTGTGTTTGTTGCGCCAGTTATACCATCTACATTAAGATTTTCTGTTCCATTATTATCAATGATTAATTTTTGAACTGCTGGAATTACTTCAAATGGAGCAGGATAAGAATAGTTTTCAGTTGATTTTAAATCTCCTACTTTAACTCCGTCTGAATCTTCTACAGCTACTTCTACGTAGTTAACACCTACTATTTGACCATCTTGAACTCTTACTTTAACTTCTGCTAACCAACCATGACTAGCTTCTGCAGCTTTAGCTTCATAAACTCCATCTTTGTAAACTGGTGCATAAGCTTCTCCAGCTGCAGCCTTATCTAATAAAGTTTGAGTTATTTCTTTGAAGCTACCTTTAGTATGAGTTGCTCCACTAACTGCATCAAAATCTATTGCATTAAGATCTTTTTTCTCATTGAATTGTGCGTTTAAGTCTTTAATTACAGCAATACCATCAGCATAAGGATAGTTTGATTCGTTTTTTGCCTCTCCTGAGTCAACTAAGTATTCGTTATAATCAAATTTTGAAACTTGTCCATCTTTTACTTCTAATTTTGCCATTGAATAGTTGCCATGATCGCTAACTTCTGTTTTTACTAAATAAGTACCATCAACTAAATCGCCTTTTGCCTCATCTGCTGGTGCACTTGTAGCAGGTTTGCTTTCATCAACTGGCGGTGTATCTTTTTTTGCACAACCTGTGAATACAGCTGTCGCTAACACTACAGATAATCCTAAAGCTAAAACTCTTTTTTTCATTTTCTTCCTCCTGTGAATATAAAAATTTTTTCTTTTGTTTTATACAACCTATTATACTGTATAGTATAAAATTTATCAACACCTAATTTGATTTATCATTTATTGGTTATCTTTTACCTTTAATATCGGAATATTTGCTACTAAGGCAGAAATAGTAGAGCTGTCCATATCTCTTTTCATTCTTGTTAACTTAATATCTAATCCCTCTTCATCTATATCGGCATATTCAGATATTACTCTGATTATATCCCCCTTTATCATATCTAAAAACTTAGGTGAGAGATCTGCTCTATCGTGAACCAATACTAATTTAAGTCTTTCCTTAGCAACATTCTTGCTTTTCTCCTCTTTTTTACCAAATATCTTAAATAGATCCAACAATCTCCCCTCCTATTTCCCAAATAATAATTTCAGGATTTTACTTATCTTTCCCTCTTCATTTACATCTAAATCTAATAGTTCCACCTCATCACCTATTATTCTTCTAGTTATATTTCTATAGGCTTTTCCAGATAAAGCTTTTTCATCAATTACTACTGGTTCCCCCTTGTTTGTAGATATAACTATAGCTTCATCATCTGGTACTATTCCTAATAAATCAATAGCAAGGATATCTACGATGTCATCTATATTCATCATATCCCCTCTTTTAACCATTTCTTGTCTAATTCTATTAATTATTAGTTTAGGATTGTTTAACCCCTTAGCTTCTAATAATCCAATAACTCTGTCAGCATCTCGTACAGCAGATATTTCTGGAGTTGTTACTATTAGAGCTATATCAGCTCCAGCTATAGAATTTTGAAAACCTTGCTCTATTCCTGCAGGGGAATCTATTATAATGTAATCAAACTCTTTCTTTAACTCATTAACTAATTCTAACATCTGCTCTGGCTTAACAGCAGACTTGTCCTTAGTTTGAGCAGCTGGTAAGAGATACAATTTTTCATATCTTTTATCCCTTATTAGAGCTTGCTTTAATCTACAGTTTTTTTCTACTGCATCTACTATATCATAAACTATTCTATTTTCTAAACCCATAACTACATCAAGGTTTCTTAACCCAATATCTGCATCAACAACAACTACGGATTTTCCTAAAATAGCTAATCCTGTCCCAATATTTGCAGATGTCGTGGTTTTTCCGACTCCACCCTTACCCGAAGTGATAACTATAGCGGTTCCTAGTTTTTCTTTATCCATTTATTATCCTCCCTTTAATTATTTATTAGGCAAATAAGGTTCAATTATTACTTCCCCTTCTTTTATCTTCGCCACCTCTGGTACTCCAGATGCTTCTATATATTCGTCTGGAGGTCTGGAGATTTTATCTCCAATTCTTAGCTGCATTGGTTGCAAATTATAGGAAGCAACTATAGCATGAAGATTGCCCCCAACTCCAGCGTGAGCAACTCCCCTGAGGGTACCTAGAACTATTATATTTCCCTTAGCCTGTATAAGAGCTCCAGGATTTACATCACCTATTATAACTATATTACCATTATACTCTACAATTTGTCCTGATCTTAATGTACCATTTACAAACTTAGTCATGCCACAATCTATACCCTCAAATAGGGTATTATATTCAAAACAATTTTCTACATTATTTTCACTTTCCATAGATGTAGGTGGATGTAATATATGCTTTGGTAATTCACCCTCAGAAACTACAAAATCATATTTATATTTTAGAATTAATTTTAGTTCTATTAAATCCTCGGGAGATAAACTATCAGATTTAATACCTAAAAGCTTTACTCCATGATAAAATTTAGAAGTACTTTTCATTTTTTTATCTAATTCTTCTTTAATAGCTTGTAAATCTCCACCATCTACATTTAAAAAAATACCTTCCTTTACACCCTTAAAGCTTAGTAAATCTTCTTTCACTTTTAAAACTACCTCCACAATCCTTAATCAGATCCTATTACTATTCTAGCAAACTGTTTTTATAAGGCAATAATTCTTTAGTTCCAACTGCATTTAAACCTAAATATTCTGCAATAATATCCCTTGTCATAGGTCCTGCATAACCTCCACTACCGCCTTGGAAGATTACTGAAGCCACTGCGATTTCAGGATCATCATAAGGTGCAAATGCGACAAACCATGCAAAATCATCAAAGGTTTCTCCTGTAGAAGGATTGATTCCAGATTTCTGTGCTGTACCTGTTTTAGAGCCTACTTGAACTGGTAAACTACCAAATATCCTTCTAGCAGAACCCTCATTGGATACTTCAAGCATCCCCTTCTTTATATGGTCTAAACTTTTATAATCGCTTAATTCTATTCTTTCAGGTTCTTCCTTATTTTGAAACACTACCTTAGAGTTATTATAATTTTTAACGTTATCAATTACAGTTACCTTATGTCTATATCCACCATTAGATATGGTTGCTATATAATTTGCCATTTGCATAGGTGTATATGAACTTTGTCCTTGTCCAATGGTAACATTCAGTGTATCTGAAATATTCCAACCTGCTTGATTTAAGTAGGTATATTTTATTTTATCAGCTAATCCTTCTTTTTCACCAGGTAGTCTTTTTTCTGGCTCTATACCAAGGGCACTTAATCTCCTAATGACTTCACTTCTAGTAAGTGGTTCTTCTAATTCTGTCCAGCTAACTATATCTTCAATTATATCTGCAATATCATAATCATCTAGTACCGTACCTTCTTTTATATAGCTTTGTATATTATTTCTAAGGTAATTTTTCAATAAAGATTTTGTAATTATTATTTTTCTTTGAGGATCAGGTACTCCTCCTGAGGTCTCAGCTGGTATATTAATCTCTATACCTGTTTTATCATTTAAGCCCAATTGTTTAGATAAATTCACTATATCTTCAATTTCAAGCTTAACTCCTATGTTTTCTCCAGTTCTTGGGTTTCTACCAAATGCTAAGGAATAAAAATAATAGTTACAAGAATCCCTAATGGCATCATATAAATTTTCATATCCATGGGTGCCTTTACTTTGATTCCATATCCAACAGGCAGGACGATAATTTCCTAATTCCACATAACCCATATCTCTTATTCCCTTAGTAGGACTTAACCCCTTATCTAAGGCTGCCAAACCTGTTACCATTTTAAAAGTAGAACCTGGCTGCACTGCTGTTTGTATTGCAATATTATATAATGGTCTTGGTGCCAATGGATCTTTATCGTTTTCTGGGAACAAACTCAACCAATCCGTCTGGGATATACCAGTTGAAAAAAGATTTGGATCATAGGACGGATAACTTACACTTGCTAAAACTTCACCTGTTTTTACATTTATAACTACTACTGAACCAGATGTAGCATTGGTATAAGGCTTACCCTTTTTCTTATTAATACCAAATTGATAGTTACCCCATGGGCTCTCGTATGTCCCTCCAACTTGAATTTTTTCTAAGGTTTGTTTTAAAGCCTTTTCAGCAAATTTCTGTAATTTCATATCTATAGTTAAATAAATATTATTCCCAGGAACTGGCTTTTTCTCATCAATTATATTAGTTGTATTGCCAAGTACATCGACTTCAACCCTTTTAATTCCATTTTGTCCCCTCAATTTATCTTCAAAACTTTCTTCAACACCTGTTTTTCCAATAATATCATTTGGTGAATACTTGTTTTCTTCTACGTATTTTTTAATTTCATTTGGTTGACTAATCTTACCTAAATATCCTAGTATATGTGCTGCAGTAGTTCCCTCTGGATAGTATCTTACTGGTTCTATAGATACTTGTATTCCTGGAAAATCTACTAATCCTTCTTCAATCCTAGCCACAGTAGAATCCTTTATGCCATAGGCAATATTTATTGGCTGATATGCCATATGACCTTGTTTACTAAGAAGTTCATATAGCAATAATATAGGTCTAGCCTCGTAGCTACTTAGGTTTTCAGGTATATTGTATTTCTCCCTTAACCTATTAAACGCCTCTTCTGTAGTGCTATTTTCATCAACTTTATTTTCATTATACCATCTTTTTTTATTGTTAATGAATACATACTCAAAATCCTTTGCAATTGAAATCCTGGTATTTATTCCATCATTTAGAAGCTGCTCTTGAGCTAAGGATTTTATATTATCAGATGTAATAAAATCCCCAAGCACTTTAGTCTTCTTACTATATTCTAATAAGACATCTATAGGAGATTTATCACCTATATTATCATTCCCTGTATATTTATATATTACAGCTCCTCCATCTTCACTTAACTCTATTTTTATAGGTACATTTGGATCCTTTTCTAGTACCATATCCAATAGTATCTTACCTGGCACTAAAATCTCTTTTTTACCTTTATCATTCTCTCTAGTAATTACCTTCTCCAATAGATTATAAATTGATGAGTTAGACACTATGGTAATAAAGTCATCCTTAGCTGTTGTATCCTTTGTTACACCTTCATAGGAGTTCATCAATAATCTTTTTTGAGTTTTATATTCATCATCATAGGATAGAGAATATTCTTCCATTATAATATTATTAGTTACATTATTTTTCACCATTATATCATATACTAATTTTCTAGCGATTGGATGAGCAATTATCTTCCTGATAATGTTTTTATCATTATTAATTTTATTCATCAATAAATCAACATCTATAGAGCCTTCAGGTATATTTACTCCCTTGTCTATTAAAGCATTTATGGCCCTATCTTTAATTTGAAATTTATAATGCTCTGCATATTCAGAGTGAGTATAGGAACTATTCAATAACTCTGGTAAAAGATTGTGACTTATAACAATGTCAATAACCTTGTCCTCAGGCATGGAATCTTCATTAAAATAATCCTCTTCACTTTTATACTTAAATACATTTAAATTAATTGGAAATTCATCTACATATGCAACTCCGTCTTCTTCTAATAGCCTAACTAATGATAATAAAGCTTGATTCTTTTTATCTTTATCTTTAATATTTAGTTCATCTTTTAAAAGTTGCACGGTGAAACTAGGCTTATTACCTGCTAACAGCCTTCCATATCTATCTCGTATTTCTCCTCTTGGTGCAGTAGTATATATTTCTCTTAACCTTCTATTATCTGATATGTCCCTATAATAGTCTCCTTGAACAATTGTCAAGGTTGCAAGCCTAAAGGATAAAGCAAACATAAGCAAAATAACAATATAGGTAACTATATTGTATCTATTAAATATTTTTTCTAACCATTTCAACTGTTTCACCTCTATCTGCTACCAAACCTTATTTTGGGCACAACAAAAATCTTGGAAAAAATCTTGTATATTGGAATAGATAATATACCATTGTATATAGTTTCGATTATTAATATATCCTTTGCAAATGATAAAAATGGAATATCTCGAGAAAGGAAAAACATAAATATATAATAGGAGAAGTTGTAATATATAGTTCCAAGAATAGAAAACAATATTGGAATTAAGATATTTTCTTTTGTTAATTTATTTTCAACTAATCCTACTAAATATCCTGCAAAAAAATAGATAAATGCATTTACTCCTATTACAGGGCTAAATACAATATCTTGGACTATTCCAATTACAAGTCCTACAAAACCTCCATAATATCTTCCCTTATATAAAGCTACACAAATTATTATAATAAGAGCAGTATTTGGCACTACTCCTAATACACTAATGTATGGAAGTATTGAACTTTGTAGTAAAAAGTTTATCAAAACTACTATTGATAATACAAATACAATCATATTTATCCCTCAATCTTAATCAGATATTACAAAAACCCTATATAACTTTTTAAAGTTTATAGCAGGTTTCACCTGTATTTTCTTCATTAAATCTTCCTCATCACTGATTACTTCATCTACCTCACCTATATATATGTCTTTGACAAAGGATCCCCCAAGGCCTGAGGTAAATAATTTATCTCCTTTAATTATATCTGCCTTGTTATCAAATAAATAGCCTGAAATTTCTCCATCTATACTACCAGATCTACCAGACATTATTCCGCCGTCTTGAGTCCTCAACACCTTAAAAGAAATACGATTTGATTCATCTACAACAGTAACTATTTTTGCCCAATTATCTCCTACATCTATAACACGTCCAACTATTCCTTCTATTACTACATTTTGCTCTATCTGAATTCCTTGAACAACAGTATTTCCCTTTTGTATCCCATCCTTCAATCCTTTATCAATGGTAAATCGGTCGAACCAATTACTTGGTTCCTTACCTACTATTTGTGCATTAATTAAGTTAAAGCTTGTCTTTTCTAAAAGGTTAGCCTCATTTTTTAGATAGTCGGTTTTTCCGATGATATCTAAATAATTTCTATTCTCTTCTTCTAATTTAGCGATCTGTATTTTTAAGCTTTCATTTTCATCTTTTAATTTAACAATATTTTTAAGGTTGTCAAAAAAATCAGATATATTCTTACCTATAGAATTAGTTATTTTTCCAATGGGAGTAAGAATATTCCCCGTTATTTTTTCAAATTTATTTAACCCTATTCTTTCAGTACTAGTAATACCTATTAGAACAATTAGAATGATAGCAACTGCTGTCACCATCATTCTTTCTTTATTCTTATGGAAAAAAGACATATTATCACCACTTAGCCTATTCTTTTATTATTGGATAAGGTTTTCTTAAGTATTTCTATACTATCTAAAGCTTTTCCTGTACCTATTGCAACACAATCTAAAGGCTCCTCTGCAATATGAACAGGCATACCAGTTTCTTCGCCAATCAATCTGTCTAAGCCCTCTAAAAGAGCTCCACCTCCTGTTAACATTATACCCAGTTCCATTACGTCAGATGCTAACTCTGGTGGTGTTTTTTCTAATGTAGATTTTATTGCCTCTATAATATTATGAATTGGTTCCTTCATAGCGTCATAGATTTCCTTTGAACTTACATTTATAGTTTTTGGTAGACCAGTAATCATATCTCTTCCTCTGATATCCATTGCAGTTATTTCAGTATTTCCATCAGCTGAACCAATAGTTATCTTAACTTCTTCTGCAGTACGCTCACCAATCATTAAGCTATATTCTTTCTTTATAAAATTAACTATAGACTCGTCTAATTCGTCTCCACCTACTCTAATGGATTTAGAAGTTACAATCCCCCCCAATGATATAATAGCTACCTCAGTAGTTCCACCACCTATATCTACTATCATAGATCCAGTAGGCTCTTGAACAGGAAGACCTGCACCAATGGCTGCTGCCATAGGTTCTTCGATTAAATATGCATCTCTTGCTCCCGCATGTATTGCTGCTTCTTCAACTGCTCTTTTCTCAACCTCTGTAACTCCACTAGGTACACATACTACTACCCTTGGTTGTAAAAAACTTCTCCTCTTTGTTGCCTTTCTTATAAAATATTTTAACATGCTCTTAGTAACATCAAAATCAGCTATTACTCCATCTTTTAGAGGTCTAATAGCTACAATATTTCCTGGTGTTCTACCTATCATCTTCTTTGCTTCTTCACCTACTGCTAGTACTTCCTTAATATTAGTTTGTATAGCAACAACTGAAGGCTCTCTAGCTACAATTCCCTTACCTTTTATATAAACTAAAGTATTTGCTGTTCCAAGGTCTATTCCCATATCTTTTACAAATCCACTAAATAATCCCATATTTCTTGCTCCTTCCTTAATTAAACCTTAAATTAGATTTTTTTCCTTAAAACTTATATATCTATTATCACCAATTATTATATGATCTAACACCTTTATTCCAATTAAATTACCACCATCAATTAAGCGGTTAGTTATATTTATATCTTCATTGCTTGGAGTAGGATCTCCACTAGGATGATTATGTATCAAAATCATAGAGTTAGCATTTCTTTTTATAGCTGCTCTAAATACATCTCTAGGATGTACAATAGAAGCATTTAAAGTACCAACTGAAATTTCTTCGGTTACAATAATCTGATTTTTTGTATCCAACAAAATGATTTTAAAATGCTCTTTTTGTAAGTACCTCATTTCATCCATATATAAATTTGCTATGGTGCTAGGATCATTTATTTTAACCTTATTTAAGGCATGATGATAACTTATCCTCTTTCCTATTTCAATTGCGGCTAGAATCTGAGCGGCCTTACACTGCCCTACGCCTTTGACTTCCATTAGGCTTTGTAGTGAAGTATCTCTCAGATGTACTAACCCCCTTCCATCACTACTTAAAATCTTTCTGGCTAAATCAATTGCCGTATCATTCTTGTTTCCTGTTCTAATTATAATAGCCAATAGTTCCTCATTTGACAATGCTCCTGGTCCATAGCTATAAAGCTTCTCCCTAGGTCTTTCAGTCATTGGAAGTTCTTTAATAGTATAATTTCTATCAAAATCCAGATTATTGTCCATGCCTCCACCTACTTATCTATAATATTTCAATGCTAAAAAATTTATTTAATAAGTAGTCAAGCTTTACCAGAGGTAAGCCTACCACATTAGAATAACATCCATCTATTTTTTCAACTAAAATCTGACCATATCCTTGTATTCCATAGGCACCTGCCTTATCCACGGGTTCCTTTGTGTGGATATATCTCATTATTTGGTCTTCTGATAAATGTCTAAATCTAACTGTCGTAGTTTCATAGTCTATAATTTTAATATTGGTATTTGCTTTGATAATTGAAATACCAGTAATTACCCTATGCTCCTTGCCATTTAATAAAGATAAAATTCTGAATGCGTCTTTTTCATCCTTGGGCTTACCTAATATCATATCTTCTATGACAACTATTGTATCAGCACCAATAATCACTTCTCCATCATTAAAATGATTACTTACCCAAAAGGATTTTTCAAATGCTAAGGACATGGCTACCTGCTCTGGCGATTCCCCAGCTATTTGCTTTTCTTCAATTTCTGCCCCAAAGATTATGGGTTTTAAATTATATCTATTTAATATTTCTTTTCTTCTTGGAGAAGAGGATGCCAGTATTATCTTTTTCATATTATCTCCTTTATCTATCCAAAATGAGACTTTAAGCTTCTCTTCAAATTCTTAGATATGTAAATCGATGAAAGACCTACAAAATATCCAGTAAACAAACTAGTAAGTAAAAGAATTGGAAGATATGAATATATCCTAATATTATACATCATGGCTGCCGCTACGCTAACTTGAGCGAAATTATGGGCAACTGCCCCAAGAATACTCACACCTATAAGGCTAAAAATCCTACTAAAGTATTTATATACAATAAACATTGTAATACAAGATAATATAGATCCTGAAAGGCTGTAAATAAGACTGGATATACTTCCAGTTATAAGCACAAGTACTATACTCTTTAGTATGCCCACTACAAAAGCTTCCTTAAATCCAAATATAACCAAAGTAACTAAAATAACCATATTGGAAAGCCCAAGTTTAGCACCTGGTATTGTAATTGGTAAAGGAATTGCTGATTCCAAAACTGATAATGCAAGGCCCATTGATACTAATAGTGATAAATATATTATTTTGTTCAATCTCTTCATGTTTTTTATCATCCTTAATTACTTATATGATCTACTTCCTGTATTTCGTTGTCTACTCCCTTTATTTCTACAACTAATTTATTAGGTAAACATACTATTATCTCACCTGGCTTAGAGATATATCCTTGCAATACATCTATTTTATCGGGACAGTCTGCATCTATAACCCTAACCTTGTCCTCTCCTACCTCAATTAAATTATATCCAAATTCAGTTTCAATGGGTATAGTTTTTCCTACTACTTTTTTGTCGAATATTATCTTCTTATATTCTTTGCCATTCACTTGAATACTTATGTATTTTTCATTATGGCTAGTAGCACCATTTTTAATAAATCCCAAAGAAACTAAACTAATTGCTATAATAAGGACTATTAAAATTTTATCACCTTTTGTCATCTAAATCATCCTTTATCCAAATGTTTCTGCCAATTTTCATACATTATTAGTTTACCATTTATATTTTTTATTTACAAGTTACAATTTAACAAAAAGAAAAGAGCCTATACTGGCTCTTTCATAATTAAATAGCTACATCCTTAGCTGCATTAGAGTATATAGCCTTAGTAGGACATTTTTCAGCACATACTCCACAATTTATACATTTTTCATAGTTAATTTTTGCTAAATTATTTTCGAAGCTAAATGCATCTGATGGACAATTTTTAACACAGATTTGACATCCTATACATCCAATAGTACATTTTTGTCTTACTTCCTTACCAGAATCTTTACTCTTACATTTTACAACAAATTGATTGTCATATGGTACTAATTCAATGATGCCTTTAGGACATACTTCAATACATTTCATACAAGAAGTACATTTATCCTTATTAATAAAAGCTACTCCATCAATCATCTCTATAGCCCCAAATTGACAAACCTCTTTACAAGTTCCACAACCTAAACATCCAAAGGAACAGGACTTGCTTCCACCTTGTAATATATTAGCTGCTCTACAGTCTCTAATACCTTCATATCTGTATTTTTCCTTTGCCTTGTTGCAATCACCTTGACAAAGAACAGTAGCTACTTTTCTTTCCACATTAGCAGCGTTAACTCCCATAATATCTGCTATCTGCTCAGCAACTGGCTTTCCACCAACATTACAAGCATTAACAGCAGCATTGCCTTCTGCAATTGCATTTGCTAATCCGTCACAACCTGGAAAACCACAAGCTCCACAGTTTGCTCCAGGTAAAGCTGATCTAACTTTCTCTACCTTTGGGTCAACTTCAACTGCAAAAACATTAGAAGCTATAGATAAAAGAACTCCAAAGGCTAATCCTAATCCACCTAATACTAGAATTGGGTTTAATATATCAGTCATATTCCTACCTCCTAAACAAGTCCGTTAAAGCCTAAGAAGGCTATGGACATTAATCCTGCAGTAATTAAAGCAATAGGAAAACCCTTTAAAGCTTCAGGAATATCTGCTAACTCAAGTTTTTCTCTAATACCTGATATAAGTACTAAGGCTAGTGTAAATCCTATTGAAGCCCCTATTGCATTAAAAGTTGTTTGAACTAGATTATATCCTTCTTTAATGTTTAGAATTGCAACACCTAATACTACACAGTTTGTAGTAATTAGTGGTAAGTAAACTCCTAATGCATTATATAATGCAGGACTTATCTTTTTGATTACTAGCTCAACAAACTGAACTAATGCTGCTATAACTAAAATAAATACAATTGTTTGTAAATAGCCAATTCCCATTTTATCTAGAATTAAATGATGTATAAAATAAGTGATTATAGATGATAATGTAACTACGAAGGTTACAGCAACACCCATCCCAGTTGCAGTCTCCATCTTGTTTGATACTCCAAGAAACGGACAAATTCCTAGGAAGCGAGCCAATACATAGTTATTTACAAAAATTGTACTAATCAATATTGCTGCTATACTCATTTAGCTTTCCTCCTTACATTAAATTTCGCTAGAAGCTTTTTTGCTTCTAACTACATTAAAAATTCCTATTAATAGTCCAAGCACAATGAATGCTCCCGGTGGCGCTACGAAAATTCCAGCAGGTTGGAAGCCTGCTCCAAATATTGATTTTCCTAAGAAAGTCCCCGCACCAAATATCTCCCTTATACTTCCTAGAATAACAACAGCTATAGTATATCCAATACCCATGCCTAATCCATCTACAATTGAAGGTATAACTTTGTTTTTAAATGCAAAAGCCTCTGCACGAGCAAGTATTATACAGTTTACTACTATTAATGGAAGAAATATTCCTAATGCTTGATAAATAGGCTGGGCATAAGCCTTCATAAACATTTCAATTATAGTAACAAAAGTTGCAATAACTACAACAAATGCTGGAATACGAATCTTACTTGGAATTACATTTCTCAGTAAAGATATAACTAAGTTTGATCCTACTAATACAGCAGTTACAGCAAGTCCCATGGCCAAACTATTAACTACGTTAACCGTAACAGCTAATACTGAACACATACCTATTAGCTGTATTAGCACAGGATTATCTTTTATAATACCATTCTTAAATATATTTGATAGTTTCACTCAATCCACCTCCATCTACATTAGTTTGAAAGCTGTGTATTAAACACTTCTCTAGCTGCATTTACTCCATCCATAACTCCCTTAGAAGTTACTGTGGCACCTGATATAGACTCAACAGTTATTTCTCCAGAAGTATTCAAACCTTCAAATTTACTTGTAAAATCTGGCTCAGCAGCTTTTGAACCTAATCCTTTTGTTTCACCATGTTCTACTAACCTCATACCTTTAACACTTCCATCTGATGAAAAACCAGTTAATGTAACAAGGTCTCCAGCAAATCCTTTAGATACCATCTTTACAGCATATCCATTTAGGTTTTCACCACTATATGCCTCAAATATTTCTACAACAGAATCATTAATACCTTTTATTTCACTAAGTTTTCCTTCATCTAAAAGTTTAAATTTAGTATCTTCACCAAATATCTCTTTTAAGGCCTCCATACTTCCTGCCATTTCCAATTCAGCAATTTTATCCTTAGTTAAATTATTTGATACAGCTAAAACACCAGCTGAAATTACTGTAATAATTAGTAGTATCATCCCTAATTTTATAGTTTCTTTCATCTATTTCGCCCTCCCAAATATTCTTGGTGCAGTAAACTTCTCTATTAGTGGGCTTGCAACGTTCATTAAAAGAATAGAGTATGAAACGCCTTCAGGGAATCCACCCTTCACCCTAATAAGAGCAGTTAAAGCTCCAGCACCGAATGCAAATATTATTTGACCTAGAGGTGTAACAGGTGTAGTTGAATAATCTGTAGCCATAAAGCATGCTCCAAGTATTAAACCTCCACCTAATATATGATACATAAGTTGGTCTGCTTCAACACCTAATACAAGTAAAAGTATAGCTGTTGTTCCTATATAAACAGCAGGAATCTTCCAATTTATAACTTTTCTAATAATTAAATATAATGCACCTATCAGTAATAATAATGCGGAAGTTTCTCCTATTGCTCCACCTACATTTCCAATAAACATATCCATTAATTTTGGTAATTCTGCACCTGCTTGAGCTACTGTAGCAGAAGCACCAGCATCTGCTGCACCATATTTCATGATAGCAAGAGGTGTAGCACCTGTTATAGCATCTGCTCCTGGTAATACAAAGTTAGACATTATATTTGGCCATGAAGCAAGCAATACTGCTCTAGCCGCTAAAGCTGGATTCATAAAGTTAGAACCTATTCCACCAAAACATTGCTTAACAATGATAATAGCAAAACCAGATCCAAATACCGGAATCCACCAAGGTGCATTAGCTGGTAGATTAAATGCTATTAAGATACCTGTTACTACTGCACTATAATCATTTATAGTAATTTCTTTCTTGAATAATTTTTGCATTGCTGCTTCAAAGAATAAAGCTGATGCTATAGATATTAATATTAATTTCAAAGCATTAAGCCCAAAGAAATAAACTGAGCCTATTATGGCTGGTATTAGAGCTATTATTACATCCATCATTATCCTTTTAACAGAGTCATTAGATCTAATATGGGGTGAAGAAGATACTATTAGCATATCTGGAACCGCTGAATCTGTCATTGTAGTGTTTAACACTTTGCCTTCCATTAATTCTCCTCCTAACTACTATGATTTTTTCCTTTTAGCAAGAACTTCCCTTTTGGCAAGTCTAATTGATTCTACTAATGGTCTCTTTGCAGGGCATATGAAAGAACATGAGCCGCACTCAACACAATCTAGAGCTCCATATTTCTCTGCACCTTCGAAGTCACTTTTCAGTGAATAAGCTGATATAAATAAAGGTTGTAAATGTACTGGACATGCCTCTATACATTTACCACATTTTATACATGGTGATACTTTTTCGGCTTGTGCCTCTTTTTCTGTAAGAACAAGAATTCCTCCTGATCCTTTAATAACTGGTACCTCTGTAGAGAATTGACTTAATCCCATCATAGGTCCACCCATAATTACCTTACCTGGTACTCCATTATATCCACCAGCTTGATCTATAACCTCTTGGAATGGTGTTCCTATCTTTACTATAAGATTTTTAGGCTCATTAACTCCATTACCTGTAACTGTTACAACTCTTTCATATAAAGGTTTTCCTTCTAATATTGCTTCAGCAATAGCTTTAGCTGTACTTATGTTGTTTACAACACAACTAACATCCATTGGTAGTCCTCCAGAAGGAACTTTCCTACCAGTTGTAGCATTGATAAGTCTTTTTTCATCACCTTGTGGATATTTTGCCTTTAAGGTAACTACTTGAATATTGTCTTCAGGTTTAATCACTGATCTTAAAGCCTGTACAGCATCCATTTTATTATTTTCAATGCCGATAAATCCTCTATTCACATTTAATGCCTTCATTATTGCCTTTAATCCAAATACGATTTTTTCTGGCATTTCTAACATTAACCTATGGTCTGAAGTTAAAAATGGTTCACATTCTGCACCATTTATAATAACTGTGTCAATTTTTTTCTCAGGTGGTGGTGATAATTTTACATGAGTAGGAAATCCTGCTCCACCCATACCTGTTATTCCTGCTTCTTTAATGATTTCGATTATTTCCTTAGAACTAAGCTTATCTAAACTTCCCTTAGGTTTAATCGCCTCATCCATTTCATTAGTGCCATCGGATTCAATAACTACACAAGTTGCTTTAATACCAGTTGGTGTAGTTATTGTTGTTATATTTTTTACAGTACCAGCAACACTGGAGTGAATTGGCGCTGACACAAAAGCCTGGGATTGTCCAATTCTTTGTCCTACCTTAACTCTATCACCTACATTAACTATAGGATCACAAGGTGCTCCTGTATGTTGATGTAAAGGTATATAAACTATACTTGGTTCCTTTGCATATTCCAGAGCTTTTTTTTCGGTCAACTCCTTGCTATGTGGTACATTTACCCCACCTTTAAAAGTGAGATTATCAAGTTTCATTCGCTTCCACCTCTCTATTTAATATTTTAATAATTCCCACTAAATAACAATGTCCTAATTTAATTGGGCTTAATTTTTCTTTTATATTATAACATTAAACACTTTTGTTGTACACAGAGGCAAACTGTAAAAGACTGTCAAATCAACTACAATCTTTGTTAAATTTTATGTAATCTTTGTAGGATTTTGTCTCGTTTTTCCCAAAAATATAAAAATTTACCTCTTGAATTTAAAATAAATTGTATTTATATTATAATTGCTTGCATAATAAGAGGACATGGTTACAATTATTTGACCCATGCCCTAAATTATAAATTTCACTTTAATTAAGCTATAATCCCATTGATTTTACTAGGTTTTATTATTGTTTAACAATTATCAAGTTTTTACTATTTTTCGTTTGCTTCCTAATTGTTACAAAAACTTTATATTTTTCTACCTATAACTATGAATCCCTGGTAATAAAATATTTACTCCTATAAAGGTAAATATTACACAAACAAATCCCATTACGGCGAACCATGCTGCTGTTTTTCCTTTCCACCCTCTATTGAATCTTAAGTGTAAATAGGTAGAATATATTATCCAAGTAATAAGTGACCAAGTTTCCTTTGGATCCCATCCCCAATATCTTGCCCAAGCAGATTTTGCCCATATCATACCAGTGACAATAACTAATGTAAGCATTAAATATCCAAAGGCTATAACTCTATAGCTTAAATAATCACATATTTCTTCATTTGGAATTGTATTCTTTGAGCTTGATTTGTCATCATTATGACTATTATCTAAATCACTATCTATACCCTTTATCCCAGCCATTGCTACTATTTTATCTTTTTTATAACTATTAATCAAATACATTACTGATAATCCTGCTGCAACTGCAAATGAACCATAGGATACTATTGCAGTCCCTACATGTATAGTAAGCCATCTACTTTGTAATGCTGGCATCAATGGCTTAATAGTCTTTGGTAACATAGATGCATAGCCCATCATCAAGAAGGCTAATGGCAAATTCAAATTGATTGCTAAAGGGTAGTCTCTTAGATTCAATAAACCTTAAAATCATAGCATAAGTATGCACTATAAATCCCAAATCCTAACTTAATACTGCGTATTTCACAACCTTATCCTTAGACGAAGCTAGAAAAACAAAAAAACCAATGGAGGCTAAGATATACAAAATAAACGCAATAGTAAAAAATAGCTCTTCAAAATAAATAATATCCATTATAGTCCCCTTTTTGTAATTTATTGCTAGATTCTAATATATTTTTTATCTGTATAGTAAATCCCCAGCTATTTTGTCTTACAACTGGTAAAATAGAATGTTCATCTACTATTATAAACTTAGGATAAAAATAGAAGGATAAAAACAATCCTATGAATAAAAATAAGCATCCAAGTAAAACAAAGTAGTATCCAAAATCCTTTCTATATATTAATCCTGTATACATTTTGGAATTCTCAAATGTGATTTCAATATCTTCATATACTATAGGCATCCCTGGTTCTATAATATATGAATCTACATACTCATTAAATTCATATAATACTACTGCATAGTCAGGATTTTTCATTTGTTGTGTAATTGTACGTGGTTGACCCATTTGGTCAATACCAAAATCAGGGTAAAAACCATAAAGATAAACTGTTAAATGTTTAGGTTGATAGAAGTTAAGCCCTTTATAATTTAAAGGATTATTTACCCATATTTTTTTGCCTTTATTTCTTCTCCATTTTCTAGTATCTTCAATTCACTATAATATTGCTCAGTTGTTCCGTCTTCTCTAAATTCGAGATAGAAATCATCTAATTTTATTTTAAATCCATAGTCATTAAGAATAGTGCTTTCCCCGGGCAATAAATTAACATATCCTTCATGGGCAAAAATATTTCCTAAAAAACTTCCTAAGATAATGATTAAAATCCCTAAATGAGTAACTGATGATCCTATAGCCCCAATTCTATGCTTACCAGCTCTAAATCCTTTATCATTTTCCTCTATATGAAAACCTTTTCTCTTCAAAGTAACTTTAAATTCCTCTATGTCAATCCCGTCATTCCATAAGTTTTCAGTGTTTGTATTGGCTGAAAGAAAAAATCTCTTATCTAATCGTTTAATTTGTGAAGGAAGTATCTTAATTGTACATCCTGCTAAATTTACGAAGAATAAAAGTAATAAAAATCTAAATATTAAGGAACTATATACTCTGTTTAGCTGAAGTGCTATTATTAAATTGCCAAATGTATGATACTTTTCTAAGTAATATTCTGGCACTGCACCTTGTGGCATCACAGTTCCAATTATTGAATATGTAGCAATAATAAGGAATAAGATAATCGCAAATTTAAAGCTAATTATAAACTTACCAATTTTTTTAACCATTTGATACCTCTCTAATTATTTTTTAAATTAAAAAAGGGGTTTCATCTCCCTTTTATTTTAATAATTTAAACTTAAGGTCTTGGGACAATTAATTTCTTATTCTCTTCACTATCTGACTCTCTTAAATCATTATTCGTTTGAGAAAAGTTTATCGTTCTCATGACAGGACTCACAAGATTCATTTTGGAAAGTGCTCTTTTGAATATTATATGTTGGTGAATACTTCCAGGTATTAATTTTATTATAATTTGGAACCATATCCTTCACTACTGCTTCAAAGGTAGTTGGTGAAGTAGGAATATGCATTATGGTCATTATAGCTAACATGACTCTCAAAACAGTTATTAGCTTGAGCATGAAATACCTGACAAGATAATGAATCTCCATGAACATTGTGAGTTTATATAGATGAATTACCAGTTTTTTCACTCTCATGGTAATGGTTGTTCCCACATGCTACCATATTCTTCGCCTGTTCCATGGAAATTGTCAATTAGATGACAGTCCATACAGTTCTTATCAAAAGTCTCAGCATGAGCTAGAGAATCTAGCATTGAGCCTTTATCTGAAAAAGTTATTAAGCCATTTTCCATACCTTAATATTATGGTGTAATGAGAATTGGAATGTTTAAGTGACACCACCATGGCAGGTAATACAGTTGCTACTATCGATTGGGTCCATGGCTATTGGAGTTGTTAATCTTTTTGCAGTATGTTCAGTTCTTTGTGTTAATTTATACCCAAACAAAATACTTATAGACAATATACTCATAATCAGCTTTAAAGCCTATGTTCTCTGCTCCCTTTATATGTCCTTTCTCATAATCTTCTGCTCCTCTAATATCTAATACATATATTGCAGCAGGATTATCAGTTATTAATTGATTAACTTCCTCAACCTTTTCAATATAGTTTTTACCTTCATCAGTTTTCTAAATATACATAAAAAAATCTCCATTTTTCATGGAGATTTTTTAGATTCAATCTATAAGTAAGTTTATGATATTTTAACTATCGTATTTAACTAATGAATTTATATGATAATTTGTTAATTTATCTCTTCCTTTTAAAAACTCTAATTCAATTAAAAATTCTAATGCTACAACTTCTCCGCCAATAGATTCTATTAACTTAACGGCTGATGATATTGTACCTCCTGTAGCTAATAGATCATCTACTATAGCAATTCTTTTTCCTTTTTCAATAGCATCTAAATGAATTTCAAGTGTATTGTTTCCATATTCCAATTCATATTCATGACTAGCAGTTTCTCCTGGTAATTTCCCTGGCTTTCTAATAGGAATAAAGCCAATCCCCAAGGCATAGGCAACGGCAGCACCTAACAAAAACCCTCTTGCCTCGGGCCCAGCAATATAATCTATCTCTTTTCCTTTTAAGTCTTCTACTATTCTATCTATAACCTCTCTAAAGGCTAAGCCATCTTTTATTAAAGTTGTTATATCCTTAAAACTAATACCTTCTTCTGGGAAATCCTCAATTACTCTTATCTTAGATTTAAGATCCAAATTTATCCCTCCACCTTCTATTAATATAGTCACCATATTAGTTTATCATATCTTGAAAATTTTTCTATTGTTTTTTATCTAGTTTTGAATAAAATATAATTATTAATCAATTATTCTCAATTAGCAAATTTTTAAACTGATTTGTAAAAACAATAACAGTAATACTAACTGCCACAATGTCTGCTATTGGCTCTGCAAAGAAAACTGCAAATACCTTGTCCTCAAAGAAAATTGGTAATGTATATATTAAAGGAATCAATAAGATGATTTTTCTAAGCAGCTCAAGGAATAGAGAAACCTTAGCTTGCCCAACAGCTATAAAGGTTTGCTGACAATCGAGTAGGAGGTAATTAATTATTTTAATTACCGTCCTCTCACACCACCAAGCAAATCGTTCGGTACTTGGCAGTTCATTAAGACAATCCAAATTTAATATATTGTGAAGATAAACTTTTAAAACCATGATTAATCAATCTTTGATTAGTTATGGTTTTATTTAATATGTACTATTGGATATTCTCCAGTAACCTTTCCTTGTATTCGCAAACCTCTAGGCTATATCTCTTGGAACACCTAATTTCATTAGATTTCGCCCACGAGTTCTAACATTCTTCCATGTTTTCCATACGCAGGCTCTCAGTCGCCTTCGTATCCATTGGTCTAAATCTTCTAGTTTTCTCTTCATATCTGCTAATTTAAAATAATTCACCCAATCAACAACTATTTCATTTAGTTTCTTGATTCTATAATCAAAATTCATACTAGTATTTCTATTAGTAATCTTTGTAATCTTTTCTTTGAGCCTTTCATAACTTTTGTCATGGACTCTAAACTTAATTCCACCTTTACCGTAATAGAAACTATATCCTAAGAATTTTCTCTTAGTTGGTGATGATACTGCTGATTTCTCAGTATTTACTTTCAGTTTTAGCTTTTGGTCTAGATATTTTGTAATGCTTTTTAGGACTCTCTCTCCTGCTCTTCTACTTTTAACATAAATATTAGCATCGTCAGCATATCTACAGAATTTATGCCCTCTTCTTTCTAGTTCCTTATCTAATTCATCAAGTAATATATTACTAAGTAGTGGACTTAGTGGGCCTCCTTGAGGTGCTCCTTCTTCTGATTTTACTACTGTCCCTTTTAACATTATTCCAGAATTAAGATATTTTCGTATTAGTCTTAATACTCTTTTATCTTCTATCTTTCTTGATATTAAATTCATTAAAAGGTCGTGATTTACATTATCAAAGAATTTCTCTAAATCCATATCTACAACTTGTCTGTATCCTTCATTAATATATCTTTGTGCTTGTTTTAGTACCATGTGTGAACTTCTCTTTGGTCTAAATCCATAGCTACTATCAGAAAACTCCCTATCGAATATTGGATTGATTACTTGGTTTATTGCCTGTTGTATTAATCTATCTACTACTGTTGGTATTCCAAGTAGTCTTATCCCTTCGTTTGGTTTGGGTATTTCCACTCTTCTTACTGGTTGTGGCTTGTATTTTTCACTTAGCAATTCAGCTTTCAGGGTTTCGTAATTTCTTTGTAGATACGGTAGAAGTTCATCTACTCTCATTTCATCAATTCCATGACTTCCCTTGTTGGCTACTACTTTCTTGTATGCTTCAAAGATATTTCTCTTATCAACTATACTTTCAAGTAGATTTTCAGTATTAAACTCCGACTTGGCTTTCAAATTTGACATCGCCGACAAATCACTGTACACTCCTTGTTTACCTCGAGTTTCCAACTCTACTTCCACAAGCCAGTCCAAGTCCTTGGTTTTCTGTATTCTTTTCATGCTTGTTGAGACTGTCAAACTTACTCACCTCCTCAATGTTCAGTCCTTCCAAGATTATTCATGACTAACCTTGTACTATGACTTCTGCTGACTTCTGATAGTTCAGCCATACATCACTGCATGGGTTGTCATTTAGATATTTCATCTTCTAATGACATACCTATCAGACCTCCCCAGGTAAGAACGTAAACTTTCACTCCATATATCTGCTACATTTACTTTCTCTGTTTCGGATAGTTTAGGATTTTGGTTTGTATTGCAACCTCATCCACAGAGTTAAGCCTTAAATGTAGTTCGTGTACCTCAGACCAGAGTTTTGCTGCCGATTTCCTTCAGATTCCACCTCACGATGGACACCCTTGTCTTAAGTTAACGGTTGGCACTATCAACCCCCGTATCGGACTTTCACCGACTAGTTTACGCCCATGCTGGGCACACAGTTAGTAAGAGCCTGCCCTTAAAAGCGGGCATGCTCTTGTTTAGCTTTTGGCAACTAGGCTATCATAGCGTATAAAACGCCGGATACCATGATGCCGTCCTTGGCGAAATAATAGGTCTACCTGCATCGATGTTCCAAAAGCCTACCAGCATGGTATTGCGGTCATAGTACCTCCAATTGTCAACCTCTTTAACCCAGCTGGTTTTCAGCGTTCCGTCTGTGTTGAAGAAATACTTCACTCCGTTAATGGTCTTTGTACCGGTAAGTGCCTTGCTGTTTTTATAGTACAGGTATTGTCCTGCGTCATTTTTCGCCCCGCCCTGTGCGGTGGCAGGGTCAATGGTCAGCTTGATACAGCGGTGGAGCATGGAGCTAACCTCGGCACGAGTGGCTTTGCCCCTAGCGTTTACATAAACCGCATACAGACCGCCGATTGCTTCATCCTTGGCTGGAGTATAAGGTAGGGAAACTGTAGCCGTACCCCTCTGAAGCTGGTTACTGTAGCATCCTTGCTGTCCTTCTGATAATTTATTGTTAGGTCATAGACTCTTTGTTTCTGGATTTCCGCCAGTGCTTTGGTATCAAAAGATACAGTCACTGGAGAGCCATTCAGTTCAAATCTTTTTACGCCTGCACTCACAAGACTATCCAAAGAGCGTTTGGTAAGGGTTGCAGTCAAGGAAGTGGCACCCTTTGGCATAGTGACATTCAGCGCCACATTGGTGCCGTTTACAGTTTTGCTCTGTGCTTTTGCATCAGCCTATGCTTTGGCGATAGCGCCTGTTATGGATTTCTCCGGTATGGACGCATTTGCTACACCCTTTTGCCCTGCTGTTGTTGTACCTCCTACTGGTACTGTTACTGTAGCTGCTGCTCCTGCTTTATGGGTTGCTGTTTCTTTTACTCTTACATAGTAGGTGCCTGCACTAAGTCCTGTGATTTCAGTTCCGGTACAGTCTGTTGGACTGCTAAAGGATGAACTTGTATCATATTCCATCAAAGCAGTTGTTCCGGTAATCTTTCCGTCATTGCCACCTTCAGTTGTTGGTTTTACTCCAACAAATCCTGTAGGTGCTGCCGGACCGTCGGCTTTTTATATGCTTATGTCATAAGTGGTTGTTTTACCACCATAGGTAATTGTTAGGGTTTGACTTGCTGCCACTGCACTTGAGTCAAAGCCTGTTACCATAGGTGCTGTTACATTTATTGTCTGTATACTACTGTCAGACATATCAGCCTTTATGGTAAGTCCTGTGACATCTAGTGTTTCTCCTACTTTATAGGCTGTTTTATGAATTGTGCTGTTTACTGAAATTCCTGTTACTGTTACTCCCCTGTTTACAGTTACAGTACAGGAGTTACACCGTCTTTAGCTGTAACGGTAAAGACAAAGACTGTGGTAGCTTTAGTAAAGTTATGATGGTCGGTTTTAAATCTATACCACTCTGAAGACACTGTAAGATCAGCTCCATCGACATTGGCAATTACATCCTGTCCGGAAACCTCTGGATAAAGTTCAAAATCGATTGTATTATAATCGGTGCCTATATCCAGTGCGTAGGTTCTGGTCGTCTTATCATAGGTAGGTGTTAGTGTGACATCTTCCCATAAGATTGATGGTGTTGCTATCTTTGCCTTAATATTCTTAAGCTCTGTGTCCATATTAGGGTCGTTCTTATAGGTTGCTGTAACTGTTACCGCCTTAGCTGGCATCTCAAAGGTAGTGGTGGAGTCATTTGCATTGGCGAAAGTTACACCATCCTCTGTAGTCCATTTGTCAAATACTTGACCGCTGGGTGCCGAGTCTGCTGTTATGGTTACTGTGTCTCCTTTAGCTGCTGTTGTCAGATCGGCACTGCCGCTGTTTACGATAACACTATAGATAACATTTGCTTGATCCCATCCACCTGCGGTTACACTATATGGAGCTGCAAGATATGGTTCATTGTTAACTACTTTTGCTGTTCCGTCGGAGGCAGGATTAGTTGTGGTAATGGTTAATTTACCTCTACCATATAAATTGACATAGTTGGTTCCTATTACATTAGAGGCTGAATTTTTACCATCTACATTGATTTCTGCCGTGGCACTATCTCTCATATTCAGCTACCCCAAAACGCCCCCAACAGACATACTTGCACCATCATACCCCTCTACATTGATGACAAGCTTTGCTGTACCCTTTAATGCGGTTCCTGCATGAATGCCCTTAGTATCACTAGAACTGTCCCCTATATTATTAACATTTACATTCAAGGTAATGCCCTTGACTTCTACTGTCCCAAACCCATAGGCTCGACTGCCGTTTGAGTTTAATGTCAAGCTGGCACCTGAATCGCCACTGATGGATGTTTTGCCAAATGTGAGTGCTTCAATGTCGCCTCCATTAATTGTGTTAGTTCCTTCAACATATATGTTGATATCATTTTCCCAACTCATTATTCCTCCGCCGTCGTAGTTGTTAAGTACAAGACGGCTGTTTGCATTATCCCAGGAGGAGGTAATTTCGCAATACTTAAGTATTTCTTCTGGACTTTGGGTTTTTTGCACTGCAAAGTTGCTGTTTTTGTCTCCCAGCAGTGCCTGAGCCACAGCGTCGGCAAAGATAAAGTCCTTCATGCTCAACTTGACGCATTTCATCACCTACTTTCTGTTCAAAAATTGGCATAATAAAATCCCTCAATATTAATTATAAAGATTTTTTTAAAAACACCCTATCAGAAATGACAGTTTTTTGAAAAAAATAGATTTTTTACGACTTCTTATTTTTTCAAACTGTTTTTATTACTTTATGCATTACAAAGAGCATTGGAAATATCATAACCACACAGAACAAATTAAGATTATCTGCAAAAGATGAATTGCTTATGGCTGGTGGTAATGTAGATATTATATTATTTATCATGTGTATTAAAATCGTCCTCCTGAGATCTCGTGTTTTATAATAAATTATCCCTAACACAATTCCCATAAATGAAGCGTAAACACCTTGTACTAAAACTTCATGCCACATGCCAAATGCAATACCCGAAATGATAATCGCTGGCAAAGCTTTTGAAAAACTTCTCTCTAAGCAATTAAATATTAAACCTCTAAACACTAGTTCCTCTATAATTGGACCAACTACACAGGCAGCTAGGAACAACCAGATATATGCTCCCTGTTCAATTGAAGAGCTTACACTGTTGTGAGCTTCCATACTCTGTCCAATGAAATTAATCTTTGATAGTACATCATCAACAAAAATTAACCATACCATTGCTAGACCTGCTACTCCAGTTCCTATCACAAAAGATAAAGCTATACCCTTACCTTTATTGACTTTGATTTTAGGTACATTTTTTTGTCTAACAAACTTTAGATATATTAAACTGAAAACCAGTATTAACACTAAATTCACTATAATATATACAAGGTTTTCTTTGTTAACAAAAAAGTCCCTTGGCACAGACAGCATGTCCGATATATAGTAGAGTGCATACGAAAGCATAATTGATAGTTTTTTGGAGCTAAAATAAAACACTAATGCTAGAAATACGAAAAAAGAAGACTTTATATATTTATTTTTCACTATTTCTCTTCCCTTCTTTATAAATAGAATATCTTCATAGGTTTACACAATATTATGGATACTACCAAAGCATAATAGGTATAAAAAACTCCCCTGAAACTAAATATTTCCCAGAAGAGTTCTTTTTTTATTTAGGCCTATTTATTTACTTTCATTTTTTTCTATAAAATCTGCTATGCCCTTTGCAAGTCTTTCATACTGTGTATGATACAGAAGGTGATCTCCTTCTAACTCTTCTATAGATACATCCTTTGGATCTTCAGATAAATCAATATGTTGTTTGTCCCAATCCTTAAGATCTGGGAATATTTCCTTGCGTAATTTTATTCCTTCTGATGTCTCACTTGCTAAAAAGTATTTTACTGGCATACCCTTTGAAAACTTTACATTTTCCATCTTTTTAAGATTTTCAGCCAAATGCTTTGCTTCATCTTTAAATGTGTCATTGTTAGCTATCTTTTTCCCAATAGAAAAATATTGTTCATTGATCTTATTATCAACATCTGGTATAGTTTGTGCCCAGTCTCCTGCTCCATCTTGATCTTGAGTCTCTAGTCCACCTTCCATATTGGGAGTGCTTGTGTCTATACCAATGAATCCTTTTACCTCATTAGGATACTCTTTGGAATAGTTTAAAGCATACATACCACCAAGAGAATGAGCATCTAAATAGTATTTATCTAGATCAAGCTTTTTTAAGGCTGTGTGGATTTCTTCAGTAATATTTTCAATGGTTCGTGGTGTGTCTGCCTCATCACTTAACCCATATCCCAAGGGCTCAACAATATACAGTTTATAGCTTTTTTCAAGTATATCCAGCATATTTTTATAGGCATATCTAGCAGAGAACTCTCCCTGTCCCGGGAAAATTACTAATGGAATCTTCCCCTCACCCGTTACATAAATATTCATTTTTTTACCATTTACATCTACTTTTTGACCATAATCCTCTATTTCTTTAGCGTCATATTTTGTAACATTTACTGCTCCCTTATTATTTGCTGTGCATGAGCTTAGTACAACTGCTACCAGTAATATAGGTAAGATTATTTTACTTAGTTTTATCATTCTTCTTCTCCTTTTCTACCAAATTTTTACTCTTTTTTCTGGTGCTCTATACATTGGATCACTCTCTGTTATACCAAATGTTTCATAAAATTCATCCATATTTTGTGCTTGGATATTTGCCCTTAATGGCTTTGGTGCATGTGTGTCATTTTCTGTAGCAAACTTTGCGTACTCAGGTGTTTGATTTGAAGCCCAAACACTTGCCCAACTCTTAAAAAATTCTTCTAAATTAGCATCCTCTAGTTTTTTAGTTGCTTCTAATGCAACTGATAAGCCTCCATTATCAGCTATATTTTCAGCTAATAATTGTTCAGAGTTTAGTTTTTGCCCTGCAAACTCCAGCTCTTTCCATTGGTCTACCATTGCCTTATTCTTCTCTTCAAATTTCTTATAGTCCTCTTCTGTCCACCATGAGCTTATATTTCCATTTTCATCATACCCTGCACCGTTTATATCAAAAGCATGAGATATTTCATGTCCAATTATAGCTCCTATAGCACCAAAATTTGCACTTTTTGATCTATTTTTGTCATAGAATGGTGCTTGAAACATAGCAGCTGGAAACACTACTTTATTTGAGCTTGGACTATAGTAAGCATTTACCGTGTATCCTGCCATATCCATTGCGTTTTTATCTACATCTTCATTTATATTTTCATACCTTAATTTTTGACTAATTTCTGAGAAGCTTGTATAATTTTCAAAATATGAAGCTTGGTCATCTACTTTAAAATCCCTATATTCTTGCCCATAATCTTCTGGATAACCAACTTGTATTCCCATAGTATCCAGTTTTTTAATAGCATTGGCAATTGTCTCCTTAGAAAGCCATGTGTTGTTTTCTAGCTTCTCTTTGTATATATCAATCATTTCCTTTACCATATTAGTCACATCTTTTTTTGCTTCTTCCCCAAAATATTTCTTTCCATACATATTTCCTACAACATGACCAAAGGTGAAATTTATTTCATTAAATGTTTTTTCCTCTATGGTCTTTGTGCCTACATAACCATAAACTTCTTCTTCAAATTTCTCTTTAAGTTTACAGGCTTCTTCACTTGTAAGCTCAGCACTGTTTAAGATAAGGCCTGTAATAAGCCAAGATTTCAAGTTTTCCAGATTTTCGTCATTAAATACTAAGTCTAGTGATCCATAGTACTTCATATCCTCTACAGAAAATCTTTTTATATCTTTTCCAGATAGGTCTTTAAACAATTTTTCGAAATCAAGATTTTTAGAAAACTTCTTTATTTCATCAATTGTTTTTGGATTATAGCTTGAAGCTGGCGTATAGTCATCTTGCATTTCTGTAATATTATTTTCTAGCAAGGAATCGAACTTTACTGCGTTTTCAGTGATTTTTTTTGCATCTTCATCCCTATAGCCTGCTAGCTTCACTAGCTTAGACATAGCATTTTTATATGCTTCAGCTTGCTGTTCATAGCCTTCACCTTTTTGTAAATAGGTAAGTGGCGCTCTCATATATAAAGCATTCTTTGTTGCGTCTTTACCATCTTGTTCCATTGAAAATACAAGTGGAAGGGCTAGCTTCTTTTGCGTCCATTCCAATGCAATGTTTTGAAAATCAGAAATAGATTTCATGTTTTCGATCTTTTCAAGATATAGTTTTATTACTTTTAGTCCATCGGCATTTCTCTTTTCATAGTTTTTGGCAATCTTACTATATCTAATCAGTTTTTCCTCTTCAGGATTTGATGGCTTAGTAGTGCCATTTTCTAATTGTTCAATTTCTTTTTTTAGTATTTTATTTACATTTTTCTCTAAATCATCAAATACGCTTACTGCAGGGTTTTGTTCATTTACTGGATGTGATTTAATCCATTCATGATTTGCCGCCTCATATAAGTTTTCTTTTACACTTTCTTTAGCTGAGCTACTCTCATGTTTAGCCAAGCTACTATTGTTTTTATTACAAGCCACAGCACTTAATAATATACTTATACACATCAATAAGGATATAAAAGTTTTTATATTTTTCTTCATCATCCTACCTCTTTCCGTTTTTCTTAATTACATCGTAAAATTCTTAAACCCATCTGTATATAGGACACGCCCCTATTGTTGCTGGGCAAAAATAACAATTTATGAGCACCATAGGCAAGAAATATAATGTCTACCATAAATATTCCAATACTCTCACCTTCAATTATTATCCTAACAGATATAGTATAAAGTTTCTGTTAAGATATCCTTATTTTTGTATTTACGGTACCATCTTTGTACTACTGAATTATTAGTTTTGATCATTTTTGCAGTATCATAAATCATGACCACCCGTAAAACGGGTGGTTTGCTCTAGCCCTATAAGGGCATGGTACTTGCTGTGTCTCAAGACACATTGAAAGGTCTGCCAACCGCTTTATTTTCTCAAGCAACCCCTAAGGGGTTTTTTTCTTGTCTAGCCTTTTATTTTTTCCCCGGTGAATGGATCAACAAACTCTTTCATACTTAATTGGTCATATGCTATATCTTCTTGTAATTGTTTCTTTATATACTCCTCAATTACTTTTTTATTTCTATCTACTGTACTTACATAATATCTCTTACACCAAAATGCCTATTTCCATATTTATATTTTAGATTAGCATGTCTATCAAATATCATTAAACTACTTTTTCCTTTCAAGTATCCCATGAAAATTGATATACTAAGTTTTGGTGGAATAGTTACTAGCATGTGTATATGATCTTTACATGCCTCTGCTTCTATTATTTCTGCTCCTTTATATTCGCATAACTGTCTTAATATTTTTCCAATATCTTTTTTTATCTTTACATATATTATTTGTCTTCTATACTTCGTCGCAAAAACTATGTGATATTTACAATCCCATTTGGTATGTGATAAACTATTATTATCCATTTGGATACCTCCTTCGATTAAGTTTGGTTGGTCAGACCTAACTCTATTATATCAAAGGAGGTTTGTTTTTTCTGTTCACCGCTAAAAGCTCTTTGGAACAACCCGCTTAGCGGGGGTATTCATAAACAAGAAAAATGACAAGCAGTTAGCCGGTTATCGGTTTCAACTGTTCGTCATCCTGCGAAAATATTTCAATTATTAGTTTTGCTCCCAATCGAAAGCCGTAGGTAAATCGTTCCTCACTATCGATAATGCTTAAGTGCATTTGTGTTGAGACAAATTCTTCAAACAGCTTTTTTCTTTCATCCTCAAGTTGATCCATCAGCTGATTTTTCAGTTTACTTAATTTGTCCATTACTTTTTGGTATTCACTGCCATACATGATCTTATGTGTAGAGGTATTAAGCTTTCCATTGTATAAATCGCTGAGTATCTTTTCTTTCTGCATGATTGTCACCTCCTTCAAGCATATGAGGATACCACAATATATAGGATTTATCTATACCAAAACCAACAAATCACACTGCATATAGTTTACATGGATTTATTCATAGTAAGGCCTGTATCTTCAGTTTCTTTCTGCTGATAACTTTGTTCTTACATCCCCAGGATAGTCTAAAATATCTTTGTAAATGGATAGTAAACGGATTTTATCTTTCATATAAGCTGTTCTTGCTGTTGTTTACAACATTACGACAGCACAACTTTCAATCTATACATGTGCCAGAACTCTGCAAGGCAGTCCAGTCATTTGAGCAAAATTTATCGAAATAGATAGAAAAAGCCCGGCAAATGCCGAGCTTTTTTCAATATTATATTAGTAAGAGCGATGTTTCGCTGGAATTACGGTTTTACTTAGGGTAAACTTTGCCCCAGATAGAAGTCGTCTTGGAATCAATTTTCTGAATGTTGGAAATCACTGCCTCTAGCTGTGCCTTTAAATCAGCAGTGGCCTCTTCTGCCTGAGCATAATAGGTATCCACTTTTTCGTAGAGCTCATCGATCTTCTTCTGTTCACGAATCAACACTTCTTTTTCTGACTTTGTCAAGACATCAGAAAGCTGAATGAACTTGATATAATCATGTCCCACTGTTTTTTGGGATTGGTTTTCGTGGGTATCCAACTTGGTCCATAGATTTTCGTGCGCGTTTTTGATTTTGAAAATCTGATTAAAAATCGGATCTGCTTGCTTTACAATCATAGCTGTCTTTTCATCAATCTGCCTATTTAGCTCATTCATCTGCTCGTAGTAAGGTGCCTTGGCATTTTCAGTTTCTACCAACAAAGCCTTTTCCTCTTTGGTCA
>JAEWGC010000029.1 GCA_023388495.1 Bacillota bacterium | reverse complement strand
CTGTTGTTCTGGAATAACCTACTGTTACTCCATGATTTGCTAATATCTTTCCTACCTTCAACGTTACTGATAATGCTATGTCCTTTTCTCTTAAGCCATTACCTAATGCTCCTGGATCATTACCTCCGTGACCTGCATCTAAAAATACCTTTGCCATAAATAAAACCTCCTTAGTTTTTGTTTTTTTAAGATTACTTTAGTCGACTGTTTCACCTTTCAATAAATAAATAGATCTTGGGAAAGAATTTTACTATGCTAATTTAAATATTTTTCACTTAAATAACCACTGTTGAACTGCATAAAAAAAGAAGCTTACAAAAGCTCCTACTAACAGACCTATAAACCACTTCATAGTAGTTGTAAGTCCTTTAATTGTCTCACAAAGATGTTTTATCTGTATCTTAAACTCCGCATTTTCTCTATCATTTTTATCCATTCTTTTATCTAGTTCTAGTATTTTTTCATCATGCTCATTAATTTTCATTTCTATAACTTCTTGATTCATACTCCACCTCCAAAATGGTAATAAAAAAGAGCAACCATTATGGCTACCCTTGCTATTTGCTTGTTAATACCCTCTGAAATTATGTAGTAGAGTGCTAAGTTCTTCATTCTTTTTAATAAAATCAAAGAGATATTCTTCTGTTATCACGTATTGACTTCCATTCTTCTCTTTTGTAGCTAACTTTTGAGTTTTATCTTTATCAGTAATTTGAAAGCTATGGACAATCCTATTTCTCATTGACACTATCTCTCTAAATAAATCGGCTATTTTTGCGTCTGAATTTTTAGTTATTGTTTCTTTAATAGGCTTAGCAAGTATACCAGATGTTTCATCAATAAGTCGATGCCAACTATATTCATCATTATAGTCATGTTTTAAAATATTTTCAATTACAAAAGAATTATTTGAATTGAAAACACATATTGCACTCCCAAGTAACTCTCGATATTTTTTATTTGGTAATGCTTGTTTTGTATAGCTTTCATAAGTCATGTCCATACCTACTTTCTAGATATATTTTTAAATACATTATACCATAGTAGGAATAAGAAGGGCATAAAAAAAGCCCTTCTAGGGTTATTCTGTGTATTCTTCATCAGTTATTTCTTTGTATTGCTGTTCTGAAATTACTCCTTTAACAACTGCTACTTTCACCATCTTTTTGTTCCATAGTCCTCTATCATAATTTCTTTTTATCATTTCATATGTCATTATATATTCCTCCTTACATACTTAATAAATTTTGAAATTCCATAGCTGCTGCTATTCTTTCTTCTGCTGTTGGTTCTGGTATTGGTGGGTTTTCCTCAAAGTAACTAATAGCATCTAATACCTCCTGGTCTGTCATATCATCAGTTATTGGAACACCTAATTGCTTGTATGTTTGTTTAGTTTGCTCAAATTCCATGAATACACCCATAGTTATTGGAGCATCACAAATTATAAACTTCATGTTATCCAATCTAGCCATAGGGTATCTATTCATAACATCCTCTGCCGTCAAAATTTCCCCTATAGGGGTTATCAAAGTTTCTTTCTTATCCCAAATTTTATACTTCATAATTATTCCTCCTTAAATTAACTATTCTAAAATATATGCATCCACTACACCTGATACAGCATTTCCTGAGGTATTCAACCCCCCCGCAAATAGCATGTAATTACCCACCAAACCTCCGGTTAAATCATACCTAGTTCCGGTTATATTGGGTGGGTTTGTCCTAACAAGTGATGAATCATAGGCTACACATGGTGACCCCGCTACCACACCCCCAGCAAATAACGCATAATAGTCAGAGCTTATGCCCCGCAATCTCGCTGTTGCTTGAAGTAAATTGGCTATACTAACTTTAGTCAGCGAATCATTATAAGCATCTACTGTGGCATACCTTGTCGATCCATTCTGACCCCCAGCAAATATTGCAAAATTTCCAACCCTTGCTGCAGCATAGCTCTCTCTCGCTACTGAGAATCCCGTCGGGTTTGACCTTATTAATGAGTTATTAAAAGCATCTACAACTGTTGGGTAATTTCCAGCTGAGTAGGCACCACCACCAAATAATGTGTAATTCTTTGTATCAGTTCCTGAAATTCCTTGACGGTTGGCAGATAGTCCTGCCTTTGTACTTCTTACTAATGATGTATTATATGCATCTAACACTGAATCGGAATATGCGGTACCTGTTACAAATAATGCATAAACATCAGTCCCAGCGGACACTATTGGACGTGCCTCTGATAAAGGTGTTGCTGTGCCTTTTGTCAATGATGCGTTATATGAATCTACAGTATCTTTTGCACCGCTATAAGCGTAACCTGATGCGATAATGGCTACATTTCCTATTGAAGCTCCTTTGGCAAGTCCCCTATTTGTAAGACTTGTAACATTACTTCTTACGGCTGAAGTGTTATAAGCCTCTACAACGTCAGATTCTTGCCCTAAAGATGAAGCGGTTGCACCCCCAGCAAAAAGTAAATAATTTCCCACATTTGCAAATCCCATATCCCATCTTGGGGTCTGAAGTGGTGTAATGGTTCCTAAGTATTTCAATAGTTTTGAAAGTCCATCCATTTCTTTCCAAACCCCGCCTATACCAACCCAAGCCTTATCTACCTCTTTCCAAGCACCACCTATACCAACCCATATTTTATCTATCTCTTTATATGCACTTCCTATCCCAACTTTAGTCATGGTGTCACCTCCTAAGGTTTGTATTTAATCCATATAGCACCATTAGGGGCGGTACCACTGGCATCTGCCGTGGATAGGATTATATTTCTAAGTTGGGCTGTAGTATATGAAGTATTATTTTGTGCATATGCAGCACCTGTGAAAGTCCCTCCTGCGATAGGCATTTGCTTAACATTATCTACATTACCAAGCCCAACATCTGATTTGGTAACTGTTACTGCCCCTGTTTTACCTGCCACAGATGTTACCGTATTAACTTGTGCGCCCGCTGCTATTCCTGCAAGTTTACTTGCTTCAGTATCAGTAATAAGTCTTTTACCTGCCTCTTTATCTACTTTGTTTGCTAAGCCATTTAGTGCCTCTTCAATTCCATCTTCAATATTGTTCATATTCTCAGCTATTAAAGGAGTACCTGATTCTATCACATTTCCCTCGGAAGGTACTAACGTTATAGTTCCGTCAGGATTTTGAACCATTTCAAATGTTCTAGGTTTTTCAACTTCTCTATTTTTCCAAATTGTTCTTTTATAAGTCATTTTACCACCTCCACTAATACCTTTGCTTTTAGTATCTCGGCTCCGATATGATATTTAAAAATTACATAGAACCATCCTACTTCTATTGCATTAAATAAAGCTATAAGTTTATGTTCTTTTATCATTGGAAAGCCTTTTTCTACCTCAGTACCGTCTCTTTTTATAACTTCATACTCTGCAGCTTCAATTACAAAATCTTGTCCTAGCCTATTTATTACTTCTATACCAACTTCCCTTATTTCACCTAAATTTAAAATCACATCATCACCAACTCTCTATAAGAGTACTTACTTTGTGTTTCCTTATAACTAAATCTATCATCCACATTAAATCTAAATTTATCATCTAGTACTTTAAATTCCATCTTCTGAAAATCTATATATACTAGAATATCAGTCATTCCATTCTCATTTCCAGCATTATCTGTAACCTTTAATTCTACTACATATTTACCATTCAGCCTCTTTGGTATTATTCCTCTGAAAATATTAGGGGGATAGAAATCAAAAGAGATCTCTACCCCGTCCACATATCCTATAAGTCTCATACTAATCACTTACTGTAACTGTTATCACAAAGGTCTTTCCTGAGTCCACTGGATTAGGTGTTACTGTTACCGCACTTATAGTTGGTGCCTTAGTATCTAATGTTACTGTCCTTGTTACTGTCGAAGTAAGCCCTGCTGAATCTGTTGCCTTAACTTCAATTGTGTTTTCACCTTCAGCCAAAGTAATAGCCTTAGAGAATGAACCCGCTGACACATTAACTGCACCTTGGTCCTGTCCATTTAGCTTGATTGTTACTACGACTGGTGAAGAAGTAGCATCATTTGTTGTACCTGAAACAGTTAAATTCTTGTTATTAGTTATTAATCCATTTGTAGGATTAGATATATTTAATGCTGGAGGTACTGTATCTACATTAAATGCACTTGATAGTAAATCTGATGTATTTCCATCATTATCTGATATTTGAATTGTTACTGTATGAGAGCCTTCACTTAATGCTGTAGGTGGTATATAGGTACAATCATAACCTCCAGGTACACTTGTGCAAGTCATACCACTTGCATTATGCCCAATAGCTACTCCGCCATCAATTTTAAGTTGTAATGAATCTATCTTAATTCCAGACCCTGTATCTCTTAATTGGAATACAATTGAAGGTTTAGATGTTACGACTCTGGCTCCTGAACTTGGAGAAGTTAAAGCTATTGTTGGCTTAGTCTTTTCTAGTACTCTTAACTGTAATATTGAGCCTAATGTAGTATCACTTCTATCCTTTACGGTAGAGTTACCTGCATTATCAGTTGCTGTTACTGTTATACCGTATTTATTATCAATTTCATGAAATGATGTTGTATTCGGAGCTGTTATTGTAGCCTCCCATTTACCACTTATACTGTTATAAGTTAAATCATAATTCTGTCCATTTATATTTACTTTTACTGTACTTACTGCCATATTGTCACTCCTTTCAAAATTATTAAGGTTTTAATATCTCTGCTTGCAATATTGTTTGTCCACAATTTTCTTGGCCCAAATATAACCCACTTTGTGGGGAAATAAATTCTTTAAATGTATTTAAAACCTTTACTTTTAAAATAAACGTTTCTCCTGTTTTAACAGGATTTTTATTTATTTCTACACTATGAATTATTATTCCATTCATATTAGATCATCTCCACAGGTATACATGCCACAATACCTAAAGTTATCTATGTTGCCTTTTGCATATAAATAGAGATGAAATAGATTACTTTCTAATCTATTAGCATCTCTATAATCAAATGGATCATTATACTTCCAATTAGTTTTAGTTTCTTCCCAACCTATAGGTATAAATACCTTTAACTTTTCTATATTATTTTCAATCCTGTTTAGATTTTCAGCAAATTCAATCCTGCTAATATCTCTATTTTTCTCAATAACTAAATCTATATTGTATTCTAATAATTTTAACAGCTCTGCGAGATACTCCGTATTGCTTTCAACTCTATTCAAATCCTCAAAATTATAATAATCTTGACTACTCCAATCTATTCTAGGAGGTATCCATGCCATCTATACCCCTCCTTTTGTTTCTGTCTTGCCTACAAGATAACCTTGATATTCAAATTCTTGCTTGATAATCCTGGATTGTTTCTTGGCATTAAAAGAATCCTCTACTAGAACTATATCCCCACATTCTAGACAAGGATTTTGTCTCCAATTGATATTATAAATTGCTCTTAAGTTATATTCTTCTATTATCCATTCTGCTACTTCTTGGGCATGTTCAACTGTATTTATAAGAGGGTTATCTATTTTAAATGATGAACCTTCCTTGATACCTTCATTGTAGAAGGTAACTTCTTCTTTAACCTGTCCATTATTCACTACCATAACAATTGAATATAAAAGTTTATCCAGCTTAATCTGAGGTTCCTTATATACATTGTCAAAAGTTATATTTTTCATATCATAACCTTCATCTAATGCTGTGTAAATCATTCCAGCAAACATATCAGGACCCACAAAATAAATATATTGTGTATCTCTTTCATCTAATACTTTGAACTGCTTAATTTGTAATACTCCTTGCCTATCTTGATATATTGCAGCCATTCCCGCTATACCTATATATTGAAGTGCTTTTCTTGAGTTCAAGGGCTTAGAAAAACCACTTTCAGAAATTTGCTTTAATCCTTCATCAATATAATAATCCTTAACTCCTGCTTTAATTAATACATCTTCAGCTAAATCATAGAGGTTAGTATTGGATATACTTGTGTATTCTTTCTGATCTAATAATTCAAATATGTCTCTAGCTATAAATGTTGTAGTCAAGGCTCCTTCATCTGATTGCCAATCTGTAAGATAGAACTTCCCCATAGGAATATATTCAAATTCATCTTCCCCTATTTCTACACCTATAGCTGCTTTAACTTCTTGCCTCTCCTTTAAAAATCTATAGAATCCAGAAGGATTAAGAATATTAAACTCTTTATTTGAATTATCTATAGTAAATTTAATTTCATTACTAGGAATAGTATCAGATATAATGTTCATTTGCTCTATGATATTTAATTTTATAAGCTTATCATCCTCATAATCCTGGATTACACCAAAATCTACTTCTGTAATTCTTACTCTTCTAAAAGGTTTAGCCCATCTCTTAATAGTGATTATAATTTTTCCATAATTATCTAGACCATGGACTAATACATAGGTAGTTTTATCATTATTTATTACCTCTTCTTTGTGTATCAAGGTATTATCTAGCCTATAGACTTCAATATCAAAATCACTAGCATATTCCTTGGCCAACACATCAAAGGTAATTGTAAGTCCCATAGAGTTATGTTCCTCAGTAAAATTAAACTCTAATACCTGGTATGGATTAAATATTCCATTTTCATCTGATATAGCATCACTCCACCAACCTAGTTCACCATTTCCTTCATTGCTCTTAGGTGGAATATAAAAGCTACCATCAAGCTTGAAATAATCTCTCTCAAAGGTAGCATATTTGTGTGTCATATTCCTTTTTTTATTAGTTAATTGATTCTTTCTACTGATTGATGCCTCACTTGTTACCGAAGAAGTGTTATCATAATAGGCCTCATTATCTAGAATCTCAAAAGATACTTTAGCCGAGGTCCTTCTCTTATTCTGATTATATACTGCTTGTTTAAATTGTTGGCTTACTTTAATCATACTTACACCTACATTTCAATAAAGTTCATAGATATATCAAGCCAATGATCTACTCTACCATTTTTATATTCCATGGCATTTGCCTTTGGAGTACCTGGATAAAATTCTGCTGTATTTCTATTTCCAGTTAAGTCAATAAATTCAATCTTAGAATAATTTTTCATTTTAGCATTTATTAAAGTTGTCATTTGTTGGCTAGTAAGATACTTCCAAGTGATTTCTAGTTTATATTTATATGCTATAACTTCCTTTATCATCCTACCTCGCGCATTTCTTTCTGCCTTACTTAACTCTTCTAGGCTTGGTATATATGATGATGGTGTAGGAAAATCTACACCGTCTACTGTTAGAATACTCATTCCCTACACCTCCTATATTGGTTGTATTATTGTGCTTCCTATTCTACCTTTTTCTTTATCTATTATAGGTCCTAATATCCTTCCTATAGTGACACCATCTATTTGAAGAATGATGTCCCCACTTTCTTTTGAACTCTGACCAACATTTCCTAATTGCATTGCTGCCATAACTGCAGAACCCACAGCACTTGCTATCGAGTTGCTATCATTAGCTAATTCTATACCTTTAAGAGTATCAGCTGTTATATTAACTGCTCCACTAACTTTATAAACATTGTCTTCTATGCCTTCGGCTAACATATTCATTAAATTAGGCATCCATCTATCAGCTTCTGATCCAGGTCCTTTTTTTGATGGTGAATGAAATCCCAAGAAATCCCCTATTGTATTCGCTACATTAGATACTGCATCTTTGACTTTACCCACCATAGACTTAATGCCATCTACAATATTTCCAATTAGATTTTTACCCCAATTATAAGCATCCTTTATTACTCCATCTATCCAATCTTTAGCGATATTAAAAGGCTCTTTAATTGCATTTACTAACTTGTCTTTGGTATTTATGATACCGAACATAATCTCATCCCATCTATCTAGGATGTATTTTTTAATCTTGTCCCATATTTCTTTCAACTTTATCCAAGATTGCTCTATAGGTTCAATAATATTCTTTCTAATCACATCCCATATTGTTTTAGCAGTAGTTTTTATCGGATTCCAAGTCTTATCTATTAGGAAAGTCTTTATATTATTCCAAACTTCTTCTGTCTTTGTATTAATATTATCCCATGTTTCAGAAAAGAAGGTTTTAACACTATCCCAAATTTCAGCAGCATTTTCTTTAGTAGAATTCCAAGTTTCTATAAAAAACTCCTTTATACTAGTCCATATTTCAACTGCTTTTTCTTTAATACTATCCCAGGAATTTTTTAAAAAATCTTTTAGAGATTCTAGACTAGCTTCAAAGAAGTCTGTAATTTTAGTCCATATATTACTTATTCCTTGGAAAAGTCCTTCTATTAACCAAGTTCCTATTTCCATGAATACTGTAGAGGGACTATTAATACCAAACAATCTTTTAACTCCATCTACTATAGGCTTCACTAAATTATCCCATAGCCAAGAGCCTATACTAGATAATGCAGATATTATGCCATTGAATAATCCTTTTACTAAATACACGCCAACATTAACAAGTGCATCTAAAAAACTATCGGAATTAGCTATAACATCTTGTATTCCTTCAATATATTCAGCTATTCGATTAAATGCATATGCTATCCCATCTAGAACATCTACTATAGCTCCACCTGTCCATCTTGCAATAGGTAAAAGGAAGTTTTCCCATAGCCAACTTCCTAATGGTTTAAAAACCTCTATAACTGCATTTAATACCTTTAAAATTCCCGTTAAAATATCTAAAAATCTTGGTACAATTTCATTCCATACCCAAGTACCAAATGGAACTAATACATTCTCCCAAAACCATAATAAACCTTCACCAACATTAACAGCAAATGGTGTTAATGCTTCCCATAATCTGTTTAATGCTGCATTTATCCTGTCCCAATCTATTTTAGATAATCCATTGATAATAGCATCAATAAACCTTGGAAGTCCTTCTCCGAATACCCAGTTTCCTACTGGTACAAGGAACTTGTTATAGAAATCTATTGCACCTTGTGATGCAAATTTCTTCAAAGGATCCAATGCTTCTACTAATCTATCAAATGCTTTAATAGTAGGTTCTAACTTTTCCCTTAATTTATCTAACCACCCAAATTGAAATTCTTCCATTTCAGGCATAGCCATTTCAAAACCACTATCAGATCCACCACCTGTATTTTCATCATCAGTATTTAATACGTTTACCTCATCAAAACCTGCTAATTCTCCTTTGGCTTTTTTAGCACTTTTTCCATACTTATCCATGGACTTTTTAGCAGTTTCAATTCCTTTGGCGGCATCATATGATTGTTTATATGTCTTGCCAAATAAGGCACTTGTAAAACTTGCTATATAACTTGTTATAGTCGCTAATCCTCTCATCAATGCCTGTATGGCTGGTAGTATAAAGTCATATATAGGTTGGAAAGCTACCCTTAGATTAGTTTTGATAGTATTAAGTGATAATACAAACTGATTGTTAGTTCTTAATGCTCCATTCATATAATTGACTATAGATCTTATAGCCTTATATATTAATTGATATATAAATAGTCTTTTTAAAATTCTCATAAATGTTTTATTTAGCATACTAGCAAAATTTACTACTTTTCCAGTTACTTTTTGTGTCTCATTTCCAGTTTCTCTAAACTTGTTTTTAATTTGTTCTAATCTATCCCTCAAGGTTTTAAATCTTTCTCCTGCTTTACCAGTAGAAACCCCTACATTAGCCATTTTCCCTTCTAGTTCTGATATTTTGCTTTCAGTTTTGTCTGAAGTAGAAATCAAATTATATAGTTTAGATTCCGTTCTTAATATCTGTTCTTGCAGCTTAGTCGCCTTTGGACTATCCTGTCCTAATACACTTAACCTAGAATATTTTTGCCTTAATCCTTCTAATTTCCTTTCCTGTAACTCTGCTTGAGCATTTACATTATCTAGCTTTTTGATTAACTGCTCGTATTGATCTTTCATATTTTGAACATTTTTATTAACTGTTGAACTGGCATCATCAGATGTTTTTCTAAATCCTCTTAACTTACTAGTAGCTTTGTTAATCCCTTCTTGCAAGCTTTCAGTCTTAGCCGTTATCAAAACCCTTAATTCTTCTATAGTCAAGCATTCTCACCTCTTTTCTTCCTCAGGTAAGCATATTGATTCATTCTTTCCTTCATTATTTGCCAATCTTGTTTCTTAGGTTCATCTTCATCATCAAATATCTTCATCTTTTCAAAGGCTTCTTTAGCATTAGATGGATATTTCTTAGGATCATTTATTGCAATTCCTATTAAACTACCTAACTTATGTGTAAACATGGCCTTAATCTGTAAATCTTCTTTTAACTTTTTTCTATAATTTTCTACAACTGTCATTATCTCAATATAAGTCATATCCCAAAATAAAACTGCATCCACACCACTTTCTATGGCTACTGGATACAGCTTTTCAAATAACTCTTTAAATGTCTTTATTTCTTCTATTTCTTTTTGGTTTCCTTCAAATTGGTTTTTCCCTCCTTTAGTTGATCTTTTTTGAAAAAACCAGCCACCTCAAATACGTCCATTATTACCTCTATTAAATCCTCAAATGTTCCTCCATTATCTACGTATTCATCATATATTTCATAGGTATCTTTTATGGTGATATTATGATGAAATTTCTGCAATGCTCCATGTAAAACCATTAACAATTCTTCCATTGAAGGAATCTTTTCTTTCTTCATAAGTATATCTAATACATTACCACCAATTTTCTTTTCAATGTTTATAATTTCATTAGTTGCTAATCTTAGTTTATATTCACTGTCCCCTACCCTAAACTCTGTATATCTCATAATGAACCTCCTAAATTTAAGTATTAAAAAAGCAACCTCGTCAAAGAAGTTGCTTTTATTTGTTCCTTACTCTGTTTTTTCTACCCTTTTACTATACAATGTTTTGTTTTTAATAAGATGGAATATAAGTAAAGCTGCAAATATTAGGTTTAATGTAGACCATATTTTCAAGTCAGAATAAGATCCTACATTTGAAAGCCCTACTATCCCACCAAGTACGTAAAATACTATGGATGTAATAGTTATCCCCTTGCTAGTTTTAGATATTAATATAAGTATCCCTGCTATAAGCATAAAAAATGATAGCAAGATTCCTGCACTACCGCTTACCTCTCCATTGTTACTTAAAGCATTTCCCAATCCTGCCACACAACTTTGAAGTGATACTATAAGGAATAACACAATGCTAATAACACCTATAACTTTTTTCATAAAATCCCTCCCCTGTTAGTTCTATATGGTAATTTAAGGATACTATACAAAGAAGGGGTTTTCAACCACTAATTAGGCTCCTGGATTAATATCTATTATATCTGATTGTAAAAACATGCTAGCTGTAAATGTTTTAGCAGCATTAACCCCTCCGCCACCTATTTTAACACTTACATAGGCATCAAAAGTATGTCCACTACCATCAGGATAATTCAATTTAAAACTAACCTTTTTATTTTCATCTTGCAATTTCTTTAATATTCTATAGTTAGATGTAGAAGTGCTATTATCATATAAAAACACAAAAGCTAAATCTCCTAAATCTGAAATACCAGGAATATACTTTTTATTTTTATCTGATAGAGTAGTTACTTCTATCTTTTCAGGATCTCCACCAATCTCAGGTATTTCCATTAATAAATCAATTTCTGTGTAGTCATCCATTACTCCTTCCTTGTACGAAAGTGTAGCTTCGTTGAAGCTCTGTCCTGCATGTAGTTGTAAATTCATTTTAAACATCTATTTTCACTCCTTCACTGATACATAATTTTAGTTCTATTATTGATTTTTCCTTTAAATCTCATTGATTTATGTTTAATTCCACTTGGGTCAGGTATATCTCTCGCGAAATCTCTTTTAAGACCTATAGACTTCATAGCATCACTTACTTGTCTTGCTAGTGTTCCTGTGCTTCTGTTATGCCATATATCTATTTGTATTTCTATTTCTGTATATAGTTCTTCTTTAATCTTGTAAACATCTTTATTGTCTTGCTCATAGAAAGAAACATGAGGTAAATTATTAAAATTATCAGGATAACTATCTGATACATTATCCTCACCAACAATTCCCTCTAATAGCTCATTTATTTTGGGTTTTATGTCATACATAACTAATCACCCTTTTTCTGTATTTCTAACTTAATACTTGCTGCTATAGTTTCTTTAATATATTCTTCATTCTGTTTTATTGCTGGATACATATAAGGTTGTGCTGCCATACCTACCCAATCTTCTCTATATGATAAATCACCATCATACTTTGGCGGGCTTGGAGAATCTGCTCCTCTTTGGCCAGTACCAAATTCAACATAAGGTGCATACTCTACATTAGTAGAAACTATCCCAATGATTTCTCTATTCTCTTCTTGCAATGTCCCTTGGATACTGCCTCTAAGCCTTCCACCATCAATTTCTCTTACAGGGCATAAGTCTTTAGCATCTCCTTGCACTTTCTTGGTAGCTTCTCCTACTGCTTTTGCAACTACTTTAGTACTATTTTTGCCTAATTTATCTAGTTTTCTTAATAAACTGTCTAATCCTTGTATAGTCATGATTTCACCTTTTCTAAATCTGCTACTATATGAGTATTCCATTGTCTAATAGCAATTATTTTATAATCAGGATCCTTATTATTATCTACATAAACGCAAATACCATCATTCTCGAATAGTTCTATTCCATTTTCACAATACATAGTCAACATATAAGCAAGTCTTAATCCATATATCTCGGATAACATTCTGCCACCTGCAGGTTGGATTTTAGCTTTAACTTCTATACCTGCTTTTTTATATCCTGTGTATTTAGTTCCATCAAGTTCTTTAAAAGTACCATATTTTTTTACTGTGTAAGGTTTAAGATCTCTTTGCCTTAGTCTCATATAATCACCTCGGCAATCTTCTTGCTGATCTAATCTTTTTCATTATGCTTTCAGGGATACCTTCTTCAAAACTTCTACTTACTCCACCTTCCGAATGGCTTGTCTGTCCCTCTATACCTTCTTTATTATAGTAGACTATAGCTAACTCTATTTGAGTGTTTAAAAGGTTATTTGGAAGTTCTGAAAGATGTGTTAGTTCTAAAATGGTGTCTTTTGCATCTTCTAAATATAAATTCAATAAATTATCTTTAGATACATCTCCTAAAGACTCACCCAGTTTTAGTTTTAATTTGCTTAGTTGATCCATGATCTCACCTACTTAAAAAGAGGATGGATTATTCTCCACCCTCTAAATTTTTTAAGACTTCTAATAATTCTTCTTTTTTCATATTGCTATAGCCTTCTACTTCTTTTTCTTTTGCTATAGCCTTTAATTCAGATAGTGTTAAATCTTCTAGTAATTTTTCTTCACAAGTCGACTCACCCTCTTTTTTATTATGACTTAGAACATGTTCTCTCAATCTTTTTACTCTTCTTTCAAATGCTGTTGACATAACCTTACCTCCTAAAATTACTAAGAGGAGTTTAGACTCCTCTTTTAATCAATTTTAAATTTGAATTTAACTATTCTTACGGCCTTTGGTTCATAAACTCTCGACCAGTTAGTACCATCCTCTAACTCTAAAAACGTTGGGAATGTTTTTGCTACATTTGTTTCAGTCCACTTAACACCTCTTGGGTGAAGTAATGGCAATCTTCTGTTGACAAGAATATCCTCACCAGCTAACGATAGACCTTTTCTTACAACTTCTGTTTGCAAGATATCTGGATGGCTTCCATTGCCCCACGCAATAGCACCTTGACCGAATAAATAAGCTTCTCCCGCACCTGTAAGTGAATCAAAAGTCATAGCATCATCAACTATAACTCTCTTATTCATAAAGTATGGTACTCTTGTAGATTTATCCTTGGTTTCTTGATATTCTATTAATTGTAACTTTGCTAGATACGCTTCTACTGCGGAGTGCATAGTAACACCAGTTAATAAATCTTTGGCATCTCCCATCTTTTGAGTAGCATCTATAAACGTTCTGCCATTTATCAAAGCCTTTTCTCCTAACTCCGCTGTTATGTCATGTACCTTTTCCTCCATGTTAGCTGATGCAAATACTCCATCTAGTATGGAAAGTAACATTTGTTGGTATTGTCTGCTCCAATAAGCTCCAAATAAATCAGCAATAGCCTTCATTGGATCATCGCCTGATAACATAGCTGATAAGGCATTAGCACCATATGATTTTACAAATGCTAATTTTCTAGCTACATCTTTGTTAGCTGTGATTTTACCTGGTTCAGTTTCACCAGTATCATCCATTACTTCTGGTTCACCTGTAAGGTCATCCCAGAATGGCATATTGATTAAAGTATTAGGTCCACTTGCCAATTTATCAAATTCAGCATTATTCTCTGCTATTCCTGATTGAATTAATGCCGATAACTCCATAGTTCTTTGAATTGTATATGGAGTAAATATTTCCGGTTGAATTACATCTTGTATTCTTGTTATACTCATTATTTATCTCTCCTTTAAATTAATTTGCAGCTGATTTTAATTGAGCTGCTAGTTCTGGGTTTTCTCTTAATATTTTTCCTTGCTGAGTAAGATTAAAATGTTCTTTACTCCAAGGATTATATCTTGGATTTGATTCTCCATTATTTGGTGGAGTCTTTCCTGATAGTGGTTGCTCAAATAAATCCTTATATGCTTCTTTTAAGCCTTTTATTTGATCCTCCAAGCCTTCAATGGTCCCATCTTCTTTGATAGTCAGTTTTTCTCTATCAAATCTTCCTATTAGCAAGTCTTCGTGTTTAGCCTTATTATCTTTTAATGCTAACTTGATAGCATTGTCTAATGTAATATTTTTAATCTTAGTTTCACTATCGGCCTTTAGTGTTTCTAAATCTGTTTCATACTGCTTAATCTTACCTTGTAATTCTTCATTATCTTTATTGCCTTTCTTTAAGTCTGCAATAGTAGTATTAGCAGTACTGAGTTGTGTTTCTAGGTCTTTCTTTGTTTCATTCACACTATTAAAATCAGCCTTAGAAACAAAGTTTTCTCCTATTCCTTTAGCTATAGCTTTTTGCAATTCATCTGCATTTTCTAAGTCTTTTAATAATTCTTTTAACCAATCCATTAATACTCTCCTTTCAATCCCTTTCCTTTTATTCTAGCAAGTCCTAGTATTGGGATGTGGCTGTTTACTCCCTGCCATAAGGGTAATTATAAACAGTTTAAAGTCTTATTTAGGACATAAAAAATACACCTATTAAGGTGCCTATTCTTCTATCTTTTCAAGCGATATGAAATGTTCTTTGTTTATTGCCAGTTGCAAATTATCATCTGGTTTAATGTATACGATTCCTTCTTGTACTATAATTCCGCAACTATCTTTATAGCTTAATTCCTTTGTTTCTATAAGGCTATCAACATAAAAATACACTTTTGCTTTTTTCATTATCTTTCACCTCCAAATTATTCTACTTTTTCATATGTCATTTCAAATATATCAGGCTTACAAGGATAAAATTCACCTTTAACACCTTTAATAATCCAGTCTCCTACACTTGCAATATGCTCTCCTTCAAGTGTATTAAGTTTTAATATTGGTTTCTCTGGATTTTTATAGTCTATTCTCAATGGTTGATTATCTATAAAACCACTTAATTCCTCTATTCTTTCAGTTGTATCTATAAATTTTATAGCTTCAATTACTACTGGTTTCTTTCTATACTTAGCCATTTTCATTCTCCTTTACATATCTCTCATACCATTCCTTATAATTCATATCAGCAGGTACTAAATAAGTCTTACCGGTAACAGGATCTCTTGCCCTTCTCTTTACCTTGGCTAATTCTTCTTTACTTACGTATGATCTAGTGGTACTCCTACAATTAGGGTGCATAGGGGGAATATTCTCACCTGGTACTGCTTTTGATACTTCAAATACTTCTCTATCTAACCTTCTGCAGTCCTCGGAGGTTCTTAGGTCCAGTGTGGCAACAAAGATATACTTTTCTATACCACATTCTTTATAGCTTTCTATCTCTGCAGCATTAGCCATATAAGTAGTTTCTGTCCTTATCAATCTAGTAGCTACATATTTACCTGTATTAGTTAATTCTCTAAGCTCTCTAGACATTTTATCTATGCTCTTACCAGTCATGAATCCAGTTGTTACTATCTCTGTTAATTGTTCAGCCAACATATCTGTATTACCCCATATTCTTTCAGAGAAGTGTCTTCCACTCCATTTGTTTTTGAGTATTTCTTGTATTACTCCTTCATTGATTACATTAAAACTAAATCCCACACCTATTCCTTTATGAACATCAAATATATTTTTATAGTAAGCATTCTTGATTGTCTTTATATGCTGCGTGTTGCTTAGATTTAATTCCGCATCAGCTATTTGCTTAGACCTTATATGCATACTTTCTCTTAATGCTTCCAACCTTGTTATCCTAGCCTTGTATGAATGTGAATTTATTTTAGTTTTCATCCAACTCTTTATTCTTTCATTCTTAGCCTTAGGATATAGTTCTTTAATTAATTTAAAAATAAAATTAGGTATCTTCTGATTTAGATACCTTCTTGCTTGTGATGGTGTTAACTTTTCATTTATTGCATAATTGTTAAATATAACCTTTATATCCTTTTCTATATCATCCATAGCCTTGTCATAGGATTTGGTAATAATATTTATAGTCTCATCACTATCATTATGATATTGCATCATTCTTTCCTTACTACGATTAATCCAGTATTGATTATCCTTCATCTTCCTCACCTTCTAGATTGGAAAATCTATCACTTCCGAACATCTTAGCTTGCTCTTTTTGTTTTTGTAATCTCTCAGCTATTACTCTTTTAAGCTCAGCTTCCACATCAGACACCCATGGATGTTGCCCTAGTAAGGTTTCTAAGGATATAATTTCTTGAGAGTTAATAACATTGTTTATTGCTTCTGTTTCATTAATAGCCACATCTCTATTAAATATAATCTCTACATCTTCGTTTTCATAGCTACCTTGTCCATTTTCAGCCAAATAAATATTGATAAAATATAGAAGCTGCTCAAATGCCATCTTAAATTCTACTTCTAAATGGTTGCATTTTAGGTCTAATCCTTGATATAGGAATTTTAAACTTATTCCTGAAGGACTATTGCCAAACTTATCTAAATCTTTTGGTATTCCTTGCCCAAATTCATTAATATCTCTTTTCAGTTGTTCAAAATGTTCTTTTGCAGCTGCTATGTCTATTTTAGGATTAAGAGTGTCTACTCCTCCATGTTCTGGATCATCTATCTTTATTGCTCTGTAGTAATTTAAATCTCTCATAAATTCTGATAGATTTTCTCCCCCATATCCTTTTAATATATAGATTAAATTCTTTACCTCTTCTATAAAATTGTCTATCTCACTTCTAGACTTATCATAACTATCTATTAGTGATTTAATAAACTTTACATCTGGATATTCTATAGCATTGTTTTTAAATCCTATGAATGGGACCTTGCCCCAACCCTTGCCTTCTTCTCCTTTTTTATAATGGAGTATTGGGCCACCTTCGTTGGTTTCAATATCTGGAACTAACCCCTCACTGTTTAATATATAGAAATACACTTCCATATCTGTATAATATTCTACTCTTGTTATTTTCTTTTTCTGTTTACCTTCATATATAACTTGAGTATAGTATCTAATCATTCCATCTAGCTCTGTATGAGTGTTATCTTTCCATAATGGTACACATTGCTCTGATGGTATTAACATAGTGCCAAATCTACCATTTTCATCTATATAAACTTGTAGCCATGATATACCTTTATTACTTGCTTCATATCCTAGTCTAGTAAGCTTATATTGAAAATATTTGCCTAGTGTATTTTTCACACTCTCTATATACTCTTCATTGTCACATTTTAAAGCATAGTCCTTTGTAAGGAGATACCCTATCTTTTCATCGATCAGATTCTTAATAAATCCATGAGCTAATTTGTTGTTGGCTTTAGATTTATCTTCCTCTTCTCCCTCTTCAGTTTGTCTTGTAATTTTCCTATTATATATATCATTTTCTACTTTATAATACTCTTCGCCTGTAAGCATCCATTTTCTTTTATCGCTAGAGTTAAACTCCTGGATCTCATTGTAAAGTATTTCCTCTGTAGTCATAATACATATATCATTTTTGAATAGGTTTTTGAATTTAAACATTTTATCACCTTCCTTATTTAAGAATCTTAATTCCATTACCTTTAAATATTATTGTGTAGCAGAAATATCTCACTGCATCCATAGCATGGTCATGTTGCTTTACTGGTTTATCTTCACCACGTTCAGATGCCTTAGTATCCCATATATAAGAATTAAATTCTAATATAGTGTTTTTACAACATTCTGCAAAAGCTATCTTCTCTTGATTTAACAAAGTAGCAACAAACCTTATACCATCTAGCACATCATTCTTAGCTTTTCTAATGTTATATCCTCTTTTCCTTAACTCAGCTATAAATGATGCTGCACTTGGATCTATAATAACGGCTCTTGGTTTAATTTCTCCTAAAAACTCTTTTAAATCATCTGCATATTCTGTGTCTGTCTTCTGTGTAGCTTCGTCTCTGCCACTATAATAATATTCCTTAATACAAACCCACTTTCCTTTAGTGTTCTTACACCATAGAAGAAATACAGTAGCATTTTGAGTACCATAGTCTACACTTACATAATAAGTATCAGTAATTAAATCCTTTAATTCACTCACAATATGCTTAACTGCATCAAACATATCATAGATAACACCCTCAGCTACTACCCAAAGTCCTAGGATATATCTTTGATAGAATACTCCACTATACATTGAACGATATCTTGCTTTAATCTTTTCAGTTAGGCTTAAATTATCATCCATAGTAAAATGTAAATATAAGATATTTTTTTCATTAATCTTGTCTATCCAATTTACTTTAAACCAGTGATAAGGTCCATCTGGGTTACAGTTAAACCAAAACTTAGAACCATCAACCGAACATCTACCAGTAGCTTGATTTACAAACGATTCAGGCATCAATGCAACTTCATCAAAGAATACTCCAGCTAATGTAATACCTTGTATAAGGTCTTGTGAGCTTTCGTCTTTACCACCAAAAATATAGAAATAGTTAGTAATATCATTTTTACTAACTACAATTAGATTATCTGCTCTATGATCCTTTATTTTGTATCCTCTCGACTTTAGCATTAGCTTAAGCCAAAATAATACGTTTCTTCTAAAGGATCCTATTGTCTTACCACACATACCAAAATTCTGTTGGTCAAATGTTTCCATAGCCCACATCACAAATGAAAGTGACATGGATAATGTTTTACCACTTCTTATTGCTCCGTCTGCTATTATTCCATCTTTATCAGATGCTGGTGATTCAGGCATCCACCAGGTCAATACTTTTAATTGTTTCTTTGAAAAAGGTTTGAATTTAAATACTGCTTTTTTAATCTTCTTCAGCATCTTCCCAAACCTCACTTATTTGTCCTTTTAATGCATCTATAAATCCATCATCTTCATATTCCTCATCTTCTGCTTGGATTTTAATCTTATCTAATTCCAATCTCTCTTTCTTAAGCTGCAACTCTATATCTGATTTGTATTTGTTGAATTCAAACTTCTCTTTCTCAAGTTGTAGCTTTTCTGTATCTGTTATCATAGATGCCTTAGTTTCAATAAGCCTCCTAAGTTGGTCCATACAAGCATTAATACCTGCTGTTCTATCTTCTTCAGATATTTCCTTCACTACTTTCATTCCAAATGCATTATAAAAGAAATCCTTCTCTCTATTTAGAAGTTTTGCTATCTTAAGTCTAATTAACCTTATTTCATCATCTACATTTATTGAAGGTTGTATAATATTAAATAATATTTGGTCCTCTGTATTTAACATGTCAGCGTATATAGATTGATAGGCTCCATGCTTAATTGCATTAAGATTACCAGGAGGAGCTCCTCCATCATTACCTATTGCATTAGCATTATTTAAGGGTGCACCCCTTTTATTTTTAGGTGCACCCTTTTTATTGTAGTTTTTCTTCTCCTCGGACCATCCATATCTTTTTATCCATGACTTTAATGTATTGATTGAAATATTGTATTTATCACATATATCCTTCTGTTTCATTCCACTAAGATAGTCCTGTTTTGCTTTTATCCTGATTTCATCCAATGATCACCACCTACTTATTTGAGTTGTTTTTTTATGTGTGTTTTTTGAAAGAAAAAAGAGCCCTATTAGAGGCCCTTAATAATTAATTATTATTTTCATTTTCCATCTCTTCCACTTTAAATATTCCTCTAGCTGTTATAGTGTACATTCGTTTACCCATTCCATGGCCTTTCACTTCCATTAACCCAACATCTACAAAGGGCTTATAGATCAATTCTTTATCTCTTCCTTCTTCTCCAGCTACATCTACAATAACGCCTGTACCGCCTTTCTCGTAAAAAGCATCATAGAGTTCTTTGAGAAAATCATTCCTCATTTTCGACCTTTCTTTAGTATCCATATTAAATCCCTCCCTTTCCCTTATATATTTCTGCAAGGAAAGAGAAAATCCTTCTATTATTGTTCGACATATTGTGACATTTAATTTTGGTAATAAATACAAGTTTCTTTTCTATCAATTTGCCATATAATATAATTAATTAATAGTTTACAATTTGATATGGAGTGATTACTATGTTCTTATTAAGTCGGGACATAGGATCAGAGCATAAGTTATGGATAATATTTTTTATATTACCATTATCTTCTGTTTTGATTCCATGTTGTCTAGTTTTTATTACTAGACGCTAAGGCTGCCTTTCAAGGCCTTAGTCCGACTCAATAATAATTATAAAAATGATGAAATTATTTCGCCATAATTTTATAATTATTATTACTCATTTTCTTAATATGTTAAGTCACTTTATCTGCTTCATTCTTCTTCCTTCTCTAACATATACATGATTATCCATACATTCTTTTATAGAGTCATAAGCTCCTGTCACAACTATATTTTTATGCCCCTTGAATGGGCAACTAATATAATTACCTTGCTTTTCATTAAATCTTACTTCTTCAGATAATAATATAAATGTTTTACCACATATTTTACATCTATATACTATGTATTCCTTCATCTTTATCAATCCTTTATAAACAGTTATCATTTATGAGTATATTTCTTTAGACCATACAAAATCCCATGCCAGGAACTTGACCCAGATGGGATTTTGTATGTATAGCCTGTATTTCAATTAATAATTAGTTATTATCAGCTCTTTGTACTTCTTCCTTGCTTCCATATCCTTAGATACGCTATAAGCTACTTCTACTTCTTTAATATTAAGGTCCTTATACCACTCTCTTGTACTTTCATGGTCATTTATTGTTAATAGGAACTTACCTTTTAAATTTATAAGTTTATCCCTAAGTAATAAATGATGTTCCTCTCCAAATTCATCTGAATATCCTGTAGTTTCAAAATACGGTGGATCTACAAAGAAAAAGGTATGTTCTCTATCATATTTGTCTATTACTTTTTCAAAGCTAAGATTCTCTACATAAGTATTCTTAAGCCTTTCTTTTAAATCTATTAATACATTTTTATAGAATATCTGTTGGGATGGTATCTTTGTAGTTCCATATCCATAGTGCTGGCCTTTACCTGCAAAAGACTGAGTTATTAAATATAAAAACCTTACTGCTCTATTTATTTCAGTTAAATGTTCTATAGTATAATTTTTATATTCCTCAAACATATCTCTACTACTTATTTGATACTCTAGCATTCGCTCAATTTCAGGAGCGTGGTACTTTATCATTTTGAATAGGTTTATTAATTCTTTATCTATATCATTTATTACCTCTACCTTGGATGGCTCCTTACCAAAATACACCCATCCGGCTCCAAAAAATAACTCTACATAACAGGTATGTTCTGGTATCATATCTATAATAGTTTTTCTTAATTTACTTTTTCCTCCCATTCGTGGGATTGGTGGTTTTAACATATTAAACATCTCCTTTTTTGATATTGGGTTAATTAGATGTACACCGCCCATCACATCAAAAAGGAGTAAATAAGAAATCCCACCGGGGAACTGGTGAGATTTCTCTTGTAATCCTTGCTCTATTTAACTTTACTTTTCCGACACATGATTTTAGAAAAGTTTTCCACAATACAATAATAACACACTTATAACGGACATAGTGGACAACTTTATTTTAAATATCTTTCAGCTATTTTTCTTACACTATCAGCAGTATTATTCCCTCCTATACTAGCAGCCACTTGTTTCCATTCTAATCCATTTATATATCTTAATGTAATTATCTGCCTTATTAGACTATCATCTATATTGTTTATATAATCATTAGTTTCCTCTACTAGATCAATTAATTCATCTATTCTTCTGCTTAATTTTCTCTGTAGCCTATTTAATTTATTATCGTATCCTTGATAATCCACCCCAGTAATTAAGAAATTTCTTTCTGTATAAGGAAAATAAGGGCTAGATCCTTTTACCGAATCTGTTGTTATAGTATAATCAATATCTTCTATTTGTTTTTTTAATATCTCTATTTCACCTTTTAGATATCTTAATTGCGATAATTGCTCTTTATTCATGCTCCTACTCCCCTTTCCTCTCTGCCTCAATCTGTTTCATGACTATATCTATATTAAGCTTAGTCTTATATATAAACTGCATATTGCTTTCATATAAAGTTTCAGCTATATCTCTGTCTAACTTTAAATCTGCTATCTTTTCATTTCCCCGACATAAGTCAGATATAATTGTTACTGGCACACCTTCTGCTCTTAATCTTAACATCTCTTTTGCTAATTCTACCCTATAGTCTCTCTCTGCTATTGCCCTATTCTTTCCTCTTTCCCTTATAATTGTAACTGCCTTATTCAAGTCACTTCTAAGATTATTTAATTCTATCTGTAGATCTTGCATGTCCTCCCTCCCCAAAAAAAGAAAAACCCAAGGATTTTATTTCCCTGGGCTTCTAGAGCCTCTACTTATTTAATTTAATGAATATAATACTTGTAATGCGACATAAAAATACCGTAAAATCCATTTCTGAATAATACGGTATTTTTACTAAATATTTAATTTTAATAATTATGACGTTTAATATAAAGACTGCGAATTAAATATTTCTAAACTCTTTATAAAAAATATTTCTTTTTTTCTTTTTTTATCTCCTTATTCACATATCTACTAAATATGAATTGATACAGTATACCTATGATTGAAATAATGATTGGAATCAACTTTTGAGATGGCATAATCTTAAGCAAGATTAATGCAAAAACCATTAATATTAGTCCTCCCCAAGGACCAATAAAACTCCATTTACCAAATAGTTCCCTAACTACCTTTTTGTATATATCACCACTTAGTTTGTCTTTGGTAAAACCATCTTCATTAAGTGAAGCCCATAGACCTCTAATCAAAATATAAATCCACAATAGGATATAAGCAATAGCTAAAGAGTCCCCTGCTATTAAATCTTTAATACTGTCTGTCATCGCTATTATAAAAAATATTAATGTAATAATAAGTGTCTTCCAGCTATATACTTTCACACCAACCACCTCCTTTAAATTAGTTGCACATTAATATACTATTACGAATTACTTATGTGGATATTATAACATATATAATGAATCCACCTTGTATATTATGGCAAATACCTTTATTTTTTTATACCGTATTATTCAGTTTTCAATGTCCAAATACTTACATCTTTATTTTCCATACTTACGTCGCATAAATAACATTATGTTCAGCTAATTATCTTTTTCGCCTATCTTGTAGGTATGTGTAGTCTTACATTTAGCACATTTAATTTCTATAGTTGTATCAGTATCGGATGGTACTCTTCCTAGTAACTTTCCGCACCCTACACATCTAATTTCTATTCTGTTATCTTCCATGGCTGCCCCCTACTTTAATCGTTCTCTTAATCTATCTACTTTCATTGTCTTAAATTTTTCTACTGCATTTTCTATTTCAAATAATAATTTCATCTGCTCTAGCATAATCTCAACATCTGCTATTTCCTCTGCTATGGATGGTATAAGCTCTATTTTATTTCTAGTATCTTTTTTCCTTAAATATTTACATAGCTCCTTCTGTAATTCCGCCATTTCCTCAAATACCATATTGATCTGTAATTCTCCACCGTAGTAGTTCAATGCAGCCATATACAACTCTTCTCTTTCACTCATATTGCTACCTCCACCATTTCATATAATCTCTTTTTAGTAGCTATAGGAATATGATCCTCTACCCTATAGGTACATCTGCCTTTGCTTCTTTTACTTTTATGATTTTTATTCTTATATATAGCTTTTATCGTATCTTCATGCTCCTTATATTCTTCCATGGCCAGCTGCTCATATTGTTTTGAAAGTTCTTTATCTCCATTGACTTCTCTAATAATACTTCTAAAACATAATTGTATTAGCTTGTCCAAGTTTATCCCTCCTAGCCTATAAAGCTCTTTTATCTTTCCCATCTGCCTTACTATAGTCATGAAAATTAAATACATTCAGTTGCTTGGCCAAAGGTTCTAATTCTCTCCAAATAATTTCATCTTTTAGAATATCCTTTATACTTGCCTGAGTAGTTGCCCAATCTGTACCTAATGTTGCTATCATGTTATTCCAATCTTCTATGTCATGAGGTTGGAGGTCACCAAATTGGTCTATGTGTCTTAATTCGTGATAAATTAAAGCTACTATCTGCTCCCTGCTCATGTTTTCAATGTAATGATTTCTAGTTTCTAAGATATAGTCATATCCGCTTATTTCTGTAAATTGTTTATTTGCCTTGCTTATTCTTCCCATCCAGTGCCTTTTAGGCTTTGCACTCTTCGGTTCTTCCCACTCCATGTCTTCAATAAACAAGATTGTTGAAGGTTTTATATGCTTTAGTTCTTCAAATTTTTTAACTAACTTTTCAGCTATAGGTCTATATATAAAATTTTTAATCCAATGCTTGTCTCCAAATGCAGCATTATCTAATTTTCTGATATGTTTCATTTTCCCCATATCATCTAAATTAGTATAAATAAAATGATATCCTCCGGAAAACTCTTTTTCTTCTAAGATTTCTCCTGTATCAATATCTGTTATTCTTAATTTCTTCACTTCCTATCCCCTCCAAGTAATCTAGCATTATTCCATCTCTAGATTTTAATTTCTTACAGTTACACTGAAACTCATTAAATCCTATACTTCCAAATCCTCTTTTACCTTTGTTTTCTTGATACTGTTTCCAGTACCAGCTCAAAGTCAGCCAATCTAATCTATATATTTCATCTAATTTAGTGAAATTAACTAAGAGAAATGATATTCCTCCATGCTTGTACCAATTTTCCATAAACTCTATTTGATGTTCCTGAATATTACCAAGAGGAAATCTATTTTCTTCTTTGGTTTCTTTTGCATCAAAAGCTATAGGTACCCCTTGATATACTCCAATAAAATCTAATGTGCTTTTTTCTTCATAGTAAGCTGATACTATTTGCTTTCCTCTTCGAATTGGCTTCATTGGTGTAGCTACTTTCTGTACTAGTGCTATTCCTTTTCTTTTATATACTTTGTTTGATATGTTTATTATTTCTTCAAATACATCTCCTTTGTGATAACCCATAGATATTCTCCTTATCTTAAAATATTACTCACTATATATTCTTTTAGTAAAGTCCCTCTAATTAGCTTTTTCCATCTTCTCAATGCTTTCATCAGCGATCATCTCCTTTGCTTTATCTATAGCTTTCTTATATGTCCAATGTGGATTTTCTCTAAGTAATCTTGCAGCTTCTTCTACTGCTGTTGTTATCTTGGCCTTAGTCATGTTCTTTCACCTTCTTTAAAAATAATAATTAACACTTTTGCACTACTTGACATATTCTATTATTAAAGCACTTACTTTCATCAAAATAAAACCTAAATTGGGGGTGTATTTATGGGCGAATTATTAGGCGGTAGAGGCGGTAGAAGAGAATGTGGTATGGATACTTCTCTACTATTCTTCTTTTTAATACTAGTATTAATATTCTGTAACTGTGATATTTTCTAATTGATTACAATTGAGTCGTGGCTTTGTCCCCGATTCTTTTTTTATCTATCTCGTTTTTATAAAGTTTATCTATTGCCTTAGCCTACTAAATCAATAACTAAATCAGGATATACTTTCTTAAATCTAGTAAAGTTTTCCTCTGCCATATATTCTGCAAGGCCATTTTCTATTGTGCCTATTTTATCACTTGATTGTTGCCCCAATTTACATTTACATTTGGCCCCAAATTCATATTCTATTCCGTTTATCTTTTTATTAAAAAATACTATCCCGTGATCATTGCATGTCCAACAGTTGGGAAACTTATCTTTTCCGTTCACTTCCTATCACCTTCTAGCATGTTATTCATATTCATCTTATTTGCTAATTCTCCTAATTGTCCTATTCTTTGTTTTAGATCTTCTGGTAACAATCTATTTTGCTCTTCTCTTTCTGCTACTGTTCCATACATTTTTAAAAATTGTCCTCGTATTACTCCTAAGTTTTCACTAAGGCATATCTCTCTCCAGCTCATGTATTTAACAACTTTTCTAGTTGTAGGTGACATACTTTTTAGTGCTTCAATCTCTTCATAGGATCCATAATTTTTCATTGCATTAACTACTTCTCCCCATGCCTCTGAACTATCTAATCTATCTTCTAGTGGAGTGGTTACAGCCACTATTTGTTTTCTTATATCAGCTATTACAGGAGGAAATGGACTTTCCAGGATGTGTTTTTTTATGGCTGCTAATGCAATATTTAAATCCACATCTTTTAAGCAGTCAAACCATATTTCAACTGTAGGTGTTTCTATCTCCTTCATATTTGGATAAGCTGCTGCCAACATTGCAAACAATTTGATTACTTCTGATTTCGTCATGACAACTCATCCTCCTTTGCCTTTCTATACATTTCTTCTAGCTTTGATAAATTATTATTAACTTTAGGTTTAGACTTAGGACTGTCTTTATTTTTCTGCAGCTCTAATGTGTCCCACTTCTCCCTAAGCTTCCTTGGACTCCGTATATTTGAACACCAGAAACTATCCTCTTGGGACCATCTAAATAGTTCTGCTATATCCCTAGGACTTCTTTTATCAATTCTTAGCATATAATCTATTTGCTCTGCCCAACCTTGCAGCTTTTTAACATCTTTATCTGGCACCTTAGAATCTGGCTTTATTCTTAACATTTCATCAATCATAAACCTAGATAGTTGTATTTCTGTACTATCTTCTTCGTAATCAAGTTTTACTTCTTCTTCTGGTTCTTCGGGAATTTCATCTTCGTTGCAATCTTGTTGCAACTCTATATTCTTTTCTTTATCTTTTACTTTACTTTTACTTTTACTTTTACTTTTACTTTTACTTTGTGTACTTTCAACATCAGTATCTAGATTTGTATCTTCGTTTCCGTCATCAGAAACCCTAATTACATTTAAGTTATTCCTATCAGACACATCTATTAGCAAGTATTCTTCAATTGCTTCAACATTTACTCTCTTATATGTGGATGTAAAATAATGATTTTGTATTCTTCTTGAGGTTAATATCTTATATCTCTCATATATCTGCTTGTCGAATATATCCCACTTTATACAGTCATTAACTATGGATACTACCTTGTTTCTGTCGACAGAAACTCTATTACTAAAAAGTATCTGCTCTCTATCTTCCCACTCATAGTAATATCCTTCTGAGTATATTTTTTGGAACAGTTTAATTAATACTGCAAATCCTACTAGCCCATGTTCGGCCTCTATAATTTCTACTTCATCACTCATTACTACATCTAAAGCAAAATATTCTAATCCTTGTTTTGTCGGTCTAGCCATATAATCACCTACCCTCTTTATAACCAAGGGGGATCTCTCTCCCTAATATAATTAAGCTCCTAATCCATTTAGCATATTGATTACTTCTCCTGCCTCCTTCTTGCCCAATGCCTTTACATCTGATTTATTGTAAGCTGTTTTAATGTAATTAATCATAGCTTCCATTCCATAGCCTTTTACCTCTACTAACTTATTGATGTAGTTCACTTGGGCATCAGAAGCTAGAGAATTATCAACTATAGCTTTTTTATCTTCATCTGTTTTCTGAGGTTGTTGCGTTGTCTGTTTTTCGCCCTTTTTACCTTTTTCTACTGCTGGTGTATTAGGCTCTGCATGATTTCCGTCATCATCATCCTCACTACTGATTCCTAATACTGCTGATAGTGCATATCTTCTTGCATAAGTTATAGCTGATCCTGCTCCTTGAGCTGTAGCTTTATCTGCTTTGAGTACCAGGGGAGGGAACTCTATCCATTCCCCTGATTCATGTATCAATGTTGTAGTTACTACTATGTTCTCCCCATCTCCAGAAGGAGCTTGTAAGATTGATAATCCATTCTTAGACAGTAGAGGTCTAACTAAGTTCAATACATCATTTAAAGGTGCATATTTTGATTTAAAATATGGATTAGTAGCTGTATTACTTGGATTCTTTATTTCTCCTTGAAATTTAGCTAATGCCTTTGCTAACTCAGTAATACTATCTGATTTATTCATAGCTACACCTCCACTTTAAATTCAGGAGCTCTCTCCACTACTTCTACACCTTCTACAATTTCTCCATCTTCAGTAACTACTTGTCCACCTACTACTTTTGTAGCTTTCTTTAATTCGCCCCATTTAGCTTGTTTTTTCACTTCGATAAATTCATCCATCTTATTATCTTCAAGCCATTTAGTAAGCTTTTCTTCATCCCTTTCAAATTTAGGTCCAGGGAACTTTTTGACTAGTTCACCACTTGGCAATCTATATTTCAGCATTGTCTGAGTTTTCTTCATCTGCTTTTCATCTATGGACTCAAAATACTCTATTAATTTTCCGTTCCTTTGTTCAATAATGAACTCTTCTTCTTTTTGAGCTTTTTCAAGCTTTTCCTTTAATACTTGAATCTTATTTTCTAAGGCCATCTTATATCTTCTAACTTCTACTAATTCCTCTTCCTTCTCATCAATCCACCATTCAGCTTCTTCATCAGATTTAATTCTCCATCTATCTTCTGTTACTTCCTCTAAATGCTCGTCTATAGCTTCTTCCAAAATATTTAAAATTGCATTTTCCATTACTTATCCTCCTTCTCTGGTGTAACATCCACCACTTCTTCTTTTTTATTAATTTTAATCACCATTAAAATCCTTCCACATGGACAAAAGAATCGTTCATACTTTCTAGTTGTTACTTCTGTCTTACATCTAGGACATCTCATTATGCTACCTTCCTATCTTCATTGATTAAATTATTTTCTAGGTGTGACTCTAATACTTCTAAGCTAAATATTGCTTCATCTATATTTCCTTCTTTAAGTGCATCTATGTTATATCTGATAGTTTTAAGTAATCCTTTTAAATCTTCTTCCGTTATATTAAACATTCTATTTACCTCCTTGTACTCTCTGGATCCTCTATGTTATAATAGAGGAAATAGTTTATTTTTAGTTTACTGAGCTTTTCAAGTTGCCGCTTGAGAGCTCTTTTTCTTTTTTGGCTTTATATCTCTTTACTCTATGAAATATATTTGAATCTGTTGAATTATATATTTCAGCTATCTGTCTATAAGTCATGCCTTGATTAAGCAACGCTATCATATCTTCTACATCATCTTTACTTAGTTGAAAGTTTTCATCAGAAATTATGGAGAATGCTTTTTCAGGTAACATGAATTCTTCTGAACATATAGCTATAGTTAGAGCTGCTATATTGTATCTAAGATCTAATGCAGTTTCTGTGCTTAACAACTTGTCCACCTCCTTATCTTGAAAATACTACTGATAATGCTGCTCCTGCCATTTCAAAGACTTCTTTGGTAACTTCATCCCACCTATCTTCCTCATGCTTGTCTATCTTTCCATCACAAGCTATCTTTATCATGCAAGATTTAACATCTTCAACATCTCCTGATTCCTTTTGTAAAACTAAAACTGATTTAGCTATATCATCAATATTGATAGCTGGTAGGATCTGCCTTCCTAATTTTGTAGATTGCCTTAAATGTTCATATCCTAGCCATCTAGTTCCATATACTTCTGCCATGTCTGCTACTATATCTCCATGAGGTACTGTGTTTCCTAGTTCATAATTTCCTAACGCTCTCACACTTACATTAAGACGTTCAGCTGCTTCTAATTGAGTTAAACCTGCAACATTTCTAGCTAATTGATATATGTTTCTGCAATTTTCATTCATTCAATTTCACCTCTTTTCGTGATAAAATTTAATTAATGAAGAAACTAAGCTGTTTTCTTTTCCTTTTTAATCTTTTCTAACTTTTCCCATTCCTCTTTTAGCCTTTTAGGTAACTCTTCTGCTTTACAGATGAAACTGATTAATCTGATTTGTTTCATCTCTTCCTCTCTCCTTCCAAGACGGATTCAAGGTGTTCAATAACTAGCTCAAAGGCATCAGCATAACCTTCGTGCAATCCTTGACTATATCCATCTGCTTTTTTCGATAATTCAATTTGTTCCTCCTTATACTCCTCATATCTCTTAATTAATTCTCTTAGTTTATCTTCCATACCTAGACCTCCTTATCCAGTCCTAAAAACTTGCTAATTTCCTCAACTGTACTCCCTTCCTCTGCCATTCTTATAACTTCTCTTGTTACTATCTCTGCAGCCACATCTGTATTTCTTTTTATTATCTTTCCTCTATGTTCATCAGTCAGATCTTCCCATGGAATCCCTCCAACTGTAATAATAGCTTTTCTTATTTGACCCATATTCACCACCTCGATACAATGTATGAAACTGCTAATTTGTCCTATTCTATATGTTTCAATAATAATTGAAATTGTATTTCCTCTAATATTCTCCTATAATATAAGTACAAACTTTACTAAATTTAGTACTTATGATGTTAGTAACTTAATTAGATAAAATGAGGAGGAATACCATATGAAATTTATTATTAATAACAAAGAAAATATTCTTGCTTTTATTTCTATAATTGCTTTTCTAATCTCAACATCACAGTTGATTATTTCTATATTAAATAAAAGGTTAAAACTAACAGCTACAATTCAAAAATTCACATGTGCTGAATTTGATAATTTCAATAGTTATACATTTCTTATAACATTTGAAAATTCATCATCTCGTAGTGTTTCTATTACTAATATGTTCCTTATTGATTCAGAAGGAGCCTCATTTGGATGTTCTTTACTCCATAAGTGGATTGGTGAAAGATATTATCCTAGATTCCCTGAAACTGATATTCCAGTTACCGAGAGAGTATTAACTGCTGACTTCCCTATACATATTGACTCTAATGGAGTAAAAATGGAATTTATCCATTTTAAAGTAAATAAAGAATCTAAAATCTTTAACTCAAATCACAAAGCAAAATTTCATTTACTCACAAATAAGAAGAGAATTTATATTACTCTCTCATGTCCTATAGAACCAGTTAAATCATTTTTTTGAAACATAGTAATTAGTAATTGAAAAAACTATTGATAATATTGCTAGTATCAATGAAATCCACTGTAATTTACTCATCACTCTCACCCCCTTACATTTCTTCCAACCATTACTACTTTTTTTGAATTTATTTTTATGAGATAATTAAGTTATGCTGAACAATTATTCTTATTCTCCAAAGCTAATCCAATCAAGGACTGGAAAATCTATCTAATTTCCCCTATAATGTAAGTACAGGCTCTGCCAAGCCGAGTAATTATAAGGAGGGTTTTATACATGGTTCACTTTACGACGTTTTCATCTTTCTACAGTTTTATCGAAACCTTAAAAAAAGATAGCATTGAATTTAAAATTATTGGACATTCTTATGACTATTTTTCTGGGATGTATTCCAATAAAAAACCAGATGATAACAAATGGGCCATCAAGCTTGTTGCATTCTCTTCTATAGGCTCATTCTACTGCTCTGAATCTGTAAAATTAGATGACCAAGAGAAAATTATTGACATTAAAAACAAATTAATCACATTACCTATAGCCTATGGTGAAGTTAATTATAAAGATGGTATAGTTTCAATAAAATAAACTGTCTGGGTGACTTAATGGGAATTAGGTCGCCCAATTTTTCCTAATAACTCTAGAGCATCAAGTTTCACCTTGTCATCTTTTGACGTCATGAAAATTTTAAGTGTTTCAATAGCAATAAAATTCTCATCATCCTGGTTATATTCTTTTATTAGTTCCTCAAGCTTCTTCTCCACCCTTCTCACCCCTTCCAACTCCTATGCTTTTTCGAATTTATTTTTATGAGATAATTAAGTTGTCTTATGCTGTGTAAACTTCGTCACAATTTGTGACTTTATTGATTAAAAAAATATTATCATCATTTGTTCTTAATGCCTTTTTAATCCTTATTGCTACATCTAATGATGGATTTATTGCTCCCGTCTCATAACTTGTATAGGTACTTCTACTTACTC
>JAEWGC010000035.1 GCA_023388495.1 Bacillota bacterium | reverse complement strand
ACAAGTTCCATATTCGTAACGGTAAATCCAGTATTATCTCCAGATCTGGTTGTTTCGAATCCAGCTACTGGAACTTCCTTTATTCCATATTGAATAGGTGTATCACTGTCAGCTTTGTATTTTGGTATATTGGTAAAGCTACCTGTCCATACAGCATCTTCTGTAGTAGTTCCAGTGATATTCAAGGTTTGAATGACTTTATCTTCTTTCAGTGAATCATCTGCATTCTTTTCATATAAATTTACTGTTACTGATGTTCCTTTAGGCGTTCCTATCCATTTCTTTGTTACTGGAATATCCATTAATTCTATATTGGTTACTGTATATCTGAAACCTTCTGAAATGGTTTGTCTAGAACCAATCACAGTCTTAAATCCAGATACAGGTACTTCTTGTATAGTATAGTTATATGCCCGACCTTCGTCATCATACCTATCTAATTCTGTGAATTCACCTTTCCACTGGAGTGCTGTAAGATCTATAGTTTCTCCTGTATCAACACCATCTCTTAATAGCTTTATGGTAACTGAACTTGGCAGAGGCTTACTTTCATCTTTCCTCCAAATCTTCTCAACTTCAACTTTAACTTTCTCCAAGTTTTTGTTATTAAAAGTATAGGTGATATTTCCAAGTGCATCTGGTGCTGAGACATCTGTTCTAAGAAGTTGATATCCAACATCTAAACCAACTTCTGCTACAGTATAGACTATTTCAGCACCACTGGAATCATAATAGTCTAGCCCTTCAAAAGTATGTGTCCATCCTGTTCCAGTAGTTAAAGTTATGGTTTTCTTTTCAAGTCCATTAGCAAGTAACTTAAATGTAGCAGTACCTACACCATTACCATCTTTCCCAGGTCCAATCCATACTTTCTTTACTGTAATATCCCTAATTCTCTCGTTTACCACACTTGTTGTTGCCTCAGTAGTCGTATTAGCCACTACAGTTATTTCACGAGTGTAGTCAGCCTCCACTGTTGGTTTCCTATACCCTGCTGGCGCTTTTACTTCTACTAGCTTATAAGTTCTACCTTTTGGTAGATTGCCTATAGTAAGCATGCCATCAGTACCAGTATAGAAGCTTTCATCTACCTTATACCAGGTATCATTTACCTTATAGTGTAATTCAAACTCTGCACCTGCTACTGGTTCAGGAGTTGAAGCGTCATCCACCTTCTTAATTTTAATAGCTCCCCTTAATTCACTGACTCCACTACCTGTACCCCAGGATGTTTTATTTATATTAAACTTTTTAATCCCCGTAGATTCTTCACTAAATGTACTTCCCTTTAAAGTAGCAGTATTTGTTATAACCCCAGAATCAGATATAACAGCTGTATTATAGGTAATTATATATCTACCTGTAATATTTCCAAGGCCTACTTCTAATTTTTCACCTTGGCTCACAGTTGTTTTAGTTAAGGTATAATCTGGTTCTTCTACTAGATTCTCATCTTTCACCTCATCCTTATATACCTTTAAGCTACCATCTACATAGACATGGCCTGCACTTATGGTGTCTGAAAATACAGCACCACCTATTTCAGATAAACTTTCATTTATTACAACCTTCCAATTTAACTCATCATCTGCAAATACCCTGCCTCCCTTTGCATTAAGTGCTTCTTTTGTTATAAAGACATTATGGTCTTTATAGTAAACACTAGCAGGATATGTTTTTTCTATCCCTGTATTATCGGTAATTTTAGCTTCATTAGTATAATTTGGTTTAGTTATTCCTTCTATCTCTGTGGTATATTCAATTAAATAAGCTTCATCTATACCCCCTGAGAACTTTAAGATGAATGGGTTAGAATCTGCATCTAATTCATATCCGCTAGTCACCTTTACTCCTAAATTTATACCCTCTTCACTTAATTCTCCGCCTGGTTTTAAAGTAAATTCATGAACTGATAATGAACCTGCTTTAAAGGCATGTCCTTCTCCAATAGTGTCTGTTATGACAAAGTCTTTACCCTTAAGATTTCTAGACTGAGCATTAACATAGATTCGCCAGGTGATTTCCTTCTTCTCTCTATCTAGTGTTCCTTCTTTTTTACCTACATTGTAAATATCCTGGTTTAGTATGTGTGCATCTGTCAAATTCACATTTAGATTGTTATCAATATTGGTTACTGGATCTTTTGTTTTTCCACTTAAATTGACTTTATTTTTATAAATATTGTCTCCACCCGTTTTAGGAGTCCCGTGATTTGCAATAATCATATTGGGATTAAAGGAAGTTTTATAAGTGATTACATACTTTCCTTTGCCTAGGGCTGTTTCTTTGAGTATAAGCTCAAATCCATCTACATTATTATTGGTTAAAGTATAGTCTGTAGTAGGATTTAATCCAGTTCCACCCTTAGTAACACTAAATCCGTCTTCTATAAATACCATATACTTATCTTCAAAGGTATCTGTAATAGTCAACTCAGTTAATGCTTCCTTCATTGCATCTATTTCTATCTGCCAAGTCATGGTTTTATTTGAGTAGTCTATGCTAACTGCTTTTTTACCATAGCTATTGTTTACTATGCTTGGTGGTACAGTTACATCTTTTTTTACATCATATTCTACAGGTTCTTCACCTTCTCCAACACCAACTCCATGCTTTCCTTTACCTGTTAACTCTGCTTTGTTTTTAAATGTATTAGTATCAATTGATCTAATTTCAGTTTTGTATTTTATGGTATAGGATGAAGTTATATTGCCAAGCTCAATCTTCATTATATTATCTGTTGGATAAGAATATATTGGATATCCTGCTTGGAAGGAATCGGGGGTTATTTCTATGCTATCCGTAATTAACCTTAGTCCACTACCAATAGTATCTGTCAACACTGCATCATAGATATGATGGTTTGCTCCGTTAATTTTAATTGTCCATTCTACTACTGGGTATTCGCTATCATAGGAAGTAATTTCTTTACCTTCTTTGATTATAATTGGATCTCTATATACAGTTGCTGAAGCAGTGGATTCTCCAACCTGTTCCACTACTATATTACCATCAACCTCTTTATCTGCATTTAATATAGCTTTGTTTTGGAATGTATTAGTTTCCTTATAATCCATATATTCTATATCTGTTTCAAATTCTATACGATAGACATCTACCGTTTCTAGATCCCCTAAAGATAAAGGAAAACTCGTTGTAGTAAATGAAGCAGTTACATCAGCCCCTATATTCCAACCACTTTCACCCTTGTTAAGCTCGTATATCTTTATAGAGTCAGCTTTTACTGTAAGGTTTTCCTGTAACACATCTTCCACTATTACATTCTTTAGAACTTCCTCTCCCTTATTTACATCTATTTCCCATTTGATTGTAGTAGCATTTCTGTCTGCGGCTAAAGATCTTTTGCTAATAGCTGCTCCTTGTTCTACCTTATCCACAGTAACACTAGTCTCACCTTTTTTCTCTTCTCCATCAAACAATTCTGCTATATTTGTATATCCTGATTTACTGTAATCTGTTATTTTAGTTGAATATTTTATTCTATAGGCTGTATCAATTTTGCCTAATGTCACCTCAAGGTTTCTTGCATCTGTTGAAGTTATTTTTTCCTTCAAAGCTCCTTCATTTAAACTTCCATCTATCCCAACCTTTAAATGATAGATTTCTATATCCCCTTCTAGTTCAAGTCCCTCAGGAATACTATCTTTTACCATTGCATTTGTTAGACTTTCTAAAGATGTATTTACATCTATTACCCAGTCAATAGCATCTGCATTTTGAATCTTATTCGGCTCTCCAGATTTAGAGATACTAGCTAATGTACCACCTGGTTTGACCTTAATAATAAATGTCTTATTTATAGGTTCCCCAAATTCTATTTCCTGGATGGAGTTATCCTTAAATGGGTCTAATACAAAGTCTAGTATAAATCCTACTGCCCCTTTACGACCTGTTTCTGTTAAGAATTCTTCATCAAATTTACTATGTTCTCCAAATATAACCTTTAGGATTCCCTCTTCTGAAATTTGATATGTTCCAACTATTCTACTGCCATCTACCAATGGTCCATTCATATATCCAGTGACACCTTTAAAAACTGATGGTAGCTGTATACTAGCCCAATCACCTTTTTCTAGCTGGAATCCACTACCATTATCCGGCAATTCCCATCCAAACTCTAGCCCTATGCTCATGGATTCTGTAATCTCATCTAAGTTTACAATACCATCATCGTCACCGACTTCATTACCATTGATGAGGAGCTTTACGGTGGTAAAGATATTCTTCAATTCTTTCGGCCCACTAAACAATCCAGCAAACCTTCTAAATAAGCCTTCCTTCTCCTTAGCCCCGTCAGCTTTGATGGTTCCTGTAAAGAATTTCACTTCTTTTACTTCTTCTGCTTGATCTATATCTTCTTGATCTATATCATCAGTTAAAAGAAGATCCTCTCCTGCTGTAGCCAAAGTAGCTACTACTTTTCCAAGCATTGAAACTTCTTGCTCTTCTTCATTTACTTCATCATCATTTTCTGGGTCTGATTGCTCATTATTCCCTTCATTACCTTCAGGGTTTTCACCTTCTTGTAAGTGTTGATCTTCTTCCGGATCTTCAGTCTCTGCTCCTTCACCTTCTACTGTCTCTTCTTGTAATCCTTCCTCTGGAAGTGTATCTGTTACTTCTGTATCATCTGCTGTTTCTGTTGCTTCTTCTGGATCTGTAGATGTATCTTCTTCCTTATCTTCTAAAGTAGCATATAGATCTTGATTGATTTTTACAGTAACTTCTCCATCTGTAGATATACTATAACTGCCTATTACTGTTACTTCATCATCTGCTATTAAGTCGGCATCTAGTATTTCTTCTTCCAAAGTAAAGTTACCAGTATAAGGGTATTCTTCTACTCTATCATTAGGATCCAGAGTAAATTCCCAGTCTAACTGTGCTATGCCATCTTCACTTATTGGTCTCTCTGTCATTGAAAAAGGCCCATTTGCTATTTCAGCATAGATAGATTGTACCGCAGGCCCAATTATCTGTAGCAACATGGCTAGTACAACAATTAGTACTACTTTTGCTTTATTTTTCTTCATATATTTTCTCCTTTCTTTATTTTTCAACATATCATTACCATGATATGTCATTATAAATTTCATATATATGTTATTTTTGTTAAAATTTATACCTTTTTTTGCTATTTGAAAATATAAGTCTTTTATCCTAAACAGTAATATCCAGTTCCAACTACATTTGCTTCTCTAGCATTATAAGTTCAACTCCATGTACTGGAATACTTAATATCTGTGAATACTCTCCAGCTATATCCATATAATCAATAGTCATATTAGGTCTAGCTCTGCCCTTGAGATACTCTATCTCTTCTCCTGTCATGTTTTCTGGTGCTCCCATCTTTATCCATTCATCAAATACAGACCCATTATCTCTGTTTAGCTGGTATCTTTTAACTTTATAATATCCATTTAGACCACTTATATTAACTTCTACTTCATTAGATAGCTTTTCCTCATATACCGAATATCTATCAATATTAGTTAATGCAGAAGTATCTCCACTCATGAATAAATCATCAAAATATGCAAAGTTATAGGCTAAAATCTGGACATTCTCTTCAGCTTTAGTAACTATATAATCTTCACCTTGTTCTATAATCTCTTTACCTAGTTTAGATAAAAGATAATAGGCAAAATATGATGGTTTTTTTAGTCCATCCTTGTTTATCAACCCAAAACCTCCGTGAAAATGGGAAATGCCAGCTTTAAACTCTTCCATTATATCAGTAAATGTCCAATAACCAAGGGAATCTACATGACCTATGGATTTCAATACATTTCTAATAATAAAAACGGCTACGAAAACAGTATCACTAATTAAATTTCTACCACTAGATGATGAACTCCATTCAGTTACATGAAGCTCTGGTTTATATGATAATATATGATTTGTTTTTTCCTTAGCTGAATTTAATGTATCTAATGTATGATTTTCATCAAAATAAATTCTTTTCATATATTGCAATGACAACATCACCACTGATGTATCTTTAGTTTCTTTTACTTCATTCATTATATCTTCTACTTCTTCCATTGATGAAAAGATTTCAGGATAAATGTGAAAGGATACAAAATCCAAAGGCACCCTATTATCATTAGAATAAACTAAGAAATCTTCAAACCATGTATTGTCTTTCATGCTTTGATAGGTAATAGAAGGTCCTCCTACCCTTATTTTGCTAGAAATAGATTTAACAGCTAGTGCTGTTTCTTTGTAAAATTCAAAAAACCTTTCTTTTCCTTCCATCCAAAAAACATATTCCAAATCTGGTTCATTCCAAACTTCAAAATACCAAGACTCTACTTCCTTTAGTCCATATCTATTAATACAATGTTTAATAAATTCTTTAACTAAATCTATCCATAGATTCATATCTTTTGGCCCAGAAATATTTGCTTTCCACCAAAATATAGTTTCATCAGATTTTTTTATTTCAGAAGGCATAAATCCTAGTTCTATAAAAGGTTTTATATTAACTTCCTTAAAGAAATCAAATAATTCATCTACATATGACCAGTTATAAATAATATTTCCATCTTGGCCTATATTACATATCATCATATCATCTGAAAATATTCCATGGAATCTAATATACTCAAACCCAACTTCTGTTTGAAGTTCCTTTAGTTGATTTTGCCAGTTTTTTCTTAGTCCCTCTACAGCCCTACCAAAGGTTGTAAGTTTTCGCCAATAAAAGTTATGAGTTCTTCCTTGTTTTCTTATATCTACATTAATTTTTATAGAGTTGTAAGACATATGACCTTCTTCTGATGAATTTAAGTTCAAATATGTGAATAATTTTGTGAAAGCTGCATTTCTATCAACATCAAAATATGATTTACTTCTTATTCCTTCTTCATCTGAGCCTAATTTATATATATTCTTTGCCCTATTCTTATTTTCCTTCCTAAATTGAGAAGGAGTACAATTATATTCACTTCTAAAAAGATTGTTCAGAGATTTAGTGCTAGGAAATCCACTTTCAAGAGCTACCTCTGTTATTGATTTATCTGTCCTCGCTAACAAAACAACGGATTTTTCCAATCTAATTGCATTTAAATACTCTTGAAAAGTTATTCCAAGAGCTTTCTTTATATAATGAGACAAGTAATAAACACTAAGATTTTCATTATCAGCTACTTCCTGTAATGTTACTCCCCTATCAAAATTATTATCTATATATCTTATAATACTATTTAGTCTATGGATATTCTTGTTAATATCCTCTACCTTATCTTCTTCTAATATTTCATTTTGAAAATTATTGAGAAGATGTTCTGCAAGTAATAGTAGCTCAGATCCTATTTTAAATGAGTGCCCCTGTTTTCTTTTATTTAACTCCCATACTATTTTTGCTAAATGCTGTCTAATCATATCAAATCTTTCTTGTTCTCCTTCATCATACATAAAGGATTTGCAATCAAAGACCCTCTTACCAAATCCATGGAAGTATCTCTCATAATGTTGAGTATCTATCTGCAGAACTAGTATTATATTATCTTCATTGGTTTTACTTGTATTATGAATTTCACTGCTGTTAATTAATATAAGATCATTTTCTTTAAGCAAGTACTCATCATCATTTATTCTAATATTGATGGACCCTTGCAAAACCAATAGTATCTCTAATTGCTTATGCCAATGCATTTCTAGTTTGTTCACTGAATGCATCAATACTTTAATCGGAACCCCCGTATCAGTTTTTATTAACTCATAAATATATTCTATTTCCCCCACCCTCTCCATGTCTTCTACTAATATAATTAGTTTATCTGAACACAGAACCTAAGATTTTAAGATGAAATCAGTTTATTTCTTCCGCTATTTTTTGCTTTATTAAGATTCTTATCTACTATATATAAAATTTCATCAACATCCACAATACCTGGTTCTACTGTATAAGATCCAAAACTAATAGTAGTTTTAATTAGATAATTATTGAACCTAATAATATTGTTACTCAAAGCAACTTGGATTTCTTTTATAATTAAGTTAGTAGTCTCTTTATCTGAGTTTTTCAATACAATAAGAAACTCATCCCCTCCATATCTTGCAACCCAATCATAATTTTTTCTAATCTTAGATTTTATTATTTTGATAAATTCCTTTAGTACCAAATCACCAGCTATATGCCCATATATATCGTTTATTTGTTTAAAATGATCAATATCCAGCATAACTACAGAGATCTTTTCATTGTTCACTGTTGCATTGTGAATCTCTCTTGGTAGTCTTTCATTTATATATCGCCTATTATATACTCCTGTTAAATCATCTCTCATTATCTTTTCGTTAAGCTCTGTTAGCCTATTTCTAATTTCAATCATACTATCGCAATTTAAATTAGATAACATTCCTATCTCAGTAATATCTTTAAGCATCTCGATAACATACTCATTATCCTCAAATTCTATAACGCTTGCCATAGCAAGAAAAAGTCCATCTCCATAATATTCAATTTTAGTAATAGTATCCTTTTCTATCATTGCCTTTTTAGAGATACAATTAGCACAAAATTTCCCCTTACTCCAAAATTCATAGCAGTCTGCTCCATGCATAATAACCTCTCCATCGTTACAGTGAAGAATCTTCTTTTTTATTGGATCTACCACTCTAACAATATCAAAAAGTCTATTGAGCCCTTCTAGATAATTCTCTAAATCATTTACCCTAAAAATTTCCACATCAAACATCCCCTTTATTTAAATAGAATTAGTATATGGAAAAAGTTGGAACAGGCTATCAAATCCGCTCCAACTTTTGATGATAATTATATTTACTTACAAATACTAATTCTAATAAAGAGGCTCCTTTGTTTCTATGCTTTTTTTGCTAAAGAATGCTCCTTTATTTGCTAAACTAAATGACATGCTACCATATGACCTGATTCTTTTACTATTAATTCTGGTTCTACTTCATGACATTGTTTCATGGCATACTTACACCTAGTTACAAATTTGCATCCAGAAGGAGGATTTAATGGACTAGGTACATCTCCTTCTAATACTCTAATTTTACTTTCTCTAGCTATTCTTGGATCAGGTTCAAGAACTGATGATAGAAGAGCCTGAGTATACGGATGAAGTGGATGTTTATATATATGGTTACTAGCTCCTATCTCTATTAATTTTCCTAAATACATTACTCCAATTCTATGGGATATATGCCTTACCATAGATAAATCATGGGCTATGAATAAATATGTTAACCCCATTTCATTTTGTAAATCCTCTAGCATATTGACTACTTGGGCTTGAATAGACACATCAAGAGCAGATATAGGCTCATCGCAAAGTATAAACTCTGGATTGATGGATAATGCCCTAGCTATTCCAATCCTCTGTCTTTGCCCTCCACTGAATTCATGAGGATATCTATCTAGGTGTTCTTTACCCATTCCTACTTTTTCTAGCAACTCCAATACTCTTTCTTGCCGCTCCCCTTTACTTCCCACATGATAAACATCTAACGGCTCTGATATCAAATCCTTTACAGTTAAGGTTGGATTGAGAGATGCATATGGGTCCTGAAATATTACTTGCATTTTTCTTCTATAAGGTTTTAGGGCCGACTCTTTTAACTTCGCTATATCATCTCCCCTATATAAAATCTCACCACCAGTTATATCAAAAAGTCTAATAATGCTTCTACCTGTAGTAGATTTGCCACACCCAGATTCACCTACTAACCCTAAGGTTTCTCCCTTATTTATATAAAAGCTTACATCATCTACAGCCTTTAAGTATTGCCCTTTTCTAAATAGAGATGAGTTCTTCACTGGAAAGTATTTTTTTAGATTCTTTACTTCTATTAATTTATTATTTTCCATTATCTTCATCCCCCTTATCTAAAAGCCAACACATGGCTCTATGATTGTTTCTTCTATAATATTTAGGTTGTTGTTTTCTGCATATCTCCATTACATAAGGACAACGCTCTGCAAAAGGGCATCCTTTAATCTCATTAGATAAATCTGGAGGGTTACCCTTTATTGGCACAAGTCTTTGTCTCTTTTCAGTATCTTTCTTTGGTAAGGATTGAAGTAAGCCCTTAGTATATGGATGCATTGGATTATAGAATATATCATCTACAGTTCCTTCTTCCATTATAAGTCCACCATACATAACAATTACTCTAGAACATGTATTAGCTACTACTCCTAAATCATGGGTTATTAAAATAATTGAGGTATCCATCTTCTCCTTTAACTCCATCAGTAGCTCAAGTATTTGAGCCTGAATTGTAACATCTAGAGCTGTAGTAGGCTCGTCTGCAATAAGTAAATCTGGCTCACAGCTTAGAGCCATTGCAATGATGGCCCTTTGTCTCATACCACCACTAAATTCATGAGGATAGTTATTGTATCTTTCTTCTGGTGAAGGGATGCCTACAAGCCTAAGCATCTCTATTGCTTTACGTTTAGCTTCGATTTTATTTAATCCTTGATGTCTTCTTATTACATCAGATATTTGAGTTCCCACAGTAAATACAGGATTAAGCGAGGTCATAGGATCCTGAAATATCATGGCTATATCATTGCCTCGCATCTTCATCATTTCCTTTTCAGGTTTATTTACTAGGTCTTCCCCCTTGTAAATAATTTCTCCATCTGTAATCCTTCCAGTTCCCTTAAGTAGTTTGATTATAGACATGGAAGTAACAGATTTTCCACTTCCAGATTCTCCAACTACTCCAAGCACCTCACCTTTCTCTAAATTAAATGAGACTCCACGAATTACCTTAACTTCACCACTATTATTAAAAAAAGAAACCTTTAAATCCTTTAAACTTAATAAGGGATCTTTCATTTTAAATCTCTCCTTTTCCTTGCCTAATCATTATTTGCCTTAGGCTCAAATGCAACTCTAAACACATCTCCTAAAATATTAAAGCTAAGTACTGTAAGTAATATTAATATCCCAGGAAATAAGGCCAAGTATGGTGCATCACCTATATATCCTTGAGCATATTTAAGCATACTGCCCCAGGAAGAATCTGGTTGACGAACTCCTAACCCTAAAAATGATAGAGATGATTCAGTTAGAATTGCTCCTGCAATATTTAAAGTTGATGCTACTATAACTGTAGGAAAAATATTTGGTATAATATGTTTTAGCATAATAATATTAGACCTTTCTCCTATAACCTTTGAATATAGTACATATTCCCTTTCCTTAACTGAAAGAGTCTCTGCTCTAACAATTCTTGCTATTCCCATCCAGCTGAATAATCCTATTATTATGATAATATTTTGAATTCCAGGTTTTAAATAAGCATTTAATATAAGTATTAGAAAGAATGTAGGTATACTCATAAGTATATCTATGGTCCTCATAATCAAGCTGTCAACTCTTCCACCAAAGTAGCCACTAATAGTTCCTACTATAGTTCCTATTACTGTTGATATTATCATAGAAAGAAAACCAACTGTTAAAGATACTCTTCCTCCGTATAGTGCACGAGCGAAATAATCTCTTCCCATCTCATCTGTACCAAATATATGATCTTTATTTGGAGATGCTAAACTATTCATTATATCAATTTTGTTTGGATCATGGGGAGATAAAAAAGCGAAGATAGATGCGATTACTAATAAAATAATTATTACTAAAGCTATAGCACCTAATTTGTTTTGTTTTAATTGGTATTTTAAATTTTCCTTCAATCTATCATTCATCTTTATTTCAACTCCTTAATCCTTGGATCTGCAATACCATATAATACATCTGACAATAAATTTCCTATAATCAATATAAATGACGAAAACATGGTAATTGCCATAATAAGAGGATAATCATAACTAAATATTGACTTTATTCCAAGCTGTCCCATGCCTGGCCATCCAAAAATACTCTCTGTAATAAAAGCTCCAGATACTAGTCCGGGTAATGACATGCCTAGTATTGTAATTACAGGTAAAATTGCATTTTTGAGTACATATTTATATAGCACTTCTCTCTTGCTAGCTCCCGATGCATATTCAACAATTACATAATCTTCCCTTAACTGAGATATGGTGCTTGATCTAATATATCTAGTAACTGTAGCTATATTTTGTAAACTTAAAACAATTGTAGGCATTATACCATGCTTTATTAAATCCCAAGTCGTATGTACTCCTATAGTTCTCATTCCAATACTTGGTAAAAGTTTTAGTTTTAAGGATAATACATATACTAGCATCATTGCAAACCAAAAACTTGGTATGGAAATGCCAAGATAAGAAGTAAAGGTAGCTATGTTATCAAAGACTTTATTTTGATTTGAAGCTGAAATAAGGCCTATTATAATTCCTAGGATCATAGAAATAAATAAAGAAGCCCCCATAAGACCTAAAGTTGCAGGAAGCCTTTCAATTATCTGTATTGCTACCGGTCTATGATTTACTAGTGAATATCCTAAATCACCTTTTAATGCAGACTTTAACCATCTTATATATTGTATATGTATGGGACTATTGAGACCCATACTCTCTCTTATGCTCTCAATTTCTGCTGGCCCCATCTCAGGAGTAATATAGGCCTGTACTGGATCTCCCGGTGCTAACTTTATAAGAAGAAATGAAACTATAGATATGGCAATCAACATTGGTATTGCTTGAATCATTCTTTTTATAATCATTCTTACCACACAAATTCCTCCTAATATAATCACAAAAGTAAACTGAATTCAGTTTACTTTTGTGATCTTTATTTAAATTATTCCATAATATAAAGCTTAGATAAGTCTCTAAACATAAAGATTGGAACCGGCTTAGCTTCTTCTATTCCACCGTATTTTTTATTTAATGCAACAATTGAGTTTGGATAAGCTATTGGATATACTACCATATCCTCCATTAATTGTTTTTGAATAGTTTGATAGATTTCAGCTCTCTTAGCTTCATCTGTTTCAACTACCCCTTCTTCCCAAGCTACATCTAATTCTCCATTTACATATCCCATGAAGTTGTTAAAATCCCCTGCCCTGAATAACGGTTTATATCCATTTGGCTCTACACCCATTACATAACCATTGAATGCTAAGTCAAAATCTGTATTTGATGCATCAAGTAACTTATCATAGAATGCGCCTCTTTCCATAGGTAGAAGCTCTAACTCAACACCGATTTCTTTTAATTGTTGCTGCATAATAAGTCCAAATCCTTCATTTTCTTTGCTTGAGTTAATATATGCTAATCTTAATTTTAAGCTTTCAACCCCTGCGGTTTTAAGAAGTTCTTTTGATTTTTCCACATTATATTCGTATTTTTCTACATCTGAAGTATGGAATTGTGTACTTGGTACGAATACTGAATATGCTTTCTCTGCATATTCTGATGATTTATAAACTCCTGTTATTATCTCGTCTTTATTTATCCCATAAGCTATTGCTTTTCTTATGTCCTTGTTTTGCAAATCTTTATTAGTTAATCTAAATACCATATTATTCAACATACCTTCTTTGTAAAGAACTACATTGAAGTTTTCATCTGCTTTAAATTTATCTACATCTGAAGTAGTTATATATCTAGCAGATAGTTCACCATTTAATAGCGCGGTATTTGCTGCATTTGGATCAGCTATCACTCTAAATACTACTGATTCAAGATTTGGCTTCCCATCAAAGTATTCATCAAATCTAACTAGCTCTACCTTTTCCCCACTCTTCATTTCTTTGAATTTAAATGGTCCCGAACCTATTGGCTCTAGGTTTTTCGTACTCTTTGCCAAATCTTCTTCACCTTCAAATATATGTTGCGGGATTGGGCGGATACCACCTAAGCTACCCATAAATGGTACTGAAACCTCCGGTAATATGAATTCCACTGTTAAATCATCTATCTTTTTAGCCTCTACTGGCTTCCCTGCGATTATAAAAGAGCCTCTCGCATTAGCTTTTTGCTTTTCATCTGTAATTGAATTCAATGTAAATATTACATCATCTGCTGTTAAATCTTCTCCATCATGCCATTTAAGTCCTGATTTTAACTTTAAAGTATAAGTTAAATAATCTTCTGAAGGTGTTACACTTTCAGCTAAATAAAAATGTGTTCCTTCTTCATCAATAACATATAGCGGTGCAAATATTGAATTGTTAATAGTCATTGTAACTCTATCGCCTGCATATAGTGGATTCATTACATTTGGATCGCTTCCTATTCCAAGTATGAAAATTCCTCCGTCTTTCTTTTGCGGAGCTGCTGGCTCTTGACTTACATCTTTAGGGGTATCGGCCGGTGCTGGATCCTCTGTTACAGTTTTTTTACCACAAGCCGTAGATACTAGCATTACTAAAGCAAGTATTAATACTAACCATCTTTTACTTCTCATTTTAGCCCTCCTAATTGTACGTTCATTATTTAATATCAAATCCATAGTTATTGTACAATTACTTTATCCATGAATCAAATTGATTGTTTTTATAGGAATTAATGCTAATATAACTTAATTTAATGACCTGAATATTCACTATTTACTATATTTACATACTATTTAGGATTGGCTTGTTAGTTTTTATCTTCCTAGTATAAATAAACCTTTTTCCTTATAAAAATTTTGCACATTAAATAAAAGTAGCACTTCATCAATTTCTTTTTCCTTCACAAGTTCTTCTATGCTCATATTAAAATATCTTGGGTCTATAACTATAATTTTTTCATAATGATTTGTCAGAAATGGAATAAAACTATTTGCAAAGGAATCCTTAACTATCAATAAGGTTTTTTGATTATTCACCGATGTTTCTATTTCTATTAAGGACTTATCTCCTCCCAAGAAATAAGAATACTTATCTGTTTTATTTAAATAAGTTGCATCATAAAGACTATCTGTTTCTTCTTTTCCATTTACTATTATATTTAGATTAATTTTCTCCTTTGGCTCATAAATATATATATCATCTGGATTTCCCAGATAAAAATTAGCTTTTCTATAACTTGTTCCAAAGAACTCATTAGATGCTTTTCTTAACTCAAAATCATCTTCCTTTAAAGGTTCTTTTCCTATTGTTTTCATATAATATTCATAGGCATAAAATGCTCCCTTGGTAGTCCAATGGTGGTCAGTTCTATAGTATATATATTCCTTAGATTTCTCACCTAATGTTTTTCCTAAATCTATTAATCCTATATTCTCTTTAAGATTAGATTTTAATTTTTCTATAATATAACCTTCATCAACTATAGGTGCATATAGGGGTAATTTATCTCCTAGAACCGTAGCCTTACTAGGCACCAATAAAAAATTTACAGGAATATTTAATTTATCCATATTAGCTAAAAAGATATTGATGCTATTTATATTTTTATTCAATTGTTCTTCATCTATTTCTTTATCTATATCAAATAAATAATCCTTTTTCCCAAAGTAGACTCTTCCATTATCCTTCTTTAGCAGAGATAAGTCTCCTATAGTCTTTAATCCTATCCAGTTATCCCTAAAGATAAATTGGTCTGTTGTGTAAGTTTCAAACTCCTTACCAAATTCACCTGAAATTACAGTGTTGAAATCAAGCTTGGGGAATTCCTGTAAATATCTATTTTCCTTATTTGAAAATACTCTTTTAGGGGACACCATATTCCCTATGGATAAGGATAATAGCAGCCCCATGGATATTATAACTCTTGTTTTTTCTTTCATATCTTCCCTCCTAAAAACGAAAATAGAGAAATGGGTTATAGGATTGGTCTACTAGATATGCTATTGCCAATACAACTACTATAACTAAAAATATATTTTCCATAGCCCAAGATACTCTCTTAGTTCTCTTACTTATAACGGTCCATAATCTCTTAGGCACATCAGTGCAGCCTATTGCAAGAATTAAAAATAATAATATCTTTGTATATAATAAATATAAAGATTCATGATTGAATATATTAGCATTTCCAAATCCAAATAAAATCTTAATATAATTTAGTCCATCTTTTATGGAATCAAAGGCAAATATAACCCAAGATATAAGAACCAGAAATAGGGTATAAATCCTTGCAACAAATGGTGGTACCTTCTTTAATAAGTCAAGGAGAAATAATTTTTCTATTATCAATATAACTCCGAAAAATAATCCCCATAAAGCAAAGTTCCAGCTGGCACCATGCCATATTCCAGTTAAAATCCAAACTATTAATATATTTCTTATATGCTTAAATTTCCCTTTTCTATTGCCACCTAATGGAATATATAGATATTCCTTAAACCATGTACCTAAGGATATATGCCATCTTCTCCAAAATTCTGTAATTGACTTAGACATATAAGGATAGTCAAAATTCTCTAGGAAATTAAATCCAAATATTTTTCCAAGGCCAATAGCCATATCTGAGTATCCAGAGAAATCAAAGTATATCTGGAATCCGAAGGCAAATATACCAAGCCATGCAGTTAATACTGGAATATTTGTTATTTTCATATTGGATATATTGTTCCAGAGAAGACCAATATTATTGGCTAACAAGACTTTTTTCCCCAAACCTATAATAAACCTTTTTATACCTTCACTAAATAAATCATAGGATTCTACTCTATTATCCATTTCCTCCGCTACAGTTTGGTATCTAACTATAGGGCCTGCTATAAGTTGAGGAAAAAGAGTTACATAGGCACCAAAAGAAATAATATTATCTTGTACTCTCGTATCTCCTCTATAAACATCTATGGTGTAGGACATGGTTTGAAAAGTATAAAAGGAAATTCCTATAGGTAAAGTAAGGTTTAATAATGGAATACCAAAGCCTAATATACTGTTTATATTGGATATAAGAAAATCAGAATATTTAAAGAAACCTAATAATCCCAAGTTAACAATTACAGATACCCCCAGCCATAGTTTTGCCCTTTTCTCACTTCCACTTTCCTTATAATAGTGCACCTTTTTACCACAGGTATAATCCACAACTGTTGAAAATAGCATAATCCATATATACTTTGGCTCTCCCCAGCTATAGAAAAATAGACTTGATATTAATAGAATAAAATTCCTATATTTTCTTGGAAATATGAAATATATTGTTAAAACAAAGGGTAAAAAATAAAATAAAAATAATATACTGCTAAATACCATAATACCCCTCCGTAAAGAAAATATCTAGTCTGATGAGAATCAGACTAGATTGTAATTTACTCAAAGAATTTATTAATAACATCCTCTACTTTTTGTACTTCTGCCTTTGCAAATTCAAGCCTTTCTTCATCTGTAGCTTCTTCTCTATCATCATATTTACCAAGCATTAGGAAGAAAACATAGTCTCCATGTCTTACTACTTTAGCTGAATTTACCTTAGCAATATTCATAGGATATTGCATAGAATCTTCTACTAAAAACTTCCTGTATTTTTCAAGTCCAGCTTCTATTGCATCTCCTTTACCTTCCTTTGCCTTAATTGCAATAAATGTATCTATATTAACATTCATCATTGGTGCCTCTCCTATAAAGGACTCCATATCTTCTTTTTTTATACCAGTAAAGTTTTCTAATTCTTCTAGAGTCAATTCTCTATTTGGAGCGTAATCTTCACCAAGAGCTTCTTTAACTGCTGAATGTACTTCCTTTAAATCCACTACCTTTGTTTCATTCTTAGTTGTACAACCTACTAAAAATGATGCTGTCATTATCACGGCTAAAAATATTCCAAATATCTTCTTCATTTTATTTATCTCCTATCTATATTGTTTTTAATATCTTCTATACTATATTCTTTTCCTTCTTTATCTATAAACTTATCTTTTCCTACCTCTAGAAACTGGCTTCCACTGCCATTTACTAAATAATATATATCTCCTTGTTTTTGCAGAAACAACAAAGATCTTTTTCCTTTTTTAAACTCGCCTTCCATTCCAGCAAAAACCTTTTCCTTTTTCACTATTCCTCCATTTATCCTAAGTATTATTTCATTTTCCTGAATATCTCCCAGGAAAACCTCATCAACATCTATAGTAACATCTGTATATATATAATTTCCTTCCTTTACATATTGACTTTTATCTATCCTTTTAGTTTCTCCAATAACTATATAATCTGCATCATAGAAATTGGCCATCGGATCATCTATACTAAAGATCCTTGCCATTTTAGGGATTTCGATATAATCCTTTGGGAACTGATCTTGCCCCTTTAATAGTAATAAAGGGATTATTATAACTATAGCTGCTGCCATAGATGAAATTTTTCCATATCTTTTATAGTTTCTACTTTTTTTAACTCTTTCTCTTTCTAATGCTTCTGCCTTCTTATATACTCCTTCTAGGAATTCCCTATTATCCTTCATCATGTCTAGCTCCTTTCTCCAATATTTCTTTAAGAGCTTTCCTAGCTCTATGGATCAATACTCGTGTTTGCCCTAAGGTCTTTCCTAGAATTTTTGATGTTTCTTCATAAGACAACTCTTCAAAGTCAACTAAGTAAATAGCCTTTTCATAATCAGGCTTTAGTTTTTTTAGACTATGAAGGAGTAGTCTTCTTTCTTCAGCCCTTATTACCTTTTCTTCTAAGCTATCTTCATGAGATAATATTTCATCATTTCGTTCAAAGGGAATTACCTTTAACTTTGATTGCTTTCTTACATAATCTATAGCCTTGTTTCTACCTAATGTATATATATAAGTTTTAAAGGAATAATCAAAATTATATTTTTCCTTATAAACATAGACATAGGCAAATACATCCTGAGCAATATCTTCAGCAACAAAGATATCGCCAGTATATCTAGAAATAAAGTATATTAAATTGTCCTTGTGAGTAAGCACAAGGGTTTCGAAAGCGTTTATACTGCCTTCGAGAAAATCTTTATAAAGAATTTTATCATCTATCATAGAGGCCTCCATTGTCTTTCATATATTATTCGTCTGAGTGGACAAAAAGTTACAGTAAATTAAATAATTTTTTTATTTAATTTACTGATACCCAATAATATATCCATAATTTTTTTCTTGACTTTTCCACTTTAAATGAGAGAAAATATATAGGTAGTATTTTTTAGGAGGTGAAAAATGAGATTAGATGAAAAAGTTGTTCTAGTTACAGGAGCTAGTTCTGCGATTGGTAAAGAAACGGCTTTACTCTTTGCTAAGGAAGGTGCAAGGGTAGTTGCTGTGGCTAGAAGAATGAATAAGTTAGAGGAGCTTGTAAATTCCTCCATAGGATATAATGGGCTTATTATCCCTTTTGAAGGGGATGTTTCCAAGCAGGAGGATATAGACAAATTAGTAGACTATATAATAACAAACTTAGGTAGAATTGATGTTTTAGTAAATAACGCAGGAAATCTTGATAATTTTACACCTGTTCATGATTTATCAGATGAACTTTGGGAAAATATACTAAACCTAAATCTTACAGCTCCAATGAAACTAACTAGAAAAGTATTGCCTTTCATGATCCAATCTGGAAAGGGTAATATAATAAATGTTGCATCAATAGGTGGACTAAATGGTGCTAGGGGTGGAGCTGCTTATACTGCATCTAAATTTGGACTGGTAGGGCTAACTAAAAATATTGGATTTATATATGCAAATAAAGGAATTAGATGTAATGTAATTTGTCCTGGTGGAGTAGATACAGAAATAGCTTCTAACCAAAAACCTAACGCCTTTGGAGTTGATAGAATTATGTCTGGTACTTCAAATAACATAAGATCTGGAGAGCCTAAAGAAATTGCAAATATAGCATTATTCTTAGCCTCAGATGAATCAAGTCTAATCAATGGTGCAAGCATTGTGGCTGATGCTGGCTGGACTGCATATTAGAAATGCAAAACTAGGTGAAATTCACCTAGTTTTTTTACATTATCCCTTAGTTTCTTAAATATTCTTTTTATAGTATCCTTACTCCAGAATGGAAATTCCTCATTCCATTCTTCATAGGTATTATAGGTCCAGTATCTGTCTTCATGATAGTTTCTATCTCTTTCTTTATTTTTTCAATCCAATATCTAACCCGCTGAAGGACTATTGCTTCATTAAGTCCTATTGTTTTAGCTAAGAGTCTATCAAATAATAATGGACAATTTATAGATAATTGTCTACCCATGTGAAACTTCCCCTTCTTTAGCATTTAAAGTCTTATTAATTAGGTGTGTCGAATATAGATTCTGTATGGATTTGTAATATCAGAACATCTATTTGAAATCAATAAGATTTAAAAAGATGAGGACTTAGCCTAAGTCTGCTAAAAAAATGAATCTCTCTTTTCCTGTTATTGTATTCTATTTTTATGTTATCATAAACAATTTGAGTCTGCCCATTGAATATATTTTAAAAATAGGGGTAAACATTTAACATACAAAAGGAGGATATCAAAATTGAAACATATAATATTTTTTTCAGGTGGAATAGGTAGCTATTATGCCGCAAAAAGGATAATTGAAAAACATGGTAAAGACAGTGTAATGTTATTATTTACTGATACCAAAATGGAAGATAGTGATTTATATAGATTTTTAGAAGATTCATCTAAAAAACTTGATGTAGAACTCATTAAAATAGCTGATGGTCGAACACCCTGGGATGTTGCTTTTGATAAAAGATTTCTGCCAAACAGCAGGGTAGCTCCGTGTTCTCATGTTTTAAAGCAAGAAATGGCTAGAAAGTATATAGAAGAGCATTTTAAACCTGATGAATGTATTTTATACTTAGGTATCGACTGGACAGAGCAACATAGAAAAATTGCACCTACAAAGAATTGGGCCCCCTACAAAGTCGAGTTCCCTATGTGTGACGAACCATATCTAACAAAACAGGATATGTTAAATAAGCTGGAAACCGAAGAAGGTATTGAAATTCCCAATCTATATAAATTAGGATTTTCACATAATAATTGTGGTGGCTTTTGCTTTAGAGCGGGTATTGGTCATTTTAAACATTTACTTGAAAAGGATCCTGATCTATATAAATTTCATGAAAACAAAGAACAAGAAATTAGAGAATTTCTAGAAAGGGATGATATTGCAATTCTTAGAAGAACAAAAAATCGTAAAAAATATAATATGACTCTTAAAGAACTAAGAGAAGATTTAGAAAAACAAGGCACTCAATTAAGTATGGAAGATTTAGATGATATTGGTGGGTGCGGTTGTTTTGTTGATGACTATAATGAAGATGAAGAAAAAGATTTATAAAGTATTAATGTATAGCTAATTAAAACAGCTTGTACTTTTATTGAAATAAACGCTCTTTTCCAGCAAGATACGAAAGATATCCAAGCTGGAATTGAGCGTTCGTTATTAATAAGGTACCACAAGAAGTACTAGCTATTGATTTACAATAAGAGTGACCATCCTTGAATAATACCTAAAAGTCAGCCTTTTATATTATTCCAAATGTTAAAATCTTATATCAGTAAAGCACGACTTTATCGCCTTATGAAAGTTTAATTGCAAGTTTTCATTTTACTCGTAATCTATATAGCTATTTAAATAAATATTAACAAACTGTTCAACAATATCATCTGCCAACTTAATTATATCTTGATTAGAAGCGATATCAGTATATGTAACATTAGAAATGATCTTAAAGCAGGGGCTTATTTCTCCTCTAATCTTAAGTAATTTTGTTTGAACCCTATATTCAACTGCTAATCTATATGAAGACTCTGCGCTTGTAAATACTCTATCTTTAGGGAGAGGAAAAGACAATAAGTACAAGTCACTAGCATACTCTAGCGGCAAGCCTGTCTCTTCTTTAAAACACTTTCGTAATGTACCATCTGGCTGAATATGATTAATAGCTCTTCCTATAGTTCCGTTTATTCCATTAGTTTGGCCAACATATACTATTCTCCACTTCTTGGAGTACCATAAATAGATATACGCCAACCTTCCATCAAAAGAGCATTTCATATGTTTTAATTGTACCTTGCCGCCCATTATTAGTTCCCCTTAAAAGGAGGTAACTTTATCTCTGAATTTCTACACATGGTAGCTAAAAACTCAGAAATAACTCTTCTATATTCGGTTAAGACGTATTCAACTTGATCCCTAGGATACTTTTGCAAGTTTTTTTGTATAAATATTTCTGCCTGAGTAAATTGAAATAACAATAATTCTACTAAAACTTGCATATCCGAGTTTTCTTGATTATCTTCAAAAACTAATCTCCCAAATCTATGAACTCTATTAATCCTAGTACATACGCCCTTTTCTGCATCATAATATGGTTCCCAAAAAACATTATCTTCAGTATTATCTACTCTAAAAATCTTATCAGTACCACGTTTTACATCATCACCTTTAACTGTCGTCTCTATTTCCTCTTCGGCAATATGCTCTTGTTCAATCCTATCTCCACTCTGATGTTCTAACCTTGTTCTAGTTTTTTCTATCATTTTTTCTCTAATATTTTTTTCTATTTCCTTTTCTCTTCTCTTCTTTTCTTCAGTCTCTTCAACACTATCAAAAGACTCACCTGGAAGACTTTCAGGCAACTCAATATTTTCTGCTATGTCATTCGCAAGAGCATTAGGATCATTTCCTTCTATCTGTTTTTTTAATGATGCAGCTAGTTGCCATGCTTTCTTACTTTTTCTTTTGTATTCATAAGATAAATCGTCTAATGTAGATGAAGCATCATCGGATAATGTAATTGTTGATTTCTTTACATCTATATTGAAGCATTCATCAGCAGTATTATCAATAAATATCCTTCCCCTAAATGAATAAAAATCTTGATCTAAAGGAATTATCCCCTCAAAGTGCTCTGCCCAAGATATAAGTCTTTTATTTCTATAAACATAGTATCCATAATTTCCTGATGCAATTCTATACTTGTCCCTAATTTCTTTCCTACTACCTGGCTGTTGTAAATCAAATATCGGAGGATATGGTAGCTGTGTTACTTCAATTCTTGACTTTATTTCAGTATCTGCATCTAATATAATTGTTGTAGGCTTCTGTATCCACCTTACTGTTTTTCCATCCCATTCATTTTCATCTAGATTACCATTTTCATTAGCTTCATCTACAAAAAGAACATCATACGGTGATACTAATTCTTCTTGTAGAGTAATATTTAATCCTTCTTCTTTCATAAAATAATAATAAATCACACCTAATTTATATTTGAGTTCATCAATCGTCTTTGACACACTAGGATGATTGATATTTCTTACCTGTGAAATTCTTACTATTGTTCCTCTTCCTTCAGTTAATAACTTAGAAATAATCTCTTTATCTTCTTCTGTTAAATCCTTTTCTTCACAAAAATATTCTTCCTTTATTATTGTTAAGTCTAAGACTAATTTCTTAAATGGCTCTCCATCTCCTTGGGATGATATTAATTGTATCTCGTCTCCTTGAGAAAAAGCTGCTGATTTCAATCCCAAGCCAAACTTCGATAATGAGTCTTCCCCGTATTCTAGCTCATCAGACCCTAGCTCTAAAGCTTTTAACATCTTTTCCTCATTCATGCCATAGCCATCATCAATAATAACATACTCTTTTACATTATTTCGTCTACTATTATCAATATAATCTTTTTCTTTTATAATTTTTATATTAATATTATTGGCCCCTGCAGTAACTGAATTATCTACTATGTCACAGATTGCACTAGTTGGTGTATAGCCAATCCTACTCAATCCAAAACATACCTTACCTGGATTCCAGCTCAATCTTTTTTTATTATCCATAATTGCCCCCCTAAATTAGTACTAAGTCTCCATCATTAAATATATGTTTTAGCTTCTTTCAAAATATTCATTACTTAAATACATAATATTAAATTATATAAAGTTTTTTATTATCAATAATGAATTCTAACATGAACATAAGTAAATGATTAAATGTTGGTCTAGAATAAAATCCCAACCCTATGATTAACAATGGAATGTTTGATAATATTAAAATTTCGCCTCATTTGATTTATCAAAATCATCATATATAAAAACATGTACTGTTGACATCTATTATCCATCCCATATTGTTACGTTATCATCATTATTCTTATTCCTAAAAATCTATTTTATTATACAAAGAAATAAGCCAGTAAATCTTTATTTTCATTAAATTTTTTAATAACAAACAGAGTTTGTGAACTTTTATTTCCAATACCCTTCTATAATTTTTGCTCTGCTAGGATGTTTTAACTTTTTTATAGCCTTAGACTGAATTTGTCTTATTCTTTCTCTAGTAACATTGAATATATTTCCAACTTCCTCCAATGTCCTAGGTCCTGCACAATTATCTAGTCCAAATCGCAATTCGATAACTTCACGTTCTTTCTCTTTAAGCGTAGATAATATGCATTCTAAATCTTCCGCAAGTTTTTCCTTAGCTAATGATTCATCTAATTTCTCTTGGAACAACCCGTTATCATTAAAAACATTTTCATTGACCTCAATCATCTCATCACAACTTAATGCAGGTGATAAGCTGTTTATCAAGCTAAGGGCCTCATTACAATCACATCCAACCTTTTGAGAAACTTCCTCAACAAGCGAAGGACACAATTTTTCATCTCTGCATTCCCCACAGTTATGCTGATCAATGACATCATAGGTTAAAAACATCTTATCTTTATAATGTACGGGATATCTCAAAGAAGCGCCTGGAGGTTCAGCAACTCTCATAATATATTGACGAATCCACCATGGAGCATATTGGGGAAAATTGTCTTGTTTCCCCATTTCAAATTTTTCAATAGCAGTTATTAAACCTGTGCAACCATCTTGAATTGCTTCTGATAAGGAAATATTATATCGTTGATAATGATATAATGCTATTTTTACAACAGTACGTAAGTACATTGAAACCATACGTTCTTTTGCATAGCTATTCCCATCTTGAGCCTGCAAAATCAAATTATACCACTCCCTATGTTGGGGTGGAGTTATATTGCGTATCTCATCGATGAAAGGCTTTAAGTTTGCATCAATTTCAATTACTTGTTTATATACCTCTTCAAAATCAGTTTGGCTTCTATCGTATATAAAATCACTGTCATCTTCATCAATATTATCATTCTTTATAATTACACCCATGGATAGTAATGTTTCAGAAATATACTCCACTTCATCTAATGGTATATTATTTCCCATTAGTGCATCAAAGACACTATCTTCAGTAACATAGCCCTTTTGCTTATATTGATTAAATATATGATCTATAACTTCTTGACGCACTTATTTCACCTCATCTCTAATTTAACTCTTAGCTAATCTACACAATTCAATAATGCTATCTTTGCTAATAGTAGAATTATATCTTTCCTCCATTTCATCAATAAATAAAAATAAGTTCTCTAGGTAATCTTCAGGTCCCTGGGCATTATCAAATATCTTCTCATATATTTTATCAACACCCCCACGAACATACTGTTCGTAAAGTAACTCATCATCAATAGCTTTATCACTTCCATAATAACGAAACGCCTTATTTACTCTTTCCTCAAAATCTGGCTCATTATTCTTATCTAAGAGCATAATTAATCGATAATTAAACAATAAATCATCTTTATTTTTCATTAAAATATCAGGGAAAATCTTAGTTGGTTTAATATCTCTTTCACTCTCTTGGTCTACTTCAGCCTTTATACCATATAAAAATCCTACTATTGGCGCAATCAAATACACATCATAATTTCTTGCAAATAACTTATTTCCATCTTTATCAAACTCAGCAGTAAGCTTTGTTACCCTTTCAGCATGCCTACCTCTAAACGAATACTCTTTATCAAACATATTAATCACCTCGAAATTAAGTAAGTTTCAAATTCGCTTTTCTTATCAAAAGAATATCTCTTGCCAACTTTACTTCCCATATTTTCTTCCGCAATTTCACCATCAGTATCCTTAATAAATATAATTACTTGCTCAGCAACCTGTGGTAAAGCATCACAAACAGTCTTTATTCTAGTTTTATCAAAGGCTGATAGTGGTGCATCCATAACAAGTGGATATGGCTCTGATATCAACATTTCGTTCTCAGGGTTTCTGCTCTGGCGAGCCATTTTTATAACTCCTGCGATAAAAGCAAAGATTATTGAGATACTTTGAGCTGTGGATGTTTCAACATCATTATTAAATCCTTCAAAATCATTAACGATAATTCCAATGTTATATTTTTCATCAATAGCTAAAGAAAATCCACCATTATAGATATTCCTAAAGATTTCATTTACATTCTTTTCAAGGTCTATCCTCGTTTCAGTCTCTTTTTCTTTATAAAGCTGATTAAGCGAATCAAACATATATTGTACATATGCCTTGTACACTTCAATCCTTCGATTATTTTCATCCTTCAATGTTAGCTCTTGACGTTCCCTATCCTTTCTATCTCTACTTGTTTCTAATCCTCCCTTTCGCTGATTTAATTCATCACGTTCATCTTTAATCCTTCCACGAAGTTGTTCATAACGCATTAATTCTTTTTGCAGTTCCCCTATGTTAGGCATACCTTTTATTTTGTCTTCTATTTTACTTACCTCATCCTGCATTTCAGCATAATTATTTTCAAAATCCCGTACAACACTATATTTTTCTGAAAAATGTTCATAAAATGTATCTACAGATTTTGTCTTTAGCTCACATTCACGGACAAACTGCCCTATGAGAGAACCAATAGATTGAGGAGGTATATAGTCTAAAACCTTATTTAACTCTTTATAGGCATCATTGCCAACCTTGATAGCGTTGCCACAAAGACAAAAACCTCTTTTGATTAAAAATTCAATTGTTCTTGCATGAACATCTGGTATCCCTTTGTCAAGTTTATCTGCCTCAGCTAAACTTTGTAATGAATCTCTCATAAGTTTTTGTGCAAGATATCCTGGACTTTTATTATTGAAAATATTTAATAATGATCTTATACTTTCCTTTCTTACCTGCTTCAAGCCTTCCATCTTTTGCTTTAACTTTTCCTTTTCTTTAGCCAATATTTCCGAATCAGCATTTTCTTTAATTCTCTCTGATAACTCCATACATTTTTCTGTTGCTAAAACTTCTTCATTGCTAATTTCAATTAATCGTTGTTCAATTTTCTCTATTTGTGCCTCAAATTCATCAATTTCTTTTGTATACTGTTCAATCTTAATATTACTCTTAGAATCATAGCTTTCATTATAACTACGTGTTACCTTTTTAAAATGATCTAGTGCTGCGGTGAAAGCACTTAATCCCAATAATCCTCTTACTGCTTGTGCAAATTCATTACTCTTACCTCTACGAATTTCCTTACTCATATTACCAATTCGCTCACCATCAAAGAAAAAATATTTTGAAAGTTCTTTTGGTAATATTTCCTTCATCCTTATATCAGTTTCTAAATCTCTTACAAATTCCTGCTGACCATCTTTGTTTTTAAAAGCAATTTTTAGTATCGGATTACTTGGCCTTTTAAAGCTACCTTTATTATCTTTTGAATAACGCTGTTCTCGAATAATAGTATAGTCTATATTATTATGTACTAATGCTAATTCAACCCTGACCGTTTCCTCACTTCCTGGAAGCATGGACTGTGCCGTTGCCTTACATAGCATGGACTTATCTTCAAAGTCTGTATCACCATATAAGCACCAAGTAAAGGCTTGTGCTAGGGTTGTTTTTCCAGAACCATTTTCACCCATAATAACAGTTACATTTTTCTGTAAATCGGTTGAAAATTCAATAGGAGGTTGTTCACCTTTAAACTGACGAAAATCCTTTAATTTTATAGATTTTAATAGCATTCAGCTTCCTCCTCTATCATCTTCTTAATTTGATTTACCATCTGAAGGTCGTTATACTGCTTTGTTTTTATATTAGTCTTTTCCCTTAATATTATCTTTGTCAACATCCTTTGTGCCTTTTGTGTATCAACTTCTATTTCATTTACTATTTCTATATTCTTATTAGACATAATCAAAATCCTCCTGATAAGTAATATAACTTTCTTCTATGCAATATGCGTCTTTTATATCATTTATAACTTTTTCTGCTTCAGCCATATTCATTGATAAACGAGCAAATTCTTGAGCCCGACACAATTCGTTTTTCACCAATGATAAATCTCTGTTCATCTCAATTTCAGTAATGGATGTAACCATATCTAACGGCCTCGGCAATGCAATGAAATCATAAATAACTGCATAATCTTTACCTTGTGCTAATCTCAGCACTCTACCACGGCGTTGAATATACTCTTTAGGATTAGTTGTACTTGCCAAAATAAATGCGACTTTAATCTTCGGGATATTAACCCCCTCATCCAAGCACTTAATAGCTATTAAAGCCTGTAGGTTATCTCCTAAGGCAAACTCATTCTTTAAAATTTCTCTCTCACTTGCATCTTCTTTTGATGTAAATTGAGAGACCTTCATATTTAATTTATTTCCTAGTAAATCTGTAACTAAATCTATTTGCCTAATATCTTCATCATCTGTACTCGACCTCTCTTGATTTTCAGCAAGCATTGTAGTAGCTCCACAATATACCAAAATGTGTTTATCATTAATATATGGCTGTATATATTCTTCGAGTTTTATAATTTTATCTTCTGCACCAGCTACTAATCTTGCTCTTGCAAGTGCAAGAATTTTTCCACGCTCACTCAGTTTTGATTGCCCATTTTTACCTTTAATGATGCATTTTCCTATTTCATATGAAAGCTGAGTATATTTTTCAAGTTCTAGTTCATTAAGTGATGTAATTATTGGATAATATTTGTATCTAGTAAGCTTATTTTCATCAATTGCCCTCTCTAAAGTGTACTCTATACATTTATCTCCGAAGTAATTGAATAACTTTTGAGTTCCATCTTCATCATTGTGCCTATTAATTGTAGCTGATAAAGCAAGCCTATATTTAAATTTGTCAGTTAAAGTTTTACTTAAATATGTAGCACCAAAATTATGAGCCTCATCTACAACAAGCAGCACATTACCCCTTACACGTTTGATTTGGTTTTGTACATAATCAGATGCAAAGGTGGCATTTGTACTTATAAAACAAAAAAACTCTTTATTACGCACTCCCAACTTTTGATCGAGAATAGCACCTTCTAATAGCTTTTTCCAGTTCTTCTGAGATGAAGCACTGTATCCAATGATGGGATGCATACCAAATGCTTCTATGTCTTCAACCCATTGCTCAACTAGATGTTGATATGGGCAGACTATAAAAACTGCTAACTTATGAGAAAGTTCGTTAGACAATCTAGCTATTGCTCCAAGACCTGTATATGTCTTACCAGTTCCTGTGGCCATGTCGAATATTCCACGGTAATTAAGTTCTTCCCATCTATCAATTGCAGTTATTTGATAATCATGTAGCTTTATATGCTCTGGGATTTCTGCTCCTACCGAACCTGATATACTCTCTCTTACTACTGGTACATTTAATTTTTCTTTGTTACTTTCATAATTATAACCTTCTCTTTTGTATTTTCTTATAATTGCATCGTTTACATTAGGAAAATAAATTGTTTTTATATTTGGTTCCACATCGTTCCATATAGATTCAAACGCATTTTCCTTTGATGCAACCCGTTCAATATCGCCTTTCCAGGAACAGAATACATCTATGGCTTCATAATTAACCATCATAGCTGTCGCTGACTCATTCATCGAACCAGAAAATGCTATTTTATTATCCTGTAAATCAGAAATAATCCCCATCTTTTCATGGTACATTCCTAACTCACCATCTCTTTCCGTTAACGCAATCTTTATATCTAGAATTCCATCTGCAATTAAATTCGCCAGGAAACTTAGCCTGTCCTTTTCAAAAGAAGTGTTAACATCCTTTAATTCTCTTAATAACGCATTTTCTATAATATTTTCTCTAAGTTCATAGCCTTTACGCATTGCTTCTACATCATCATCTGATAAATATGGAGAGGCTATAAGTTGGATTTTCCCACCATTTTCAATAAGTCCCATAATTCCATTCGAAATTTCAACTAATGCAGAGGATGAGAAAAAACCAACTGCTCTCCTATATAATATAGCTTCTTTTAAAAGGGGTATATAAAAGTCCTTGGCTACATTATCAATTAGAGAACGGTATTCATTTTTTATTTCAATATCTTTTAGACTCATGATATCTCCTCCTCTTCTTCATATCTGTTTAATGTTGGAAATATCTTATTATTAGCAAACTGATAGTATTTTCTTAAAGCATTAGACAAGTTGCCATTTGTATCCTTCATTTCATTTTTGATTCTTATAAGGGTGTTATACATCGTATTATCATCACTTACAATTATGTCAAGTGATTCACTAAAGTGTCGTTCAATCATTCGTGCCTTATTGATTCTAGAACGTACAGCTTTTGTCTTACTAATAATATTAGTATCAGCAATTAGAAAATCTTCAAATTCGTTTTCTCTCACCTTAATCCTCCTCAACTATTTTCTTCTATATAATCTAATGCTTCCTCTAAAATATTAAAATCATTATCAGTGTTAAAATAACTAACACTAAACCTTACGGTTCCTTCTGGAAAAGTATTTAGAAACTTATGAGCGATAGGAGAACAATGTAATCCTGTTCTAACCTCTACCCCCTGCTCACTTAATATTAACCCTATATTATCACTGCTATATCCATCAAAAGTACATGAGACAACCCCTATACATTTATCAGCTACGCCCTCACCCATTATCTTTATATTATCATATCTTCTCAATAAATAAAGCAAATGGTTGTGATTTTCTTTTTCCCTCGCAGCAATATTCTTTACGCCTATATCTTTAATCCACCTTAAAGCTGCATTTAATCCTGCAATAGAAAGGATATTTTGACTTCCTACTTCAAACCTTTCAGGAATTGTTTCTGGAACTGTTTCATTTGCTGAATCTACTCCTGTCCCACCATATATAAGTGGCTTTAACTGAATATTATCATTACAAATAAACCCAGCTATACCAAATGGACCATACATAGTTTTATGTCCTGCAAATATATTAAAATCATATATATGGCTACTCACATCTGTATCAATAAGTCCAGCAGTTTGGCACATATCAACAATATTTATGGCCCTATATTGCTTGGACATAGTACAGATATCTTCTATAGGAGCTATTACACCACATACGTTGCTTGCATGACTTATAATAACAATATTAGGCTTCTCCTCTGAAAACTGATATTTAATTCTTTCTAAGTCGTAATTAAAAGTCTTCTTATCTACAGTAAGTTCTCTAATATTTAATTTATAAACTGTACCAAGATAATTAATTACTCTACTAACAGCATTATGTTCGAAAGGTGATATATAAATATTAAAATTATCAGTAATTTGTAAACCCCGTAATATAATGTTAATGGCCTCTGTTGCTGAGTGTGTAAATACTACCTTCTTATTTGGACAATGAAGAAGTTCTACAACAAGATTTCTAGTTTCATTTATAAGTTTACTTCCTGTACTTATTCCTCCTCTTCCATTGTTTGTACCCAATTGCCTATAATAATTATCCATAAATGAATATACTATCTCAGGTTTAGGAAATGTGGTAGCCGCATTATTAAAATAGGCACATCTATTCAAGCTAACCCCTCCTTAACACATTCTTTCAATAAATAACATTAAGATTTGTCTTTTTTCACTTTCTGAAATTGATTGTCCCATTTCTTCCATTGCAACAGCTATCTCATTATAGAGAAGCTTACCTCTACTGCTACACTCTATCTTGTTAAAAGTCTTTACAATATCATTGCCATTTTCATCTGAAAAACAAATCTTGTACCCTCCTGAATTTCTACCCATATTTATATTTGTAGTAGTTATATTTCTATCAAATTCCTTTATTGACCTGTTAAAATTTTCTAATTCAATAATGAATGTTGTAATTGTTTCTCTTGTCCAATCATCAATACGTAATTCAGTAACTGACTTCCCAAGCCTTTCAATAAACATTTTATCATCATTACTTATTGTCTTCATTAATGATAAAACTTTGTCTTCACCATTAGGGTATAAATGGATTAAGGTTTGTGGTTTTAGGCTTTCGATGTAATCTTTAATTACACTTGATAACGTAGCATTCCTATTACCTGAACTAGAAAAAATTAACTTAGTATCAAATATTAATTGATTTATGAGTTCATTCTTAGCATTATCAAATGTGTTTTTTGCGATTCTTAAATTATCGATAATATTTATGCTAAAATCTTCATAACCAAATATCTTAGGTAAATCATTAAAAAGATATTCCCTTGCATTTATATCTGGTGATTTTAAACTATTTATAAATCTTAATTGAGACTTATTTAGTTTATCATCACCGCTACTATCTTTTCCCTTATAAATGGATTTTAATGCCTTTGCATATTTTGGCAAGTTCATATACCATCTACTCATAGCTGAAACAACATAAGAAAATGTGTTATATTCTTTTTCACGTCCAATGATATAATCAGAGAATAATTCTGTTAAAGATGTAATATACTGGCTTTTCTCCTCATTCCAATCTTCCATATATACAATAAAATTCTCTGGATTCTCGTTGATACTATTAATAAGGTCTGTAGAAATATTTACCTCACTATTCTTAGTTTTTATAACTATATATTTTTTAAATGAATTTAGCACTACTGCAATATAAATTGGTATAACACCTTTCTTAATTCCATAACCATACTTAGGTAAAATAAGGATGTCGTACAGTTCTTTAAAATTCTTCCCTTCATTACTGCTCGCCTCAATAAAGAAGTTCTGTATAACAGATAGTAATGACCTCATTTTATCATCAGTAGGTAATAGTGTTAAATGTGGCATAGTTTCTTCATTTAATAAAATACCTGTTCTTATCAAAGTACTCCTCATAAATGAGACATCTTGCCCTGTCCCATTCAACCCTAAATTAATATCAAGATGAGTCTCTAACAAACCTGAAACTAACTTATTACGACTATTTAATGCCGCTGTTGTAATTATATTTTTATTAATTATTTCATTGTTTATTACTGGTGTATGTGGATATAGCTTAAAGCAAATTTCAGATAACTTTGCAGAAATTTGTGCTCTCCTCTTAAATGACATTTTTTCACCACAATAAAAGTATTCTGCTTTGCCTATTTCTGGACGTGTATAGCTTCTAATAAATCCACTTATAACTTCTTCTAAGTCTTCAATAAAAATATCATATTCATCACAAAGCAATTCATCATCACCCGCAGCATTCTTAAGTAATTTTACTGCGCAATATTCATAAGCTATCTTTTCAATATCAGTAAATATTTTGGGTACAACAAATAAAATCCTCCTGTGCCCATAATCTCTAGAAGAAATTGTTTTTTTTATATTTTCTATGTCAGTCGATTTCTGAGGAATAATAGCATAAATTACTCCATCAGAATCTAAACCTTCTATCTTTTTTTCCCAATCACTCACTGTAGAGAATTCATTACTATCAATAAATTTCAAGTCAAAGTATCTTGTGATCTCCATTTCATCATTATATGCAGTAGGGTACATATAACTATCAAGAGAAAACTCATTCAAGATTTCCTTTACACTTATAGTTGAACTATTCTTTTCTATGATTTTATTAATTTCAGTAGGGATATCTATTCCACTACTTTCTTTGATTTTTAAATATCCATTACTGCGCTTTAGATATACAATGCAGTCTTTCTCTATGAGTTCTTCTAATACATCATTTATTTCTGAAATATCATTAACAATATTGTTGAATATATCTACAATAATATTTCGTATCGGTGGAAGTTTTTCAAATTGCTCAACCATATAAATTAACGATATTGTTTTTATAACTTTAGTACCTAGACTATTTTCCTTTAATTTTCTTAACACATTTGATGTTAGACTATATATTTTATAGATATCACTTGTATATACTTCTTTTCTAAATAATGGTTCAAAATAATCATAAATATAATCAGGAGTAAGAATAGGAAATTTATCTTTTACACTTTTTAAAAAAGTAGTTAATGTGTGTCTTCCATCTGATGATAAAAATGTAAATAGCGTTCTTTCATTTTGGGCAACCTTCTCAGATAATCTTGGGAGAATAAATGTAGAAATAGGATGTAATGGGTAGCAACCTTTTACTACAATAGAAGCAATTTCTAATTCATTTTCATTGATTAATCCATTATTTATAAAACTATCCATTAAATCATGAAAACTTACTTTGTTATCCTCTATGTAGCTATTCCAAAATTCTTGATCTTTTTTTATTACAGCAGAAATAATTTCATACATCTGAGAGAAATCGTTATGCAAATTGATGTGCTTAAATCTTCCAGATACGCCTCTCCACCCATCAACCTTTTCCTTTGGCAAGTTCTTGTCAATATAGTTTGAAATATCCTTATGAGATATTAACATAAGGTGCATTTGGTTATTTCCACTACGGTCACATTTTTCAGCAAGATCCTGTAATAGCTTTATATCACTTATGGTTGTATTAGCAATACTTGACTCCAAGTATTTACTAAATTCATCATATATAATATAAATACCATCAAACCCATGATCCTTAAGCTTGACAGCGATATTTTCATAAAGCTCAACTACATCTACATTTGCAAATGGATTAAAAGCACTACCAGATGTAAGTTGTGGAAATACATTGTTAAACCTTTCGTATGCTAACATATCAAATTCTCTTAATGAAATAATAAATTCATTTACACTTACATCGATAATTTTTTCGAATTTCCTATATGTCTCTGGATAAGAATTTTTCCATAACTTAATAGTCTCAATCGCTGACTTGAAATTAGTTTCTGGCATAAGGCTTAATAAATTTTCATTTTTTAATGATTGCTGTAATGAACCTAAAAATGACTGAGTTAAACTATTGCTGCTACCACTAATAATAATTGGTAATAATCTCCTATCACTTTCTATATAACTTACAGCATAATTATATAACTGTAGGTTATATTCTTTAATTTTATTTAACAAGGAATCAAATAAACTTCTATCTTTCTTATGAAGAAGTGACATAATCATAAGTATAATATGTGACTTTCCTCTACCATAAGCACCAATAAGTATTCTTGATCTAGTTGTAGCATTTAGACTTGTACTAAGCAGTATATCTTCGATAATCTCAATTGAAGCAGCTGTGGGTATAAAGTTCCTTATCTTATTCTCGTTATGTAGATCATAGGCTATATTAATTGATGTCTGAAAACCTTTCTCTACCCATATTTTATTATTAAACATATTATCTCTCCGTTTCTAAATAGCTTTAAGCATTTATCACCCTATAATATTCATTAACACACCATAAGAACTTTTCAGCATGTGTATCACCCTCTATAGTATCACTTAGTCTTATGATATCTAAACCTGCAGTTCTAATTACCTTTATATATCCCATTAGCTCAATCTTATTAAGTATATTTGTCAATGTAATAATGTCCAAATTAAATACTTTTCCAATATTACACTTATCATTTAGTATTGACGATATTTTGATTTCGTTAGTATCGTCAGCATTATCAACAATAACGGCTAATGCTACTATTGGATGAACAGCATCTATTTTGGGTATACATTTTTTATAAGTTTTCGCTTTTTTATTTGCAAAATCAATCATATCAAGCTCACCTAAAGGACAATCAATATTGCTTTCAGGATGTACCTTTTCAGGATTAGACTTGATTCTTGGCATATAGGTATTAACAATACAATTAAAATCGTCCGTTAAAATTCTACTACTCTTTTCTTCTTCCCCATTCATGCGGATATAGGTATCAAGCTGTGTAATAAAATCATCACGAGAAAACTCGTTTTGCTTAAACTCGTTAAAAAAGTAATACCATGCAGTAGCCTCTTCTTTGTTACTTGCTAATTTATAATGTAGAAACCATAACGTCCCCATTTCTTCAATATATTTATCATATTCATAAATGACATTTCCAAAGGGTGTAAATTCTTGAAATCTTTTTCCAGAGATTGGTTCAACGGTCAGTCCAACAGCCTGTAGCCAATATCTCAAAGACTTAACCATGTTTGAACCAATACCCAAAGCATCCATTGGATTTTCATTTGTACCCATAAAAACATACATATCATTTAGTACATTCTTCATTCCTTTATATAACCAGCCTTTTCTTATAAAAAAAGTATCATGTGCTCTAAACTTCATAAGTTACGCTCCTTCTTATACTACTTTATTCTTTAGTCTTCAAATATTTATCCATCATACATCCACCATCAAGATACTTAGCTGTAACACACATCTTACAATGTCTACATTTATCTGGATTAATTCTATATTCATCATTAGTAATAGATATTGCACCAAATCTACAAACTGATTCACACTTTAAGCATTTTCGACAGGCATTATGCTTTCTAACTTGATATCCTATCATTCTTTGTAAGTCTTCATGTTTTTCTACATTCATTGTCTTTATTTTTACAGCGAAATCATATCCCTCTTGGCTATATGGCTGAATAGAAATAATTGGGATATTCGTTTTAATATCAAGAATAATAGTTTCATTAATCATTTTTCTCCCCAATTCCTTTGCTATCCTTCCAAAGGGAATAAACATATCAATGAAGCTATCGTCAATAGGCATAGATAATTTATATACTTTAGCATTGTCCTCAACTGTACAATTGGTAAATCGTATTTTTACATCTTCTGCAGCCTTTAACCCATTGCCTCCCTGTCGTGCTTTCCATTTCCCACTGTCTATATATACCTCTGGGTCAGGTTTTCCCAAACTTTTAGCAAAATCAATTAAAAATGTCCTCCACCTTGTGGACTGTTCTGGCATATATATTCTCGATAGAAATTGAGCACGCTCATTATTATTAGGACAACACCAACAACCAACTCTATCGTATCCCAAGCGATAAGCATCATTAAAATCTACGTTTTGTTCTAATAGATATAGCCAAATATCAATATCTTTCCAAAGAAAAATAGGAGAAGCAACCTTCTGTTTTTGAATTTTTATGGCTTCTGAATTATCTTCTACACGATTATACTTACTACGGCTAACAGACTCACATTTTCTAATACCATAAAAAGTTAAAATATTGGCATCTCTATATAAACTATTTAACACTCTAGTGATTGGTCCAGTTTTAAACATTGAACAGCACCAGCGCAACATACGGGCAGGTGGTCCTATATCTTCGCATACCGAATAAAAATCTTGCTCCTTGTTTTTGGCAACTTTAAAGATAGCCTTTGAATTATTTTTTCTAAAGCGCTGCGCATACTCTATTGTTAACGGAAACTCCAATGTGGTATCTCCAAAAATATGTACTAAACTTGGATTACTCAATGCCCTAGCAGTCAAATCTGCTGTTACTGTAGAGTCCTTTCCACCTGAAAATGATACAACTACATTTTCACTAGGATATTCAGCTGCCGTTTTTCTAATAAACTGCATTGCCTCATCAACTAGATAATTTAATCGCTCTTTATTAGCAGAAATAAAAACCTTTATATTCTTATTAAAGAAATCATAATCATTTTCAGATTTATACTTTTCAATCAAACCAACAATACTACTAACATCATTTTCTTTAAATATACTTATAGGAACAACTTTTACCTTCCCATCAATATAATATCTATTATTAGCAACCCATACAGTTTTTTCCTTATATGCAAGAGGTTTTTTAAGTAATATTTCAAGCAACAAGCGTTCTTCTGGAAAAACAGGACGCAAATCTGAAGACAGATATCTTGTCCCACCTTTACATAGTGGACATATATCTTTATCAATTCTATTTACTTCGTTTATTATTGGGGTTTTACAGTTGTCACACCAATAAATAACTACAGGTACATCTTGCTCTGTTGGCTCTCCACAAATCTCACATACTTTATCATTAGTTTCTCGACTACAGTTTTTACACCACAAAATCATATACCTCCATACTCTATATATTTGGTATGTACATGCACATAATGAACTATCACTTTTCATGAAACTCCAATATATCTCCAACTTGACAACGCAAAAAAGAACATAATTTACTAAGTGTCTCATAATCTATTCGTTCCATTTTATCGTGATATAATTTTGAAATTGTTGTCCTCGATAGCCCGGTAGCCTTATGTATATCTTCTATATTATAACGGGCTTCCCCCATTAATCTTGACAAGTTACAACGTATTACCATAGGAATCTCCTTTTACATATAATTATATAGCATTTCACCTTAAAGTATATAGTAGATTTCAAGAAAAGTAAACAGATATGGTTAAAATATTTAACCATATCTGTTTATCGTTAAATGCACTTATTAGTGATATATAAGATGCTATTATTTAACCTGATATTCTAACCTATTTATTCCTTTAAGATTAATCATTTCTATTGTTTATATAAACCTATTACTGTTCTTTATATTTAGTATATAATATACTTGTAATAATCTTTAGGAAGCATCAGAATGGCTGAATTTAAAGAAATATCACCAGAAGAATTCTTCTATAGTCCTTTTAAATTAATAGGTAAAGATTAAATATTGATTACCGCCGAGAAGGATAGGATAGTTAATATAATGACTGCCTATTGAGGTGGTTTAGTGGTTATGTGGAATAAAAATGTAGCATATATAGTTATTCATCCTCAAAGATATACTAAGGAGTTTGTAGATAACTCAGATTCATTTTCCCTGACTTTCTTCGATGAGAGTTATAGGGAAACATTATCTTACCTTGGTACAAAATCTGGTAGAGATGAGGATAAGCTTGAAAAATCAAAGCTTGCTGTTCTACATGAAAATAATACTCCCTATTTTAAAGAAACAAATATAGCTATTTCTGCCAAGAAATTATTTGCTCAAGAATATAAGCCTGAATCCTTTATTGATAATGAATTTAATCAAAAAATGTATCCTTACTCCGATCACCATACTTTGTATATCGGAGAAATAACTAAGATACTTATAAAGGAATAAATAAAACTAGACTATCGCCTAGTTTTATTTATCCTATATTTCAAATAGTGACATTATTTCTTCTTCACTCAATTTTGATATCAAGGTTTCTCCTTCAGTAATTACCTTATCTATCATCTCTTTTTTCTTTTCCTGTAGTTTAAATATCTTTTCCTCTATGGTTCCCTTTGTAACTAATTTAATAACTTGGACAGTTTTATCTTGTCCTATTCTATGGGCTCTATCTGTAGCTTGATCCTCTACTGCAGGATTCCACCATGGATCAAAATGAATTACCATGTCTGCCGCAGTTAGGTTTAATCCTGTTCCTCCAGCTTTAAGAGATATTAAGAAAACATCTCCTACACCCTTGTTAAAATCCCTGACTAAATTACCTCTTTCTACAACTGGAGTGCTACCATCTAGATATAGGGTGTTTATTCTCTTCGTTTCCAAAAGTTTCTTTATTCTTCCTAACATAGTTGTAAATTGTGAAAATATCAATATCCTATGACCAGAGTCTACGGCTTCAACTACTATTTCCTCCAAGGAATCTAATTTCCCACTACTTCCAGCATATCCTTCTACAAATATTCCTGGATGACAACATATTTGTCTTAGCCTTGTTAATCCAGCAAGAATTTTTATATGAGATTTACTATATCCCTTTGAGTTTATTTCATCATCTATTTCACCTTTTATAGCCTGCAAATATGCTAAATAGAGTTTTTTCTGTTCCTTTACCATATCTACTACTATCTTTTGCTCTATCTTATCTGGTAACTCTTTTAATACTTCTTTTTTAGTTCGCCTCAAAATAAATGGCTTAATCTGATTGCTAAGCTCTCTTAATCTTTCATTGTCTTCTTCCTTAGTTATTGGTCTTTCATATTTCTCACTAAATTTTCCACTTGTTAACAAATACCCTGGCATTAAGAAATCAAATATTGACCATAGTTCAGATAAAGAATTCTCCATAGGGGTTCCTGTTAAAGCAAAGTAATTCTTTGCTTTAATATTTTTTACAGACTTTGCATTAAGAGAACCTTGATTTTTAATATGCTGCGCTTCATCTAATATACAATATCTAAAATATATATTTTTATATTCTTCTACATCTCTTCTAATTAGTGGATAGGAAGTAATTATTAAATCATAATCCTTTACCTTATCTATAAGTTCATTTCTCTCAGCCTTGCTACCTACTATCACTAAAGTCTTGAGGCTAGGAGCAAATCTTTCCACTTCATCTTCCCAGTTATATACAAGAGATGTAGGAACTATAACTATATTCGGCTCAGGGCCCTTTTCATTCTTCTCTGACAATAAAAAGCTTATCATTTGAATTGTCTTACCGAGCCCCATCTCATCGGCTAATATTCCACCAAATCCATAATTTGATAATGTCTTTAGCCACTTGAATCCAAATTTCTGATAATCCCTTAAATTTACGGTCAATTCCTTAGGCAATTCATACTCTATATCATCTGGGTCATTTATGTCTCTAACTAATCTTTTGAAATTTACATTCTTCTTGATATAGTCAATTCCTCTATCTTTTATGAATTTATCTAAGTACATTGTTCTAAACTTAGGGATTTGTACTATTCCATCATGAAAGTTTTTACCTTCAATATTCAAATAATCAAGCATATCAACTACATCAACAAATTCCTTATTATCTAAGACTAAAAAAGATCCATCTTTTAGCTTATAATATCTCTTCTTTTCCTTTAAACTTCTAAAAATATTTTCCAGTTCAGAGCTATCTATCCCCTCTATATCAAAGTTAAATTCTAACATATCTAATTCATCATCTATTCTTAATCCACCCTTAAAATTCTTAGAGCTTATAAGTCCTATATTTCTAAAGTTTTCCGAGTAATATACTTCACAATACTTCTGTAATTCGGGTATAATATCATTTATAAAGTCGAAAATTTCCTCTTCTTCTTCTAGATAAAATCCTCCGTCTTCTACTTTAAAATCTCCTCGTTCTAAAAGGGCCATTATAGACCTCTCAGTTTCCATATCTCTTAATAAAATCTTTTCTCCATCTAGATTGGATATTTTTTGTGATGAAAAAGGATTTATATCTATATCTCCGTAATTAAATATTACCTTACCTAGTATTACATCATCTTGTCTATCGAAATATATCTGAGCATTCAGAGGAGCACTATAGATTGATTCTTCTACATCCTTATCTATAGTTAATTTTGAATATTTTCCTATAACAGGCAGTATCTCAGATACAAATGTTTCTTTTAAATCCTTTTCAATTCTTATTGTCTTTATTTCTTTTTTTATTATCTCATTATATATTGGCATAATATTATTTGCTTGCTGTTCTGAAAGTCTATAAATCTTATCTTTATAAAAGAAATAGCTTCCATTTGGAGTTAAAGGCGAAAGTTGTGACTCATCTCCAATCCTTAATAAAAGATCATTTTCACTTTTATCTATTTCAAAATTTAGCTTCAATTCTTCCTCCGTTATTACTATATCTTTAAACTGTTTATGATATATATTTACATTGAAGGTTCTATCTTTCACTAATTCAAAAAATTTCTCAAGAGACTTAGGACTTAAATATATACTGTCTCCTTTAAAGGTACTACTAAATCTACCACCATAGTATCTATAAAAATTAATATCGTAATTTTCATATAATAATATAAAAAAATCCATTAATTCTTTATCTTTGGGATTAAAACAATGAATATCAGGAGAATATGTGAAGTTCTTTCCAAATTCTATTACCTTTTTATCTTCTATATCCGACAAAAACCTTCCCATATTCCTAACTACGTATAGTTTATCTTCTCCTATTCGAAAATTAAGGGAGGGCTCTTTATCTATATATTTAAAATTAATTTCCAGATTTACAGGTACTTTCATATTACTTGGTGTGTGTCTATAATAATTTAGTATATTTTTTATGTCTCCTTCAGATTTCTTATATCTTACTGAACCTGTCTTTTCGTAATTCATAATAAATGCTAATAAGGCAACTATATGCTTACAATCACCATTATATTTTTTATAAGCATGGCATGTACAAGTTGTAGTAACAATATCATCATAACTATCAAATTCAACTGTGGATTGATATATGGAACTACCAAATACATTGGCAACATAATAGTTGCGTTTTGGAGTTGCTTTAACTTCTCTTACCTTCCCAGATTCATAATATTGTTTTCCCTTTATATAGGTATCATAAAGTTCTACCCTATCTATTAATACTTCATCTGTTAATCTTGACATCTATCCACCACCATATCTATAAACAATATATTTTTATTTATTTTGATTATGTCCATCCTACTTTGATATTAGCAAAAAAGTTTATATACCTAAAGACTATTTTAACATATTCAATGTATATTTGTCAGAAAATAATGGTTTTATAGTCTATATAAACGATTTCCGTGATATAATAAACTGAGGTGATAATATGAAGATTTATGTAGATGCAGATGGTTGTCCAGTAGTTGATGAAGCAGTTGAAATTGCTAAAAACCATAAACTAGAAATAATAATTGTAAAAAATTATTCTCATGAAATTACAGACTCTTATGCAACAGTTGTTTCTGTGGACATCTCTCGTGATAGTGCAGACTTTTATATTGTTAATAGGATAAAAAAAGGGGACATAATTATCACCCAAGATTATGGCTTAGCAGCCATGTGCCTATCTAAGGAAGCTATTCCCATAAGTCAAAATGGACTAGTATTCTCCACAAATAATATAGATGGGATGTTAAATCGCAGACATTTGCATCAACAGCTTAGAAAACAAAATAAATATTATGGTAAAGCTAAAAAAAGAAACTCCGAATCAGATAGGGAATTTGAAAGAAGCTTAAAGAGATTGGTTGAAAAGAATATACCCTAAAGTAGAGGTATACTCATTCAACAATCTCTTCAAACCTATTAATTATCTTTCCATCTCTCTCTATTTTCTGTAAAAACATATCCAATGGTCTAACCCAAATTCCAAATTCTCCATATAAAGCTTGGTATACAACCATATCTTCTAATGTTTCTGAATGCTTTGCTACATGAAGAACTAGATATTCTTTTCCTTTGAAATGCCTAAGTTTTGTATTAGTCTTGATTTTTCTAGCATCTTGGCTATTCATATATTACTCCTTTTTTTAGTCAGCTTTCTTTTAAATTCTCAATTTTTATTCGCTAAATTTAACATTATATTCTCCATCTATCTTTTCTATCATAACCGTAAAACTGCTTTTCTCTAAAATTTCCTCTGGAATTTTTATATCTTTCTTCATTAAACTATATAGAAGCTTCTCTAAGGATTCTACAGCCTTAGATTCTGAAGTATCAACCTCAGCAATAAGGATTATATCTTTTTTGGGGCTCATAGTTATAGATAATCCTTTTCCTGATAATTTAATCCTATCCTCAGTAATTATCTCTTCCTTTAGATAATTGATATCAGAAGAGATATTTGAGGATAACTCCTTTAATGACATATCTACTATGGACTTATCCTTATATTTAAATTCACTAATTTTAACTTTAGTTATATCTATTGCATCATCAACTTTTTTGCTGGTTTCAGCATTAAACATACCTAAAACATTAAATATCAAAATAATTATGATTACAGTTATACCAAATTTAATCAGCTTCATAAAATCTCCTCCTAGAAATTATTAATTGTCTATCACTATACTTTATATGTCATCTCTAATCTGACTTCTCTTTTATCAACATCATCATTAGTATATGAACTTAGATCAATTCCATTTACTCTAAATTCATCCAATATTAGTATTTCCGTTATCCTTAGTCTATTATTCCAGGATTACCTGTTACTTCCAAATATCCTAATACTTCCCCATCCTCATTAAGTGAAAAATCCGAAGGGTTTTTTATCTATAGATATAGAGAATATTTCATTAGGGTTGATTTCTATATCATAGTAGTAGGTAGTTGTATATTTGAAGTCTAGGATAAAGTTTTTGTATTGTTGTTGGCTTAATGGTGTTATTTGCATGATTACTCTCCTAACATTCCTTAATTTCCTTATATATTCTCTATTATACAATTTTCGTTGTTTATTTAATAGATAATGATATAAAAAAACTAGGTTAATTAACCTAGTTTTTCATTAATCCTTCTAATTCTTTAATAAACTCTTCATTATCTCTTCCGTCCATATAATTCGTTGGAACATCTATGGTTCTTAAGTTTATTTTTTCTTTCTTTGCCAAGGCTAATAACTCTTCCATAAGTATACCTTTTGCACCTCTTATACTACAGGTTGGACTTTCATTGATACCTATTAGCCCTACTATTTCATAATCATTATCTAAGTATTCCTTCATTATATTGATAGTATCTTGGGATATATTCTTACAGAGATTTCTATATTCTATAGTATCATACTGGTTTTTATCCATAGGCTCTCTTTTAAGTCCCAAATGTCTATATTCAGGGCAAGGGAGTTGATGAATTCCTATTTCATTATTCATAATTTCTTCAATGATTTCCCTATATGCACCCTTAGCTCTAGCCAATGGACAGACTACAGTATTCTGGTTTATTATACAGTGAGAAATGAAAATAACCCGTTTACTTCTTTCCATCTATTTTACCCCTTCAGTATATCTTTTTGGAAGTCTTTGAATTAGCAAAGCAACAATTAAACAACTTGCTATCTTATCAATAAAATTACTCGTAATTCTAGGAATAAATGCTGCTGTAAAAATCTTCTGCCCTGATTGAACTAGCCAAGTAAATACAACATCGTTAAAGTCCCCTGTAATACCTCCATATACATAAGTAGCTATAGGTGTACCAATTAATGGAGCTACCACTGCAAGTATCAATCCTGTTATAGTTGCTACTACAAAGTTAAATCTCCACCTTTTAGCGATTAAACCAACAACAATTCCAACTACAATATTAACCAAAGCAAATGGGATTATCTTGGGTCCTGTGATAAGCCCTTGAATTACATTAGTCAATCCCCCAGTTAAGGCCCCATACCATGGTCCAAATATAGCTGCCGTAAATATAGTTCCTATAGTATCAAGATATAATAATGGGATATTAATAATTCCAGCTACTGTACCAAGTACTATATTTAGAGCAATGCCTAAGGCTGAGAAAATCAATGCATAAGTACTATTCCTCTGATTCATTAATAAAACCTCCTCCTATAATTTCTATAAGTAAATTATAGTATACATACTATTTGTTGTATAATTGAGAAATGTTATATCTTCTTCTTTTATATAGATATAATTTATTCTATTGTTCTCCATCTAGTTCGTTTTTATTTCTCTAAACCAATAACCTATAAATTTATTCTCTCTTATTATATAATGATATGTATAATAAGGAATATGGAGGGATTAAACATGACTAAATTTAAAGAAATTAAACCCGAAGAGTTTCACTATAGTCCATTTAAGCTAATTGGCAAGGATTGGATGTTAATTACTGCTGAAAAGGATGGGAAAGTTAACACAATGACTGCATCTTGGGGTGGTTTAGGAGTAATGTGGAATAAAAATGTAGCATATATAGTTATTCGCCCACAAAGATATACTAAGGAATTTGTAGATAATGCGGACTCATTTTCATTAACATTCTTTGACGAAAGTTTTAGAGAAACACTATCTTATCTTGGAACAAAATCTGGAAGGGATGAGGATAAAATCGAAAAATCTAATCTTACAGTTATACATGATAATAATGTTCCTTATTTCCAAGAAGCAAATATATCAATTTTCTGTAGAAAACTATTTGCCCAAGAATATAAATCTGAATCCTTTATAGACCAAGAACTTAATGAAAAAATTTACCCTAATACTGACCATCATACATTATATATTGGAGAGGTAATAAAGATACTTATAAAAGAATAGTTAATTTATATCTCCTATAATTGTAACCTAATTGCATATTGGAAGCATGCGTTGAAAAAACCATTCTCAAGGAATACGATAGTTATCAACCTAATTTTTACGAAAAACAATTGATAATATACTAAAAACTAGGCCTTCGCCTAGTTTTTATTTAATCAACTAATTCTCATCTAAAATTTAAAATCAATTCTTTAATTTAATCGAATGACTACAGTGATATATAATATTCTGAAGCACTGTTGCCAGTATGAAACAAACACTAATAATATAATATGCACGATTTCTTTCTGTATTATAAGCAAGCAAAAAATATACTGTCCATCCACTTACGGCAATAGTCAATAACATTACCATCATATTAACCTTAAAACTTGCCTTTTCCTTATGATAACGTAGATATGCGAGAATTACAAGGGCAATAATGATACTTATTGCTATCCATTTTATTATTGGAATAGGCAATGACTTCTCCCATTTACCGTTAAGATATACTACATGCCGAAGCATCCCCATACGAGTTTTGGTATAATGATTAGTTACATAAGCCCCAATTATTGCCAAAGCCTCTATAACAATATAGAAAATCACGCATATATATTTATTTTTATTTTGCTGCCTTATCATTTGTAAGGTCACCTACTGTTGTATAAACAGCTTCACCAGCATCAGGGTCTCCCACTTGAACTGGAAGATTATCATTCATTTGCCATTGATACCATCCACCATCAAACATACTCATATTTGTATATCCATTTTCATACATAATTAAAAACGGAATAGATGCACGCCAGCCTGTTCCACAATAGAAGGAAAGTTCATTATCTAAAGTGAAATCAAGATCTTTCCATAGCTCTTTCATTTCATCCATATTAATATATGTTCCATCTTCATGGGTATAGTCTTCCATATGATATGGATCACTACCAGCTTTACCCCAAACAGCACCCTTAGGCTCTCCTGCTTTATCTATATAGGAATAACCACTTGTATCACCATTGAATTCTTTATAAGAACGAATACTTACTAGTTTAAAGTTTGAGTCTTCTTCTAATTTCTTTGCTACATTTTCTACTGACATCCAATATTGAGGATTTACTGGAACCTTTGCACCAAATTCTGTTGCAGGTGTTGCAGCATTTGCAGTAGTTTCTAATTCATATCCTGCCTTTGTCCAAGCGTTTAAGCTTCCATCTAAAACCTTAACATTATCTACTCCAGCCCAAAGATATGCATAAGCTACTCTAGCAGTACCAGATACATCTGAGCCATATAGAATAACAACTGTATCTTTTGTAATTCCAAGGTCAAGCATTGCTTGTTCTACTTCTTCTGGAGATTTTATATTCCAGTAAGGCTCTCCCTCTATACTTGCAATATCAACATGGATAGCGCCTGGTATGTGACCAGTATTGTAATCAGGACTATCATTAGCACTCCCCCAAGAAGCTTCTAAAATCACATATTTCTTTGATTCCTCTTGTTCTCCATCTATAACACTCTTAACCCATTGTGGAGAAACAAAAACCTTCCTTACATCCACTGCTTCTACTTCTTCACTTTGTGAGTCTTCTTTGTTAACTACTGGTTCTTCTTTTACTTGATCATTGTCAGATTGCTTTAATTCTTGTTTACATCCTGCAAGTACTGTTATCATCAATGCAACCACGAGTAATAAAGCAATAAATTTTTTGTTCATTGATAAGCCTCCTACCTATAATCTTATTATACTACTCTTGCAACAATACAAAACTGTGTATCATTAAAAATGTAGCACTATTATTTTCTAAAGTCCAATTAGTAATATCTATGAAAAGTATGAAATATATAAAAAATATCTATAGATAAAGAAATATACATTATAAAATGTAAACTATCATAATACACAAAAAAACTAGACACGAGTCTAGTTTTTGTTTAACCAATCTATTGTTCCTTGTATAATAAGTGCTGCGCCCTTCCACATTTCTTTTTCATCTATATCAAACTTTGGATTATGATGATGGTGGAACTCACCGTCTATTTTTCCTAGGTTACTTAGGTAAAAGAATGTACCTGAAGCTTTCTGTAGGAAAAATGACATATCCTCTGCACCCATTACAGGTGATTTCATTTCCACTATATCTTCTTCTGGAATTATTTTTTTAGCCGACTCTACAAATCCTTTAGTAAACCCTTCTGAGTTTATAAGTGCTGGATAGCAATGTTCATAATCGATTTCGTAGCTTGCCTCGTGGGCCATAGTTATTCCCTTTATAATCTCTTCTATTCTTTTAGCAATTCTCTGCCTAGTATTTTCATTTACTGTTCTTATAGTCCCTTGTATTTCTACCGAATCTGGAATTATATTATGGTTAAATCCTCCAGATATTCTTGTGACAGATACCACTGCTGGCTCCACTGGATCTACTTCACGGCTTACTATTGTCTGTAATGCTAAGACAATTTCTGAGGCTGTAACAATAGGATCTATTGATTGATGAGGGTATGCACCGTGAGACCCTTTACCATTTATTTTTATATGCATTACATCTACTGCTGCCATCATAGCCCCATAGGATACTCCTATCTTTCCCATAGGAATACCTTTTCCTAGGCTTCCTAAGTGTAGCCCCATTACTCCATCAACTTTTGGATTTTCAAGAGCACCTTCTTCTATCATAGGCCTTGCACCACCTGGATATTCTTCTCCTGGTTGAAACAATAACTTTACATTTCCTTTAAATTTGTCTCTATTTTCATTAAGTATTTTAGCCACCCCAAGTAAAATAGCAGTATGACCATCATGTCCACAGGCATGCATACATCCATTAGTTGATGCAAAATCTAGGCCTGTCTCCTCTCTAACTGGAAGGGCATCGGTATCTGCTCTTAATCCTATTGTCTTTCCATCTTCTTTGCCTTTTATTAATCCAACTATAGCATTTCCATTTACTAGAGTATGATATTCTATGTTCATTTTATCTAATTCATTCATGATAAACTTTGTCGTCTTTGGTAGATTTAAACCAACCTCTGGTATTTGGTGAAGTTTTCTTCTCCAATTAATTATTTCTCCTTCTATCCCTTTTACTTCATCTATTATATTAAACATTTCTTCAACTCCTTATAACAACATTGAAATAAGTGGTATTGTTAATATAGACACTATATGAGATATTATCGTAAACTTAGAAGCAAACTCTATTTCTCCATCATGTTTTTGAGTCAATACCACAAGTAATATAGCCGCTGGCAAGGATTGCATAGTAACCACAACATTTGTAAGCAGTTCAGGTGCATTTATAATCCTTAGTAAAACTAATGATATAATTGGTGATACTATTAATCTAATGAAACAACCATAGTATATATCCTTATCTCCAACTATTTCTTTAAACTTTAGCTTTGTAATTTTTTCACCTAATATTAACATTGATAAAGGTGAAGTAAGAGACGACAGCATTGAAAGTGACTTACTAACTACATAAGGCATCTCTATTTTTAGAATAAATACTATTGTACCGATAATTATTGCAATTAATGCTGGAGTTGTTGCAATCTTTCTAATTGGTGATTCTCCTTTTTCCTTTGATAATATACTTTCACCATAGGTCCATTGTAAGGTATGATATGGAATAGTAAATATAGATGCATAAAGCACTGCTTCCTGTCCGAATAACTCAAATATCAGTGGTAATCCCATAAATCCTGAGTTAGGGAATATAGTACCAAATCTAAGGACTACATTTTTTCCCTTAGGATATTTAACAAAGAATATCTTAGCTATTAATATGGTAAGAAAATGTATTCCTAGAGAATATATAAATATCAATAATACTCCCCTTAATGTATCTTTAGAATATCTTATATTAAAAGATGAAATTATAAGGGCTGGTAATGCTATTGCCGTAAGTATTTGGGTCATGCCCTTTGATATACTTTCATTTATTATATTTTTCTTAGTTGCTACATATCCTATAGCCATAAGTAAGGCTAATACTGCGACCTGCTGTGTTACAAAAGATGCTTGCATATTTCTCCTCCTTAATATAAATTGCCTCTTCTATTATATATTTATTTCATAAAAAAAACTAGGTGTTCTCCACCTAGTTTTCATCCTTTTATTTCCCTTTTTTAATCCAACTAGCTACTTCTACAGTTCTCTTCGCCTGATGTTTTACTGCATCTTCCACATCTTCAATCATATTACCTTCTTGATCTATAGTAACGGAAGTGCCATATGGATTGCCACCTGCTTTGTATATTGAATCATCTGTAAATCCTGGTGGCACTATAATTGCTCCCCAGTGCATCATTGATGTATATAATGCTTTTATCGTAGCTTCTTGCCCTCCATGAACATTTCCTGCCGATGCCATAGCTGATATAACTTTATTTGTGAGCTTTCCTTGGAACCACATTCCACCTTGAATATCTATAAATTGTTTCATTTGTGATGGTAAATTTCCAAATCTAGATGGCATTGAAAAGATTATTGCATCTGCCCAGCCTAAGTCCTCTGAAGTAGCCACTGGTACATCTTTAGTTGCATCTACATTTCTTCTCCATGCTGGGTTTGAGTCTATAGCAGCATCTGGTGCTAACTCTTGTACCTTTAAAACTCTAACCTCTGCTCCTGCTTCCAATGCTCCATTTTCTGCCATTTTGGCTAATTTATAATTTGTTCCTGTAGAGCTATAGTAAATTATTGCTAGTTTAATTTTTTCCATTATCCTTTCTCCCTTCAATAATATATGTCAATTTCATAGTTTACTTTGCTAGTGATAATATACCCTTGAAAGGAATATATAAACATATCATTATACTATACTAGGGTATTTATTGTTATAAAGGATAATATTATTCCTGCTAAGATCGACAAGACTAAATTCCCTTTCATATATGATATAATAGCTGAAATTCCAACACCTACAACAGTGGCCATTTTCATTCCATCTGTAGCTGTTAATATTCCTCTTATAATTAGAATACTCAAAGAAGTATAGGATAATATATTGATTGTAAGTACAAAGGGTAAACTTATCTTCTCTTTATTAAAAGAAATTACCGAAAATGTTTCATCAGTAATTCCAAAGGCTACTATTGGCAAAAACCTTTTATTTATATTTTGAAATTCAACTGCCAAAGATGCGGACATCATCATATGCCTAAGATTTAATAGAAAAGTTGCAAGTATTATACTTCCTGCTGATACCCCTGCCCTTACAAGATCTAATGCCATAAACTGGCTGGCTCCTGCATATACCATTATAGATAAAAGTCCAGTATCTTTAAAAGAAACATAGGTATTTTTATCTATATATCCTTAGCCAATAGCGCAGCCCCTATAGATCCTGCATATCTTGCTAAAGAATTTGTTTGTACCTGTGTTCCCAGTTTCTTTGAAAGAAGCTGGGTAAAGGATTCTACATCACATAATCCCCCTGTTAAAAAAATAGTATCTGTCGCACCATGTTTGTGTAAAAGAGCATACACCCTTCCAGTAATGGAGTTTACTATACCTCTAGCTATACTTTCTCTCTTAGTTCCAGAGCCTATAAGACTTATTACTTCCGACTCAGCAAATACTGTGCACATACTGGTAATATTTATGTCTTCACCAGATAATGCCATATTTCCTAAGTCCTCTATGCTTACTCCTAAAATATTAGCCATCAGTTCTAAAAACCTTCCAGTGCCTGCTGCACACTTATCGTTCATTGTAAAATTAGCTACCTTTCCTTTATCCAAGGTAATTATCTTAGTATCCTGCCCTCCTATATCTATTACTGTACAGTCCTCATTTAATAGATAGTGAGTACCTTTGCCATGACAAGTAATTTCTGTAACTGTTTTATCTGCATAAGGTACAGATATTCTACCGTATCCAGTAGCTATTACTTTAGATTCATCTATACTTATATTGTCTTCCTGTAATTTTTCCTTGATTGTTTTTGAAGTTTCTATACTACTCCAACCTGTAGGCATAGTAAAGTTTTTTATTAATTCATCATCATAAAATACTGAAACCTTTGCAGCTGTAGATCCTATGTCTATACCAATATAATGCATTTTTATCATCCCCTACTATTGTGCAGTAGCTGGTCTTTCTATGGTTTCTAAGAAAGCCTCTACTCTTACTTTTACTTGACCAGTATCTGAATCTGAGTAGTCAGTTTCTATTTGGATAAATGGAAGATTTAACTCTTCCTGAACAAACTTTTTCACTGTAAATGATTCTATATTATAAGTGTGGCATGCTTGCCAAGTTAAATCTACAACTCCATCTACATCATATTCCTTAGCTAATCTTCCAATTAAATCTAATCTTCCATTATTATTTGTCATACAAGAACAAGGAGTAGATAGGTATTTTTCTGCTAAAGCTGTTATAGGATCTTTAGTTTCATCTACCATAACATCTAGTCCCTTATATCCAGTACAGTTTTCTAATGCTACTACTGATGCACCGGCTTCTTCTAATGCCTTTAATACCTTCTCTGATCCTGAACCTATTGGACATCCTGTAAGTAATATTCTAGGTGCATTTTCATCGAATGCATATATTCCTTTTTCCATTCTTTCTTCTACTTCAGCTATTAATCTTTCAATCAGATTAATTCCTGCTTCCTTATCTACATTAAAGCCCTTTAGCCACTGAGCTAACATCATATCCATTCCTGATAATGGAGCTGGCTTATGGATGTTTAACTTATGTAATCTCTTCATTGCATCTCTTTCTCTATTCATAAGCTTAATAGCAGCCTTTAGTTTTTCATCTGTTATTTCAACTTCAAATTTTTCTTCTAGAAAATTCTTAAACTTAACCATTTCTTTTTTCCATAACTCTAATGAATCCTCATCATCTGCAGTTTGTGGTAGATTCATAATATGCATTGGTTTTATTTTTCCCATTAATTCATACATTTTCTTCTTTCCATCACATGTAGTCTCTGCTAAAAGTACATCTGAGAAATAAAAGTACGGGCATTTATCTGTAATTGCAAACCCATAACTTGATTTTATCAATGGACATAGGTTTCTAGGTAATTCCTTTTCTGCGTCTTCTATAGGACCTTGAGTTGTACCACATAATGTTACTGATATTGCATCTGCTGCTAAAGCTATTTCTGAAGGTGAAAATACACAATACATTCCTACAACTTTCTTACCTGCTTCATGGGCTTCCTTAATTTTAACTGAATTGACCCCTCTTAATCCTTCAACTTCTTCCATTATAGACGGTCTCATATTCACACACTCCTTATATAAAATTGCATACACATTAAAGTGTATCATTTAAAAAAACCATCTACCAATTAATTATATTAATCGGCAGATGGCCTTGTATAGATAAAATTTATCCTAGTTTATCTCCTTTTGATACTTTTCTTTCTGGTTGAATAAGGACTACTCCTTCGTCCGAATATGTTCCCAATACTAGGACCTCGGACTTAAATCCTGCAATATTTCTTGGTGGAAAATTAACAACTCCTAACACTTGTTTACCTACTAATTCTTGAGGTGTATAAACTTCTGTTATTTGAGCGCTAGAATTTTTTATACCAATTTCTTCACCAAAGTCTACTACTAATTTATATGAAGGATTTTTTGCCTTTGGAAATGGTTCCGCTTTAATTATTTCTCCAACTCTTATATCTAGTTTTAAAAAATCATCAAATGTTGCCATTTTTTCCCCTCTCCAAGTAGTTATTTATTGCAGCCCTTAGACCTTTAACCCCTAGAACCGAGCAGTGAATCTTGCTCTGTGGTAGTCCATCTAAGGCGTCTATAAGCTCCTTCTCAGTTATATTTAGGGCTTCATCTATGGTTTTGCCCTTTGCCATTTCTGTTATCATACTGCTTGTAGCTATGGATGCTGTACATCCAAATACTAAAAAGCTAATATCTGTTATTATATTATCCTTTACTTTAATATAAATAGTTAAGGAATCACCACATTTTAAGTCTCCATAGGTACCTTCTCCATCTGGATCTCTCATACTACCTACATTCCTTGGACTCATAAAATGTTCTATTACCTTCATTGAATACTCTGAATACAATTTTATCACTTCCTATTTGTAGAATAGTGGTCACTACTTTTATTTTACCATATAATCATACTTATATATAGATATCTGAAAACTCCACATGTATTCTTTCTGTATTAAATGTATCTTCTCTACTATTTCCCACATAATCCCTATCAAGAATTCTATCTGGTAATACTATAACAAATTCAGACCCCTCACCTAATCGGCTTTGTACTGATATAGACCCTTCATGTAATTCCACTAAAGACTTAACCAAGGACAGTCCAATACCAGATCCTTCAAAGGATTTTCTCATACTATTTTCAACCTGGGCGTATCTATCGAAAATTGTTTCCAACTTATCCTCTGGAATACCTATGCCGCTATCCTTAATAGAAATTTTAATATCTTCTTCTGTACAGATATTAACTTCTATGGTCCCCCCTGGTTTTGTAAACTTAATTGAATTTGATAATAAGTTTAATATGATTCTTTCCATCATATCCGCATCAAAGGCAATTATTTTCTCCTCTACATCTGTATCAAATATAATTTTAATGTCTTTTAGTCTTGTATATTCTACAACTGACATAGTAATATCTTCTACAACTCTTACAATATCATTATTTTCAGATTTAATTTTAATATAATTGTTTTCAATCTTTGTTATATCGATAAAATTATTAATTAATCTCAATAGCCTATAGCTGTTTTGCTTTTGCATCTTAATATATTTATTAAGTAATTTGTGAAATTCCTCACCTTCAATATTAGGGTTTTCTAAAATTTGTATACTTCCTAATATAATATTTAGAGGTGTTTTAAATTCATGAGATATTGTAGCAAGAAATTGTGTTTTCAAATCATTATATTCCTTTTCTTCTCTTGCCTTTTCACTTAAAGCCTCAACCATACTATCGAAGGCTTGTCCTACATCTCCTAAATCGTTATCATTACTAATTTGTGTTCTTACACTTAAATCTCCATTTTTAACTTTATGTGCCGATAATATTAATTTTTCTATTGATTCCATAAATCCACTAGAGATTAGAAAAGCTATAATAAAGGATATTATATAAATTAAAATAAATACAACTAAATTTCTTATGGATGATTGCCTTCCACTTTCTAACACTTCTGCTAGAGGAGTAGCTACGAAACTACACCATCCAATCTCCCTAATAGGATAGTCTACTCCTATTCTTTCTATGCCATCAACTTGAGAATTCCTAGAGTAGGTTTTGACGATTTCCCCTTTTAATGCTCTCCTTATAGGAGAATCTTCACTTGCTGCTTCTAGATTTGAATTCAACACAGCATTATTTCCGTTTCGGTAAACTATATTTGCATTTCTATCTGCTAACCCTAATAAACTTCCAGCTCCCATTCTGCTTATTGGGATAATATGTTTCATATTCTTAGCTTCTATAGTATTTATAACTATACCCTTTAGCTCCCCATCTACTTTAATTGCCCTAGCAATAGGAATTATCAGCTCTCCATTAACCACACTATATTCCAAATCTCCTATAACCTTTTCTTTTCCACCTATAATCTCTTTAAAAAAATTTCTCCCGCTTATGTCTAGTAATATATTATCCTTAGTTGAACTTGCACTTACAATCCCTTCAGGAGTTGACCAATAATTATTCATTTTAAATGATTCCTCATCTGAGGCAATTTTTTTAAGATAATCTTCTATATACTCCATTCCTTTTTCTGGATGGGCTATTAAAGCTTTTCCTAACATGTATTGATTAGACCATGTTCTCTCTAAAAAGTTCATAAATGCTAAATTGATAGCCTCCGCATAATCCTGATTTGCTTTTAACTCTGCTTCAATACTTAGTTCTACTCCTCTTCTTATTTCTACAATCTTTAGTATAGATAACGGAATTAATGTAATAAAAATTAATAAAATCATCTTTAGTTTAATGCGGTTTATCTTCAAATAATTATCCCCCTAGATAACATACTTGGATTACAAATATAGGACATTATTACCACTTTACCAACATTATAACAATTATAACTGCAATATTCAATATACGCCAAATTGAAGCAAATAAAAATCAGGAGCTCTATGATTTCTCATAAAACTCCTGATCTTAAAGGAGGTCTTGTATTATTGACCTATTTCTATTATCCCCATATCTCCAGTTTTTACTCCTACTCTCATTACTTCTTCTAGAAAGTTAAACGGTACATAGGTGGAAGAATCCTTGATTTCTGGTGCTGTGCCAAGCTTTATTAGCATCTTTGCAAAGTTATAGTTATCTTCTCCAATAGTTACAGCTGTCCACTGTGCTCCCTTTATTAATTCTGCTGTTTGCGTTTCATTGTTCCATTTTACTTCATATCCTAGGGATTCAGCTACTTGTCTAAGGGGTACCATAATTACTCCTTCATTATTTTTATATAACGATTTATTTAGGGAAATCTCTTTTTTATTTATAATTATTTTATCTAATACTGTAATTTCTGGTTCCACGTTAACTTCTTCTTTCTCTATTACAATTATTTTCTCTGGTGTTGTTTGTGCTGGATAACTTTCTTTTACCAGGTTATAAAAAACTATTAAATTCTTATTTCCTATATCTGCTTTATCTATTTTATTGCCCTCTTTATCTACTATAATTGTATTTTCAGACGGACTTATTTTCCATGCCCCATCAGAGGATAATAAGTCTTCATTGAATCCAGATACGAGGATAGATTTAGGTTCTTCACTTTCTCTTACTATAATAACATCTGGACCTAATTGCGGTGGCATGCTCATTGCCATTACTGTATCCTTATGATAATATGCAGAAATACTCATGCCTTTTTTAAGAATATCTTTATTGATAAAATCCTTAGTTTTATCATTTAAAAGAATAACTTCTTCATCAAGGTGAAATAACATTCCATTATATGAATCATCTTCACTATCTTTTACTAATATAGATAGATATTTTCCATTATCATTTATTTCAGTAATTTTCCCTTCATATTTAATATAATCTGACACCTTTACCTCATCTATTTGATCTACTGCATCAATTGGTGCAGATATAGGAATTACCTTTAATTCTTCTGGACTATCATTAGCCTTAACTGCCAATGGGCTTAATGTAATACAAGTTGCTAATGATAAAATTATATATTTTTTAGCTTTTTTCATCTTGGTTCACTCCTTTTCCTTATGATACCAATATATCAATATTTTATCTTAAAGTGGTTACATTAAGTTTACAATATAGTTACATCGTGTATAATATTCTTATATAATTCTTGGAGGGTAAAGATGAATATTAAAATTATTTATGAAGATAAAGATATATTATTAGTTGAAAAACCACCTAAGGTTCCCTGTCAATCTGACAAGACCTCTGATGAGGATATAATGAGTATATTGAATAGACCTTACCTTGGTCTTGTGCATAGACTAGATAGACCTGTAGGTGGAGTTATGGTATATGCTAAAGATGAAAAAGCTAACTCTTTTCTATCTAAAGAAATTTCAGCAAGAAGACTATATAAGGAATATCTTACTGTGGTATGCGGTAAGCCTGAAAATAGCACAGGAGAACTTAGAGATTATCTAAAGAAACTTAGGACTATAAACATGAGTAAGGTAGTGGATAAAGGAACAAATGGTGCTAAGGAGGCGATACTAGAATATGAAGTTTTAGAATCTAAAGATACAGATGAGTACGGGACCTTATCTTTACTAAAAGTTATTTTAAAAACTGGGAGGCACCATCAAATAAGAGTTCAATTGTCTCACGCTGGCTTTCCCATATGGGGAGATAATAAATATAATAAAACTTTTGTTAAGAAAAAAGAATGGACACAAATTTCATTATGGTCTTATAAAATAGGATTTAATCATCCTAGAAGCAAGGAATATATCTCATATACTTCTTTGCCTTATGATGAATATCCTTGGAATTATTTTGATATGATTAAGGAAAAACCAACATTATAGAATTCTATAATGTTGGTTTTCTATTATTTCCTATACTATTTATGCCGAAATATTGATTATGAGAACCTGAAATAAAATTACCTTCTGCAAACAAGATGTTTTTTCTAATTCTGATTTCAATTTGATTCAAATCTCCGATTAAATCCGCTCTTTCATTTTCATCTATTGTAAATTCAACCCCATATTCATACAATTTATTATCAATTTCCTCTACCCATACTGTATGCCCATATACTTTAATCTCCTTTCCTACTAATTGCATAGTAAACTGTAAAACAATACCTTTTTCTACGGGAAACTTTATATTAGAAATAAAACACAATCCTCCTGGTCCAATATCTTTTACTAGTACTTTTGTATTCCCAACATTTATTTTCTTCCCTTTTATCTCCAAAACCGTCAATTCTGATTCTAATAATTGAGTAAACTTTATTCTAAAAAACTTACGTCTTTCTTCATGAGGCATTATTGAAGCAGCGTTAGCCATTATAGGTTTACATCTTCCTTTAGCTAGAATTCTTTCAAAATCTTTTAAAGGTATTGGTTTACTATATATAAATCCTTGACCTGCAAAGCAGTTTAAATGCTTTAAGTATGATAATTGCTCCTGGTTTTCTATTCCTTCTACCACTGACTTAATATTAAGCTCTTTAGCTAATTTAATTACAGTTTTAGTAATAACTGAACATGTATCATCAGATGGGATATTTTCTATGAAAGAACGATCTAGTTTTAAAATATCCATATTTATGGAGTTCAGGTATGATAAAGACGAAAACCCTGTCCCAAAATCGTCAATGGCTAGCTGTATCCCGTAAGAACGTAAATTTTTAATGTCTAATTTAAATTTATCCGTATTTTGTATTAAAATATTTTCAGTAATCTCCATAATTAGGAATTTAGGATTCAATCCAAATTCATCTATTATACTTTTTATATTCTTAACAAAGTCCCTTTCTAAAAATTGGACACATGAAAAATTAATAGATACCTTTATGTTTGGCAACCCATCCTTTAGCCATTTCTTATAATTATTACATACCTCTTTTAGCACCCATTTCCCAATATCAATAATTAATCTCGTTTCTTCTGCTAAGGGGATAAATTCATCTGGTGATACCACACCCCACTCTGGATGCTCCCATCTTAGAAGTGCTTCAGCCCCTAATATTTCATTGGTTTTAATATTGACTATTGGTTGATAGTGCACTTGCAGCTGTTTGTTATTAATAGCACTATGTAGATCACTTCTTAGTATAAATTCTTTATAGTTTTGGATATCAATATCAGAAGAATAAAATTTATATATATTTTTCCCCTCTTTTTTCGCTCTAAGTAAGGCTAGTTTTGCATGTTTCTTAAAGGAATCCACACTCTGTAAATCATCGGAATAAATACATATGCCTATATTAACCCCCACATCTAATTCATAGCCGTTTAGTTTATATGGGTGTAAAAATAAGTTTATTAATCCACTAGCTATATATCCATATTCTTCTTTTGTTTTTATTTCTTCTATTATAATAGCAAAATGATCCTCTGAATAACGACATAAAAATCTCTCTTCACCTAAAAATCCTTTTAACCTTTGAACAATTTTTTTAATTAGTTTACATCCTAACTCATAACCAAGTGAATAATTTATATTTTTTAGTCCATTAATATCCAACATCAACAATGCAAATTTTGTATTTGTTTGTTTTGCATGTTCACATTGAATCCTTAATTGCTTCTTAAAATAAACACTATTTGGAAGATCTGTTAATTCATCATGGGTAGAAATATAAGCCATTCTCTTTTCCATTTCTATCCTTCTTGTAATGTCCCTAAAGTTTACTACAATTCCTTCTATAGCTGGTTCATGTAATAAATTCTGCATAATGACTTCTAAGTAAATACTTCTTTCTCCCTTAGCCTTAAAAAGAATATCTCCCTGTGCCTTTTTACTAGGATTATTTAAAACAAATTCCACCATCTTATTTACCTTTCGTAGTTCTTCTCCTTCGAAAAATTCAAATGCATTTTTATCTATTCTTTCCTCTGGCTTATATCCTATAATTTTTTCTGCTGATGCACTTATGTATTTAATTACTCCATCAGGAGTTATAATTTCAAAAACATCGTTAGACTCCTGCACCAAAACTTGAAATCGTTTTTGAATTTTTTGTATTTCTTTTTCCCTATATTCGATAGCCTTCCCTAGTTCCTTTTTTTCTGTAATATCATGAATGGTTCCATATACATAAATAGGACTTCCTTCTTCATCAAAGATAAATTCCACTCGTTGATATACATTTCGTATAGATCCATCTGATCTAATAACTCGAAATTCTATACTAACAGGTCCTTTGGGAGGATATTTTGACATAGATTCTATGATTTCTACATCATCTGGATATACAAGCTTTAAAAACCCTTCATATGTACCATCATACTCTTCTGGTGCAATTCCATAAATTCTATAGGTTTCATCAGAAAAATATAATTTATTTTGGATAATATCTAACTCCCAGCTTCCCACATGACCTAATGATTCAGCTCGGGAAAGTATTTTGTTACTCTTCTCTAGTTTCTGCTGTAATAATTTATTTTCAGTTATATCCTGCATGGCTCCAATAATACCTATAACTTGTCCATCTTCGTTAAATAAAGGTTCTCCTTTAGTAGCAACATATTTTTCTGAGCCATCTTCTTTAATAATTCTATACTCAAGTTTATAAGCCTTCCCATCTAAGCATCTATCTATTGCATTCTTAATTTTCAGCTTATCTTCGGGATGAATTAACTCTAATAGGCTATTAAGATCTTTCTTAAAATTAATAGGATTAATCCCATAGATTCGATAAACTTCTTCTGACAAAAAGATTGCGTCTTTAACAGTATTATACTTCCAACTTCCTACTCCAGCCACAACTTGCCCTTGGTTTAAGTTTTCACCAAATTCTTTTAAATTATTTTCTATTAACTTTTGCTTTGTAATATCTTGGATAATTCCTATAACTTTAATTGGGTTATTATCCTCGTCGTATAGTATTTTAGTTTTTTCATAAAGATATTTTTCTACACCACTAGGTGTAATGACCCTATACTCTATATCATACTCCTTACCCTGTAAAGCCTCCCGCACCTCTTTTTCTACTTCATCTCGATCACAAGGGTGAATGTAAGGATAAAAACTTTCCAGTTTATGATTCAGATCCTCAAAGCTGCATTCTAATATATTAGAAACTTCATCTGACCAGAAAGTTTCTCCATTTATTAAATTATGTGTCCAACTTCCAATGGCTACCATCTGTTGACTATAAAAAATATTTTCCTCTAATTGCATAAGGTTATCTTCTAGCTTCTTATTTAAATGAGTTACATCTTTATTTACTACTTTATTAATTATATTTCTTGCTATAAATCTCATATTCCCCCTCCTAGTACGATTTACTCCCTACTTTTTTCTATTGCAAATCCATTACTAAAATTATATCATTGTTACTCATTCGATACAATCTGCTATGAAACCACACTTTTGGGCATCTAGTGTTATGATACACCCTCTCAAAAGATAGATTCCCACTATTGGTCAGTATGATTTTAATATAGTAGGATATTCTATGGTATTTTTTATAAATTTAAAGACCATAGTTCAAAGATAGTATTTATCTTGAACTATGGTCCTTGATTTTTATATTTATTTCTACTTTACTCTATCTAAAATAACATTTAAGTCCTCAACTGGCTTATGATTTACCCAAGTTGTTCCATCTTCAGAAACCTTAAGAAGTGACATTGATTGTGTTCCAAGACGGTTTCCATCAGAATAGTTGATAGTTCCCCCCATAGGAATCTTAAACTCAGCAGACTCCATTGCCTTCATAAAGTTCTCCCAGTTTAAAGTCTGTCCTTCTACCCTCTTAAGTCCTTCGCTCATGAAGTGACCCGCTATCCATCCTGCCATGGCAAAGGCATTTGCGGCATAGTCTGGTTGACCAAAGTTAGCCATTCCTTCAACGAAAGCATTTACTTCCTCTGCATCACTTAAATCAACCCATGCATTTGAATATATTGGGAATTTATTAGATGTACTAGCATAATCAGCAGCGAAGTTTGCTATAGTCGTAGCATCAGCATTTGAGTATGTTGTAAATACAGGTTTAGATACACCTTGGGAAATAAGTCCCTTTACTATTGTTGGTAAAGTAGCTTGGATTGAAGCTGCAATAATCACATCAACGTTTTCATTCTTCATCTTTAATACTGCTGAGGATACGTCTGTAGCCCCTGGATTTACTTGCTCCTTAACCACAATATAGTCTCCACCAAGTTTTTTAACTTGATTCTCTACTCCCGATAATAAGTCTTTACCAGCATCATCATTAGTGTAAATAACACCTATCTTCTTAGCACTATGCTCCTCAACTGCCCTTGCAACAATTAATCTTCCCTCAGTAACATATATTGGCTGAACTGGGAATAAACCTTGACCATTTTCCACACTTGTTGCGTCTTCATTGTAAAGAGCTGCTATACCTGCTGCAAAATATACAGTAGGAATTCCAGTTTCTTTTAATAAATCTAGAGTCGCTCCTATGGTTGGAGTTCCAAAATGACCTACAATTGCAAATACCTTATCATCATTTATCAATTGCTCTGTAAATGCCTTAGCTTTGATTGGATCAAATTCATCATCATAATGTATAAATTCTATCTTTCTACCATCAATTCCCCCAGCATCATTCACTTTTTTGAAATATGCTTCTATACCAGCATTAAATGGTACACCTACAGCTGCAAGTGCACCTGATGTAGCTGCTGTATTCCCTACCTTTATAGTGTCCTCAGTAACCCCTTGTGAAATTGTTTCTTTACTAGCACAACCTGCTAGGGTTGTTAATACCAGCGTCAGAATCAGGATAATAGATAAAGCTCTTTTCATAATGAAATCCCCCTCATTTAATTGTTTTATTTTTTACCTCCAAGATATGCCTCTACAAGCTGAGGATTATTCCTCAGTTCTTCCGCATCTCCTTCCATACTTATCTTACCAACTTCAAGAACATATGCATAATCTGCAATCTTTAAGGTTTGTAGCGCATTTTGCTCTACTATTAGTACAGTAGTTCCATCCTCCTTGATTTCCTTTATGATTTCAAATATATTTTTTACTATTAAAGGTGCAAGACCTAAAGACGGCTCATCTAACAATAAAAGCCTGGGATTTCCCATAAGGGCTCTTCCTATGGCAAGCATTTGTTGCTCTCCCCCTGAAAGGGTTGAGGCAATTTGATTTTTTCTTTCTTTAAGCACAGGAAAGTATCTAAATACTCTTTCAAAATTCTTCCCAATTACTTTCTTATCCCTTACTATATATGCCCCCGTCATTAGATTTTCTTCAACAGTAAGATCCCTAAATACTTGCCTTCCTTCGGGAGATTGAATAATTCCTAAGGAAGCTATTTTATTTACTGGCATCTTTGTAATATCATGACCCAAAAATTCAATTGTTCCAGCTGATGCCTCCAATACTCCTGATATTTTTCTAAGAGTAGTAGTTTTCCCTGCACCATTTGATCCAAGTAAGGCTACTATCTGCCCTTCCTTGACAGATATGTTTATTCCCTTTAGAGCTTCTATGCTACCATAGCTTACTTTCAGATCTTTGATAGTTAATGCATTCATGCTATCCCTCCTCCTTTCCTAGATAGGCTACCTGTACTTCTTCATTGCTTTGTATTTCCTCAGGCGTTCCTATAGCAAGTAGCTTTCCAAAGGAGATGGCACATATTCTATGGCATAGACCTGTAACAAACTTCATATCATGTTCTACAAGAAGTATTGCCGAACCATATTTATTCCTTATTTCTCTTACAATTTCTATAAGTTCCAATGTTTCAGTATCATTTAAACCAGCTGCAGGTTCATCTAAAATTATAAGTTTTGGTTCCAACATAAGTGTACGAGCAAGCTCAATTTTTTTAAGCACTCCATAGGGTTGCCCTGCCACAAGCTGATCCTTTATATCATAAAGTCCCATATATTTAAGTACTTCCTCTGCCTTCTTTCTGTACTTCTCTTCCTCCCTTCTTGCCTTTGGAAGTCTTAGTATTTGACTAAACATTGAAGCTTTAAACTCTATATGTGAACCTACAAGTACATTGTCAATTACAGATAGTTCTCTTATAAGTTCTATGTTTTGAAAAGTTCTAACTAGTCCCTTCGAAATAATTTCATGGGGCTTTTTTCCAACTAAGTCTTCAACCACTCCACTATTTGTCTTGAAATAAACCTTTCCTTTATCAGGTTTATAAAATTGTGTTATACAATTAAAAACAGTAGTTTTCCCTGCACCATTTGGTCCTATAAGTCCAAATATCTCTTTTTCTTTAATTTCAAAAGATAGGGAGTCTACAGCCATAAGTCCACCAAAGGCTATTGATAAATCTTCAATTTTTAGCACTATATTATTGTTGTTCATTATAGCTCTCCTTTCTCTTTTTAAATTTTAATCTAAATTTTTTAATATCATTTTTTATGTGTATAAGACCTATAGGATAAAATAATATAACTAGGATTATCATTATTCCGTTAAATATATATGCCGCTCCATCAATACCACCTATAATTGGGAGTCTCTTGAGTATTAAATCTGGTACTCCAAATACTATAAATGCTCCCAGTATTGTTCCTGGTATAGACCTTATACCCCCTATAATTATGACAGCCAAAATATTAAGGGAGAGAGTCAAAGTCCAAGCATTTGGATAGGTATATTTTACAAAATGCATATATAAAACCCCACCAAGTGCTGAATATGCTACGGCTACTGCAAATGATAGAAGTCTGTATTTGTATATATTTATCCCCATGGCCTGAGCAGCCGCCTCAGATCCTCTCATAGTAGAAAGAGCCCTTCCAGTATAAGAATTTATTATATTGTGGGTTATTATCATAATAGCAACTAGAAATCCCACAATAAGAATAAATGTACCATTTCTATCTAACTTCACTAACCCTAGAAGTTCTGGATAGCCTGCCTTTTTTCCAGAAAATCCATTTGTAATTACTGCAAATTCAACGAATACCTTACGAAGTATCTCTGATATAGCAAGAGTGGCTATAGCAAGGTAATATCCTTCAATTCGAAGTGACACAAGTCCTGTTAAAACTCCTATTACCATAGGCACAGCTACAGAAATCAGTAAGGACAACTCAAAGGGAAGACCTAAATCTGCAGTTAAATAAGCTGCAAGATAAGTTCCAAGTCCCATAAATCCAGCTGTTCCTAGAGAAACCAATCCTGAATATCCTACTAGAAGATTAAGTCCCAAGGCAACTATTGAATATATTAAAATACTAGCAATTGTTGTAAGATAGCTATACTTTAAAAGTCCCACCTCTACAAGTAAAGGAAGTAAAGAGAGTATTATCCCAAAGAGTAAATAATCTGTATAGGGCTTACCTTTTTTATATTTCATGATTAATCCTTTTTCTGTTTTGTCCAAGATATTCACCCCCTATACCTTTTTCACTATTTTCTTACCAAATAATCCATTTGGCTTAAATAACATAACCGCTAGAATTAATAAATAAAGTATGGAATCACTCCATATAGATGATATATAAAAGGAAATAAAATTACTTGCAAATCCTATTATATAAGCTGCTATAACAGGTCCATGGAAGGTTTGAAATCCTCCCAGAACACATGCCAAAAGTGCAATAATCTGAATTCCATCCATCATGGAAAGGTTTACACTATTAGTTGGAGCTATCATAAGGGCCGCCAAGGTTCCAAGGGCTGCTGCTATGGCCCAAGATGCCATGGTAATAAATGTAGTTGGTATCCCCATCATTCTGGCCACCACATCATTGGAGGCAGTGGCCCTTACAGCTAGACCCCATTTACTCTTTTGGAGTAAGGAAAATAGAATCAACATGATTACAATACCTACTATAATATTTACAATGGCATTGTAGGAGATAGTTGCCCCCATTATAGTATGTGAACCATAGACAAATCTAGGGAATTGAAGGGGGTCTGTTCCAAATATCATAGGTGCAAGACCTAGAAAAATCATAATTAATCCAAGGGTTATTATCTGTTTTGCTACTGGATTTACCTTTTGTGCCCTAGATATCACTATCCTATCCACAAGAACCCCTACTAGAAATGCAGATAACATTCCGAGTATAGCTACTGCATAAGCTGGAAGTCCTGTTCCCATTAATATATAAGTAGCTATAAAAGCATTGAACATAGATATAGATCCTTGAGCATAATTTGTTGTATTTGAAGTTCTAAAAATTAATATTATACCCAATGCTGCTAGTGCATAAATACCTCCAGTTTCCAAGCTATTTAGAAGTATTTGTATGAATATGCTCATCCTTTCACCCCTTCTCTACAAAATCTTAATTGCTTTATTACAAACCTCTATATGTCCAAGTATAGTTGTAGCAAATTCGTATGGTTTTTCATACATAGTTGCATGGCCTGAACCTTTTATCACTATTAGCTTTGAATCTGGTATTCTTCTTTGTATTTCTTCTTGATATTTAAGAGGAGTTGTTGCATCATATTCTGCACCAACTATTAAAGTTGGTACCTTAATATTTTGTATTTTCTCCGTAATATTTAAATCCTCCGCCGACCTTACTAATCTAATAAATCCTTCATACCATTCAGGTGTCAAGGATACAGAAAATGATTTTTCCCGTTCCATTAACCAATGAATATTTTCTTCATAGAATTCAGCTGAATAGATATATGGCATAGTGGCCTTAAAAAACGCACTTCCATTATAAGATTTAGCAGCATGAATCCAGCTCTCACCAATATCCTTCAGTAGATAATTGGTATAGCTTGTAGTATTTGCTAAGATAAGACTCATAAGTTTATCTTGATACTTTAGAGCAAATCTTTGTGCTACTTCTCCTCCATAGGAGATTCCCACAAGGTGAACCTTTTCAATCTGAAATATGTCTAGTAATTCTCTTAAAGTTTCAACATGGAATTCCTGAGAATAATTACTTTCCATCTTGTCTGACTGTCCTTGGTCTACAAAGTCTACCAATATAAGTTTATTATTGTCTGAGAAGATATCTATAAATGATGACCAGCTTCTTGTACTCATCATTATGCCATTTAAAATAACTATTGGTTCTCCTTCTCCGTATGTTTCGTAATATATGTTTTTTCCTTGTATCAATATCTTAGGCATCAAATACCCTCCCCATTACCAAATCATCAGCTCTTTTGCTTCTTCTCTAAGTTTATCCCTAAAGTCAGGATGTGCAATATCTATTAAACTCTTTACCCTCTCTCTTATTGATGTACCCCTTAAAGAAGCTACTCCGTACTCTGTTACAACAAAATCCACATCGTTTCTTGATAGTGAGACAGCAGCACCCTGAGCAAGTCTTGTAACTATTTTAGATATGGTTTTTCTTTCATCAGAACCTGGTACCCTTACGTTAGCAGTCGAATATAAGGCTATAATAGACTTTCCACCTTTAGATATTTGAGCCCCAATGGCAGTATCTGCCTGCCCACCAGTACCACTAAATTGAGTATGCCCTATGGATTCTGAGGAGCATTGTCCAGTTAAATCTATTTCCAGTGTAGTATTTATAGACACCATCTTATGATTTTGTCCTATTACATAGGGGTCATTTACCCAGGAACCTCGCATTATGTTTACAGCTGGGTTATCATCTATAAAATCATATAGCTTTTTGGTTCCTAGGGCAAATGTAGCTACCATTTTTCCTGGCATAAGAGTCTTATACTTTCCTGTAATTACTCCTGCTTCATATAAGTCAACCATACCGTCTGTGAGCATTTCAGTATGAATTCCCAAATCCTTCTTATTCATCAACTCTGCAGCTACTGCATTTGGTATGCCTCCTATTCCTAGTTGAATAGTTGAGCCGTCCTCTACTAATTCTGCAATATATTTTCCTATTACCTTATCCTTCTCAGATGGCTCAACTACACCTAATTGTGAAACTTGGTAATCTGCTTCTACTATATAATCTATATCATTAACATGAATTATTGTATCTCCAAAGGTCCTAGGCATATTTGGATTAACTTCTAGTATTACTATATCTGCGTTTTCAATCATTTCCCTTTCATAAGTTGCGCTAAGAGAAAGAGAAATATATCCATGTTTATCCATTGGTGATCCTGTTCCTAGAAATATATTAGGTTTTCTGTGATAAATTCTCTTTGTTGCTGAAAGATGAAGATGATTAGGTATAAATGATACGTTTCCGTTTTTATGCGCCTTTCTTATGGCTGGACTATAAAACCAACCCTCCATCAAAAAGCTCTCCTTATTCTCAGGGTTTACAAAGTATTCATAATCCCCTACTGGAAGACAAGTAGATATGTTAACATTCTTTACCTTATCTCTAATCTCATGAAGTCTTGACAGAATTCCCATTGGTTCGGCAGCTCCTAGTGCAGACACTAGATTATCATCTGTTTTAATCTTGTTTAATGCATCTTCTATTGTAATTAGTTTGCTGTTATAAATTTCCCTTACATTCATTTTAGTTCCCCCATTTTATGACATTAGCTGCCCAAGCATATCCTATTCCTGCAGCTATCATAGATATAACTGTCCCATCCTTCACTTTGCCCTGCTCCAATGCCAAATGTAGTGAAAGTATCTGATCTACTTGCCCCATATGCCCATAGTTTGAAAGATAAATTGATTGATCGTCACGTAATCCAAGGGACTCCACCATTGCCTTATGCTGAGAATATTTAAAATGAAGTACTGCTAGATATCCTAATTCATCCTTTGAAATTCCTGATTTTTCAAAGGCCTTATCTATACAATGATACCAGTTATCCATAGAAACCTCATTTAATCTGTCCTTCATGTGTTTTGCATCAAATAGCCTTAAGGATTTATATGCTTCATCAATATTGTCAGGAGTAATTGGCTTTTCAGTCCCCCCATATTCTACTCCCGCATCCCTTGCCATACTTCCATCAGTCATTATATGTGTTCCTAATAATAGGTTTCTATTATAGTTTTTCTTTAATATTATGGCTCCTCCACCTGCTGAAAGGTTATACATCATTGACATGTTCTTATCTCTATAATCAACAAAGTCTCCATTCCTGTATCCACCTACAACCATTACTGTGTTTATATCGGGATCGGCAATCATCATATCTTTGGCCATTTTCATTGCAGCAACAGTAGTACAGCATCTTTGTTGAACATCTATTGCCCATGCATTTGTAGCTCCTATCTTTTCCTGTATATAAATCCCAGATGTTGTTAAAGGATATTCTTTCCATTCTTCTCCTATACAGATAATTAAATCTATTTCCTTTGGGTCTATTCCAGTTCTTTTAATTGCATCAAGTCCAGCACGCACTCCCATTTCTTGAGTCCCATCGTCTTTTCCTGGTATAGGTTTCTCAATAATCCCCAGCTTTTCTATAACTGCTTCCTCTGCCCATATTCCTTCAGTTCGGCAGGATATCTCCTTAGCAGTCATTCTCCCTTCAGGTATATATATACCAGTTCCAACAATTCCTACATTTGAATTAATCATATTTTCCTCCCTTAAATTGATTATTTCCTTCTAAGCCATGAAGGATAATATAATACTCATAAACCTATCTAAATCATCAGTCATAGGTGAATGACCGACCTTATCTAATAACTCTAACCTTGCATTTTTTCCTATTCCTTCAGCTATTCCCACTCCCATGTCCATTGGGACTATCAAATCATTTTTACCTTGGATAACTAAGGTTGGTGCTTTAATCTTGTGAACTTCTCCTGAACCTTCTATAATTCCGTTATGCTCATCTGAAATGTTAAAATGTACTAATGAATAATCTATATCTACTAAATTTCTTTGAGTAAGCATGGCATCTAAATATTCTTCATATCTTTCCTCAGATGGCTTATTGAATATATAGATTCCAGCATCCCATACAGCTCTCAGAAATTCCTTGTTTTTATCTCTATAGGCATTTAGTATAGGTACTACTTGCACTAAGTCATTTTCTATTTCTTCTTTAGTGTTTAAAAATTCCCCTATAATAGGCTGACCTGTGGCATCCTTTTTAAACATTGGATATCCCTTTATACCTACAGACTCAATTAATATTAGTTTTTCAACATAATCTGGATAGTCTATGGCAAAATACATAACCACTCCACCACCAGTTGACCAGCCTGCTAAATTAAACCTTGTAAGTCCCAGGGCATCAACAAATAATTTAAGATCCTCTGAAAAATCCCTTAATGAATTGACTCGAGTGTTATAAGTTGAATCTCCAAATCCTCTCATATCTATGGCATAGGTTGTATAATCCTTTGGCATACTTTCCATAACTGTATCCCAGTGCTTAGATGTGGACATGTTTCCATGAACTAATATTAATACCTTTTCACCTTCCCCTACTTTTCTATAACCTATTGTTTCTCCATTTGAAAGCTCAATTGAATTTAATTTAATCATTTTGACCCTCCTCATGTAATAGTTTTATATTTTCTCTTAATTTCTCTGCCCTATCATTTGTATCAATGACCAATCTACTAATATAGTCATTGATTTCCATTTGTTGATTTGAAATATTTAAAAATTCATTGGTTAATCTACTGATTTCTTCTCCCATATCTTTAATCTTAAGGGAGTTGTCTGAGATTAGTTCCATTACAGATATAAATTGCTGCATAGTGTCCTGAAGGTTATCAGCCAAGGCTAATAATAAATCTTGTCTATGAACTTCTTCCGTTTTTCTCATGTTATTCTCCCTTCATCTAATACTTCTATATATTTAAATATATATGCAACTACTGTGCCAAGATAATATACTATGATTTATTAGCTCTTTATTATCTTTTACACTTTTTTAATGTTTTTTTGTGTTCGAATTTCGTACATGTCCATGTTTTGTACAGACACATTTGTTTTTTTGCATAAAATAAGCCACCCTAATCAGGGTAGCTTATTTTAATTATTCAATTCCGTATCTTTCCATTTTATCATATAAACTTGAGCGGCTAATATCCAGTAGCTTTGCTGTTCTTAGTTTATTTCCCTCTGTATATTCTAAACATCTTAAAATAGCTTCCTTTTCAGTGTCTTCTATTATATCTCTCAAAGGCCTTACAGGTCCATCTGATACTATTTTCGTGCTTTGAGTTAAATAGACTGGTAAATGGACAGGTAATATAGTATCTGAATCTGTAAGGTTTATTGCTCGTTCCAATACATTCTCAAGCTCCCTAACATTTCCTGGCCAGTTATGTGAATTAAGGCATTCCATAGCTTTATCGGATATGCTGGGCACATATCTACCAAGCTGATTAGATAGCTTCTTCATTAGCATATAAGAAAGTTCCTCAATATCTCCATGCCTCTCTCTTAAAGGGGGTATTTCTATAGTCATTACATTGAGCCTATAATATAGATCTTCTCTAAACTTGCCTTCAGCAATTAATTTTTTTAAATCTTTATTTGTCGCGGCAATAACCCTAACATCAACTTTGACAATGCTATTTCCTCCAACTCTTTCAATCTCTTTTTCTTGGAGAACCCTTAGTAGTTTAGCCTGCATCTTAAGGGGCATATCCCCTATCTCATCTAAAAATATACTTCCTCCATTAGCTAACTCGAACTTTCCAACCTTTCCACCCTTTTTGGCACCAGTGAAGGCTCCTTCATCATATCCAAAAAGCTCTGATTCCAGCAGTTCTGACGGTATAGCAGCACTATTTATTTTAACAAAAGGCGAGAAGCTTCTAGCACTATCATTATGGATTGCATGGGCAAATAATTCTTTTCCAGTACCTGACTCTCCTAAAATCAATACATTGGAAATTGAGCTAGAAGCACGTTTTCCTATGAACTTTGCCTGAGACATCTTTTCACTATTTCCGATTATGGTATCCCAAGAATATTTGGCTCCATACATTTCCTTTAATTGATTTTTATACATATGAATTTCTGTTTCCAAAAGCTTATTCTTTGTAATAATATCTCTAAACTGCTCTAAATCTTCAAAAAGTACCATACCTACTGCATACTTTAATTCTCCACTTTCATCTAAAACAGGAATCCTATGAACTATTGCAGTATGCCCATTTTCAAATGTATGCTTCCATGCTATTTCAGCCTTTTTGGACTTAAGCACATAGGGAAATCTAGTGTACTTATCTACCTCAAGTACTGGTTTGCCTATTATCTCTTCCTTAGGAAAACCTAGGAAATCCGCAAACACTTGGTTTATCATCCTAATCCTACTATCCTTGTCCAATAGAATTAGAGGCACGGGAAGGGGGTCAAATATTTTATGCAACATGGAAACTAGATATTCAGTTAATATTGTATCTTCATCTAGAATCATAGAATTTTCATGTCTTTCATCCATAAATTCACCTCCAAATACGCTCAATCTAAAAGTATATATCATTATTCTAACATAGTATTATATAGATATGTATTTGTTTTAAAAATTAAAGCTATTACCCATAAGGTAATAGCTAAAAATAATAACATTAAAGAACTACTCCACCTGTAACTTCTAGTACAGCACCTGTGATAAACTTAGCTTCATCTGATGCTAAGAAGGCATATGCATTTGCAATATCTTCTGGCTCTCCTAATCTACCTAATGGTGCCTTACCTTTCATCATTTCAATTACATTCTCAGGCATTTTTTTAACCATTGGAGTAGAGATAAATCCAGGTGCTACGGCATTGGATCTAATTCCTTTTTTCCCTAGTTCCTTAGCCCAAGTCTTAGTCATACCTATTACTCCCCACTTTGTAGCAGCATAGTTTGTTTGCCCAAAGTTTCCATATATGCCTACTACTGATGAAGCATTTAGTATGACTCCACTACCTTGCTCAACCATTACCTTAGCTGCTGCCTGGCCACAGATATATACTCCCTTTAGGTTTACATCAATAACCTTATCCCATTGATCTTCTGTCATTTTCAGTAAAGTAGCATCCATAGTAATTCCAGCATTATTTACTAAGATATCTAGTTTGCCATATTTCTCTACAGTACTATTAACCATATTATTAACACTCTCGCTGTTCGTAACATCTACAACAATACCCATAGCTTCTCCGCCCATGGAAATAAGTTCATTTACTGTTCTATCTATATCTTCACCATTAATATCAGCTATAACAACCTTTGCACCTTCCTGAACAAACTTCTTGGCAGTTGCCTCACCTATGCCTCTTCCTCCACCTGTAATTATTGCTACCTTATTTAATAATCTCATTACACACTTCCTCCTTATAATATAAATTTATTAATCATTTATACAAGCAAGAAATGTGCCATTTATTTTTATACTATCAATTTTATTAAATTATTAGATGGATCCCTTACAAAAATATCATTATCTTCTATTACATCATAATCTAAATCCCTTAAATTATTTATTGTATTTTTTCTTGTATCTACATCTGGAAATATAATAGTAAAATACTTCATCCCTACAGAATTGTCTGGAAGAGGCTCTGCATTTCTTCCATTCCAAATATTTAATCCTATATGGTGATGATATCCTACTGATGAAATAAATAAGGCTGAATTGGCCATTTTCATCACCAAATCAAATCCTAGTCCATCACAATAAAATCTTTTAGCCTCATCTAAATCTCCTACATGCAAATGGATATGCCCTATTATAGTTTCTTTAGGTATTCCATCCCATTTTTCCCCACCAGTTTCCGCTACAATGCCATTATAATCTAAAGGATCTGTCACCATATTTATCTGATTTCCATTGCGTTTCCATTCTCTGCTATCTATATCTCTATAGACCTCTATTCCATTCTCATCAGGATCTTCTAGATATATTGCTTCACTGACCCCATGATTAGAACCACCAATTATAGGATATCCTTCTTCTCTTATATGTTTTAAAAATAATCCTAAATGAAATCTACTTGGTAAGAGAAGGGCAAAGTGATAAAGCCCAGTCCTTCTAGGTAGCTTTGGCACGACATTTTCAGGCTCTACTATTGTGATTATAGGATTAATCCTATCTGCTGTTAATATGACTTCTTTACCTTCCCTATTTAGTATATTAAAACCCATTATTTTAGTGTAAAATTCTATAGATCTCTCTATATCTGCCACTTTTAATCTTATTTGGTTAACGAATATATTTGGTTTCTCATGATACTTCGACATAAAATCACCCTCATTACTTTAGTATATATAATATACCCAGTAATGAGGAATTAAATTATCATATTAACTCTATTTTTCCCTTCAATCTTTGACTTATATAAAGCTTCATCTGCTCGTTTTAAAGCAGCATTAAAATCTTCATCATACTCCTTAAAGTATGAGAATCCTATTGAAATCGTAGGGCTAATGACTTCCTTATCCTTCAATAATTTTATGGTTGTTGCAGATGATAATATTTTTTGTCCTAATTCTAGTACATGTTCTTCCTTTAGCCCATAAAAAATACCTACAAATTCATCTCCACCCCAACGAATTATTTTATCAGAACTTCTAATCATAGTGTTTACTGCTTGTACAATTTCAATTAATACTTGATCCCCAAAATCATGTCCATATTTATCGTTAATAGTTTTAAAATTGTCAATATCAAAAATCATAATGGCAGGACCTTGCCCACTCATCTTATGTTGCTTAAATGAAGTTATAAGCTCCTTTGTACCACATCTCCTACTAAATGCCTTTGTAAGAGAATCTTGATTAACTTCAGATTCTAACAATCTCGTAGATGCTATAAAGTTTCGCTTTTCCAACAAAGTCAATAAAATAAAGAAAAATATTAAGGTAGCAATTAGATATAAGATCAATTTTATAGTAAATTCTGTGGTTAACTCTTTACTCTCTCTATTAGCTTTATCTATAGAAGCGTGCATATCATCTAAATGAGCTCCCATGGCAATAATCCAATCATAATCCTTATATAGTTTTGCATAGGTCAGTTTTTCAGAAACTGTATCACTATTTAACTTTTTAAAAAAATAAGTAAAAAATATCTCCCCATTTTTATTGACACCTTCAAGTTCTTCTAAGTATGGAAGGTTCCCCTCTACATCTGTCATATCTGTAGAAAGATAGATACCTTCAGTTTCAGGCAAGTTAGGATGAACACGTCTAATAGCATAATCCTTCCCGCCATCATAGTTTATAACTTCATTTATCCAAATATAGGAATCATTATAAAATTTAAAGTTTCTAATCTTTTCTATAACTTCTAATTTAACATTTTCATCAATATATTCCTTGCTTACACCAAAAATTAAACTTGCATCCTCGTGATTTACAACAGCATAAGATGCCATTTTATCTTTAATTTTTTCTACTGTAAGATCAATTTTTTCTTCATATAGATTTTTGGGATCATAGATAGTTTTATTATCATAATTATTCCATACAAAAACAGTCCATAACCCTGGAGTTAATTCGCCTTCAAATCGATTTATTAAATAGTCAATAAATTCATCCTTAGAAAGATAAGCATGTGCTACCAATTCTTTATATCTTCTATCTACATTCTTTTTATAATTATTTGCTTTTATTTGCCTTTTTGCATCTATTTCAGAGATTAAATTGTTTACAGTATCTTTGATAAAGGATTTCTTTAAATCAAAAATGACCTCATAAGTTTGTTTACCATATATATTCTCTATTTTTTCATATGAAATTAAATAAGAGAAAACTACTACTATACATATTATCCCCATTATTAAAAATGTAGTTATTCTATATTTACCTTTCATAAGTGAAATCTCCTTTATGCCTATACTTCATCTATATAAACATGTAATTTTTATTGTTATATTTTATACTTTAGTATTATTCGAAACTATTATATCATTGTCATAATTCCTTTTCCATATGTATGTTATTTAAATTATACCAAACATAGTAAATCCTACAGTATTAATAGGAAAATTGGCAATCATATGGACTAGGGAAGAACTATATTAGATATTAGTGATAAGGTTAAACAATTAGGTTATCTTTCTGCTGACCCGCTACATCATAGTAAATTGTTCTTGATACTACAAAACTATTTCTTCTCATAAATTCTCTATTAAAATATTCAAAATATGCTCCTGGAGATATTATGCCTTGGATTTTCACTAAATCTATTCCTGCTTCACCTACTATGGTATCTGCTAGAAGAACACAGTTTGTATTCATAGCAAAATATGTTTTAAAGGGTCCTTTTTTAAATTTATAAAACTTTCCCTTTAGATTCTTATATAATATACTAGAATAATCTTTATAGGGTTTTTCTGGTTTTATACCTCTTTCCTCATCTATTTTGATTTTTGGCTTCCACTCATATAAGTTTTGATGAATTTCTTTTATTTTTTCTCTAACTCTTATTTTTTGTTCTGTAGTAAGCTTAAGTCCAAAACCAAAAAGAGTCTTTCCTAAATAATCTTGGGAAAAAGCTATATACTTTTCCTTATCATATACTTCTACTAAAACTCCATCTGAAATAATTCCACCTAGCTTAAAGGTAGATTCATCATAACATCCATAGGTCATAACCTTGCCCTCAAACCAAATATCAACATGTCCAAAGGCATAAGTTCCTTTTTCTGCCACATGAATAAAGACCTCTAAGTCACTGGGGGTATTTTCCTTAAAAGAAACTAAATCCTCTTCATTTAATCTTTCTGTTTCAAACGCCCTATTTATCTGCATTAAAACCTTATGGGGAATAAGGGCCACCATGAAAACTGGAAGACTTATTCTAACTCTTCTTTTAAAAGAGTTCTTTGTTTCTATTGGTAGCCCTTCTACTAATCCATCAACAAGGAAGGTAATTCCATAAAATATAAAAAATATTCCTATTAAATTTGAAAGAGGTAAAAGATAGGATAAAGGCTTAGACACCATCATTATACCAAGAAAAACTAAAAAAAACGCACCTATTACAATAAAAAATCTTCTTGGCACTTGATTTCTTCTATATTGTAAATAAATTAGGAATCTAATAATTCCACTAATAAAAGCATATATCCCAAAGGCCACAGGAAGAATCGAAATCACCTTTTGAGGCTCAAGGTAAGTAATTAAAGCCATTGCTAAATTGGCGAAAAAACCAAATAGTCTTGCTATTGCCGTAAGTCGCCTTTTTCTTAAAGGTGCAAAACCTATAAGCTGAAAAATTGCTATAATAATGAAAAGTATCACTAGCAAGTTTAAGAGTTTTTTTACAGCAAATATAAGAGTATGCTTTTGAGTCAAAAATAAAATTCCTAGCCCTAAATATAGGAGACCTGAAAAAATCATAGAAGAAACATCTATATGCTTCATCTTCAAGTATTTAATATTCATATATCCTCACCTTTATATTATATCTTAAATATTTTCTTTTTATCGTTCTTTCATTTTCTTTGTATTAATTTTTATTAACATAGTATAAATATTATATCATCAGCATAAACCCCTATCAATCTTTAACTACCGTTGAGGTAAAGCTCTTATTTAATATGAATCTTTTAGATATCTAACAACCAAATTATCTAATTTTTGACTTAGTTTCACTATTTCTTCATTACTAATTACTCTATTATTTTGAATGACTTTTGTATTTAACTCATCTATCACTACTTCAATCTGCATTCTTAAGGCTTCTAAAGTATCCTTTTCTTTATGCAACTTCTCTCTTTTCTTCATTTTCTTCTCTTTATATAACTCTTCGTCTGCAGCTTCCATAATATCTTCTATATTGCAAGAATGATCATGCGAAGCTGTTCCTACACTAATTTGAATATTTATATTACCTTCTATTGTCTTTTCATAGATTTTCCTTCGAATCTTCTTAATCACTTCATTTATAATACTTTTATCTTTATTAAATATCAAAATTATGAATTCATCTCCACCATAACGTATGCCTATATCTTCTTTTCTTATGCTCCTTTGAATGGCTTGTCCAACAACTTTAATAGCCTTATCTCCTTCTAAATGCCCGTAATTATCATTAATTTTTTTTAGATTATCTATATCTATTAATATTAAAGAAAGATTTTCAAAGGGAAGATTATATTGAATTTTACCATTAATCTGCTCCCAATAATTTCTATTGTATAAACCTGTAACATTATCTATTAACATCTTATTACAACTATAACATTTGAAAGACTTTAGACCAATCATAACTATGTAATAAATTTCTCCAAAAATATAAAATCTATCAATACATATGAAGTAATTCTCTAAATCATATTTAACTGTTAAATGTACAGGTAATTTCTCTATGATATTCAGCTTCTTAAGGTAATCATAGGATTCTTCATCACTAATATTACTATATTCAATTTTATATTCTTGATTAATTATAATCTGGATTATATTATTAGTATCAAAATTTCTCTTATACATTATCATCTTCCTCCAAATTTATTATGTGTTCCTTATTAGAACATGTTTTTTTATAAGTTCGGATAAAATACAATTGTTCCAATAAAGAACAGAAGGTGATTTATTATGAGATTGGTACTAGATTCCGAGGAACGTAATGTCGCAGGTTTTAGAGTAAAAATTGCAAGAGTAAAAAATAATATGACTCAAAAAGAATTATCAGTAAAACTCGAAACACTAGCTGTTTATATTGATAGGGCAAGTATCTCTAAATTAGAACAACGAAAAAGAATTATTACCGATATTGAACTAATAGCTTTATCTCAAGTGCTAAATGTGAGTGTAAATTGGCTTTTAGGATTAGAAGATTAGCGTTTGTTCTAATAAAGAACATTATATCATTTACATTTATTGTTGTAAATATAGGGAGTTCTTTTGTTTTTCATATTCTTTAATTCTGCGATATTTTTTATGCAATTGTTTTTGACTATCTTAATGGATTATTATATTAAAAGGCTTCTAAAAAGGTATTTAATATAGCATTTTTGGAAGCTAATTGATGAAAATCTTTAGATTACAAAATACAAAATAGAACCTTCCTATTATCTGTTAAAATAAAATACTAGGGACCTTTAAGCCCCTAGTATTTATTCAAAGTTTATTTTCTAATACCTAAATATGTTTCTGATACAGCTTTCCCTACAGATCCTAGCTCTAACTTATGCCCTAGTTCGTAAAGCGCCATTTCTACTGCCCCCATAATAGCATGAACATCTGCCATATGGAGAGCTCCTAGATGACCAATTCTAAATATTTTCCCTTGAAGCTGTCCTAGACCTCCTCCTATTACTACACCATATTTTTCTCTAAGAAGTTCTGCCAACTCCTTATATTTTATGTTTTCAGGCATGTTTATTGCTGTAACTGTATCTGAAGCATCTTCTTTACTACTTAAAATATTAAGACCTAAGGCCTCAACACCATTTCTTATGGCTTGAGCATTTATAGCATGTCTTTTCCAGACATTTTCAATACCTTCTTCCATAAGAATATCTACTGACTCCTTGAGTCCAAATAATATTGATGTAGCTGGAGTATATGGGAATTGAAGAGTATCCATTCTTTCCTTTACCGCCTTATAATCCCAGTACCATTTTGGAAGAGTAGATTTTTCAACATACTCCCATGCTCTTTTATTTAAGGCTACAAATCCTATTCCAGGGGGAAGCATAAAACCTTTTTGCGAAGCACTTACAAGTACATCTACACCCCAAAGGTCTGTTTCCATTGGAATACACGCAACTGAGCTAACTCCATCAACAACAAGTAATGCAGGATGTCTGCTTTCTTTTATTGCCTTGGAAATTCCTTCTATATCGCTCACTACACCTGTAGTTGTTTCATTTTGCGGAACACATATAGCCTTTATCTTCTGCTCCCTATCTTCTTCAAGTATTTTTCTTATATCCTCAGGCCTTGCTGATTCTCCCCAAGCCTTACTTATTCTTATAACATTGACTCCAAAGTTTTCAGCTATCTTTGCTACTCTTTCGCTGAATACTCCAAAGGATGCAGCAGCTATTGTATCTCCTTCTGAGAATAGGTTTACAATGACTGATTCTAACGCACCACTTCCTGATGATGGAAACATTAGTATATCGTTATTTGTTCTTAGTATCTTCTTAACTCCATTTATACACTCAGACATAAGCTTTTCAAACTCGGGTCCCCTGTGATTTATAAGTGGTTTAGAAAGACTTCTTAGTATTCTATCTGGCACATTTGTTGGACCAGGAATTTGTAAAAATTGTCTCATTTCCATTTATGTCACCTCCATTAGCAGTCTTCTGCAATTTCTCTTACTATATTTATTACATATTCTATATGAGTTTCTTCTATTCCTCTATGAGTTACCATTCTAAAGGACGTCTTTGAGATTCTCTTAGCCTTTATCCTTTTTTCAAGAAGTTTATTAAGAAAATCTTCAATAGTTATGGGAAGTTTTTTTATACATCCTGTTACAATATTTGTATGAATTCTTGAGATATCAATATCTATTCCCTTTATTTCAGAAATACCTTTTCCAAGAATTCTAGCATTTTTATGGTCCTCTTCAATTTGAGGCATCATTGTATTTAAAGCTACAATTCCAGGGGCAGCTATGAACCCCGCCTGTCTGTATCCCCCACCTATACGTTGTTTAACCCATCTTGCCTTGTCAATAAACTCTTTTCTTCCAGCAAGAATCGCTCCAAATGGCGCACTTAATCCTTTAGTTAATGCAAACATAACTGAGTCTACATTTTTTACAATTTTTTTTGCTGGAATACCAGATGCAACTACTGCATTAAATATTCTAGCCCCGTCCATATAAACAGGAATATTATACTGATTTCCAAGTTCACAAACTGCATTTATGTTATCCAACGGTACTACCATTCCCGCATTAAGATTGTTTGTATTTTCAATACATATTAGAGAAGTCTTTGCCCTTTGGATACCCTCTTCTTGAATCAATTCCTCCATAATATCAATATCATATACTCCATCAGGAACAGATATTGCCCTTGGTTGAACTTGATTAATCGCCGACAATGCGCCAACCTCTAAATTGTATATATGAGATGTATCCCCTACTATTACTTCTTCACCGCGGTTTGTATATACCATAACAGCTACTTGATTAGCCATTGTTCCTGATGTCAAGAACAATGCCGCTTCCTTACCAAGTAATTCTGCTGACAAACACTCTAGTTCTGATACAGTAGGATCCTCACCCATTATATCGTCCCCTACTATAGCCTTATACATGGCATCTCTCATCTCCTGAGTAGGCTGCGTTACTGTATCCGAACGCAAATCTATATATTCCTTCATTTCTATCATCCTTTACAATATCTCCTTTTATCTTGCTATGATTCCAATAAGTGCTAAAACTGCCGCAAATACTGTACCAGCTATGGACCATAAAAGTAATCCTTTAAATAATTGTTTCTTATCCATATCGTCTGTTGCACCTGCGTATGCCAATGCTCCCATTGTTGAAAGGGGACTTGGTGTAACCATATGAGCTCCAACAACTATTGCTGCAACTAAAGCTTCTGGTCTAACAGCTCCTCCAAGGCTTTCTGCTAATCCTGTAACAGTTGGAATAAGTGTTGGCAATACAACACCTGAAGCTGACGAGAAGAATGACATGAATCCTGCAGTTAGCGTCATTATTGCAGTAGCTGTTTTTGGCCCCATTAATTTTGCTAAAGCATCTGTCATAACTTCAATCCCACCAAGTTCTGCCGCTACACTTATTAATATTCCAGTACCACCTATAAGAATAAGCGTTGGCCAGGGGATGCCTGCAATTGCTTTCTTCTCGTCTGCAGCATGTAACAATAATAAAATAACAGATATAAAAAATCCAGCAAATCCAACATTAATCTTAAAGAATATTACACTGATTACAAGTGCTGCGATTCCTAAAAGTGTCATTGTTTGTTTTGAATCAAATTTTTGAGTTTTGTCTATAATTACTCTTTCTCCTCTTAACTTTAACCCTCCATGTGCTAGGTATACCACTGCTGCAAATAAAGTTGATGATATAATTTGGCCTATCCATGAACTCATTCCAGTATCAAGGCCTAAATCCTGTGCAAACGTAACACCTACAAGGCCATTAGGAGCAATTGGTGATACTCCTCCAGCAATAGCTCCTAGTACAAGGATTTCTCCCATAAGAACAGGGGATATACCTGTTTCACTTGCAACTGCCATTGCTATCGGAGCAAGTAATGCCGCAATAGATATATTTCCAGGTCCTACTGCTGCTAGTATTGCTGCTAATACAAATATTATTATAGGAATAATTTCTTTTTTACCCCCAGAAAAATAAACACATTTCCTAGCTAATAATTCCAGTGTTCCATTTGCCTTTGCAATGCTAAATAGCAATGTAATTCCAACTAACATAAAAAACACATTTGTTGGCCACATTTTAATCATAGCATTTGCTTTTAATCCACCTAAAAATTGACCAAGTATTAGTGCAAATGCTATTGACACTAAACCAGTATTAATGTTTTTCCAAAATCCTATGGCAATAGCTAAAACAATAACAATTAATGAAATAACTCCTAAATTCATACTATACCTCCTGTTTTTGTATTTTACCGACTTGTACAGTCTCTTTAATCTTAAAAATTCCCCCCTCTTATGATAGATATTCTGATTATTATTTCACAATTGTATATATAGCAAAAAGCATGCCAAGGTCCTGGCATGCTTTAAACACTGTATTTATCTATATATTTTTATACTCCAAGTTCAAAATGTTTGACTTTAGTTTCATATTGTTTCGATAAGTCTCAATAAGTTTCATAACGTTTCAACAATGTGTTTTTTGTTTATTTGTCAACTTTTATATTATATTTTTTCATTCTTCTCCATAAGGTAGTTCTTGAAATCCCTAGCATCTTAGCTGTTTCTGATATATTACCAGAGTTCTTCTTTAATTCATTATATATATCCATTCTCATACTATTATCTATACTCAAAAAATCCCCATATAGTTTATCACTATGAGCTTCAACATCTGGAAACATAGTTCTTATATCTTCTAATTCTACACAAATTTTCTTGGATATAACCACTATACGCTCCGCAAAATTTTTGATTTCTCGCACATTTCCCGGCCACTCATAACAACATAAATATTCTAATGCCCTTGAACTTAAAACTACCCTTTCCTTACCAAGCTTTCGAGAAAATACCTTTATAAATTCATTAATTAAATATGAAATGTCTTCCTTCCTTTCCCTTAGCGGTATAAGATTTAGTTTCAATATATTTAATCTATAGTATAAGTCTTCCCGAAACTTTCCTTCTTTTACATGTTGTTCAAGCTTTCTATTTGTTGCAGCTATTATCCTTACATCGACAGGCATAAGCTTGTTATCTCCAATCCTCATTATCTGTTTTTCTTGAAGAACTCTTAGCAGTCTTCCCTGCAAGAGAGGATTCATTTCTGATATTTCATCAAGAAAAATAGTTCCTCCATGAGCAAGTTCAAAAAAACCTTTTTTCCCTCTTTTATCTGCCCCAGTAAAAGATCCTGCAACATAACCAAAAAGTTCAGATTCAAGAAGGCTTTCTGGAAGAGCTGCACAGTTTACTGCAACAAAGGGTCCCATAGCTCTTAAACTGTAATTATGAATGCTTTGAGCTATAACTTCCTTTCCAGTTCCAGTTTCACCCTGGATTAATATAGTAGAATCTACTCGTGCATACTCCTTAGATATTCTTATTAATTCTTTAATTTCTTCACTCTTACCTATTACATCATCAAAGGTATATTTAGCATAATGCCCTGCCTCTACTACCTCTCGTCTAATTTTCTCCTCCATCTGCTGAATCTTTTTTATATCATGAAAGAAGGATATAGCCCCTACAACTTGATTTTCTACTTTAATAGGAATATTTGAAAACATGAACTTGTTTCCATTTATATTCCTTATAACATCCATTTCTTCTATTCCTTGGTTTAATGTATCATTTATTTCAATCTCAGGTAGAACTTCATTAATATTCTTATCAGCCACATCTATACTTTTAAAATTTAGCAATCTTTCTGCTGCTGGATTAAATGTTTTAATATTTCCTTTTGAATCTACAGAAATAATTCCATTATAGGTGTGCTCAATAATTGCCTTAAATTTCTCTCCCTGTTCCTTTTCTCGTCTTGTGGCTAAGGCCATCCTCTTTGCTTCAATAATTGCATTTATAAAAACCTCTCTACCAGTGCTGATGACAACAGGAACAACTCCATACCTTTCTGCGAATTGACTTATAATTCCTCCTCCTATGACGACTTTTATGTCCTTTCGCACTATATCTGCCATCTTCTCTGCTACTTCCTCTTCATCACTAACTAAATACTTCTCAAGTTTTATTTCTGCTATTTCCTCATAGCTTTCAATTGCAGGAAGTATATTTTCGAAAGCAATGATCGCTATTCTATTACTTATTTTTTCAGCTTCCTTTACAGCCTTTAATATATCCATAGGAGTGAATGAGAGTGAAACAATAGGAACTTTTATATCGCTTTTCTCAATTAATAGTTCAGTGCCTCCCCTAGTTATGAAAACCTCATATCCTTTCCTCTCTAACTCAGCGGCCATCTCCACTCCCTTTGACATAGAGCCCTCTAAAATTGTTATATCCTCTTTTATTTCATCTGCAGCCATCCTTGCGGTGTCAACTAAATTTCCAGGGACAATTATTGCAATCTTAGGCATCCCACTTCCTCCTAGCTAGTCATCTATAATAAAACATTTAAATTATAACCCTTTAGTTCTAATTATACATCATTTTTCTAAAAAAATCCTTGGAAATGCCCATAATACTCATACATAAACAAAAAACATCAGAAAATTTTCTGATGTTTTTTGTTTATACTTAATTTCTATTATTTAAAATTAGATTTACTTTTAAATAACTTCTTTAACTCTGGAAATAACATAAAATCAACTATCTAGAAATAACTCTTCTTGCTGTATAATAGCTATTTGCATAGTATCCAGACATAAGGGTTGTTATCTTCACAACATCACCTGATTGAGGAGCATGTACAAATTTTCCATCTCCTACATATATACCTACATGATTTATATTCCTTCCATCTCTTGCAAAAAGCACTAGATCTCCATATTCCAAATCTTTCTTTGCTACATAAGTACCCACACCAATTTGATCCCTTGACGTTCTTGGTATATTTATACCAAGTTGCGCAAAAAGGTAGTGTGTTAAACCAGAGCAATCAAAACTATTCGGTCCAGCTGCACCCCATCTATAGGGCTTACCCAACTGACTGGCTACAAGACTATTTAACTTTACTCTCAAACTATCTTGTCTGCTTGTACTACTTCTTGATACAGTTATGGTATTTTTTGAAGCCCTTTCTGTTGCTATAACCTTGTCATACATTCTTTTCGCAAGAACTATTGCTTCTTCTCTGGTAGTATATCCCTTAGGATTAAAGCTATCATCTCCAACCCCAGATATAACTTCTATACCATATAAATAGCCTACAGATTTTCTTGCCCATGAAGAAATCATGTTATAGTCTCTGAATATGTACTCAAAGTCTGGATATTTATATCTTGGCTTTGCCGCTTGCAATGTGCGGTATATAATTACACCTACTTGTTCTCTAGTTATATTTTCATAGGGGGCAAATATACCATCTCCTTTACCTGCCACGATTCCTAATTTATTTGCTAATATAATATTTGGATTTTGTGTATCAATAAATGGATTCTCTCCTTGTAGCATAACTTCTTTTCCACTTAAAGCCTCATATAATACTACAGCAAGCTCACTAAACTCTTCTCGTGTAATATTGCTTCTATAATCTCCTTGAACCTTTTCTGGAATAAGACCTTTTTCCTTAGCCCTATCAATCTCTGCCTTTGCCCAGTCACTTGGGATATTCATTTTACTTTGGGATAATACTAAACTACCATATGTATTTTGTGGATTTACAGTAATAGCAATAATCACAAACATTAAAACTAAACTAATTTTTTTAAGTCCTTTTATCATTAGTTCCCCACCTTTCTAGAAAATATAGTGATAGAAATTAAGTTGTAACCTTTTTGTAATGTTTACATATTATCATAAAATCGCACGATTTGTTCCAACCTCATTACACCAATTTGTCCATAATTTGGTAAGGGGCGGGTAGGACTAACCAAAAATAAAAGAAGCTACCTCAAAATAATTATTTAAAATCATTTTAAGACAGCCTCAGCTTTTCCTTCCCATTTAATTCCTCTATACCTGTGGATAAAAAATCCAGCTCTTACATACCAGTCACAAATCATAGCTATCCAGACACCAAACATCCCAAATCCTAAATATTTAGCAAAAAGTATACCCAGTCCAATCCTTGTTATCCACATGGAACCTACGCTTATTATCATTGCATATCGTACATCTTTTGCAGCTCTTAGTGTATTTGGAAGGGTGAAACCTAAGGGCCATACTAAGGAGGCATTTATCCCATAGAATATTATTATCTTTCTAGCAAGTACCGCTGTTTCTGGTGATAAATTATACATCTTCAATATAAATGAGGATGTTAGTATTATAATTCCATTTACAAAAACTAAAGCAATATAGGCATATTTATGAAGTATCCTTGTATAATATCTTGCCTGATCATAATCTCTAGCTCCAACACATTGACTAACTACAGTAACTAAACCTAGTCCTATGGCAGCACCGGGGAGAAATTGAAATGCCGTAACAGTATTTGCAACTGCATTTGCTGTAATAGCTGCAGTTCCAAAGCCTGATACAACACTTAATAGCACTATTTTTCCTAGTTGAAACATACTATTTTCTATGCCATTTGGTATCCCTATTTGAAGTATATTCTTAATCATTTTTCCATCAAATTGATATTTGAAAGGCCTACTTATATGAATAAGAAGACTTTCATCCCTAAGTAACAAAACTATAATTATGGCAGCAACAGCCCTAGATAAAAGTGTGGGAATAGCAACTCCCTCAACCCCCATACGAAATCCATATATTAATATTGCATTTCCTACTACATTGATGGTATTCATTATTAAAGAGGTTTTCATAGTAATTTGAGAATTTCCCATAGCCCTGAATAAGGCAGCTCCACTGTTATAAACTGCTATAAATGGAATGCTGGCAAATACAATCATCATATAGGTATTGGCATATTCTGCAACTACTGGCTCTATTGACCCAAATACCACATTTAATATAAAACTTCTACCAGCATACATCAATGCCATTATAACTATTGAAATAAGGGTTACAAATATTATGAGCTGTTCTCCTGCCTGAGAGGCTCTTTCTTTCTGATTTCTTCCTATGTACTGTCCTGCAACCACAGCTCCACCTGTTGCCAATGCTGCAAATATATTTATGAGCAAAATATTTACTGAATCCACCAAAGATACAGCTGATACTCCACTTTCTCCAACACTAGCAACCATTATTGTATCTGCCATACCAACAGCCACTGCCAGAAACTGCTCAACTATAAGGGGCATAATGAGATAAATAAGAGTTTTTCTAGAAAAAATATAATTTTCTTTTATATCGTTTTTCAATGTTTCAAATCCCTTCAAAATAAAAAATCCATCTAAATATTTAAAGGATAGATTTTATTAATTTATTTATGTAATTTTAGATAATTATATTAGAAAAAATTTAGGAAGTCAAATCTCATAGTTTCAATATAAAAGTAATATCTATCAAAAAAAGTAGGAGATTTCATGGATCTTACTCCATAATATCTCCTGTTTTTGTTAGGTCTATAACAAAAACTTGCCCTGTTTCTATCAGCATATGATAATGTAGGTTTACGATATCAATTTCACAGTAATCTATTACATTTATAGAAATATAGTATAAATTAAAACTCCCTTAATTCAATAAAATTAGCACCACTGTTAGTTGACACCCCTGCATACAGTTTATCGTCATATCTACCTATGGACAAATAATGTTTCAAACATTCTTTAGCACTAAATGGCATTTCTTTCTCTAAAACCTCATCCATGTCAACCCAAGCCAATATACCTTCATTACATTTACTAATATCTATTTGTGTATTTACCAATTCAGTAAAATAGTAGTAGTTTTGCCTAATCTCATTATTCTTCCTACGGAGTGAAATGTATTTTAACTGCACACTTCCAATATCGCTTTCTGTAATACCTGTTTCCTCAAAAAGTTCCCTCAAGACACAAGCCTTTGGATTATTTAATTCATCTTTCTCAAAATGACCACCTATACCACACCATGAAGGTTTAACTACCCTTGAACCAATTCTGTAAAGTAACAGAAACTTATTCTTATACACAATATAAATTGCAGTCATATTCCTTAACATATTTGAACCTCCAACTATATAACAATCTTTACTTCGCTATTTTCTACTGTTACATCACTAAGTGTGAACCACTCGCCACTTATAGAATTGCTTCATAAGAAGATTGATAGCTAAGCTATCTTTATTCTTCTAGGCGTATCCACTTCGCCTCTACTGTATAGGATATTTATATCCGCATCTCTATCTTTGGAGTTATATTGGCTGAAATCTGATAACAACCCCATTTAAACGCCCCCTATTGCTTATTGTATTAATTTTCTTCATCATAATTAATTCCCCATAATATTACTCCATTCTACCCCATTTCATTTCTTCACCATTTAAATCATACCTTTTTCTCTTAGCTGTAACTTCTTCCATTTCTATTCTATATACATTAGTTCTTTTTAATCCTGATTTGATGGCTGCGTCAAAATAATCCATCTTTGTAGAAGTGTATTTTTCACATATGAGCTTCATGGCTTTAATCTTTTCTTCTTCATCTTCTACTAATTTTACTTTACCTTTTACAACCGCTGATTCATATTCAGTCGTAAAAACACTGCTAATAAGTAATACTGTCTTAGATTCATACTTTACTATTTCATCTAATTCTTCTTTCGTATAATTTTCTGGTACTTTTACTTCTCCTACAAAAACCACACTAGCATCAGGGCTTTTCTCAAATGTCTTTACCTTTTTCCCATCCATTGCAGAGTGAAAGTATAAGGTGTTTTCATCCCTAACAATTGAAAGCGGAATTCCATAGGGTTCATTATCTTCATCTACCACGGAAAGAACTCCATATCTCGACTTATCTATGATTTGAATTCCAAACTCTGCACTCATTTCTCTGTCTTTTCTTCTCATAATTTTCACCTACCTAATTAATCGATTGTTTTAATATCTAAAACCATTAATTTCCTTATTTCATATTCTATCTAAACAAACCAAATTCTTCAAGAGAAAGCAGGATTCAGGCAGGAAGGGATAAGAAAATAAGGAAATCAAATCGTAGTAATTTCAAGGAATTGAAGAGAGCCTGGAAAGAAAAAGGGATATAAAAAAGCAGGAGATTTCTTGGATTTTATTCCATACTCTCTCCTGCTTTTAAAGATTATATCTCTCTTCTATTATCCATAGCCTTAGCTAAGGTTACTTCATCAAAATACTCAAGGTCTCCACCTACTGGAATGCCGTGGGCTATTCTTGTTACCTTTATTCCTAAAGGCTTTATAAGTCTTGATATATAAAGAGCTGTAGCCTCTCCTTCTACTGTTGGATTAGTAGCTAATACTATTTCTTTTACTACTCCATCTGATAATCTATCTAGTAATTCTTTCACTCTTATATCATCTGGACCAACATTATCCATTGGTGATATTACTCCATGGAGTACATGATATCCACCCTTATACTCCTTAGACTTTTCCATAGCTATAATATCTTTTGCTCCTTCTACTACACAGATTATGGATTTGTCCCTCATATCATTTCTACATATATGACATGGGTCCTCATCTGTTAAATTGCAACATATACTGCAAAGTCTTATTTTTTCCTTTGCATTAGTTATAGCCTTTGATAGTTTTTCTGCTTCTATTTCTTCCATCTCTAATATATAAAATGCAAGTCTTTGAGCAGTTTTTCTACCGATTCCCGGTAATTTTGATAGCTGCTCTATTAAGTTTCCTATTGGTAGTGCATACTGGTCCATAATATTACCCTTTCTATTAGAACAATCCTGGAATGTTCATTCCTCCAGTAAGTTTACTCATTTCCTTACTCATCATTTCCTCTGCTTTTCTAAGGGCCTCATTTACAGCAGCCATTACTAAATCTTGTAGCATTTCTACATCTTCTGGATCTACAACAGATTCATCTATTGTAATTGCAAGCACTTCTTTCTTTCCGTTTACCTTACATGAAACGGCTCCTCCACCAGCACCTGCTTCTACTTCAGTTTCTTCAAGTTGCTTCTGCATTTCCTCCATTTGTTTTTGCATCTTTTGCATTTGTTTCATCATATTGCCCATATTTCCGCCCATTCCTGGGAATCCACGTTTTGACATATTAAATTCTCCTTCCTTATTTTATTTCTACTATATTTTCTCCAAAGAAGTCTATGACCTCTTTTATGGCTTTTTCTTTATTATCCTTTTTTTCTTTTTTATCTGTAGGCTTATTTCCCATCATAACGAATCTTACATCTATGTTTTTCTTAAAGAATGCTGAGATCCCTTGTTTCACAACATCTGCATTTACAGGAGTGCTAATGGCTGCCCTATGAATACCGTAATTATCCTTATATCCTATTGTGAGAAGATTACCTGAAAACTCCATAGGCTCACCTTCCATAAGCAATGCAAACACATTAACCTTCATAGATTTTATTGCTTGAAGTATTTTCTCCCAATTATCGATTATTGTTTCAAACTGTAGCTCTATTCCATCATCTACAAAGATATCCTTTCCAGTCTGTGCCTCTTGTGGTCCCTCTATAGATTGACTCTCTTTTTGTACCTGTTCTTTTTGTATTTCTTCTCTTTTAGGTTCAATAAGTTTATTTTCTGCCCTTGCCGATTCTCTTCCTAGAGGTTTATGAGGTATTATCCCATTCTCAAGCCTCTTAACCCTTTCTTCCAATGAAAGTTCTTCCTCTAGCTTTGTCAATTGTATAACTGCCATTTCAAGAATTACTCTTGGCTGAGTAGACCATTTAGCCTTTTCGTCTGCCACAGTTAGTATGTCTAGTCCCTTTAGTATAAAGTCTATACTTATGCTCTTACTTTGACCCAAATATTTTTCTAATGTTTCCTCATCTATATCTATTAATTCCATCGGGTTTTTTGATGTTTTTATTATCATGAGATTTCTAAAATGGCTTATTAAGTCCTTTATGAACTGATGAATATCTTTACCATTTTGTATAACTTCATCTATGGACTGTAATACTCTTTCTAGATTTTTGTCTATTATATCTTGTATAATATTAAGAATAATATCTGAATTTACTATTCCTAATATATTAGTTGCATCTGAATAAGTGATCTTATCATTTATAAAGGATACGCATTTATCAAGTAAGCTCAAGGCATCCCTCATTGCACCATCGGAATTCCTTGCTATTAAACTTAATACTTTATCTTCCACATCTAATCCTAAATTATTACAGATGTTTCTCATGTTCTCTATTATATCCTTTGTAGTTACTCTTTTGAAGTCAAATCTTTGACATCTCGAAAGAATAGTTTGTGGTAATTTTTCAGGCTCCGTTGTAGCCAATATAAATATTAAATGTTTTGGAGGTTCTTCTAGGGTTTTTAATAATGCATTAAATGCAGCCTTTGATAACATGTGAACCTCGTCTACTATATATACTTTATATTTTGTCCTAGCCGGAGGATATACTACCTTTTCCCTTAAATCTCTAATATCATCTACTCCATTGTTGCTGGCTGCGTCCATTTCTATAACATCCATTATGCTTTCATCCAGTATTCCCTTACAGATTTCACATTCATTGCAAGGATTCCCTTCTGTTGGATTTAAGCAATTGACAGCCCTAGAAAATATCTTAGCCGTAGAAGTTTTCCCTGTACCCCTAGTACCTGAAAATAGATAGGCATGGCTAATACTTTCCTTTTCTATTTGATTTCTTAATGTAATTGTTATATGCTTCTGACCTAAAACCTCATCAAAGTTCTTTGGTCTATATTGTCTGTATAAAGCTTGATACATATTTTCACCTACATTTATATTAATTATATTATATATTATAACAGAAAAGTGGCATATTTACACTAAATTAATAATCCATGGATATAAATGCCTATAATGTTTCTTAGGATTAAGGGTTGACTTATTAGAAAGTTTCCAGTATAATATATTTCTGTAGCATATAATATTAATTGATAAATAATATCATGGAGAGATGGTTGAGTTGGTCGAAGGCGCTCGCCTGGAAAGCGGGTAGACGTGAAAGCGTCTCGAGGGTTCGAATCCCTCTCTCTCCGCCATTAGAAAATTTTGCCGTGCTAGATGGGGAGGTAGCGGTGCCCTATAACCTGCAATCCGCTATAGCAGGATTGAATTCCCAGTTTAGGCATCTCTGTTGTGAGGTCTGCCCCAAATAAGTGGCAGTGACGATTGGGTCCTGCGCAACGGAAACTCATGAACCCCGTCAGGTCCGGAAGGAAGCAGCGGTAAGTGAATCTTTTCGTGTGCCGCGGGGAAGCCTGATCTGAGTTAACTGTTTGGGTAACGCTTGGAACAGGATTGCCAACACTGGGTGCACGGTTACATAAAGTAAAATCAGTGGTATATACCACTGATTTTTTTGTGGGCTGGTTTTCATGCCAGCCCAAGTTTGGGACTGTAATTAAATCTGTGCTTAAGTGAAAATAAATGCTCTTTTCTGGCAAGAATCAAAATAAGATTAAAACCAGAAAGGAGCATTTTTATGTCAACAGCAAGAAAAGAAGTTTTAAGAAAT
>JAEWGC010000048.1 GCA_023388495.1 Bacillota bacterium | reverse complement strand
CATTATTTAAGGAAATTATATCTCTCATATTTACTACTATACCACTATTAGGTAAAGAAAATAGTATATTGTCAAAGTTGAAATTAAGTCCTGAAGTTGTTTCTCCAACTACTGTTGCAAAGCCACTATCTTTACAGAATCCTGCAAAATTTTCAGCCAAATATACTACATTATTATCTACAAGTTATACTTCACCATTGAATCCTACTGAATTAATAGTTACATTCTCTATACTATAGTAATCATAGTTTGTTCTCAATTCTTCATTTAGCTTTTCGTCTACTAATTCTTCTAGTCCTTGAATAATTAAAAATATCTTATTCCCCCTGTCCTATTTGATAATATTTCATAAATAAAATAGCTTTTTCTTCCGCCTCTTCTGGATCCACCCATAGGTCTGGCTCAATAGAGTTTGTACTATCATCACCAATCTTCTCTGTAAAAGTTAGTATAAATCCAAAATAAATCGATGTTCCAGTATTAGGGAGATAGTAAGTTAAATTTTCACCAGTCATATTACATCCACGACTAGGAGTTCCAATTATAATAGAGGAATCCATCTGACGTAGAAGTAAAATAAATTCTTCTGCTGCAGATGCAACCCCATCATCTGATAAAATCAGAATCCAATTATCATTTTCTACCCATTGTCCTTCCCCACTATCTGATCTCCAATTACCATCTAAATACTTATCCAAGAATTCTTCATCAAGGTCATCTCTAGTATTAGGGTAAAACTTATATAGCTGATTGAAAATTCCTCCTACTACCCTCTTTGAAGTAGTATTGCCTCCTAAAAATGGCTTAGACCACATCTTGGGAGGTCCACTATAACCTCCGCTGTTTCCTCTCAAATCCAAAATCATGCTAGGTCTTTCAAAAGCCTTTTCACCATAAGATGCAAATTCTTTTTCCAATTCACCAATAGGACGTTCGTTATCACGACAACTGGATATTTTTTGGATTAAAATCCCATCTTCTATTTTTTCACTTAAAATTAGCTGTGCTTTTGGCATACTTGATTTTAGATTTTTCCACTGGAATGTTTTTACATCTTCTTGCCCTTCATGATCTAATATCTTGATTTGGTCTGATGTATTCAGTTTTTCTTTACTGCTTATTCTTTTAATAAAAGTATAAGCTAACTTTCCTTCATCATCAATCGTTGGTTTAATATAATCAGCCCATTCTTCTGGGTGGAGGATTTGAAAGATACCATTATCATCCTCTATGAATAAATCATCTCCACTTTTTTTGATATAAAAATCTTTTGCCATATAGGTTTTCTGCCTTGGATATACTAACTTCCCATTAAAACCCATATGTCCATCAGGAAAAACACTCAGTTCATCTACGATTATATTCGTCATTTGACGAATGGACATATCTGAATCTATTCGTTCTTGTATATTATCCTTTACCTGGTCAAATCTTTCGGCTCCACCAAATAATTTATAAGCCCCATAAAAGTTTTCAAACAAATCAAACATTATGTCCACATCTTGATGAATCTCTTCTTTGGTATATTGATATCTTGATTCCTTTTCTTTAGGCTGTGTTAATAAAATGTACTCGTCTTTTCCAATTTCCCTTCTAATAGTGTGGGTTGGCTTCCATTTTTCAATTTCTTCTATAGGAATCTCACCTACAACAAGTGATTTTCTCTCCTCTTGTACATCAGAAATAAACTGTTCATAGTCTATTTCATCATAGGCTTTTTCTGGTAATTGGTTGCAAGCCGTTGGAATCAATGAAATTAAAATTCCTGCACAAACCAATAAAAAAATTTTTTTCATACTTATCATTACTGTTCTCCTTAATGTATAATAGATATGCTATCTACTAATTATTTTTATTGACTTTGTCTGTAATTTTAGTGCTTCTATCTCATAATCTAATTCTATCATCATATTCTCATTTTTTGTAGTGATACTTACGTCATAATCTATAGTCAGGGGGTCTATATGTATGAATTACAATCATTTTGGAGAATTTTTAAAGCATATCAGAACTTCAAATAATATTTCTATTGAAGATCTAGCTAAAGGAGTTTGTAGCACTCGTCAATTAATTCGGATTGAAAAGGGTGATAATGATCCTTCTTTACATGTCCTTCACCATCTATCCATAAAATTAAATTTGGATTTACAAGAGTATTATAGAATCCAGTTTTGTACAGGCTCTTTTTTGGCACACAGATATAAAGACAAACTTGAAAAACTGATCGTAATGCAAGACCACAATAGTATAAGACAGTTAATACAAGAAATAGAAAATATGGCTGAGTTTCAGAAAGGTGAGAATCTACAGTACATATTTTATGGCAAAGCCCTATGCAGTGCACGTCTAGATAAGGATTATATCAGTTCAAATGATTATTGTTTGAAAGGCTTGACTGTTGAAGATTTAGATTTTAATCTAAATACCATAAAGGACAAAATATATTCCAATGTAGGATTAACTATGATTAATCTCATGGCTATCAACTATAGTCGATTAGATGAGAAACATAAAAGTCATCAACTATTCGAGGATCTATTTCATGTGTTAGATAATCAAATTTACAATTCCCCCTTCCCCATGTATCGGTCCTTAGATTTTCAGAAAAAACTTTATCAGGGTATTACCAATAACCTTGGAGTCATTTTCATGGATAAAGGACAATATGATAAAGCCTTAAACTATATTAACAAAGGTATTGAATTATCTTTAAAGGAGAGCTATATGCGTTTTCTTCCAGAGTTGCTGCATCAAAAGTCAAGGTTGCTTTTTAAGATAGGAGATTATGAAGAGTCTCGTAAATCTTATGAAATATGCCTTAGTTTATATAAATTAGCTAGAAAAGTTGAAGATGTGCATAGTTTAGAGAAGGAAATTGAAACGAAGTCTTTTTTACAACAATAAGATAAAAAGGTTATCGCCATGATAACCTCTTTATCTTATATACTCTTCTATTCGATTAATTGTTAATTATATATTGAATTGCCTTATCTCTTTCATATGTTGTTCCTATGGCAGCATCTACTTCTATATCAGGTACAATATTTACTTCTTGTCTTATAGTTCCGTCATTATTTAAGGAAATTATATCTCTCATATTTACTACTATACCACTAT
>JAEWGC010000025.1 GCA_023388495.1 Bacillota bacterium | reverse complement strand
TAGAACCTTTCAATAAGAGTTTCTAAATTTGTTTGAACAGGAGGTTCGAAAACCTAATGTCTAAATCTGATGTTATTGAAGTTGAAGGTACGGTAGTAGATGCTTTACCTAATGCTATTTTTAAAGTGAAACTAGAAAATGGTCACGAAATATTAGCCCATATTTCTGGAAAATTAAGGATGAATTATATAAGGATACTTCCTGGAGATAAGGTAACAGTTGAACTGTCACCCTATGATTTGACTAGAGGCAGAATTACCTGGCGAAACAAGTAGCATAGGAGGGAATTAAATGAAAGTAAGACCATCAGTTAAAAAGATATGTGAAAAATGCAAGATAATCAGAAGACACGGGAAGGTTATGGTTATTTGCGAAAACCCAAGACATAAACAAAAACAAGGTTAATTATATATGTCACGGTTTTGTAAATGTATTTATTTTAGGAGGTGTAAGCATTAATGGCAAGAATAGCAGGTGTTGACTTACCAAGAGACAAAAGAGTTGAAGTTGGTTTAACATACATTTTTGGTATTGGTAGACCAAGAGCAAACGAAATATTACAAAAGGCTGGAGTTAATCCAGACACTAGAGTAAAAGACCTAACAGAATCTGAAGTAGCAAGCCTAAGAGCTGTTATAGATGGTTATCATGTAGAAGGTGACTTGAGAAGAGAAATAGCACTAAATATAAAGAGACTTAGAGAAATTAACTGCTATAGAGGAATTAGACATAGAAGAGGCCTTCCAGTAAGAGGTCAAAGAACTAAGACCAATGCTAGAACGAGAAAAGGTCCTAAGAGATTGGTATCTAAGAAGAAGTAGGTAAAGGAGGGAAAATAAGTGGCAGCTAAAAAAGGCAAAGTAACTCGTGTTAGAAGAAGAGAACGTAAGAATATAGAGAGAGGTCAAGCACATATCTCATCAACATTTAACAATACAATGGTTACACTAACAGACTTACAAGGTAATGTATTGTCATGGGCTAGTGCAGGACAATTAGGTTTTAGAGGTTCAAGAAAATCTACTCCTTTCGCAGCACAACAAGCAGCTGAAGAAGCAGCTAAAAAAGCTATGGAACACGGATTAAAGAGTGTAGAAGTATACGTTAAGGGACCAGGAGCTGGAAGAGAAGCAGCAATTAGGTCATTACAAGCAACAGGATTAGAGGTAAATATGATTAAGGATGTTACTCCTATTCCTCATAATGGATGTAGACCACCAAAACGTAGAAGAGTTTAATAGGAGGTGTAAATAGATGGCAAGATATACAGGGCCAGTTTGTAGACTGTGCCGTAGAGAAGGTATGAAACTATTCCTTAAAGGAGATAGATGTTATACAGATCAATGTGCAATAAACAAGAGAAATTATGCACCAGGACAACACGGACAATCAAGAAAGAAAGTAACAGAATATGGAATGCAACTTAGAGAAAAACAAAAAGTTCGTAGATTCTACGGAATTTCTGAATCCCAAATGGTTAAGTATTTCATAATGGCAGATAAGATGAAAGGAATAACAGGTGAAAACCTATTAAAAATCCTTGAATTAAGATTAGATAATGTTGTATACAGAATGGGTTTTGCTTCATCAAGAGCAGAAGCTAGACAATTAGTTACACATGGTCATTTCTTAGTTAATGGTGCTAAAGTAGATATACCATCTTTAATTCTTTCAGTTGGAGATGTTATCGAAGTAAAAGAAAGAACTAGAGGTAGTGAAAAAATTAAGGATTTAATAGCAAATCACAATGGCAACACTGTTAAATGGATAAGTGTAGATCTTGATCAATTAAAGGGTAGCATAGTAGCTGAGCCAACAAGGGAAGATATAGATATACCAGTAGAAGAACACTTAATCGTTGAGTTATATTCTAAATAATAACATTCATAACAAAATCAGTTGCCCTCGTACTTTAACAAACCAAATTTTAAGGAGGGTTAATGTTAATGATAGAAATTGAAAAACCAAGAATTGAAATTCTAGAGTTGAGCGATGATGAGAGTTATGGAAAATTTATGGTAGAACCTCTTGAGAGGGGTTACGGTACAACCTTAGGTAATTCACTTAGAAGAGTATTGTTGTCATCACTACCAGGTGCAGCAGTCTCTTCCATAAAAATTCAAGGAGTACTACATGAATTTTCGACTATACCAGGTGTACTAGAAGATGTACCGGAAATAATATTAAATATAAAAGGCCTTTCTGCAAGAATATATACAGATGAGCCAGTAACTCTAAGAATAGAGGCACAAGGATCTCAGGTTGTAACAGCAGGCGATATTATTACAGGTCCAGATGTGGAAATCATCAATAAAGATCACCACATTGCTACCGTAAATGAAGATGGTAATCTATACATGGAACTTGAACTAGTAAAGGGTAGAGGTTATGTAGTAGCCGAGAGAAATAAGAAGGAAGGGCAACCGGTAGGCGTTATACCAGTTGACTCCGCATTTACCCCGGTGAAAAAGGTCAACTTTTCAGTGGAGAATACAAGAGTAGGTCAGGTTACTGACTATGATAGATTGATTCTAGAAGTATGGACAAACGGAACAATGGATCCTGATGAAGCTACATCATTAGGAGCAAAAATACTTACAGAGCACTTAAATCTTTTTATCGGGCTAACTGAACATGTTAGTGAAGTAGAAATAATGGTAGAAAAAGAAGAGGACAAGAAAGAAAAAGTCCTTGAAATGACAGTAGAAGAGTTAGATCTTTCAGTACGTAGTTATAACTGTTTGAAGAGAGCAGCTATAAATACAGTAGAAGAATTAACTCAGAAAACTGAAGAAGATATGATGAAAGTAAGAAATCTTGGTAAGAAATCCCTTGAGGAAGTACAAAGAAAACTTGCTGAATTAGGATTAGGCCTAAAGAAATCTGACGAGTAACAAGGCATGAAGGAGGGATAAATATGACAACTTTAAGAAAGCTTGGTCGCCCTACAGATCAAAGAAAAGCAATGCTTAGAAACCTAGTAACATCCTTGTTGAGGAGCGGAAGAATAGAGACAACAGTTACTAGAGCTAAGGAAACAAAAAGAATGGCAGATAAAATGATAACCTTAGCAAAAAGAGGAGATTTACATGCTAGACGTCAAGTTTTAGCTTATGTATATGATGAAGATGTAGTGAAAAAACTATTTGATGAAATAGGACCAAAGTATCAAGAGAGAAATGGTGGATACACTAGAGTATTAAAAGCTGGACCTCGTCGTGGAGACGGTGCAGAAATGGCTATAATAGAACTAGTATAAATTGTAGGGGATTAAGTTAAAGCTTAGTCCCTTTATTTTTTATGACCTAACCCAGTAAACGAACGAAGTGAGTGAACTGTAGGTAGGTCAAACGCAACGAACGCCAAATTCATGCGAATGACAATGAGCAAGTGAATTTGTGCAGTGAGACTGCGTGGATGTCCTACTATTAAAAGAATAGTGAACTGTAGGTAGGTCAAACGCAATAACCACAATTCTTTTTGCTTTTTGCACAATAGACACCAAAATTAAACAAGTTAACTGTAAGATTGTGAATTGTTGATTGAATTAAGGGTATCCTTATGTTATATTAGATAATGGAAATAATAAAAAAACAGAGGTATAACAATGAATGATACTATGATAAAAATAGAAAACGTTACCTATGAATATAAATCCTTGATAGATGATAGTATTCAGCAGGCCGTAAAACAATTAAACTTAGAAGTAAAAAAAGGAGAATTTTTAGTAATTCTCGGTCACAATGGCTCAGGAAAGTCTACCCTAGCAAAGCTTATTAACGGGCTTTTAATGCCAACAATGGGAGATATTTTTGTAATGGAGATGAATACTAAGGATTCCGACAAAATATGGAAAATAAGGGAAAAGGCAGGTATGGTATTTCAAAACCCAGACAACCAAATAGTGGCTACCATAGTAGAAGAAGATGTTGCATTTGGACCAGAGAATTTAGGCGTACCTCCTCTAGAAATAAGAGCCCGAGTAGATGAAGCCTTAGAAATTGTTGAAATGACAGAATATAAGAAACACGCTCCACATCTATTATCAGGTGGTCAGAAACAAAGAGTAGCCATTGCTGGAATATTAGCCATGAAACCTGATTGTATCATCCTAGATGAACCAACAGCAATGTTAGACCCTATAGGAAGAATAGAAGTAATGAATACTATAAAAAAGTTAAATAAAACAGAAAATAAAACCATAATACTCATTACCCATTATATGGACGAGGCTGTAGAAGCCGATAGAATTCTGGTAATGGAGCAAGGAGAAATAGTTATGGAGGGAAATCCAAAGGAAGTATTTAAACAAGTAGATAGGGTAAAAGAATTGGGCTTAGATGTACCACAGGTAACTGAACTAGTATATGAGCTAAGAAAAGAAGGAATAGATTTAAAAGAGGATATATTATCTATAGAAGAATTGGTGGAATTGTTATGATGATGAAAATTAATAACTTAAATTATATATATAACCCAAATACACCCTTTGAAAAGAAAGCCCTTGATGATATAAACTTGGAGATAAAAGAAGGGGAATTCATAGGACTAATAGGTCATACAGGCTCAGGAAAATCTACATTAGTACAACATTTAAATGGGTTAATGAAACCAACATCTGGAGATATAATAATAGATGGAGTAAATATAACGAAAAAAGAGGCAAACTTAAAAGAGGTTAGACAAAAGGTAGGTCTTGTATTCCAATACCCAGAGCACCAACTATTTGAAGAAACCATTTATAAAGATATTGCCTTTGGCCCTAGAAACTTAGGACTTAATGAAGATGAAATCATGAGTAGAGTAAAAGAATCTATGGAGCTAGTAGGATTAGACTTCGAAGAGTTAAAGGATAGATCGCCCTTTGAATTAAGTGGTGGACAAAAAAGAAGAGTGGCCATAGCAGGAGTAATAGCCATGAAGCCAAAGATATTAGTTTTAGATGAACCAACGGCTGGGCTTGATCCTAGAGGTAGGGATGAAATACTAGGAGAGATTCAAAAGCTTTATGATAAAGAAGGTATTACCATAATACTAGTATCTCATAGTATGGAAGATGTGGCCAAGTTAGTAGATAGAATACTTGTAATGCATAGGGGCAAAGTAGAAATGGATGGCTGCACTCGTGAAGTCTTCAAAAGATCCGATGAGCTAGAAAGTCTAGGCTTAGGAGTTCCGCAAATCATGAAGTTTATGAAGAAATTTAAAGAGCAAGGAAATGATATTAAGGACGATGTATTAACAGTAGAAGAAGCTAAAGAAGAAATACTAAAGTTTTTAAGGAGAAAGAAAGATGCTTAAGGATATAACTATAGGTCAATATTTTCCTGGGAACACTATAATACACAGATTGGACCCAAGAATAAAAATAATCATAACTGCATTATTTATAGCATCATTATTTTTCATTAATAGTTTTATACCATATATATTTATTTTGGGATTTATTCTTACAGTAGTTAATATATCAAAAGTACCTCTAAAGTTTATTCTAAAGGGTATAAGACCACTTTTATTTATTATATTGATAACCTTTACAATAAATGTATTCATGACTAAGGGAGAAGTATTATTTGAAATTAAACCCTTGACAGTAACTGTAGAAGGTCTATATTTAGCTGTTTTTATGGCATTAAGACTAGTTTTCCTAGTTATAGGTACATCACTTTTAACACTTACGACGTCACCTATAGCATTAACAGACGGAATAGAGAAACTACTATCACCCTTTAAAAAGATTGGACTACCAGCCCATGAATTAGCCATGATGATGACCATAGCCCTAAGATTTATTCCGACGCTGCTAGAGGAAACAGACAAGATAATGAAGGCACAAATGGCTAGAGGTGCTGATTTTGAATCAGGGAATATATTAAGCCGAGCAAAGAATTTAGTTCCATTATTGGTGCCTCTATTTATAAATGCTTTTAGAAGAGCAGATGAATTGGCTACAGCAATGGAGGCAAGGTGCTATAGAGGTGGAGATAACAGAACTAGGTTGAATGAACTAAGATTGAAAAAAATCGATATAGTGGCATTAACATCTATGATTATATTCTTTGGATTCATTATAAGTACTAGATATATATAGGAGAGAATATGAAAAATATTAAGCTTACCATTGAATATGAAGGTACTAACTATTCTGGATGGCAGAGACAAGATAATGCAGTAACAATACAAGAGAAAATAGAAGAGGCAATTGGAAAAGCAACAGGAGAAAAAGTAAAACTTATTGGATCTGGAAGAACAGATGGAAAAGTCCATGCTTTAGGTCAAGTTGCAAATTTTCTTACAAAATCCAGTATTCCAGGAGAAAAGTATAAGTATGCCCTAAAATTTTTATTGCCTGATGATATCACCATTATAGGATCAGAAGAGGTAGATTTAAACTTTCATTCAAGGTTTGATGCTATTAAAAAAAGATATAAATATATAGTATATAATGGGGAGTTGCCAAGAGCTATATATAGAAACTTTTCTTACCACGTACCTTATAATATTGATCTTAATGAGATGATTTGTGCTTCTAAGTATCTAGTAGGAACTCATAATTTTGCTTCTTTTATGGCAACTAATTCTGAGGTAAATAGTACCATTAGAACAATCTATGATATATCAATAGAGAAAAACAATGATTTAATAGAATTTAATATAGAAGGAAATAGTTTTTTAAGAAATATGGTTAGGATAATAGTAGGTACCTTGCTCAATGTAGGATTTGGCAAACTCAATAAAGAGGATCTACCTAAGATAATTTTAGATAGAAAAAGAGAAGCAGCAGGACCTACAGCTCCACCACAAGGATTATTCTTAGAGAAGGTTTACTATAACGAATAGGAAAGTTCTACTTTTATAATTAATCTAACAAAAACTTTTTATATTGTCAAAAACGTCTTGACATAGATAATTACTTGTATTAGAATATATTAGAGTGTTTTAAAAAAGCCCCGGAACTTTTTTAATTTTGATTACTCAACGTTGGTATAAGGAGGGAAAATGATGAAAAGCTTTATGGCTAAAACAAACGAAGTTGATAGAAAATGGTATGTTATAGATGCAGAAGATAAAGTATTAGGAAGATTAGCTACAGAAATAGCTACTATATTAAGTGGAAAGAACAAGCCAATATATACTCCTCATGTAGATACTGGTGATTTTGTTATAATAATAAATGCAGACAAAGTTAAATTAACTGGTAAAAAATTAGAACAAAAAACTCACTTCTACCACACTGGATATCCAGGAGGAGGAAGAGAAATATCATATAAGAGAATGATGGCAGAGAAACCAGAAATGGCTATCGAATTAGCAGTAAAAGGAATGCTTCCTAAAAACAGTCTAGGAAGAAAAATGATTAAAAAGTTAAAAGTTTATAGCGGAGCTGAGCATAACCACGAAGCTCAACAACCTGAAATATACGAATTTTAATGCTCACGAGAAAGGAGGACTGTAAGTGGCTAATATACAATTTTTTGGAACAGGAAGAAGAAAAACTTCTATAGCAAGAGTTAGATTAGTACCAGGAAACGGTAATATTACTATAAATAAAAGAGATATAAATGAATATTTTGATTATGAAACTTTAAGAGTAGTTGCAAAACAACCACTTATTATTACTGAAACAATGGATAAATATGATGTTTTAGTAAATGTTGAAGGTGGTGGATTTACAGGTCAGGCTGGTGCAATTAGACATGGTATAGCAAGAGCACTACTTGAAGCTGATGCAGAATTAAGACCTATACTTAAAAAAGCAGGATATTTAACAAGAGACCAAAGAATGAAGGAAAGAAAGAAATACGGTCTTAAGAAAGCAAGAAGATCACCACAATTTAGTAAGAGATAATATCATACAATATCAAAACGTCAAGGAAAACACCTTGACGTTTTTTTATGACCTTTATGACCTAACTTAACGAACGATAGGTCCTAACGGACACCAACGAATTATACCCTACGGGGTAGAGTAAGGTTGTGAGTTTTAGTAGGTCAAAAGCACCTACGCTGTCCGTTTTGTCTGCAATTCGCTGTCGCTTATTGGACAAAAAGGCAACGAGAACCAAATTCATATGAGCGTAGCGAGCCCATACAGAACTACTGAATTATATCCTGCGGAGCAAAGCGAGGTTGTAAATGAATTTGAGTTTCGAGACTGCGTAGTATAGCCTAGCACAGTAAATGAAGCTTATTATTTTCAAATTTTAATAACTAACCAATCTTTTCCTAGGAATATACTTTACGGAATTACAATATATTTCTATAGGAGGGGATAGGAAAATATGAAACTAATCATTATTAAAAGAAAACACATAAGGATAGGGGCTATTATCTTAATAGCAGCACTAATACTAGGATATACTTTATTAAAGAGATCTATGGCAATGCCAGTAACTTATTTGCCAATATCAAATAAAGTCATTGCCATAGACCCAGGTCATGGAGGAGTAGATCCAGGAGCAGTAAGTAAAAATGGAGTTAAAGAAGATGAAATAAATCTAAAAATATCTTTAAAATTAAAGCGATTAATTGAGCAAAGTGGCGGCATAGTATTCATGACTAGAACTGAAGATAAGGGGTTATATTCATCGGAGGCTAAAACATTAAGACAAATGAAAAGAGAAGATTTACAAAAAAGAAGAGAGATCATAGATAATAGTGGTAGCCAAATACTAGTCTCCATACATTTAAATAGCTTCATAAGATCAAATTATTATGGAGCCCAGACCTTTTATAAAGAAGGCAGTGAAGAAGGACAAAGGCTAGCGTTAATAATTCAGGAAGAGTTAAGAAATATACTAGACAAAGACAATAAAAGAGAGCCTCAAAAAAGAAACGATGTATATCTTTTAAATGAAGTTAGTATCCCATCCGTATTAGTTGAATGTGGGTTTTTATCAAATAGTGCAGAAGAAAAATTATTACTAGATGAAACATATCAGGAAAAAATAGCCTGGTCAATATATGCAGGTATAATGAATTATTTCAATGAATTAAATATAAAATAAGAATTGAAGAATGTTGATAAAGGCTGTGGATAAGATAAGAGGTTGTGAATAATTAATCCCTTGTATTTAACAGCATTGATTAATCCATACTTGAAGGAAAGATTAAGTTTACATAAATTATCCACTACTAATTGTGGATAATGTGGATAAAGTGGATTGAATGATGGGAACGGAAGTATCTCCGTTCCCAAGAAATCATACTAATACTTTATTGGCCTCTTTAAGTAATTTAATGATTTCAATATGTTGTGGGCAGATTCCTTCACAAGCGCCACATTCAACACAATTCTCAGCAGCTATTTTTAATTCCATTAGTTTACTATAAGAAGCTTTAGATTCCTTCTCAGTACCATAAACATAAACATTGTTATACAATTCAAAGATATCAGGTATTTCTACATTTTGTGGACAAGGAAGGCAATATTCACATCCCGTACATCCTACCTTAACATTTTTTGAATATATATCAGTCACTTCATCAACTAAAGCTAAATCTTCCATAGATAAAGAGTTTGGAGATGAGTTTGAGGCAGTCTTGATATTTTCTACTACATGATCCATAGTTGACATACCAGATAGTACTACTGATACTTCTTCAAAATTCCAAATCCATTTTAGTGCCCACTCAGCAGGAGTTCTTTTAATTTTACTTTTATCCCAGACTCTAGATATTTCCTCAGAAGCATTCGACAATTTTCCGCCTTTTATTGGTTCCATTATTACCAGGGAAATGTTTTTGTCGGAAACATACTTCATTCCTTCAATTCCTGCCTGATATTGTCTATCCATGTAATTTAACTGGATTTGACAAAAATCCCAAGAATATGAGTCTACAATATTTTTAAATACATCTAAGGTATCATGAAAAGAGAAACCTGCATATTTTATCTTGCCTTTTCTTTTAGCTTCATCAAGAAAGTTTAATACATTTAAATTATAAACCTTCTCCCAAGAATTTTTTGATAGTGAATGAAGAAGATAAAAATCAATATAATCAGTCTGCAATCTTTCTAGCTGCTCGTCCAAATACTTTTCAAAATCATCATAGGACTTTACTAACCAAACTGGAAGTTTAGTTGCTAGATATACTTTTTCCCTATAGCCATCTTTTAATGCTTCTCCTACAAATGCTTCACTATTACCCTTATGATAAGGGTAAGCTGTGTCAATATAATTGATTCCATTATCAATTGCATGGTGTAACATAGAAGTTGCTAAAATTTTATCAATCTTATCTGAATCACCCTCTAACGTTGGAAATCTCATGCATCCAAAGCCTAATTGTGATACTTTTAACTTGTCTTTAGTGAAATAACGGTATTGCATATTTTTTCCTCCTCTTGTATAATTAAATCGTACTACAATATTATAACAATTATCTGATAATATTTGTCAATAAGCAAATAAAGTTTAATTTTCAGATAAAAGGGTAACATACTTGTAGTGTGAAAAAATAAGGGAAGGAGTGGTTAAATGGAAGCAAAGAAAACCCCATTATACGATGAACACGTAAAACTAGGAGGAAAAGTTGTTGATTATGCAGGCTGGTATCTTCCAGTTCAATACGAGGGTTTAGTTGCAGAACATGAGGCAGTTAGAAATGCTGTAGGCTTATTTGACGTATCTCACATGGGCGAAATCACTATTAAAGGAAAGGATGCTTTAGCATTCGTAGATTATCTTATGACAAATGATATTTCAAAAGTTGTAGATAATCAAATAGTGTATACTTTTATGTGCTCACCTGATGGAGGCGTAGTAGATGACTTATTAGTATATAGATTGGCTCATGATGATTATTACTTAGTAGTAAATGCTTCAAATACGGCTAAGGATTACAAATGGATCTTAGACCAAAAAGGTAATTTTGACGTAGAAATCACTAATATTTCCGATACTGTTGGAGAAGTAGCAATACAAGGACCTTTGGCACAAAAAGTATTACAAAAATTAACAGATACTGATTTAAATACAATTACATTCTTCACATTAAATAGGAAAGTAGATATAAATGGAGTAGAGTGTATGGTTTCAAGAACAGGATATACTGGAGAAGATGGTTTTGAAGTTTATACAACTAATGAAGGTATAGTAAAGGTATGGAACGATATACTTGAAGCAGGTAAAGAAGAAGGGATAAAACCATGTGGTCTAGGATGTAGAGATACTCTTAGATTTGAAGCTTCGCTTCCACTATATGGACATGAAATTTCAGGAGATATATCACCACTTGAAGGTGGATTCAAGTACTTTGTAAAACTTGATAAAGAATCAGATTTCATAGGTAAAGAAGCTCTTAACAACCAATGGAAAGAAGGACTTAAGAGAAAACTAGCTGGATTTGAAATGATTGACAGAGGAATTCCAAGAGAAGGCTATGAAATTCAAAAAGATGGCAAAGTAATAGGACATGTTACTACAGGTTATATGGCACCAACTGTTAAGAAAAATATTGGTAATGCACTTATTGCACCTGAATATACAGAATTAGGTACAGAAGTTGATATTATGATAAGAAACAAGCCAGCTAAGGCTAAAATAATTAGCAAAAAATTCTTAAAAAAATAATAATTTAGGAGGGTTAATAATGAAAGTTGCAAAAGGATTATTTTACACTAAGGATCATGAATGGGTTAAGGTAGAAGGAAATTTAGCGTTTATAGGCGTTGCTGACTATGCACAACACCACTTAGGAGATATAGTATATGTTGAACTTCCAGAAATTGACGATGAAATTGAAAAGGAAGATTCTTTCTCCGCTATAGAATCAGTTAAAGCAGCAGCAGACGTATATATGCCAATAAGCGGTAAAGTAGTAGAAGTAAATGAAGAATTAATAGATGACCCAGCTCTTTTAAATGCTGATCCATATGAAAATTGGATGATTAAAGTAGAAATAACTAATAAAGAAGAATTAGATGAATTAATGACAAGTGAGGAATACGAAAAGTTTTTAGCTGAGGAGGAATAAAATATGTTTCCATACATCCCAACTACTCATGAAGATGAGCAAGAGATGCTAAAATCTTTAGGTCTTAATTCTCTAGATGATCTTTTTAGCGATATACCGAAAGATCTTCGATTAAATAGGGAATTAAATTTACCTAAGGCAAAGAGTGAACTTGAAGTTAGCTCATATCTAAGGGCTTTAGCAGAAAAAAACTGCTCTATCAGTGAAATGCCTTGTTTCCTTGGTGCTGGAGCTTATGATCACTATATTCCTTCAATAATAAATCATATTATTTCAAGGTCAGAGTTTTATACATCATACACTCCATACCAACCAGAAATAAGCCAAGGAACATTACAATATATATTTGAATTCCAGACACTTATCTGCAATTTAACTGGAATGGATGTTGCAAATGCTTCATTATATGATGGTGGTACAGCAGTTGCAGAAGCTGCTCTAATGGCAGCAGCAGCAGCAAGAAAAGATGAAATAATAATTTCTAAAACAGTAAGACCAGAGTCAATTCAAATACTAAAAACTTATGCTCATGTTCAAGGGCTAAAGGTTATAGAAGTAGATATGAAAGATGGGGTTACTGATTTAGAAGAATTAGAAAACAAAGTAAATGATAATACTGCAGCTGTTATAGTTCAAAGTCCAAACTTCTTTGGTATAATTGAGGACTTAAAGGCTACAGGAGAAATTGCTCATAAAGCTAAAAAAGCTAGCTTTATAGCATCAGTAGATCCAATATCTCTTGCTATTTTAAAGAAACCTGCTGAATTAGGAGTTGACGTAGTAGTAGGAGAAGCTCAAGGTATGGGTATACCAGTATCATTTGGTGGACCGTATTTAGGATTTATAGCTGCTAAGGCTGATTACATGAGAAAATTACCTGGTAGAATAGTTGGACAGACAGAGGATAAGAATGGTAAGAGATCCTTTGTTCTAACACTTACAGCTAGAGAGCAACATATAAGAAGAGAAAAAGCTACTTCTAATATCTGCTCTAACCAAGGATTAAATGTATTAGCAGCAACTGTTTACATGGTTACTATGGGTAAAGAAGGACTAAAGGAAGTTGCTTTACAAAGTACTAAGAAGGCTCACTATGCTTTCGAAAAACTTACTGAGTCTGGCAAATACAAACCATTATTCAACAAACCATTCTTTAAAGAATTCGCTATTACATCAGATATAGATGCTAATAAGATAAATGAAGAGTTAATAAAAGAAAAGATAGTAGGTGGATATCACCTAGGTAAAGATTATCCCCAATTTAATAATGCTGTCCTTTATGCAGTAACAGAAAAGAGGACAAAAGAAGAAATAGATAGACTAAGTAGTGTATTGGAGGGGATAAAATGAAAAAATATGATAAGCTAATATTTGAATTATCCAAACCAGGAAGAAAAGCTTACAACCTTCCAGCTTTAGATGTGGAAGATAAGGATTTAAGCAGTTTTATTCCAGAAGATTTTTTAAGTGATAGTGATCTTAATTTTCCAGAACTATCTGAAGTAGATGTAATAAGGCACTATACAAATTTATCAAATAAAAATTATGGTGTAGATACTGGATTTTATCCACTTGGATCATGTACAATGAAGTACAATCCAAAAATTAATGAAGATACATCTAGATATGATGGATTTGCAAACCTTCATCCATATCAATCAGAATGTTGTACACAAGGTGCACTACAACTTTTATATGAATTAGACAAATCATTGGCTGAAATAGCAGGTATGGATAAGATGAGTCTACAGCCAGCAGCTGGTGCTCATGGTGAGTTATCTGGCATTATGGTTATTAAGGCTTACCATGAAAAGAATGGAGATTTTAAGAGAAATAAAATCATAGTTCCAGACTCAGCACATGGTACTAACCCAGCTACAGCGGCTATGGCAGGCTATAAGATAGTAGAAGTTAAATCTACTAAGGAAGGTCTAGTTGATCTTGAAGCACTAAAAGCAGTAGTTGGAGATGATACAGCAGGTTTAATGCTTACAAATCCAAATACTCTTGGTATTTTTGATAAACATATTAAGGAAATAGCTCAGATCGTTCACGATGCTGGCGGACAATTATACTATGACGGTGCTAATGCAAATGCTATTCTTGGTCACGCAAGACCTGGAGATATGGGATTTGACGTAGTTCACTTCAATATTCATAAAACTTTCTCAACACCTCATGGTGGTGGAGGACCAGGATCTGGACCAATAGGAGTTAAAAAGCATCTTGTAGAATTTTTACCAGTTCCAGTGGTTGAAAAAGAGGAAGATAGATATTTCCTAGATTATAACCTACCAAATTCCATAGGTAAGGTTAAAGACTTCTATGGACACTTTGGAATATTAGTTAGAGCTTATACTTATATCCTAACTATGGGTAGTGATGGATTAAAGAAAGCTAGTGAAATAGCTGTATTAAACGCTAACTATATGGCTAACAAACTAAAAGAACATTTCTATTTACCAATAGATACATTATTCAAACATGAATTTGTATTAGGCGGATTAAAGGATACATTATCAGAAGTAACTACATTGGATATAGCTAAGAGATTACTTGATAAAGGCTACCACCCACCAACAGTTTACTTCCCGCTTATTATCAATCAGGCAATTATGATTGAACCAACAGAGACTGAATCTAAAGAAACTCTTGATGAGTTCATCAGTGCAATGATTGATATTGCTAAAGAGGCAGCAGAAAATCCACAAATAGTGAAAGATGCTCCTCTAAATACTATAGTAAGTAGACCAGATGAAACAAAGGCAGCAAGAAATCCTGTGCTTAAATACGAAGGGTAGGTGTACCATTTGACTAAAACTATTGCAGTTATAGGAGCTGGTCCAGGAGGCTATGTAGCGGCAATAAGAGGTGCTCAACTTGGTGCAAATATAATCTTAATAGAAAATAGAGAGGTAGGGGGTACATGTCTCAATAGAGGCTGTATCCCTACTAAAACCTATTTTAGAAATGCAGAGATTATGTCCAGTTTTAGAAGAGCCGCTGAGTTTGGAATTACAGCAGGCGAGGTTAAAATGGATGGAAAAGCACTACAAGAGAGAAAAAATAAAGTTGTAAATACCTTAGTAGGAGGTATTGAGCAGCTTATATCCTCTTATAAAAACATAGAATTTCTAAATGGAACAGCTAGTATAATAGATAAAAACACTGTTTCTGTAGATTTAAAAGATGGAAGTAAAAAAGATATTACTGTAGATAATATAGTTATAGCTACAGGTTCTAAGCCACAAATGACTGAAACACAAGGAGTAGATCTAGAAGGTGTAATTACATCTGATGAGCTTCTAGAAATGGAAGAGATTCCAGAAACTCTAATTGTAGTAGGTGGTGGAGTAATAGGCTTAGAGTTTGCAAGTATTTATCAGGAACTAGGTTCTCAAGTAATTCTCCTTGCTTCTAGAATTTTAAAAGATGCAGATAAGGAGATTTCAAGACGTCTTACTCCAATGTTAAAGAAACAAGGAATCCAAACATATGTTGATATTAGAGCTAAAGAAATCACTAAAGAAGGAGACAAACTGAGGGTTTTAGCCAAATATAAAGAAAAAGATGAAGAAATAGAAGTAATAGGAGATAAAGTACTTATTGCATCGGGAAGAGGTCCCGTATTAGAGGGATTAAACCTTGATGCATTGGAAATTAAATATGATGATAAAGGTATTTTTGTAAATAATGAGTTCCAAACCAATATAGAAGGCATATATGCCATAGGAGATGTTAATAGGGGAGTTCAACTTGCTCATGTAGCATCTGCACAAGGTGTATATGTAATGGAAAAAATAATGGGTCATACACCAGATATTAATCTAGATATATGGCCAAACTGTGTTTTCACAATGACCGAAGTAGCCCATGTAGGTTATACTGAAGAAGAACTTAAGGAGAAGGGAATACCTTATAAGGCAAGCAAATTCATGTTTGCAGCCAATGGAAAAGCTTTATCCTTAGGTGAAGGAGAAGGTATAATAAAAATACTTGCTGGAGAAGAGGATAAAAAAGTATTAGGAGTTCATATACTAGGACCTCATGCCAACGATTTAATCCATGAAGGTGCCCTTGCAATATCTAATGGATTAGACATTAATAGTATAATGAGAACCATACATGCTCATCCAACTCTTTCAGAAGCCTTCTTTGAAGCTACCCTAGGCTTAGAAGACCAAGCAATTCACATAGCACCACCAAGAAAAAGAAGATAAGCAAAAAAAGACAGGGGACACCCAAAAAAGACGGGGGGACGTTTCTCTTGTCTTTTTTCATAGGATAAATAGGAGGCAATTATGGAGAAAAGGTCTAAAATTATTATATTAAGCTTAATGCTTATAACATTTTTCATCTTAGGACTTATGGTAAAAGGAAGTAGTGAAGGCATTCTCTTTGATATGAAAATAATGGAATATGTACATAATGAAACTAATCCAATAATCCTAGCCTTTATGAAATTTATATCATTTATAGGCTCAGAAAGATTTTTATTTCCTGCAGCAACTATGGTTATAGCATATACATTAGTTAAGAAGAATTACTATCTATCAAAATTATTGTTATTATCAACTTTAGGCTCTTATTTATTAAATTATTCATTAAAGCAAATATTCCAAAGAACAAGACCATTAAAGTACTTTTTAGTCGAACAAGGAGGATTTAGTTTTCCTAGTGGGCATTCTATGGTAACTATGACCCTTTATTCTACAATAGCATTTTTATTAGCGAAAAAAGCAGAAAGTAAGGAGAAAAAAAGAACAATACATATTGCGGCTTTTGTTATAATATGTTTAATGGGAATAAGTAGAATTTACCTAGGAGTACATTGGCCAACAGATGTAATAGGTGGATATTTGGTAGGATATTTGTTTTATTATTTATCTGTTAACTTAGTTAAAGAATAAACTACATGAGTTTCCTTCACCCGTAGATGTCCCCCCGCATATTCTAAAGTATTAAAGAATATAGGGGGGAATTTTATGGACATTCAATTAAATGCTTTACATTATGTATATCTTCTATTTACCCTTTTAATACTTGGGGTTATGATTAAGAAAAGAGATACTTCCCTAATTTGTATCCTAGGTATATTTTTATTAGGAATTATTGCAACATCTTCACTATCACAGGCAATAATGGGAGTATTCAACTCTTTCATCTACGCCATAGTTGAATTAATGGGAACAATCCTTATTATCTCGGTAATAGTAGGGATGAGTACCATTCTAACCAAAACAGGGGTAAATGAAATAATGGTTTCACCTTTTACAAGATTAATAAAGAATCCTACATTGGCTTATTGGGTAATAGGAATACTCATGATGACAATATCTTGGTTTTTCTGGCCTTCACCAGCAGTTGCTCTAATAGGAGCAGTTATGCTACCAGTAGCGGTTAGTGCAGGGCTACCGGCCTTAGCTGTTGCTATGACAATGAATATATTTGGTCATGGAATAGCGTTATCAGGGGACTTCATTATCCAAGGAGCACCAAAGCTTACAGCAGACGCAGCAGGTCTTCAAGTTTCAGAAGTGATTTCTGCAAGCATTCCACTAGTAGCCGTTATGGGTATTGTCACTACAGCGGCAGCATTTATATTCTTAAAGAAGGATTTAAAAAGTGGAAAATTAAAAGTAGAAGAAAATATTAATAAGGAAACAAGTATTAAAGAAGATGATAGTTTTAGAAATATATTAAGTATGAGAACTAAGAAGACATTAGCGGTTATTACACCTATATTATTTGCCATAGATGTTGTGATCATGTTTATTGCTGACTTACAGGGTGGAGATGCCACAGCTTTAATAGGTGGAACTGCCATATTTATACTCATTCTTGTTTCCTTATTAGTTCATAAGGGAAAGGCTTTAGAAGAGATAACTAAATATTTAGTATCAGGGTTTAAATTTGGATTTGAAATATTTGGTCCAGTAATACCAATAGCAGCCTTCTTCTATTTAGGAGACGACGGCTTTTTAAAGGTTATAGGAGAATTCTTACCACAAGGTTCTCAAGGTCTAGTAAATGATTTAGGTATTGCATTAGCTAATATAGTTCCATTAAATGCTGGAGTGGGGGCAGTGACATTAACTTCAGTAGGAGCAATAACAGGCTTAGATGGCTCAGGCTTCTCTGGTATATCCTTAGCAGGGTCAGTAGCTAGACTATTTGGTGCAGCCATAGGAAAGGGGATACCTACTCTTACAGCATTAGGTCAAATAGCAGCAATATGGGTAGGAGGAGGAACACTAATACCTTGGGCAGTTATTCCAGCAGCAGCAATTTGTGGAGTAGATCCATTTGAATTAACGAGGAGAAACTTCAAACCAGTAGTCATTGGATTAGTTGTAACTACTATAGTAGCAATGTTTATAATGTAAGAGAATTGAAAAGGGCTGACATCTGTCAGCCCATATTTCTTACCCCAATACATCCAAGCTTTTCTCTTCAATAAATTGATTAGTATATAGATTATAATAATAACCCTTTTGACGGATCAACTCCTTATGAGTTCCAGCTTCTTCAATTTTACCATCTCTAATAACTAAAATTCTATCTGCATTTCTTATGGTAGATAATCTATGGGCTATAACAAAGGATGTTCTTCCATTTAGTACCTTGTTAATAGCATCTTGGATAATTTTCTCTGTTTCAGTGTCTATAGATGAAGTAGCTTCATCTAGTACAAAGAGCCTTGGATTTCTAACTACAGCCCTTGCAAAGGATATAAGCTGCTTTTGTCCAGTTGATAAAAGTCCTCCACCTTCACCAACTTCAGTATCATATCCTTTTTCAGTTTCCATTATAAAATCATGGGCATCAACTAGTTTAGATGCAGCTATGATTTCCTCGTCACTAGCATCTAAATTCCCATATCTAATATTATCCCTAATTGTACCACTAAATAGGTGAGGAGCCTGTAACACATAGCCAAGATTTTCATGTATCCAGTTTTGTGGCATATCCTTATAGTTTATACCATCTATTAAAATCTCACCCTTTGTAGGCTCATAGAATCTACAAAATAGATTTACAATAGTTGATTTTCCTGAACCAGTTTCACCAACTAAAGCTATAGTCTCACCAGGTTTAACATTTAGATTAAAGCTGTCCAGTACAGTTTCTCCAGTCTTATAGGAAAAAGTGACATCCTTAAACTCAACAGCTCCCTTGATTTCAGGCCAAAGATCCTTCTTAGGATTTAGTAAATCTCCATATTTAGCTACAACCTCATCATTATCTATTATAGCAGGTACCTCATTTAATAAAGAGAAAACTCTTTCAGCTGATGCCTGAGCTGCTTGTAGCTCTGCAAATATTACAGCTATTTGACGTACTGGCTCATAGAATTGAGCTGTATAGGATATAAAGGCTACTAAGGTTCCATAGGAAATAGCACCTAGTAAAACTCCCTTACCACCAAAATTTAGAGCTAAAGCAGTTCCTACACTACCTAAAGTAAGAACAATAGGTAGATAAACTGAAGAAATTACAGTAGCTCTTATAGATTTATCCCTCATAGATAGGGTTATTTCCGAGAATTCCTGAAGATTAATATCTTCTCTAACTAAGGTTTTTGTAGTCTTAGCTCCTTGAATATCTTCATTATACGCAGCTGTAATCTTGGAGTTTATCTTTCTTACATCTCTTTGAGCCTTTAAGATCCTTTTTTGGAAATAAAAGCTAATAACAGCTAGTATTGGTATTACAGATAATGTAATTAAAGCTAATCTAAAGTTTAACCTCATCATTGCAATGGTTACTGCAGTCATCATAGAGAAACCCCATGCAAGGTCTACTAAGGACCAGGATATAGTCTCTGACAATCTACCTATATCAGAAGTCATTCTCGCCATTAACCAGCCAACAGCCTTATCATCATAATAGGATAAGGGAAGTAGCTGAAGCTTTTCAAATCCAATCTTTCTAATATCATAAGCCATTTTTGTCTCTAGCTTTCCAGCTAAGGATATAAATAAATAAACTGTAAGAGATAACAGAATTACTGCAATGAAATAAACAATACCAAACTTTTCTATTCCAACTAAAGTATTTTTTTCTATAAAATTATCTATAGCATACTTAGTCATTAAAGGGAAAATTGAATCTAATATTCCAAGGCATACCATCATAAAGGAAAGCACTGCAAATTCAGCTTTATATGGTTTTAAATACTTAAAGAAATCTTTCCATATATTTATTTTTATTTTATCTTCTTTAATATTTTCTTGTTCCAAACCTAACACCTCCTAGGCATCCATTTCTTCATATTCTAATGAATTTTGTATATTATATACACGTCTATATAATCCTTCTTCCATGATTAAATCTTCATGTGTACCTCTTTGAATGATTTTACCCTTATCTATTACAAGTATCATATCTGCTTCAGCAACAGTCGAAATCCTATGGGATATAATAATAGTAGTGGCTTTGTTTTTTCTACTTCCCAGTGCTTTTCTTATGGAAATATCAGTTTCAGTATCTACAGCAGATAATGAATCATCAAATATAACAACAGGGCAATCATTAATTATAGTTCTTGCAATAGCCATTCTTTGCTTTTGACCACCTGATAAGGAAACACCACGTTCTCCAACAAGGGTTTCATATCCCTCCTCAAAGGACTTTATATCCTCATGAATAGATGCAGTTTTTGCAGCATCAAATACTCTATTGTCATTTAATGATGGATTGGCTAATTTAATATTTTCCTTTATAGTCTTTGCATATAGGAAAGGTTCCTGAAGCACTAATCCAACATTTTTTCTAATCCATGATTTATCTATAGTATTTAATTCAACACCATCAATCTTTATAGAACCACCATTATACTCATATAATCTTGGTAACAAATGTACCAAAGAAGATTTACCAGAACCTGTAGGTCCAATTAATGCAATAGTTTCACCAGCCTTTACATTAAAGGAAAGATCAGATAATACTGGTTTATTTTCTTCATATTCAAAATGAACATTTTTGAATTCTATATTACCTTTGATATTAGGTTTATGATTATTTTCATCTAATATCTCTATTGGCTCTTCAAATATTTCCTCAATTCTATTTAACGATACAAAGGCCTTTCCCATATCTGTAAGGGTTCTACCCATTTGTCTAACAGGCCAGATTATCATATTAATATAACTAATAAAGGCTACAAAAGTTCCAAGGGATAAATCACCTTTATATGAGAGGTAGCTACCAACTATAATAACAAATCCTACCTGAGACATACTTAGTAAATCAGATAGCCCCCAATAAGCTGATAGATCTTTTATTAGCTTATAAGTCAAATTCCTATAATCTAAATTCTTTTCATCAAATTTATCAACCTCATATTTTTGTCTAGAAAATGCCTTTACAACCCTAACTCCAGTTAGATTCTCTTGTAAGGTAGTAGTCATTCTTGCCTCAGCTTCATCTGAGGCCTCAAAGGCTTTTTTAACCTTAGTAAAGAATATAAATGAGAATAAAAATGTAATAGGTAGTACTATTATAGAAACCATAGCCATCTTAATGTTCATGGTGAACATTACATAAAGTATAAATAGAAGCATAAACATGGAACCTACAACCTCTACAAGCTGTATAGCTAAAAATCTTTTTATAGTATCTACATCAGATGTACATTTTTGTATAAGTTCTCCAGTTTCTGATTTCACATGATACTCATAGGGAAGTCTCTGGATATGATCATAGAGTTTATCCCTTATTTTCTTAGTAGTGCTTTCTGCCGATTTACTAGCTAGAGTATTTTTTAGATATAGAAATATTCCTCTTGAAATAGCTACTAGAACAAGCATAAGACCTATAATCCATAGTCTTTCTTTTAAGAATTCCTTTCCACCTAATAAATCAACTATTCTTCCAATAATTGAAGAAGAAATTTCACTATCTCCAATTATGCTATCAATTGTAGTTTGAAGAATAAGAGGGGTTATTGTAGTCAGTATTTGAGATATAAGAATAGATATCATTCCCAACAAATAAATAACTCTGTACCCTTCCATAAACTTTAATAATTTCTTGAAATTTTTCATTATCTCCCTCCTTAATAAAAAAACCATAGGTGTATACCTATGGTTAATTATTTCTATGTAGAGACACGAAGACCCTAATAGGGTTACAAGAATATAAAAAACCATAGGTGAACACACCTATGGTACAAAATCAGTGGCAAAAAAAGTTAAATGTTAACCCTAGGTCGTGTTGTTAAAATTATTAAGTTTTCTTTGTTATTAAGTCTAAAATCTAATCTGATCATCTTCACGACCTCCTTTCATATTTTTACCAATAATTTAATTATATATGAAAATTTGGAAAAATCAAGCTTTATTTATAAAAATGATAAAAATAAAACAAAAAAGACATGAGAAACGGCCCTCTTGTCTTTTTTGAACATCTTTTATCTTTTATTTATATGCTTAGAAAACCAATTTTTTCCCTTTTTATCTTCAACCTTATGAAAATCATCTATAAGCACATCTTCATTCATGCAGAGTTTTCTTAAATCATCTTCCAATTCACAGGGAATCTTTGCGGCTGTACCACAGCTTGAGCTGATTTGTCTTGGCACAGGCATTAGCTTAACAGGAATACCTTTGGAGTTCATAAGTTTTTCAAAGATTAATGCATGTTGGGTAACATGAAATGTAACTACACAGTAAAAGTCTTCCATTAAATCACCTATTTTTTAATATAAATTTTATATTCCCCATTATCTTTATCTACATTTACACTATACCCTTTTCCAGTTACAAATCTAGTAATATTTTCAACTGCTACATGAGTATCAACTAAAACTTGAAGTTCTTTATTAGGATTATTATCAATTTCATTCTTAGTCATAATAACAGGCTCAGGACAAGATCTACCTCTTGCATCAACAATATTAGCCATTGATTTTTACCTCCTTAGATTTAGATGTAGCTTTCTTGTTATTTATAACAACACTATAAGCTAAGAATAATACAAATACCATACCAATGATAACAGCAATTTTACCATTATCCGTAACGCCCTTAGGACTAGATGCTAAACCAAAGTTATGTGCAAATGCCGCACCAGCTATAAGACCTAACACTGTAATACCCGCATCTCCATCTCCTTCACTAGCTAAGACAGTTTGTCTAATAGGACAGCCACCAAGTAAAACAGAGCATAGACCTACAAGAGTCATACCCAAGAAGTTCCAAAGATGATTTGTATGGGCCACTGGTTGACCTTCAAAGCCCAGTTTAAAGCTACTAAAATTTAATATAAGATTACAAATTAAGTTAAATACCAGAATACCAATTAAGCCCCATAGGAAATGATAATCTTTAATTAATATAGCATCTCTAAATCCACCAGCAGTACAAACTCTGCTTCTTTGAAGAACAATACCAACTATTGCACCAGCTACCAGAGAGACAATAATAGGTGCTGCCATAGAACCAGGACCCTCTGTACTAAATAATATAAATGCAGGCCTAATAACTAAGAAAATAAGTAAAATAACAGCTATTATTGGGAAAATGAATCCTGTGATTTTAGGTTGGTCCATACTTCTACCAAGGGTATAGCCTTTCTTAAGAAATTGCACACCAAGGAAGATTCCAGCAACATATCCTGCTAATCCTACTAGGGCATTTAAGTCTCCATTTCCTAATCGTATAAGCATTCTAAGTGGACATCCTAAAAATACAAGAGCACCAATCATTAGAAAGAAGCCTAAGACAAATCTTATTAGTGGAGAAGAACCGCCTTTAACTTTAAAATCTCCTGTCATATAAGAAATAATAAAAGAACCAAAGATAATACCAATGATTTCTGGCCTTATATACTGTACTACTTCAGCTCTGTGTAGACCTAGAGCACCAGCAATATCCCTCCAGAAGCATGCAATACATATTCCCATGTTCCCAGGGTTTCCTAACTTCATGAGAATAGCCCCTATAACGCCAATAATACCACCATAGATAAACATTTTACGCTTACCACCCATTTATAAAACCTCCTTTGAAAAATAATTATCAATCTTAATTAGATTATATTAAATTAGCTTTAAATATAAAAATAGAAGATATCAATAACTAATTTCTAATTATTGGTATCTTCTATACATAAAATATTATTTGATTCCAAAAAGACATGAGAAATGCCTAGGCTCGTGATTCTACTTCAATAAACATTCCTCTAATAAATCTATATCTAAGATCTTTAATCTATTTTTATGGTAGTCGATAATACTATCTTCCTTCATTTTCATTAATTCCCTAGATAGAGATGGTCTAGGAATATTGAGTAACTCTGCCATCTTTTTTCTACAAAATGGTAATGTCAATAATTTATTTTGCTGTTTAGTATATTCAGCTAAAATAATATTAGCTATTTTTTTTCTAACAGAATCATAGGAAAGATTAGTTATTCTATCATTTAACATCAAAATTCTATTTGATAAAACAGAAACAAAATTATTTAATACTCTATCATCTGTCCTCATTAGTTTGATTATATCATCTTTTTCTATATACATAATTTCTGTATCACTAGAGGAAATTATTGTAGCTGGATATTTGTGTCTACCTGAAAACACAAGAGCCTCACCAAATACATTACCAGCCTCAAAATTATTTATTGTGACAATTTTTCCAGAAGGGAAGGGTTTATGAATTTCCACAGTACCAGATAATATTATACCTAGACTATTGCAATCGTCTTCCTCTATAGCAATTACATCATCCTTCTTATAATTATTAATATCATAGGGAACAGTAGAGAGTAGGTCTCCAATCTCTTCTTTATTTAAATTTCTAAACAATATAGATTTATTTAAGCTATCCAAGTATTGTTGCATAAGAACATCCTTTCTAGGCTTTTATATCAAAGTTATTTTGACTATAATTATATTACATAATAATGCATATTTAAAGTAAAAACAAGGTAATCTTCAATAATAGTATAGATAAGATTAATAAAAAATAATATCTATAAAAAAGGTTTTATTTTGTAAATACTGGGTAAAAAATATAAAGATATATATATGTATTTACTACAATATTGTAATTTTTACTAATAAATGAACGAAAGATAGGGATATCCTAGGGAGGGTGCTGTATGACTTAATTTAAATTCTTTGCTTAATTGTATTCCAAAACGTCTTTCAGAAAATTTAAAAGGAGTTATTGCAATGAATAAAATTATGTTAATTAGTAAGTTGAATCCTCAAGATTATACGGATGAAAAGAAAAAGATATTTTTTTCATTAGGTGGGATGAACATTCCTGCCATAGAAAGCAAGATTATAGACATTTTAAAGAAGTCAAAATTAGTAGAATTAAGTGATATAGTTTTAAAGTATAATGGGATAGAGTTAAATATTACTACCCAGCAAATACCAAATATAGTTAGACTTCTATGTAAAGAGAATATTTCTATATATAGTATTTACCAATTTTATAATCCAGATCTATAAAAAGTAGCTCTCTGAAGGTAACAGGGAGCTATATTGAGTTTAAGGAGGGAGATAAGATGAAGTATTTTGATAATATTAAAGGAAAGCTAATATTGGGATTAGTAGTTATACTTATATTAGTAGGGATTGTAGGCTACACGAAGTTTTCAATAGATAGAAAAACCAATCTACTATCAAGCAGGATTGAGGAAAAGGTTGTTAGATTAGTTGAATTATCTACTGTAAAATATAATTATACCAACGTAGTAGAATACGAGGATAAGATGCAGCTAAGTGGAGTAAATATACCCTTTACTAATAAAAGGTTTATTTTAAAATATAGTGGATATATTAAAGCAGGTATAGATTTATCTACTATAGAGATTAATCTAAAAGACAAAGATACGGTAGAAATAAAAATGGATAAAGCTAAAGTAATAGAAAATGTAATTCCAGAGGAAGAAGTTTATTTTTTTGATGAAAAAGATTCTATATTTAACAAACTAAGCTTCAAAGACCTTTATGTAGTTCTTATAGAGGAAAAGGAGAAGATGAAGGCAGAGGTAATAGAAAAGGGAATATTAAATGATGCAGAAAAGAATGGTACTGAGATTATTACATCATTATTAGAAGGCATGGGTTTTGAAAATATTAAAATAAGCTTTAGGTAATATAATCCCCTAACACTTAACATAATTTTATGATACCTAATTTAAATTATAAGTTTAAATTAGGAGTTGACAGCATATTATGTTAAGAAGGGGGGATAAGATGAAAAAAAACATTGGAATGTTTGCTTTAATAATAATATTAGTAACGACTTTACTAGTTTTAGGGAACTACATACATAGATATTCAATTTTAAGAAAAATAAATTCAGAGGATGTCTATTTGAAGGATAAAATGGAAAGTTACATTATATTAATTGAGGTGGATAGAAAACAGCTAAAGCTGGTAGATACCAAAACTGAGACTATAGTAAAAACATATCCAATAGCAACAGGAAAACCAAATTCACCTACTCCCTTAGGTACCTTTAAAATTATAGAAAAGGCCCAATGGGGTGAAGGATTTGGAACTAGATGGATGGGGCTTAATGTACCCTGGGGTAAATATGGAATACACGGCACAAATAAGCCAGGATCCATAGGAGGTAATTTATCGGCAGGGTGTATACGTATGAGAAATAGTGATGTAGAGGAACTTTACTCCATGGTAAAGCATAACGCCTCAGTAGTTATAACCAATGGTCTATATGGTCCCTTTGGTCAAGGATTTAGAGAATTAAGGCCTGGTGATAGAGGTGCTGATGTTTTAGAGGTGCAAAAAAGACTACAACAAAGAGGATACTACGAAGGTAGCTTAGATGGAATTTATGGAGAAGGCATGAAGGCATCTTTGATTAAATTTTTGAAGGAAAATAATATATCCCTGACTGATAAGATAAATTATACTGTGTATAGTAGCTTGGACATTATTTTAATGGAATGACAAAATTATGATTAGATGGAAAATCTTAGGGTATTATATGAAAGAGAAGATAATTAACAAAAAGATTAAGATAACAGGGGGTACATTATGGCATCAGAAAAATTATTAAACGCATTAAATGATCAATTTAATTTTGAATTATTATCAGGCTATTACTATATGGCCATGGGCGCATATTGTTCAGATAGAAATATGAATGGATTTGCACATTTCTTTATAGAGCAAGCCAAAGAAGAATATTCTCATGCTATGAAATTCTATAGCTTTATCTATGATATGGATGGAAGAGTTAGAGCTCAAGCTATGGAAGAACCAAAAAATGATTATAATTCATTCTTAGAAGTATTTGAAACAGCTTTAGAGCATGAAAAATTAGTTACTTCAAGAATTAATAATCTTTTAGAAATGGCACAAGAAGAAAAATCATATCCAACTATCCAATTCTTACAATGGTTTGTTGAAGAGCAACTAGAAGAAGAAAACAGCATGAAAGATATAATATTTAAATTAGAGGGAATTAAAGATAATTTCCACGGACTATATCTATTAAACAAAGAATTAGGATCAAGATAATATAAACATAAAAAGATAGGTCATAGAGACCTATCTTTTTATCAATCTAATAGATGTTAACCTATTTTATAGTTCCACCCATGTTTTGTTGTGCCATTCTAACTAAGTTCTTAGTCATATATCCACCAACATAACCATTTTGTCTTGATGGTAGGTTACCTTTATCCATTGAATCATAGTTTGCCATACCTAATTCAGAAGCGATTTCTAATTTCATTTGGTTTAATGCTGCTCTAGCTTCTGGAACTAGAATTTTGTTACTGTTATTGTTATTTGTAGTCATTTTTTATTTCTCCTTTCAAAATTAATTTTGTAAAACTTTGGTGTAGTAGTATTATGTGTAGAAAATAATTTAATAATCATGTAGTATTAGCCATTATTGAAGTCCATTTCCAGTTTTACCATAAACATCAAATTTTTAAAAATGTAAGTTTTCTCCCTTTCACATAGATAAAAATACCTCCTATTTACGAATTTTATTCTAAATATTAGGAGGTATTTTTATGATTTTAAATTCTGGAAAAACGTGGTATAATAAGCTGTTTAGAATTATATAATGGGAGGAATAAAATTGGAACAGTTATTAGCAGGCATCAAAGGTCTTCAATTAAATCAGGTACTTATGTTTATAATCGGTGGTGTACTTATTTATTTGGCAATAAAAAAAGATTATGAGCCAATGCTCTTATTGCCAATAGGATTTGGAGCAATACTTACAAACTTACCTGTTGTTGCAGGTATTCCAGGTATAGCCAGTGATGAAGGAGTTTTGGGAATACTTAGGAATGCAGGAATTTTAAATGAATTATTTCCAGCTTTAATTTTTATAGCCGTTGGGGCAATGATAGATTTCACACCGTTACTTCAAATGCCATCTATGCTTTTCTTTGGTGCAGCCGCGCAATTTGGAATTTTTATGACCATAATATTTGCATCTAAATTAGGATTTGATATAAAAGAAGCAGCATCCATAGGTATTATAGGAGCCGCTGATGGACCAACATCTATATTTGTAGCTACGAGATTTGCCAAACATTTACTAGGACCAATATCTGTAGCAGCATACTCTTATATGTCCTTGGTACCAATGATTCAACCAGTAGTTATAAAGGCCTTAACTACAAAAGAAGAAAGAAAAATAAGAATGGAATATAAGGAAGTTAAAATATCTAAAACTGTAAAGATAATATTTCCAATAGCAGTTACTATAATAGCAGGAATTATAGCACCTATATCTGTTACATTAATAGGATTTTTAATGTTTGGAAATCTTATTAGAGTATCTGGTGTACTAGAGAGATTATCACAATCAGCTCAAAACGAATTAGCCAATTTAGTTACATTACTTTTAGGTATAACCATTGGTTCTACCATGACAGCAGATGCATTTATTAATTTAGATACCTTAATGATAATGGGACTTGGTCTAGTTGCATTTATATTTGATACAGCAGGTGGAGTATTATTCGCTAAGATTTTAAATTTATTTGTAAAGAAAAAGTACAACCCTATGGTTGGAGCAGCAGGTATTTCAGCATTTCCAATGTCGGCTAGGGTAATACAAAAACTAGCAAAAGAAGCAGATCCAACAAACTTTGTTTTAATGCAAGCCGTATCTGCCAATGTAGCTGGACAAATAGGCTCTATTATAGCCGGCAGTATGGTATTAGCATTATTATCTTAACTTAGGAGGACTAGTATGTTAATTAAACTATTGACCTATGGAATGGGCACCACATTTTTTGTATTGATATTATTTTATTTTGTCATAAGAGCATTAGTTAAAGTATTCCCAGAAAAATAATCCCGATTTCGGGATTATTTTTTTGTATGTAACCATTTATTTTCCCTGGCGTAATATGTAATGAACAGATTTTTTTAGGAGGAGAAAATATGGATAGAGAATATGAAGTAGGAGGAAGACCATGTTGTCCTGGTGGTCTAGCAAGGGCTTGTGTGCCTATTCAAGTTATGAATCAAGTATTTAGTCCAAGAGAAGCATTAAAAGCTGGCACCTTATTTCCAGAGCTAGTTAAACCATGTTTTACAACAGGAGAAGGAGATAGGGAAAGGGGAGGCGCATACCATGGATAGGACACAAATGGATTTTCTAATAGAATTAATGGAAGTATCTTTTGTATTAGTAGAAACAGCTTTATATTTAGATACTCATCCAAATGATGAAAAGGCCTTGAGGCTTCATAATAACGCATCCCAAAGATACAGTGAGCTTGAAATGATGTATCAAGCAAAATATGGTCCTCTAAAAAATACAGGTATGAGTAAATATCCATGGGGCTATATTGATGGACCTTGGCCTTGGGAAATAAATTTTACTAATTTTTAGAGGGGGATAAACATGTGGATTTATGAAAAAAAATTGCAATATCCAGTAAGAGTAGATACAACAAATCCAGCCCTAGCTGCCATGATACTAGAACAGTTCGGAGGGCCAGATGGAGAGTTGTCAGCAGGAATAAGATATTTAACTCAAAGATGGACCATGCCTACAAATGAAGGTAAGGCAATATTGACGGATATAGGTACAGAAGAACTAGCCCACTGGGAAATAATTGGAACCTTAGTATGGAGATTAGTAAAGGATGCACCAGTTAGTCAAATAAAGGGGACTCCATTTGAGGCACATTATGTAAATCACGGAAAGAGTCCATTCCCTCATAATGCAGCAGGTGAAGCCTGGAAAGCGGCTTATATTCAATCGAAGGATGACCCAATAGCAGATTTACACGAGGATATGGCAGCAGAGGAAAAAGCTAGAGCCACTTACGAATGGTTAATTCGCGTAAGTGATGACCCAGGAGTAACAGATACATTAAGATTTTTAAGAGAAAGAGAAGTAGTACACTTCCAAAGATTTGGAGAAACCTTAAGAATTGTTCAGGAACATATAGATAGTAGAAGATATTATTAAATTAATATAAATAAATCAAAGAGGCTCATATCTTTATAAGATATGGGCTTTTTAGTGACAAGATTTTCAGGAGAGTAAAGCCCATTATACTCTAAATTACGTATTTGCAATAATCCATAGAGGTATTATATAATATAATCATAGACAAGCTGGAGGGGGAAAAATGAAAGATAACAATTATCTAACCAATATGAATTATGTAGACGCAATAATGATAGTAGATAGGCATGGCAAAATTGTATATTCTGTAAGATATAATCCTAGATTTGATAGTAGTGGTTGTGAAGATGATCTTGAGAACATATTAAATAGAAATTTTTTAGAAGTATATCCTAATATTAACCCTAAAGATAGCACTATGATTAGATGTATTAATGAAGGAAAGCCGATTTATTTACCAGAGCAGGTATTTAGCGATTATAAGGGACGGGTTATAAATACTCAAAACCTTACAATACCAATAATAAAAAGCGGCAAAATTCTAGGTGCAATAGAATTATCTAAAGATATAACAAAGATTGAGGAGCAGGTAAAAAGAAAAATATATGCTTCTAAAACAGATTCTGTTAAATATAACAGAACCCAAGGGGCAGTATATACTTTTGAAGATATAATTACTTCCAATAAGGAAATGTTACATAATATAGAAAAAGCAAAGATAATATCAGATAATACATCCTCGGTTATAGTATATGGAGAAACAGGGACAGGTAAGGAGCTATATGTTCAATCAATACATAATCATAGTAATAGAAAAGATAAACCATTTATAGTACAAAATTGTGCTGCTCTTCCAGAAAATCTTTTTGAATCCATATTATTTGGTTCGGTTAAAGGGGCCTTTACTGGTGCCATAGATAAAACAGGTTTATTTGAAGAAGCTCATGGAGGAACCTTATTTTTAGATGAAGTGAACTCTATGCCATTAAATCTACAAGCGAAATTACTAAGAGTTCTGCAGGATGGAAGAGTTCGTAGGGTAGGAGGTAGTGAAGAGAAAAAGGTAGATGTTAGAATCATTGCAGCAATGAATATAGAACCAGTCAAGGCTATGGAGTTAGGCCAAATTAGAGAAGATTTATTCTATAGGTTATGTGGAATAAGTTTAAAACTTCTACCTTTAAGAGAACGGAAAGAAGATATAATGATATATGTTGAGCATTTTATAAGTCTTTATAATGAAAAATACAATAAGAAAATAACCGGTATATCTAATGAAGTAAGGAAATTATTTTTTGATTATAATTGGCCAGGGAATGTAAGGGAACTTCAACATATAATAGAATCTTCAATTCATTTTGTAGCAAATAATGAGGAAATAAAATTAATTCATCTGCCTGTATATTTAAGCGATAAAATTAGCAAAGAAAACAATGATTTTATTGGGGATAATTTTGATATAAATTGTACTATACCTTTAGATGAAATGCTTGAAAGAATAGAAAAACAAATGATAAATAAAGCTTTAGAAAGCACAGGTGGTAATATAACTAAAGCAGCATCATTGTTAAAAATAACTAGGCAAAGATTACACTATAAATTAGATAAATATGGAATAGATTTTAATTAATATTAAAAAAAAGCAAAAAATTTTTCATTAGGTGACAGTTTTCTGTCACTTTTTTGTGCTTTTTTATTGGCAAATAACCAAAACTCTACTTTAATTATTGGCATAGCTTTTGCAATAATATGATGGTGTAAATAAATTAAGAAATGGAGGTCAGGATATGGAGTTAATTTTAAGAAAAATTAAAGTAACTGATATAGTATTTGGTTCGACTACAAATATAGATAATGGACTACTAACTATATGTAAGGATGAAATCCGAGATTTGTTGTTAAAAGATGAAAGGATACAAGACGTACAAATAGATATAGCAAGACCTGGAGAATCCATCAGAATAATTCCTGTTAAAGATGTTATAGAGCCTAGAGCAAAATTAAATGGAGATGCTTTTCCTGGAGTAGATGGTGTAATAGAGGATGTTGGCAGAGGAGTTACGTATGCTTTGAAGAATTGTGCTGTAATCACTACAGGCCCCATAGTAGGATTTCAAGAAGGAATAATTGACATGAAGGGTCCTTTAACTAAATATACGCCATTTTCCCAGCTAAATAACCTTGTTCTTAATATAAAGAAGAAAACTGGAGTAGGGCAACATGAACATGAAGAAGCAGTAAGACTTGGAGGAATAAAAGTAGCACATTATATCGGAAAAAGAGCCTTAGAATGTACAGCTTATGAGGAAGAAGTTTATACTTGGGATGACTTATCAACCAAGTCAAAGGAATACCCAGAGCTACCAAAAGTAGCATATGTTTATCAATGCGTAGGGCAAGGTCTTTTACATGACACTTATTTTTATGGAAAAGATGTTAAGACTATGGTTTCTACAGTAGTAAATCCTCTAGAAATATTTGATGGAGCTTTAGTTAGCGGTAACTGTGTATCAGCAGGATCTAAGACTACAACATATCATCATCAAAATAATGCTGTTATTAATGAATGCTTCAAAAGGCATGGGAAAGAAATAAATTTTATAGGTGTAGTTTTAAGTCCTATGACTACATATCTAGCAGATAAATATAGAAATGCAATAATTACATCTAGAACAGTAGAAATGCTAGGAGCAGATGGAGTTATTCAATCACAAGAAGGTTTTGGAAATCCTACAACTGATTTAATGATGATATGTAAAAGACTTGAAAATAAAGGAATAAAAACAGTTCTCATTAGCAACGAAGATGCAGGAGTAGATGGAAAATCTGAATCTTTACCAGATGGTACCATAGAGGCAAATGCAATGGTTTCAACTGGAAATAGTAATGCAACAATTCAAATACCGCCAATGGATGTAATACTAGGAGATTTAGATGCTTTAGAACATGTTACAGGAGGTTTCCAAGGTTCAAGACAAGAAGATGGTTCTTTAATCATAGAAGTCCACGGTATACTAGGAAGCCACAATCTACAAGGATTTAGTCATTTATCAGCAGTAACAATTTAGGAGGTGAGAGGATGAAAAGAATATTATTTTATACAAATCAATTCTTTGGGCAAATAGGTGGTGAGGATAAGGCAAGTATACCGCCACAAATACAGATGGGAGCAGTTGGTTCAGCTAATACATTTAAAGGATTAGAAGGAGAAATAGTTGCTACTATAATCTGCGGAGATAATTTCTATGCAGAAAACATAGAAGAAACAAGAAAATTTATATCAGAGCAAATAGAAGAAGTTAAACCAGATTTAATAATAGCGGGACCAGCATTTAATGCTGGTAGATTTGGTATTGCTTGTGGTGATATTTGCAATTTTGTCAATGAAAAATATGGAATAGAAACTATAACAGGAATGTATATAGAGAATCCAGCAGTAGAGATATATAAGAGTAATACCTATATTGTGGAGACAGGAAATTCAGCTGCAGCAATAAGAAAAGCAGTTCCCAAAATGGTGAAATTAGCTAATAAGCTATTGAAAAATGAAGGGATTGGCTTACCAGATGAGGAAGGATATATTCCAAAAGGAATTAGAGTGAATGTATTTAAAGAAAAGACTGGTGCAGAGAGAGCACTCGATATGTTAGTTAAAAAGTTAAAAGGAGAAGAATTTAAAACTGAAATTCCAATACCAGTATATAACAATATTACTCCAGCAGAGCCAATAACTGATATAAAAAAGGCGAAAATAGCTTTACTAACAACCAGTGGATTAGTACCTATGAATAATCCAGATCATCTTCCTGCAGCTACAGCGAAATTTTATAAAAAATATCACGTTGGCAATATAGAAAGATTCGAAGAAGGGGAATTTGAATCAGTTCATGCAGGATTTGATCCAGTATATGCAAATCATAATCCTAATAGGTTATTGCCACTGGACATACTTAAAGAATTAGAGAAAAATCAGGAGATAGGTAGTTTATATGAATATTATTTTATAACTACAGGAAACTCAACATCAGTTGCAGATGGCACAAGAATGGGAAAAGAAATAGCAAAAGAATTATTAGATGCAGGAGTAGATGGGGTTATAATGACATCAACCTGAGGTACCTGTACACGTTGCGGTGCAACAATAGTTAAGGAAGTAGAAAGTGTAGGTATTCCAGCAGCTCATATTTGTACAGTAACACCTATTTCAAAAACAGTTGGTGCAATAAGAATAGTTCCAGCAGTAGCAATACCATATCCAGTAGGTAATCCTAACGAAACAGAGGAAAAGGAAAATGAAATCAGAAAGAAAATAGTACAAAATGCTATAAACTTATTACAGGAAAAATTCTAAGGAGGAGTTTGAATGAAAGTAGCAGTACTTGGATCAGGAAATGGTGGCTGTGCAGTAGCCTTTGACTGGGCAAAGGCAGGGCATGAAGTATACTTATATGATTTTAGTGAATTTTCTTCTAATATTGAAGGCATAAACGAAAAAGGTGGTATCACTAGTGCTGGAATGATAGAAGGTTTTCAAAAATTAGCATACGCAGGTCATGATTTAGAAAAAACCATGAAAGGTGCAAAGTTAATATTTGTCGTAGGGCCAGCCTATAGTACAGAACCTTTTGGAAAGGCTGTAAAACCTTATTTAGAAAAGGGTCAAATTTTCATAGTGTGTCCTAGTTCCTGTGGTGGTAGTATAGTATTTAAAAATGCTTTAGGATTAAGCTTGGATAATGAAGAGTATTTAATAGCAGAAACAAGTACATTACCATATGCCGTAAGAATCAATGGACCAGCCAGTATTAATATATTTTTAAAACTGAAGGATGGGGTACTTCTAGCAGTCCTACCTAGTAAAAATACAGATAAGGTATATGAATTGGTAAAAGAAGTTTATCCAGCTTTAATTCCAGTAAAGAATGTATTACAAACAACCCTGCAAAATGCTAATCCAGTTATTCATCCATCCGTAACCTTACTTAATGCAGCGTTAATAGAGAGAACAAAAGGTGATTTTTACTTCTATGAAGAAGGAGTAACGACAGCTGTAGGAAGATTAATGCAAGAAGTTGATAAAGAGAGAATAGCAATAGGTCAGCAGCTTGGGTTCAATATCATAGAAGACCCAGTACTAGGCATGAAACAAGGCTATATGCAGGAAGCAACATATGATAAAGGATACTCAGAAGCTATAGGATTTAAGGGAATAGGTGCACAATCAACCTTAGACCATAGATATTTAAATGAAGATGTTGGTTATGGACTAATATTTATGTCAGAACTTGGTAAACAACTTGGAGTAGAAACACCAGCAATGGATGCTGTTATTAAGCTTACATCAATTATTATGGATAGAGATTATAGAGGAGAGAAGAAAAGAACAATGGAAACATTAGGTTTAGATAAATATAATTTATCTGAGCTACTGGAAATATTATAAAATCTTATAAAAATTAAGGAGGAAAATCATGGACCCGTTATCAAGTTATGGAATTTTATCATTATTACCAGCAGTAGTTGCAGTAATACTAGCTTTTGTTACTAAAGATGCTATATTCTCTTTGTTAATAGGAATTATAGTAGGAATTTTTGTAACAGGACAAAATGTTTTATTTGGTTTTACAGGTTTAGTTCAAGATGCATTAGGAAATTCAGATTTTATTTGGGTTGTTTGTATAGAAGTATTTGTAGGTATTATGGTAGCATACTTTCAAAAATCTGGAGCAATTGATGCTTTTACTAAACGTATAGAAAGAAGAAGTATTAAAGCAGCAGGAGCTCAAATAATAGCTTGGTTATTAGGAATATTTATTTTCTTCAGTGATTATTTTAGTCCCTTGTATGTAGGAACTGTTATGAAAGGTATAACAGATAAGGCAAGGGTATCAAGGGAAAAATTATCCTACATTTGTAGTTCAACCTCAGCACCAGTTTGTACACTGATACCATTTTCAGCTTGGGGAGTTTATATGGCAGGACTATTAGTGGGGATAGGAGCATTTGTAGACAAGACTGTAGCCACAAATGCAGTAATTAAAATGGTTCCATTCAACTTTTACGGAATACTTTCAGTTGTTTTGGTGGGACTAATAGCAGTTGGTATTGTGCCAGATTTTGGTCCAATGAGAAAAGCTGAAAAAAGAGCAAGGGAAACAGGTAAAGTAATAGCTGATGGAGCTAATCCAATGATGGGTAAGGAATTAGAGCAAATTAAGCCAAATGAAGGAGTTAAACCAAATTTATTAGTAAATTTCTTTGGACCAGCACTTATTATTATTAGTGTTACATTAGGAACCTATTTATTTACAGGAAGCGCTAAAACCCTTGAAGGATTTATTGCAGCTGTAGTGTTCCAATTTGTAACTATGTTAATTCAAAAAATGGCTACAATTGATGAACTTGTAAAAACAGCTATAGAAGGAATCAAGAGTATTATTTCAGCAATACTTATATTATCCTTAGCCTATTGTCTAAACTCCATTAGTAAAGAGTTAGGAACTGCTAACTATGTAGTATCTATTACAAAGGCTTGGATGACTCCAACATTATTATTAGTATTCACTTTCCTTACATGTGCATTTGTTTCATTTTTCACTGGAACAAGCTGGGGGACATATGCAATAATGACACCTATAGCTATCCCTTTAGCCTTTAACTTAACAGGTGGAGTTATTAATAATGTTATCTATGCATCTATAGCAGCTGTTATGAGTGGTGGATGCTTCGGAGACCATTGCTCTCCTATATCAGATACTAATATTCTTTCATCTCTAGCATCAGGATCTGATCATATGGATCATGTTAATACACAAATGCCTTATGCTTTAGTAGTTGCAGGACTAACATGTTTATTGTATTTAGGATTAGGATTTATATTATAGAAGATATTTTCAATTTAACTAATTTAGGAGGAATTAATCATGATAATAGGAATACCAAAAGAAATAAAGCCTCATGAATATAGGGTAGCCTGTGATCCTAACGGAGTAAAAGAAATAGTAAGTAGAGGACACCAGGTATTAGTAGAAAAAAATGCAGGTCTTGGTAGTGGCTTTACAGATGAAGACTATAAGACTCAAGGAGCACAAATTGTTTATTCACCTAAGGAAATCTTTGAAAGAGCTGATTTAATATATAAAGTTAAAGAAATCTTCCCAGAGGAATTTGAATATATGAGAGAAGGTCAAATAATATTTACCTATATTCACTCCAATGCCCATAGAGAACAAACAGATGCAATGATTGAAAAAAAGGTAGTGGGTATTGCATATGAAGATGTAGATGATAAAGATGGAGGATTCCCTTTATTAAAACCAATGAGCGTTATTGCAGGAAAAGGTGGATTTTTAGCTGCATTAAATTTCATGCAAAAAATTCATGGAGGTAATGGACTATTATTATCTAGAATAGATGGAGTGAGAACACCTGAAATAACCATTATAGGAGCAGGAAACTCAGGAATAGGAGCGGCAGAATTAGCAGCAGCTTTTGGAAACAAAGTGACAATATTAGATATAGATGTAAATAAGATGGAAGAGGCTAGAAAATCACTACCATCAAATGTAGAGTTTTTGATCTCCAATAGAAACAATCTAGAAATGTGCTTAAAAAGGACAGATGTATTAATGAACTGTATTCTATGGCCAAAGTGGAGAAAAGATCATTTAGTAAGTAGAGATATGTTAAGTATGATGAAAAATGGAGCATTAATAGTAGATATAGCTTGTGATGATGCTGGAGCCATAGAAACATGTAGATCAACGACTCATGATGATCCAATATATGAAGTAGACGGTATAACCCACTATTGCGTAGATAATATACCATCAGCTTTCTCACAAACAGCAACTCAAACATTATGTAATGCAACATTGCCATATTTATTAGAAATAGCAAATAAGGGAGTAGAAAAGGCTTTAAAGGATAATAAACACCTTAGAAGAGGCTTATCATTCTATGATGGGAAATTAACCTTAGAAGAAACAGGAAGAAAGCAAGAAAGACCATATATAACACCAGAAGAAGCATTAGGAATATAAATAAATCAAAGAGGCTCATATCTTTATAAGATATGGGCTTCTTGCAATAAATTTCCTTCTTATTTTTTATTATTTTATTGACAAAATAGAGTCAATGGCATAAAATATAAATATACGTATAGGGGGTATAGGGTAACAAAAAATAAGGAGGAATTATATATGAATAAAAAAATAGTTATAGTTGGTGGAGTAGCCGGTGGTGCAACAGCTTTAGCTCGTTTGAGACGACTTGACGAAAATATTGACATAGTTTTATTTGAAAGAGGAGAATACGTGTCCTTTGCTAACTGTGGTCTTCCATATTATATTGGGGGAGCCATAGAAAATAGAGAATCTCTATTGGTGCAAACCCCAGAAGGTATTATGGAGAGATTCAATGTAGATGTAAGGATAAAATCAGAAGTTACAAAAATACTTAAGGAAGAAAAAAAGGTATTAGTTAAGGATTTAGAAAATGATAAAACATATGAAGAATCCTATGATTACCTGATTTTATCTACAGGATCAACACCAATAAAACCACCAATACCAGGGATTAACTCACCTAATATATTTAGCCTTTGGAATATACCAGATACAGATACTATAAAATCCTATATAGATGAGAAAAAACCAAAGACTGCCATAGTAGTAGGTGGCGGATTTATTGGGCTTGAAATGGCAGAAAACCTACATGATTTAGGATTAAAGGTTTCCATAGTAGAGATGCTAGATCAAGTAATGGCTCCCATAGATTATGAAATGGCACAAATAGTACATGAGCATTTAAAATCAAAGGGAGTAGACCTTAGACTAAAGGATGGAGTAAGCAAGTTCGAATATAAGGATGGAGTAACTACAATTACCTTACAATCAGGTGCTGAAGTAAAAGGAGATATGGTTATACTATCCATAGGTATAAGACCTAATGGAGAATTAGCTAAAGATGCAGAATTAGAAATAAACCAAAGAGGTGGAATCCTTGTAGATTCTTATTTAAAAACCTCTGATGATTTTATATATGCCATTGGTGATGTTATTGAAGTAAAAGACTATGTAAACAATGTGGAAACTATGATTCCTTTAGCAGGTCCAGCTAACAAACAAGGTAGAATAGTTGCAGGTAATATCCTAGGAGAAAAAGAAGAATACAAAGGTACTCAAGGAACAAGTATAGCCAAGGTATTTGATTTAACAGTTGCAAATACAGGAACTAATGAGAAAACATTAAATAGACTAGGCAAGATATATAAGAAGGATTATTTTGTAGGGATTATTCATTCAAATTCCAATGCAGGCTATTATCCAGGAGCCCTACCAATGACTATAAAATTAATATTTGATCCTGAAGGCAAAGTACTAGGCTCTCAGATAGTAGGATATGAAGGTGTAGATAAGAGAATAGATGTCATAGCTACAACAATTAGATTTGGAGGAAGAGTTTCTGATTTAACAGAATTAGAATTAGCCTATGCACCACCATATTCTTCAGCTAAGGATCCAGTAAATATGATAGGATTTGTAGCGGAAAATCAACTATCAGGTAAGGTTGATATTATTCTTTGTAAAGAATTAGAAGAATTAAATAAAGAAAATACTATTATTCTAGATGTAAGAGAAAAGGAAGAAAGAGATATGGGTTATATAGAAAACTCTATCAACATTCCTTTAGGGCAATTAAGAAATAGACTAGGAGAACTAGACAAAGATAAATCCTATATTATATATTGTGCAGTAGGTCTTAGGGGATATATAGGAAGTAGAATTCTTACTCAAAATGGATTTAAGGCTAAAAATTTAGCTGGAGGATTTAATAGCTATAAGACTATGTTCTGTCAAGATAGTAAAGCTGAGGGATGTAATATAAATAATGATGGACCAGGATCCTTTAGTGATTCAGGAGTTCAAAAGGTTGAAAAAAAAACTAAAGAATTAGGAGCCATAGAAACTAGAAAAGCTGGGACAGGAGAGGTTTTTAAATTAAATGCCTGCGGACTATCTTGTCCAGGTCCTATAATGCAAGTAAGTGAAAAGATGAAAACTATAAATGATGGGGATATACTAGAAGTAATGTCAACGGACCCAGGTTTTGTTAGCGATATAGAAGCTTGGTGTAAAAATACAGGCAACACTTTGCTCCGTACAGAAAATAAAGATAAGAAATTTATTGCTCTTATTGAAAAGGGGAGTAAAGTAGCCAAACAGCCTAATGACATGACATATGAAATAAAAGACGATAAAAATATAATAGTTTTTAGTGGTGATTTAGATAAGGCTATTGCATCTTTTATCATAGCTAATGGAGCAAGGGCAATGGGCAAGGAAGTAACTATGTTCTTTACATTTTGGGGATTAAATATAATTAAGAAGGATTCCTATGTAAAAACAAATAAGGATTTTATCTCAAAGATGTTTGGAATGATGATGCCAAAAAGTAGCAAGAAGCTTGGACTTTCTAAGATGAATATGGCAGGTATAGGACCAAAGATGATAAGGATGGTAATGAAGGATAAAAATATTTCTTCCTTAGAGGAATTGATAGAAGAAGGAATTAAATCAGGAATCAAAATGGTAGCTTGTCAAATGTCTATGGATGTAATGGGTATAACTAAAGAAGAACTCCTAGATGGAGTAGAAATCGGTGGAGTAGCAACAATGCTAAATGCAGCCGATGATTCTAATATGAGTTTGTTTATATAAAATGGGACTTAAAAGTCCCATTTTTTTGATTAATCCTATAAAAAATGGATATATATATGAAGAGAGTTGCATATTCTGGACATGGTTTGGAATATGTTATACAATATATAAAGTAAAAATTTAAAAGGGGGAATTTTAATGAACGCAATGACAGCAGAAAACTTAAGATCAGCATTTGGTGGGGAGTCCCAAGCACATATGAGATACAGAATTTGGGCTGATAAAGCTAAGAAGGATGGATTTCCAACAGTAGCTAGATTATTTATGGCTACATCAGACGCGGAAGAAGTTCATGCTACACTTCATTTCAAAGCATTAAAGGATGTAGCAGGAGATTTCTTAGTAGCATCAGGAGCAGGATTTGGACTTAGCACTACTTCAGACAACCTTCAAGGTGCAATCAATGGCGAGTTACATGAAGTAAATCAAATGTACCCAGCTTACATAGCAGTAGCAGAGATGCAAGGGGAAAAAACAGCAGTATCAGCTATGAGATTTGCTATTGAAGCAGAAAAAGTTCACGCAGACCTTTTCACTAAAGCTAAAGAAGCAGTAGATGCTGGTAATGACTTAGAAGCAAAGGTAGTAGAACTTTGCCCAGTTTGTGGATATATTACATTAACAGGGGAAGAGGACAACTGCCCACTTTGTAAAGCAAAGAAAGAATTATTTGTAGCATATTAATAAATTTGATATAATGCTAGACACAAAGTGTCTAGCATTATGTTCCTAATTAAGGAGTGTTATAATGGTAATTGAAACTATTATTTTATCTTTACTACTGGGGAAACTAATGGGTGGAAAGATAAGAAACATTGGCAATTTATATATTAATGGATGGTATTTATTTGTTGTATCCTTTTCAATAGAAATCATATCACTTTTAATAGTTTCTAAAAACAATGGAGAAATGAGTAATATTATAGAAAATAATTTTTTCTATATACATATATTTGTTTACTTATTATTAATCATTGGACTAATGATGAATTTTCATGAAAATGGGTTTAGAGTATCTTTAGGAGGGGCTATTTTAAATTTTTTACCTCTTTGTGTAAATAATGGTAGAATGCCTGTTTCAATAAATGCCTTAAAAACTTCTAAACTTTATATACAGCTATCATTGCTGGCTGAGGGAAGAATAATGACCCATACCTTAGAAAATAAGGCTACAAAATTGATTTTACTAGGAGATATAATACCAATAGGGAAACCATATCCTTTTCCAAAGATAATAAGTATAGGTGATATTTTAATTTCATTTGGACTTTTGATTTTAATCCTTTCTTATATGAAAAAAAGATATAATTCTAAAGGAAAAACTATAGAGTTTTATAGACCCTAATTTGATTAGGGTTTATTTTTTTATGTTTTTGGTAAACTATAATAAAAGACATAAGGAGGTAATTTTTTGGAACTTAGACTTTGGATTATAGCCATAATACCTGCTGCTATCATCATAGGAGGTATTTATTTATCCGATAGACATGATAGAGAGCCTCTAAAGGTTTTGCTAATAACCTATATTTTAGGAGCTTTAACTGTTATTCCTTCAATTGTAGTAGAAGAGATTTTAATTGCATTTAATATATTCCCAGGTGTACTTGGTGCATTTTTTAATGCGTTTATAGTTGCAGGATTTACAGAAGAATTTTTTAAAAGAATGTCTGTACTAAAATATGCCTACAAAACAAAGTTTTTTGATGAGAAATTAGATGGTATAGTTTACTGTGTATTTGCAGCGATGGGGTTTGCTACTGTAGAAAATATTATGTATGTTGCATATCGCTATACAAACAATCCTTTTATAGGCCTATATAGGGGAATATTTTCAGTACCAGCTCATGCAGTCTTTGGTATAACTATGGGATATTATCTATCTTTAGCAAAATTTGATACTAATATAGATAGAAAAAGAATGAATATGAGAAAATCTCTTTACATGCCCATGATAATGCATGGGATATTTGATTTCATCTTAATGGCAGAAATACCACAACTTACCTTAGTATTTGTACCATATGTAATATTTATGTGGGTATTAAACCAAAGAAAACTAGCAAACTTTATGTATGACTCTAAATCTAGGGTAATTGGCCTAAAAAGAAAAGAATAACTAATGTTGTATAAAAGATTAACAAGATATAAAATACAGGTAGGGATATCTCTACCTGTAAGTTAGAAGGACAAGTCTAAAATAAGGGGGAAAAGCATGAAAAATGGAAAGAAGATAATTCTGGTGCTTTTAATTATAGTATTTTGCTTTATAGGATTTATTGGAAGGGCTATATATATGGAATTTACTACATCTAAAAAAGATAGAGTAAATGAATATGTTGATGTAACCACAGATATAGAGGAAGAAGAATATATAGATGAAGAATTAGAGGAAATCCCTGAAATACCAGAGGAACCTAAGTTTTCTTCCATAAATATTTTAGCAGTAGGTGATATTATGTTTCATTCCCCACAGTATAGAGCAGCCTTTAACAAAGAAACTAATAGCTATGACTTTACGCCTACATTCAGGCATGTAAAAAGGTATGTGGAGGAGGCTGATATAGCTTTAGGAAATTTTGAAACTGTTACAGCAGGAGAGGGAGTTTCTTTTTCAGGGTTTCCTAGATTTAATACACCAAAGGAATCTCTTTTGGCCCTAAAAGAGACAGGCTTTGATATACTTTCCACAGCAAACAATCATTGTATTGATCAGGGAAAAAAGGGATTAATCAGTACCATAGATAATATAAATGAATATAAGATGAAAAATATAGGAACATATAAGGAGCCTGGTGATAATATCCTTATAGAAGAAAGAGATGGAATAAAAATAGGATTCCTTTCATATACCTATGGCTTAAATGGCTTGGACTCACTTCTAAAAGCAGAAGAATTAGCCTATATGGTAAATAGAATTGATGAGGAAAAGATAAAAGAAGATATTGAAAAATTAAAGTCCTTAGATGTAGACTTGATAACTGTATTTATTCACTGGGGAAATGAATATCAGAGAGAACCATCAACATATCAACTAGAGTTAGGAAGTAAAATGGTAGAATGGGGTGCAAATATTATATTAGGTAGTCATCCTCATGTAATTCAAAAATCTCAAATAATCAATAAGGATGGAAAGGATAATTTCATCATATATTCAATGGGAAATTTTCTATCTAATCAAAGAAAGGAGACAATGAACAATCCATATACAGAGGATGGTGTAATGATAAATTTAGAAATTGAAAAAAATCTTAACTCCAATGAAACAATAATTAAATCAGTACAATATATACCTACATGGGTTCACAGATTTAGGGATAGCAATGGGAAGTTATCCTATGAAATTATCCCGATAAATGATTATATAAATGGAGAGCTGGATATAGCAATAGCAGGTTCTTTAAAGGAAAGAATCATGAAATCCTATAATGATACAATGGGCAAGATGATTGAAAATTAGGCATTTTCAGAATTAAATTAAATTTATTATATTCAATTTATTAGTTCAATTAATGGAATAGTTATTATATAATAGAGATAGTAGTGAAAATACGATAAAAGGTGTGGTAAACCTTGCAATTTATGATTAGATTATTTTCAAACATTAGAATAAGAGACATAATCGACATTGTTATTGTAGCAGCAGCTTTTTATAAGCTATTTAAATTAATCAGAGAAACTAGAGCAGAGCAACTTATTAAAGGAATATTTGTCATATTTGTATTTGAAAAAGTGAGTGGAGAAGGATGGCTAGAACTATATACTATAAACTGGATATTAAAAAATACTATGACAGTGGGTGTTATAGCCATATTAATTGTATTTCAACCAGAACTTAGACGTGGACTTGAGTATATAGGTAGATCTAGATTTTTCACTAAGTCATTTTTAGAGATAAAGGGTGAAAGTCTATCAAAGACTGTAGATGAAATAGTTGAAGCTTGCGCATCCTTATCTAGACAAAAAATAGGAGCATTAATCGTTTTAGAAAGAGAAACGGGACTAAATGAGGTTGTTGATACTGGCACCAAGATAAACGGCCAAGTATCTAGTAATTTACTTATCAATATATTTATTCCAAATACACCATTACATGATGGAGCAGTAATTATAAAAGAAGATATTATTAAAGCAGCTGCCTGCTTTTTACCACTTACAGATAATATGAGTATAAGCAAGGAGCTAGGCACTAGACATAGGGCGGCCCTTGGTATATCAGAGAGGTCTGATAGTTTATCTATAATAGTTTCAGAAGAAACAGGTTCAATATCAATAGCAGAAAATGGAACAATAGCTAGACATTTAGATGCCAAGACACTAAAACAGATATTAACAGATATGTATAAGCCAAAGGATTCACCCCAAACATTTATGACTAAATGGAGGCGAAAAGATGAACAAGGAGAAGAGTGATTTAACTTTAAAAATCTTTTCTGTTATTATAGCTATTATTTTATGGAGCTATGTTATGAGCGAGGTCAATCCAGAGCAATCTGAAAATCATAGGAATATTGCCGTATCTTTTACTAATATAGAGTCATTAGAGAGACAAGGACTAGTACTCATGGAACCAAAGGAAGCAACTGTTACAGTGAGAATAACTGGAACAAAATTTGACTTGGCTAATTTCTCACCAAAATCCATAAAGGCTCAAGTAGATTTATCTGGATACAGTGAAGGGCAAGTTAAGGTTCCAGTAAATGTTATACTAGATCAAGCAAGTAATATTAGAATTGAAAAGGTAGAACCTCAGGAAATCCTATTTACTTTTGACAAATTAATAACTAAGAAAATGGATGTAACAATAAAAACCGTAGGAGCTCCAGCTACAGGCTATGTTGCAGGAGATATAACTACAAAAACTCAAACAATTTTACTTAGGGGACCTAGGTCTTGGGTGAATGAAGTGGCAGAAGTAGTAGCAGAGGTTGACCTTACTAATAAGACTAATGATATCAATAATAATTTCCCTGTAAGAATATTAGATGATGAAGGAAAAGATGTTGCAGGGGTAAGATACGAACCTAGTTCAATAGATGTAAATATTCCAATATATAGAACAGTAACAGTACCTATTGAGCTGAATTTAGAGAATGAACCGCCAGAGAATTATGAAATCACTAAGATAACAATAAATCCAAGCAAGGTAACACTTAAAGGTGATAAGAGTATAGAGAATCTAAGGTTTATTCAAACTAAACCAATAGATATAAATTATTTAATGGAAAATTCAGAGGTGCCAGTGGAGTTAGATCTTCCAGAAAATGTTTCCTTATTAAATCCAAATGAAAAGATAACGATTTCATTAAAGATAGAGGAAAACTTTACTAAGATTCTAGAGTATTCTTTAGATGAGATAGAACTTAGGAATTTAGCTGATGGATTAACTATTGATAAATCCGAGAATTCAGATACAGTAACAATTCTAGTAAAAGGCGGTAAGGAAGCAATTGAAAATGTAACTAAAGAAGACTTAAGTGTATATTTAGATTTAAATATGCTTAGTGAAGGAATTCATAGAGTGTACGTAGGCTTTAGTGCACCAATAGGAATCATAGTTAAAGAAGTTTCACCACAACCTATGGAATTAAAAATAATCAATCACTAAGGGGGAAAAGTATGGAAAGAAATTTCGTTCTGGCAATTAATCCAGGATCCACATCTACAAAGGTATCTATATTTGAAGGTGATAAGGAAATTAAGACCTTCAAAATAGACCATAAGAAAGAGGAACTAGATAGGTATAAGAAAATAGCTGATCAATATGAATATAGGCTAGGTCTTATTAAAGATTGGCTAAAGCTTGAAGGTATATCTACTGGGTCACTAAGAGCAGTAGTAGGTAGAGGTGGACTATTAAGATCTATGCCAGGAGGTACGTATTCTGTAACTGATGCAATGATTGAAGATTTGAAAATAGGGATACAAGGGGAGCATGCCTCTAATCTTGGTGGTATGCTCGCTAAAGGTTTGGCAGATTTAGAAAATATACCATCCTTTATAGTAGACCCAGTAGCAGTAGATGAGTTTCATGAAATAGCTAGAATCTCTGGCTTAAAAGAAGTTCCTAGAAAATCATTAGTTCATGCATTAAATATTAAGGCAGTTTCCCATAGAAGGGCAAAGGAACTAAATAAAAATCTTGAAGATTTAAACTTAGTAGTAGCCCATTTAGGTGGAGGTATATCTATTGCAGCAATTGAGCAAGGAAAGATTATAGATGTTAATAATGCAAAGGAAATGGGACCCTTCTCTCCAGATAGAACAGGTAGTTTGCCTATTGGTGATGTTGTTAAGATGTGTTATTCAGGTAAATATACTCTAAGTGAGATGAAGCTTATGATTCAAGGGGAAGGTGGACTCTTCTCATACCTGGGGACCATGGATGGACGAGAAGTAGAAGAAAATATAAAAAATGGAGATACATATGCAAAGCTTATTTACGATGCAATGGCATACCAAATAGGAAAAGAAATAGGCTCCTACGCTACAGTGCTTTATGGAAAAATAGATAATATTATATTAACAGGTGGACTAGCCTATTCTAGTTACCTAGTAGAGAGAATAAAAGAAATGGTAGAATTTATATCTGAAATCATAATATACCCTGGTGAAGACGAAATGGAAGCACTAAACAAAGGTGCACAAAGAGTCTTAGGGGGAGAGGAAAAAGCAAAAATATATGAGGATGAGGTGAATATAAATGGCTAAATCATTTGGAGCTCTATTTGAATTGGCACAAAAAAGAGGACCTAAGAAGGTAGCAGTAGCTGTTGCACAGGATAAAGATGTTTTATCTGCAGTAAAAAATGCATGGGAGTCAAATATAGCAGAGCCTATATTAGTAGGAGATAAGGAAAAAATATGGGAAATTGCTAAGGAAATTAACTTTGACTTATCAGATATTGAAGTAATCCATGAAGAAGATGGTACTTTAGCTTGTAGAATAGCAACAGAATTAGTAAGTAGTGGTAAAGCCGATGTTTTAATGAAAGGACTTATAGATACTTCTGTAATAATGAAGCAAGTATTAGATAGTGAGATTGGACTTAGGACAGGCAATGTAATATCACATGTGGCAGTATTCGATGTTCCAACTTATCACAAGGTTTTTATTGTAACTGATGCTGCTATGAATATAGCTCCTGACCTAAATCAAAAGAAAGAAATAATCGAAAATGCTGTAGTGTTAGCGAAGTCTTTAGATATTGAAACACCAAAGGTAGCAGTTTTAGCTGCAAAGGAAAAGGTATCTCCTAAGATGGAGGCAACAGTCCACGCAAAGGAATTAGCTGATATGAATAAAAATGGAGAAATCCCAGGATGTTTAGTAGATGGACCATTTGCTTTAGATAATGCTATATCTAAGGAATCAGCTATACTAAAGGGAATCAATAGTGAAGTTGCAGGAGACGCAGATATATTACTCGCTCCACATATTGATGCTGGTAATGTATTATATAAATGCTTATCATTCTTAGCAAATGCAAAATCAGCAGGACTTATTGTAGGTACAAAAGCGCCAATAGTACTTACATCTAGGGCTGATAATGAAGAATCAAAACTAAATTCAATAGCCTTAGCAGTTCTTATGGCTTCAAGATAGGAGGAGTAAAATGACTAGACTATTAATCATAAATCCAGGTTCTACATCAACTAAAATTGCAGTTTTTGATGATGAGAAAAGCATATTCGAAGAAACCCTTAGACATTCAGTAGAGGAATTAGCACCTTATAGTAAAATATATGACCAATTTGAATTTAGAAAAAACATTATAGTAAAGGCACTAGAAAAGAATAATATTTCAATAGACTCCCTTGATGGAGTAGTAGGTAGAGGAGGACTTCTTAAGCCTATAGAAGGGGGTACCTATGAAGTAAATGAAACAATGCTAGAGGATCTAAAGATAGGATATCTAGGGGAACATGCCTCAAATCTAGGTGGTATCATAGCATATGAAATTGCTAAGGAAATTGGTAAAAAATCTTTTATAGTAGATCCAGTAGTAGTAGATGAATTGCAAGATGTAGCTAGGATTTCTGGACTAAAGGAAATTGAAAGAAAAAGCATATTCCATGCCTTAAATCAAAAAGCAGTAGCGAGACGTCATGCTAGTAAACTAGGAAAGAAATATGAAGACTTAAACCTAATAGTTGCTCATTTAGGTGGGGGAGTTTCAGTAGGTGCCCATGAGAAAGGCAGAGTAATAGATGTAGCAAATGCCTTAGATGGAGAGGGGCCATTTTCTCCAGAAAGGTCAGGATCTCTTCCAGTTGGAGATTTGATAAAGCTTTGCTACTCTGGCAAATATTCCTTAGATGAAGTTAAGAAAATGATTAAAGGAAATGGTGGAATAGTATCATATTTAAATACTAATGATGCTAGAGAAGTTGGTCAAAGAATAAAAGATGGAGACAAATACGCAGAGCTAATATACAAAGCCATGGCATATCAAGTGGCAAAAGAAATAGGAGCATGTGCAACAGTGCTGAAAGGAAAAGTTGATGGAATACTTATTACAGGTGGTATTGCATACGATAAGGAATTTACATCTTGGATAGAAGAAAGAGTTAATTTTATTTGTGAAGTAACAGCTTACCCAGGAGAAGATGAACTTATGGCATTGGCTGAAGGAGGACTTCGAGTTCTTCGAGGAGAAGAGGAAGCAAAACTATATAAATAGGATTTGGTGATTATGCTAAATGATAAAAGAATAAGAATTATAATTGGACACTATGGATCTGGTAAATCTGAGTTTAGTGTAAACTATGCTGTGAAGCTAGCTAGATTAGGTAAAAAAGTGGCATTAGCTGACTTAGACATAGTAAATATGTATTTCAGGTCCAGGGAAAAGGCACTGGAGATGGAGGGTGTTGGTATAAAAGTAATTGGAAGCCAGATAAATGCACCTGCCATAGAAGTACCATCCATATCTGCAGAGGTTTATACACCTTTACAGGATGAAAGCTATAATCTAATACTAGATGTAGGTGGAGATCAGGTAGGAGCAAGGGCCTTAGGAAGATATGTTGAATATTTTGAAGAAGGTAACTATGATATGTTCTTCGTCCTAAATGCAAACCGACCAGAAACTCAAACTGTACAAAAAGTATTAGAATATATGACAAAAATTCAGGATGTGTCAAGGGCTAAAATAACAGGTATCGTAAATAATACTCACTTACTAAAGAGTACGACCTGTGATGATGTCCTAAGAGGTCAAAAATTAGCTTTAGAGGTTCAAGAAAGAACCGGTATAAAGCTAAGATATATATCTGTATTAGAAGATGTAGTGCCAAGTCTTCCTAAAGATTTAGAAGGGGAGATATTCCCCATAAAGCTATTTATGAGGGATGAATGGATGCTATAAAAAAAGGAGGGTAAAAAATGGCTAAAGGCAAAGTAACATTTAAAGAAGACATCTGTAAGGGATGTGGACTTTGTACAACTGTTTGTCCAGTAAAAATACTTGAATTGGATAAAACAAAAATAAACGCTAAGGGTTATCATCCAGCAGGAGCAACAGATCCAGAAAAATGTATTGGTTGTGCTAACTGTGCTACAATCTGTCCAGAAGTAGTTATTACTGTAGAAAGATTTTAATATATTTTAAGGAGGGTTTTAAAATGGCAAAAGTTCTCATGAAAGGGAATGAGGCTATAGGAGCAGCAGCTATTCAAGCAGGCTGTAAATACTTCTTTGGTTATCCTATAACTCCCCAATCAGAATTACCAGAATATATGTCAAGAGAGTTACCAAAGGTAGGCGGAGTGTTTTTACAAGCAGAATCAGAGGTAGCAGCTATAAATATGGTTTATGGTGCAGCAGGAGCAGGTGCAAGAGTTATGACATCTTCATCAAGTCCTGGAATGTCATTAAAACAAGAAGGTATTTCATATATTGCTGGTGCAGAATTGCCTTGTTTATTAGTTAATATAATGAGAGGTGGACCAGGCCTCGGAAGTATTCAGCCTTCACAAACCGACTATTTCCAAGCAACTAGAGGTGGTGGAAATGGAGACTATAGAATGGTAGTATTTGCTCCATCAGATGTTCAAGAGTTAGTTGATTTAATAATAGAAGGATTTGATATAGCGGACCAATATAGAAACCCAGTTATGGTTGTTGGAGATGGTATGATTGGTCAAATGATGGAACCAGTTGAATTCAAAGCTCCAGCAAAAAGAGAATTACCTGAGAAGGATTGGGCTACAGTAGGTACTGGAGGCAATAGAAAGCCAAATATAATAAACTCCCTATATATAGCACCAGAAGACCTTGAGGCTCACAATATTAGGCTTCAAGCTAAATATAAAAAGATAAAAGAAAATGAAGTTAGGGTAGAATCTACTAATATAGAAGATGCAGATGTAGTTATAGCAGCCTATGGAACTACATCAAGAATTGCAAAAACAGCCATAGCAAAATTAGAAAAAGAAGGATATAAAGTTGGACTTATTAGACCTATTACTTTATGGCCATATCCATATGATGAATTTAAGAAAATAAATCCAAACTGCAAAGGTGTACTTACAGTTGAAATGAATAACGGTCAAATGGTAGATGACGTTAAAATAGCAGTGGAAGGTAGATTCCCAGTATCTTTCTATGGAAGAACAGGTGGAATGGTTCCAACACCAGATGCAATAATCGAACATGTTAAGAAAATCGCTGGAGGTGAAAGATAATGACTATAGTTTTTGAAAAAACTAAAGGATTAACAGAAGTACAAACTCACTATTGTCCAGGATGTACCCATGGAATTATTCATAGACTAGTAGGAGAAGTATTAGTAGAACTAGGGGTACTAGATAATGCTATAGGCGTTGCACCAGTAGGATGTTCAGTATTTGCATATAATTACTTTAACTGTGATATGCAGCAAGCTGCTCACGGTAGAGCACCAGCAGTAGCTACTGGAATTAAAAGAGTTCATCCAGATAAATTTGTATTTACTTATCAAGGAGATGGAGACTTAGCATCCATCGGTACAGCAGAAATAGTTCATGCTGCACATAGAGGAGAGAAAATCTCTACAATATTCGTAAACAATGCTATTTATGGTATGACAGGTGGACAAATGGCACCTACAACTCTTATAGGACAAAAGGCTACAACAGCTCCACTAGGAAGAACTGAAGAGCATAGTGGTAGACCTATAAGAATGAGCGAAATGCTAGCTACAATTCACGGTGCAAAATTTGTAGAAAGAGTAGCGGTAAATACTCCAGCAAATATAAGAAAAGCAAAAAAGGCAATAAAAGAATGCTTCCAGTTACAACTTGATGGAAAAGGATTTGGAATAGTAGAAGTATTATCTACATGTCCTACCAACTGGGGCTTAACAGCTCCTGAAGCAATGAAATGGTTAGAGGAAAATATGATACCTTATTATCCTCTTGGAAATTTTAGAAGCCCAGAGGAGGTTGAATAAAATGGAAGAAAGAATAGTAATTGCAGGCTTTGGTGGACAAGGAGTAATGGCTCTAGGCCAACTTCTAACATATTCAGGCATGATAGAAGATAAGAAAGTATCTTGGTTACCTTCCTATGGTCCAGAGATGAGAGGAGGAACTGCAAACTGTAACGTTATTATATCATCAGATGCAGTAGGTTCTCCAGTAGTTATAGATTCAACTTCAGCTATTGTAATGAATAGACCATCCTTAGATAAATTTGAAAATCTAGTAGTTCCAGGAGGAAGACTATTCATCAATACATCTTTAATAGAGAGAAAATCTACTAGAGAAGATATAGAAGTATATTATATTCCAGCTAATGAAATAGCTAATGATTTAGGAAACCCAAGAGTAGCCAATATGGTAATGCTAGGAGCTTTCCTTGAAGCTACAAAGGCTGTAGAAGTAGATTCAATACTTAACAAAGCATTTACAGCAGTATTTGGAGAAAATAGGATTAATCTATTACCTATAAACAAAGAAGCATTAGAAAAAGGTGCAGAGCTAGTAAGAGAACAAAAGAAATAAATATAAAAAGACAGGAAGACGTCCCCAAGACATGGGGACGTTTCTCCTGTCTTTTTTGTTGCCCTAGATTATTTTTCTTCTGTTGAGAAGCAATGTGGAGGTCTAGGTGATGGCGATATACCTGCTACTGCAGGAATTTCCACCTGTCTGTTTTGTAAAACTTTAACTGTTAGTTCTATAACCATTTTTTCTTCTATCTTGTGGAAGAATTTTTCTTCAACTGGGAATTCAGAACCACAAGGACGATGGCGTCCAATAAATTCATCAAATTCAAAAACTCTTGCACTGATTAGTTCGCAGAATGGAAGTTCGTTGAAGTTTTCAACTATGATTTGATTAAATTCAGATAAATCTCCTGCCAGCAATTTATCTTTTTCAGCGAAATGTTTACCTGGTAAATTACTTGTTTTAAAATATTCAAATTCAGCACTAGAGTTCACTAAAAGATCTGCTGGTGGTGTATAGAAAGTAAGAGGTGTTGAACATTCAAATGGAACATCTATAGTGCAATGGTGCAGTTCTCCACATATTCCTTCCATATTTGCGCATTTTCCTGTAGTATAGTCAATGTTTTTGCGAACAAATCCTTTAATAAATAAAATATTAGTAGGTTGAAGCAAAGTACATTGAGTGATTTTTACTCTTTTCTTTATATTTTTAACATCGAGAGCTAATTCTGGCAATCTGATAAGTGCACTAACGTTAAATTGTACAGTTAATTCTGCTAATACTACTGGAATTTTAGCAATAACACCAGTATTTATTCCAGTTGGTGTAACTGGTGTATTAGTGCAGCTATCTAAAACGTTACTTTCAACATTAACACAAAACTTTTGATGGTGCGAATTGCTATTACATTCAGGAACTGAAGGTTTAGTATTGCTTTTTTGTTGTCCGTAGTTACTATCAAATACTCGTACATTACTAATGTTTGTGCCTTCTATTGAGTTGTACATATTGTATTTCCTCCCTAATATAATTTAGATGTCAATGGCTTGTAAGTCATGTCCATACTACAATATATTCTATAAGATTATTTAGGTGATAATAATTATAAAATAAAAATACTAGAGAATTTTGTCAAAAAATTTTTTTGTAAAAATAAGGAATATATGGTATAATGTTTCTAGTCTCGAAAAGAATAATCGCTGAATTCAATTTGGAAGCGGGGGAACCAATATTTTGGGGTGAATCCTTTACAGGACGGGCATAACCCTTTAGCCCGAACCCGACAGCTAACCTCGTAAGCGTATTAAAGGGGGCATGGAATCCTTTGGATTTCAGAACTATGGCTGCCCATAGTTTTTTTTGTCCCTCCAAATCGGTTGACATAAAAAATGAGAGGAGAGATATAATGATGGGATTAAATTTTAGCATTATCGGCGCTGGTAATGGTGGGATGGCTATGGCTGGATATTTAGCCATGATAGGATATAAGGTAAATCTATATAATAGGACCTTAGAAAACATAATTTCTTTAATAAAAAATCCAACAATATCCTTGACAGGTGAAAAGGAAGGAATTGGAAGACTAAATAAAGTAACAAGCATAATGAAGGATGCCATAGAGGAAGCAGATATAATTATGGTAACAGTTCCTGCCATGGGACATTATCAAATGGCTGTTGAGATGGCACCATACCTAAAGGATGGTCAAATAATAGTACTTAATCCTGGGCGTACAGGAGGAGCCTTAGAAGTATACGAGACAATAAGAAGGCATAATTGCAACAAGGATATAGTAGTTGCAGAAGCCCAGACTTTTATCTATGCTTGTAGAGCTACTTCAAGTAATAGTGCACATATATTTCAGGTAAAGAATGAAGTGACCATAGCTGCAATACCTTCAATTAAAACTAATCATGTTATTAATCTATTAAAATTTGCTTATCCACAATTTATTCAAGCGAAAGATGTTTTAGAAACAAGTATAAACAACTACGGAGCAATCTTCCACCCAGCACCAACATTATTAAATAGTGGCCATATCGAAAGAGGAGCCCCATTTGAGTATTATACAGAGGGAATAACTCCATCTATTGGAGAATTTTTAGAAAAAATGGATCAAGAGAGAATGGAAATCGGAAGGGCTCTCCAGATAAATACATTATCTGCTAAGGATTGGCTATATGAGTCCTATGGAGCAAAAGGAGATAATCTTTACGAAACAGTACAAAACAATCCAGCATATAAGGGACTTCAAGCTCCGAAGGGTCTATCCATTAGATATATACATGAGGATGTTCCCTATAGTCTAATACCAATGGCCTCATTGGCTCAAGAATTGGGCATAAAAACACCAGCTATCAACTCAATTATAAATATTGCAGAGCTAATTACTGGAAGGGATTTCTATAAAGACGGTAGAACTATAGAGAGACTGGGCCTCACAGGTTTATCAGTATATGAAATGCATAAACTTGCACAAACAGGCAAATTAGACAAAAAAGATGAGGAAGGTGTTGCTTAATGAAGAAAATAATTGCAGGTACTTTAGGTAATTGTGTTCATGTAGCAGGAATAATGAACTACCTAAGCTTAGCTGATAAGGAAAACTATGCTACAGAATTCATAGGAATAGGAAAATCAGTAGATGAAATATTAACCCTAATTAATGAAAAAAAGCCTAATATAGTGGCTTTATCCTATAGATTGACACCAGAGCCACTACACAAGATTTTGAGAGAATTAAAAGACAAAATAAATAAAAAAGAGATCAGAGAGATCACTTGGTTATTTGGAGGGACAGAGCCAACAGCTATAGTAGCCAAGGAATATGAAATATTCGACAAAATATTTGATGGCAGTGAAGACATTGACGAAGTTATAGCATACCTAAAAGGAAAAAACTACTCAGAAGAAGAATCTTACCCAAGAGAATTAATCGCTAGAATAAAATCCAAATACCCATATCCAATATTGAGACATCATCTAGGATTACCTACAATAGAAGAAACCATAGAAGCAATAGAAAAAGTAGCAGAATCAAAAGTAATAGATATAATATCTATCGCACCAGATCAAAATGCCCAAGAATTTTTCTTTGATAAAGAAAATATGGATGAAAGATTAAATGGTGCAGGAGGAGTGCCTTTAAGATCTAAAGAGGATTTTAGAAAGCTATATGATGCAGCACAAAGAGGAAATTTTCCACTATTACGTTCCTATAGTGGAACAAAAAATATAATCCCTTTTGCAGAGGTGTTAAATGAAAGCATAGACAATGCTTGGTGTGCAGTTCCCCTATTTTGGTATAGTGAATTAGATGGAAGAGGACCTAGAAAGTTAATAGATGCCATAACAGAAAATCAACAGGTAATGAAATGGCATGGAGAAAGAAATATACCAGTAGAGGTAAATGACCCTCATCATTGGAGTCTAAGAGATGCCCATGATGCCATAGGTGTGGCAGTAGCCTATATAGCAGCCTATAATGCAAAGAAAATGGGTGTAAAGGACTATATCGCTCAATATATGTTCAATGTTCCATCATCCATTTCACCTGAAATGGACTTAGGAAAGATGTTGGCAAAGATAGAGTTAGTAGAAAGCCTCGTAGATGATGACTTTAGCGTATATCGTCAGGCAAGGGCAGGTCTTGCCAGCTTCCCAACAAACTTGTATCAAGCAAAGGGACAATTGGCAGCATCAGCATATTTAGCTATGTCAATAAAACCACATATATACCATGTAGTAGGCTTTTGTGAGGCTCACCATGCAGCTAGGGCAGATGATATAATCGAATCCGCCATGATAGTAAGAGGTATACTGAAAAATGAATTCCTAGGATCAGTAGATATGACAAAGGATAAAAATGTAATGACAAGAAAAAATACTCTAATGGAAGAAGCAAAGATAATAATAGATAGCATAAAATCTCTAAATCCAAATGTTGAAGATCCACTAACAGACCCAAACACCTTAACAGAGGCTGTAAGAATAGGAATACTAGATGCACCACATTTACAAGGCTCTAAGATAGCTAAGGGTGGATTAAAAACGAGAATGGTCAGCGGTGGATTATATGCCTATGATGAGAAACAAGGAAAGATAATCACAGAAAAAGAAAGAATAGATATGCTTATAAGAGAAGCTGGATATTTAAAGATATAGATAAAATCAATAAAGAACGAGGGGCGTGATAAACGCCCCTTGTCTTATTCTATTGCAAAAAGGAATTCTCCTTCACAGGCAAGCTCATCTCCAACATAGGCTTTACCTTCCCCTACTCCCACAGGCCCCCTTATTCTGGTCAATTCTACTTCCATTCTAAGAGTATCTCCTGGTACTACTTTTCTTTTAAATCTTACTTTGTTTATTCCTGCGAAAAATGCAGTTTTTCCTTTATATTTTTCATCTGATAATAAAATTACAGCTCCTACTTGAGCCATAGATTCCAAAATTAATACTCCAGGCATTACAGGTAAATGTGGAAAGTGACCTTGAAAAAAAGGTTCATTTATAGTTACATTTTTATATCCAACACCTTTTACGGCAGTTTTTTCTATCAAAACTTTATCTATTAAGAGAAAAGGATATCTATGGGGAATAATTCCCTTTATTTCTTCAATATTTAATAATTTATCCATAAAATCGCTCCTTTTTAATCTTTATTAGGGAAAAATTAATGATTGATTATTTTATTATATTCATATATACTAAGTCTTAAAGTTTTATTCATATCATATTAATAATAATCTAATAGAAATTAATTTGCAAACAATTTTAAAGGAGGTGGTAATGGGAATAGTAAGTAGACGATCACAATTTAATATGGAGGTGGAGAATGAAAAATATTCATGTAGGAATTTCTGGTGTAGGTAGCTATGTGCCTGAAAGAATCGTTACTAATCATGACTTATCCAAGATTGTAGAAACATCAGACCAATGGATTGTAGAAAGAACAGGGATACATGAGAGACGAATAGCAGATGATAATATAGCGACTTCTGATATAGCAACTATGGCAGCTAAAAATGCCTTAGAAGATGCTAATGTTAAGCCAGAAGATATTGACTTGATAATAGTTGCAACAGTAACTGCTGACCATGCTTTTCCATCAACTGCCTGTATAATCCAAAAAAATATAGGAGCAGTAAAAGCAGCAGCATTTGACATAAGCGTAGGATGTTCAGGATTTGTCTATGGTTTATCCGTAGGAGAAAACTTCATCAAATCAGGAACATATGAGAAGGTTTTAGTCATAGGTGCTGAAACATTATCAAGAATAGTAGATTGGCAAGATAGAAATACTTGCGTATTATTTGGAGATGGTGCAGGCGCTTGTGTACTAGAGAAATGCGAAGAAGGCTTTGGAATACTTTCATCCGAACTAGGTTCTGATGGTACCAATGGAGAGGTGCTTATTCAACAAGCAGGAGGATCAAGACTCCCGGCAAGTATTGATACTATAGAAAATAGACTTCACTCTATAAAGATGGATGGAAAAGAAGTATTTAAATTTGCTGTAAGGGTCATGGAAAGAACATCTATAAATGCTTTGGAAAAGGCTAATTTAGAATTAGAGGATTTGGACTTTTTAGTTCCTCATCAGGCTAATATGAGAATCATAGATGCAGCAGCTAAGAAGTTAAAGCTTGAAAAAGATAGAATCTGTGTGAATTTAAATAAATATGGTAATATGTCTTCAGCCTCTATTCCAGTAGCCCTTGATGAAGCAGTTAAGGATAAGAGAATCAAGAAGGGTGACAATGTACTTCTAGTAGCCTTTGGAGCAGGCCTTACTTGGGCTTCAACGACTATAAAGTGGAGTGGGAGGGATAGAGATGTTTAGGACTAGAATAACTGATATGTTAAATATCAAGTATCCTATACTACAAGGAGGCATGGCTTGGGTAGCAACTCATGAATTAGCAGCAGCTGTATCAGAAGCAGGCGGCTTAGGAATCATAGGAGCAGGTAATGCCCCAGGAGAAGTAGTAAGAGATGAAATTAGAAAGCTTAAGGAATTAACAGATAAACCTTTTGGTGTAAATATTATGTTAATGTCACCTTTTGCTGAGGATATTGTAGGTATAGTATGTGATGAAGGAGTTCCTGTTATAACTACAGGTGCAGGAAGTCCAGGGAAGTATATAAGTAAATTAAAAGAACATAATGTAAAAATCATACCTGTAGTACCTACTGTGTCTTTAGCTGTGAGATTAGAAAGAGAAGGCGTTGATGCCGTAATCGTAGAGGGAACTGAAGCTGGCGGTCATATTGGAGAATTGACTACTATGGCTCTAGTGCCTCAGGTAATCGATGCAGTGAATATTCCTGTTTTAGCAGCAGGAGGAATAGGTGACGGAAGAGGATTTTTAGCGGCATTGTCTTTAGGAGCAGAAGGAGTACAAATAGGTACTAGATTTGTATGCTCAACTGAAGCAAAGGTCCATATAAATTATAAAGAAGCAATAATAAAATCAAAGGATAGAGATGCACAAGTAACTGGGAGAAGTACTGGGCATCCCGTAAGAGCATTAAAAAACAAATTTACGAGAGAGTTTTTACAACTTGAAAGCAGCGGCGCCACCTTTGAAGAACTAGAGCTATTAGGTGTCGGAAGATTAAAACTAGCTGTAGTAGAAGGAGATATAGAGAAAGGATCTTTAATGTCTGGGCAAATTGCAGGACTTATTAAAGATATTAAGCCATGCAAGGAAATACTAGAAGATATAGTGTTAGAGGCCGAGAAAACACTAGATTCACTGCGTCTACTCAAGGAAGGTGACAGAGATGAATAAGCTAGCCTTTATATTTCCTGGGCAAGGATCCCAATATGTTGGGATGGGAAGTGACTTTTATCAAACCTTTCAAGAGTCAAAGAGAGTATTTGATGAGGCAAATGAAGTATTAAATATGGATTTAAAGAGTATATGCTTTGCTGGCAGCGAAGAAGATTTGAAGAGAACGGAAAATACTCAACCAGCCATATTAGCAACAAGTATAGCAATGCTGAAAGCATTAGAAGCTAGAGGTATAGACTGTGAATATACTGCAGGACTTAGTTTAGGTGAATATACATCCTTAGTTACCAGCGGAAGTATAGATTTTAAGGATGCTCTTAAGGTTGTGAAAGAAAGGGGTAAATTTATGCAAGAGGCAGTTCCATTAGGAGTTGGAGGAATGGCTGCAATACTTGGATTGAATAGGGAAATGATCCCTTCTATTTTACAAAAAACTAAGGAATACGGAATTGTTGAAGTAGCAAACTATAATAGTCCAGAGCAAATAGTTTTATCAGGAGAAATGGAAGGGCTTAAAATAGCTTGTGAAGAGGCAGTTAAGTTAGGTGCTAAAAAAGCTGTACCATTACCTGTATCAGCTCCATTTCATTCATCCTTATTAGCTTCAGCAGGAGAAAAGCTAAAGAATGAACTTTCAAAAGTTGATATAAAAGAAGCTCAAAAGAAATTTATCTCCAATGTAGATGCAAAGCTTCTATCAAGTAAGGATGAAATCAAACCTAAACTAGTAAATCAAGTAAGCAACTCAGTATTGTGGCAACAATCTGTAGAATATATGATAAATGAAGGTGTAGATACCTTTGTAGAAATAGGACCAGGTAAATCCCTCTCAGGATTTGTAAAACGCATTGGTAAAGCAATGGGCAAGGAAGTAAAGGCCTTAAATGTAAGTGATATAAATTCCTTTGAAGAAACAGTAAACTATATCAAGGGAGGGAATAAAGATGGATCTAAATAATAAAGTAGCCTTAGTAACTGGTGCATCAAGAGGCATAGGTAAAGAAATTGCCTTAGAATTAGCTAGAAAAGGTGCTAATGTGGGAATTAGCTATGTCAGCAATCCAGAAAAAGCTAATGAGGTAATAGAAGAAATCAGTTCCTATGGAGTTAAGGCAGTTGCTGTAAAGGCAAATGTTTCAAAAGAAGAAGAAGTTCTAGAAATGATAAAAACCATAGAAGAAGAATTAGGTACTATAGATATCTTGGTAAATAATGCAGGAGTTACAAAGGATAACTTAATCATTAGAATGAAAGAGGACGACTGGGATGAAGTAATGAATGTCAATCTAAAAGGAACCTTCCTCTGTACAAAGGCAGTATCAAGAGCAATGATGAAAAAGAAATATGGAAAGATAATAAATATCTCTTCTGTAGTAGGAGTCATGGGAAATGCTGGTCAAGGGAATTATAGTGCTTCAAAAGCTGGAGTCATAGGATTTACTAAATCCATGGCAAAGGAATTAGCTAGCCGCGGCATTAGAGTAAATGCCATAGCACCAGGATTTATTCAAACAGATATGACAGATGTACTGAAAGATGAAGTAAAGACAGCTATGTTAAATGCAATACCTCTAAATTGTTTTGGAAATCCAAAGGATATTGCAAATTTAGTAGTATTTTTAGCTAGCGATAACTCAGACTATATAACAGGCCAAGTAATAAATGTAGATGGCGGGATGATTATGTAAGGATAATTGACAATTGACAATGTACAATTGACAATTAAAACATCATAGATATTATTTTGAGCTAAGAATCTAAATTGTAAATTGTGAATTAAAAGATAAAAGACTATAAAGATAATAGAAATTAAAAAAATTAAAAGGCAAGAGATAGAAGGCAAGGACAAATTTATCAATTTTAACTATTGTCAACTGTCAATTGTCAATTCAAAAACGGGAGGAATATAAAAATGATATTTGAAAAAGTTGTAAATATAATAGCGGAGCAATTAGGTGTAGATAATGTTGAAAGTATAACAATGGAGACGTCCATGATGAAGGATTTAGAAGCTGACTCACTAGATGCAGTAGAGATAATGATGGCATTAGAAGATGAATTTGGAGTGACTATTCCAGATGAAGATGCAGAAAACTTCAAGAACATTGGAGATATAGTAAAATACGTAGAAGAAAAAACTGAATAGTGCCTTTTGGAGGTAAAATATGAAAAGAGTCGTAATAACAGGATTAGGTGCTATAACACCTATAGGTATAGGAAAAGAAAACTTCTGGAATTCCCTGATACAAGGGAATTCTGGAATAGGATATATAACTAGATTTGATACAACAGACTTTGACACAAAAATAGGTGCCGAAGTTAAAGACTTTAATCCATCTGATTATATAGATAAGAAGGAAGCTAAAAGGATGGATAGATTTACTCAATATGCAGTAGTAGGTGCAAAACTGGCAATAGAAGATGCAAACCTAGAGTTAGATAAACTAAACCTAGATAAGGTTGGTGTTGTAATGGGAGTTGGCATCGGTGGTATGGAAACCATGGAAACTGAGTATGGGAAGCTAAAGGATAGAGGGCCAAGTAGAGTTAGTCCCCTATTTATTCCAATGATGATATCAAACATGGCACCAGGACAAATATCCATGACATTTGGATTTAGAGGACCAACCATGACAGTAACTACAGCCTGTGCATCAAGTACTCATGCTATAGGAGAAGCTTTTAGAATGATCAGTACAGGTAATCTAGATATGGTAGTTGCAGGTGGAGCAGACGCGTCTATAACACCTATTTCAGTAGCAGGTTTTTGTTCAATGAAAGCTCTTTCAACTAGAAATGATGAGCCTACAAAGGCATCCCGTCCCTTTGATAAGGAGAGAGATGGATTTGTAATGGGAGAAGGAGCAGGCATATTGATTTTAGAAGAGTTAAATCATGCAATAGCTAGAGGAGCAAATATATATGGTGAAATCGTAGGATATGGCTCTACTTCAGATGCCTTCCACATAACTCAACCAGACCCAGAAGCAAAGGGGGCAACAAGAGCTATGGAACTGGCATTAGAAGAAGCAGCAGCAGATTATCATGATGTAGACTATATAAATGCCCATGGTACATCAACATATTTCAATGATAAACTAGAAACTCTAGCAATAAAAAATGTTTTCAAAGAACATGCAAAGGATATAAACATTAGCTCAACAAAATCAATGACAGGTCATTTACTAGGAGCTGCTGGTGGAATAGAGGCTATAACAGCCATTATGGCAATAAAGGAAGGGGTAATCCCTCCCACTATAAACTATGACAATCCAGATGAGGAATGTGACTTAAACTACACACCAAATAAAGCAGTAAAAAGAGATGTAAAATATGCTCTATCAAACTCACTAGGCTTTGGTGGACATAATGCAACGGTATTATTTAAAAAATATATAGATTAAGATAAAAGGACTTTGAGATCAAAGTCCTTTTATCTTTGTGAGGATAGACTAATCTATCTCTTTGTTTCAATTAGACAATTATATAAGACTATAGTAAAATAAAAAATATATAAATAAAAAACTAAGAATAACTCAATATCTAATTTAGAAGAAGGTGATTACAGTGCTAAAAATAGCAATATGTGATGATGAAAAGTCAATATGCAGCCAGTTGGAAGAAATTCTAGAAAAACTTGGTAGAGAGTTTCTAGAGAAGATAGAAATGGATATTTTTTACTCTGGGGAAGAACTATGTCTATATTTATCTGAAAACAATCATTATGATATCATCTTTCTTGATATTGAACTAGATGAAATGAACGGCGTAGAAGTAGGACAAGTAATAAGAGATGAGATGCTAAATGAAACTACCCAGATTATATATATTTCAGGGAAAGAAACATATGCAATGGAGCTTTTTAAAATAAGACCTTTAGATTTTATTATAAAACCATTTAATTATGAGAAGATAAAGGAAATATTTAAGATTGCATTGAGGATTATTCAAAAAGATGATAATATCTTTCAATATAAAATCGGGCATACAACCTATAATATATCAATAAAAAATATTATCTATTTTGAAAGTAGAAATAGAGAGATTATAATCCATACAGTAAACGGAACAGAAGTATTTTACGGAAGATTGAATAATATATATGAAGATTTAAGGCAAATTAAATTTATTCAGATTCATAAGTCTTATTTAGTTAATTACAACCATATTATTAAACTTGAATATCATCAAGTTACTATGTCCAATAATGTAGTGCTACCTATAAGTCAAGCCAATAGAAAGAAAATAAGAGAATTGCAACTAGAATTGGAGAGAGATAGAATATGAGACTAGATATTCATGATTACTTTTACTTAATAACAGGTATTTTTGGAACATATACTACATATAAATTTATGGATGTATTTTTTGATACTAGTAAGGCAAATAAGAAAATTGAATTTTTCTCTTATTTAATTCATTTTATAGTTATCAGCATTATATTTTTAACTCTGAATATTCCTATAGTTACATTGATATGCAATATATCCTTATATTTCGCATTAACTTTTAATTATAAAGCAACATTAAAAAATAGAGTAATTTCAATACTATTTATTTATATGATTTTAATTTCTATAGAGAGCATTATAGTATTATTATCAGGCTACCTTGACTTTACGACTTTTAACAAAAACCCACAATATTCATCGATTATAGGAATAGTCACTATAAAGATTATTTCATACATTGTAGCATTGCTAATGGGAAGCTATAAAAACATAAAAAAAGGTATAGAAATTCCAACCATTTACTGGTTATCTATTTTCTTAATACCACTAGGAAGTTTGTATATTACATTAATACTTTTACAAAATTTAAATCTAAACATATATAGCATTGTAAGCTGTATTATTATACTATTCTCAATAAATATAATTGCCTTTTACCTATACGATGCTTTAAATAAAACATTTAAAGATAAAATTGAGAAATTGGTGCTGAAAGAACAAAATAAATATTATCAAGGACAACTTGAAATTATAAATAACTCTTATGAAAATATAAAATCTTTACGCCATGATATGAAAAATCATTTAGCTGCCTTAAAAGGATATATAGAGAAAGAAGAAAAAAAGAAAGCTCTTGATTATATTTGTGAGATCAATGACATCTCCTATGAAAAGAGGGAGTTTTCTAGTTCTGGTAATATAGATATAGATAGTATTTTAAACTATAAGTTACAAGAAGCGCGATTAAAGGGGATTGTAGTATCATTAGAATCAAAAGTTCCATCTAACCTTAAGTTCTCTCCTCTTGATATAGTAGTAATATTAGGTAATCTATTAGATAATGCCATAGAGGCCAGCTCTAAAGTTGAAAACCATAAAAGAATTGATATTAGAATTAAATATAAAAATAATATATTATTTATTTTTATTAGCAATACCTTCAATGGCTCTATCCTTTATGAAGGAGACAAAATAAAAACAATTAAAGAGGATAAAGGAAATCATGGAATAGGGTTGAATAATATAGAAAATATTCTAAAGAAATATAATGGCACCATGAAAATATATCATACTGAAAGTAATTTTAATGTTGATATATTGATGTATATTGATTAGGACTGTAAATTTCTACAAAAACATATATAAGTTTCAACAACTTCCAGAATACGGGGTGTTTTTATGTTAGAATAGGCCTAGCAAGATACTAGGGGGATGATCTATTTGCAAAAAGTCATTTTAAAATTTAGCGGAATTATTGCAAGCTTGGCACTCATGGTAACATCTATGAATGTAAATTCAACATGTATATTCCTAGCACATCAACCTAAGTTGCCAAAAGATGCAGAAAGATTACGTAAGAATTGAGTTATGAATAGTATGATTAAAAAACTAACAAATCATTTTGTTGTAAATGGAGTAATAGGAGATGAAGACAGGGAGATTTGCCATTATGGGCTATACCAGGGGATTTTAATTATAGCAAATATCATAACAACAATTTTAATAGGATTCTTATTTAAAATGGTTTGGCAAAGTATTTTGTTTTTGATATCATACATCCCTTTACGAACATTTGGAGGAGGATACCATGCTAAAACTGAAGTTAGATGTTATTTATTTTCTATAGCTTTAACTTCAACAGTGCTTTTAGCAATTAGGTTGATTCCACTGACAGATTTTATTATTCTTGGTTTAATTGGAATTGGAGGAATTATAGTTTTGGGTCTAGCACCTGTAGATGATAGTAATAAACCGTTAAATCAAACAGAAAAGAGAATCTATAAAAGAATGGTAAGCATTATTCTTATTATAGAAATATTAACATCTATATCACTATTGATATTAAGTTTTAGTGAAATAGCATTGGTTATAGCTATATCAATTTGTTCAATGAGTTTGATGTTAGTTTTAGGGAAATTCAGGGGAAAGCAAAATAAATATTAAGATCTTAAACCAAAGGCTTTGGAAATCATTCCAAAGCCTTTTGCTGTATAAAAAAACTTGTCTAACACAAATACTATGCTATACTAAAAGAAGATAATATACTGGAGTGATATTATGGTATTTAATATTCCAAAATACGTGGAAATAATCATAGATAGACTTGAAGAAAAAGGTTTTAATGCATATATAGTCGGTGGATCTGTTAGAGATATATTAATAGGAAGAGAGCCATCTGACTTTGATGTAACTACAGATGCTTTGCCAGAGGAAATAGAAGAAGTTTTTAGTGACTGTAAAACCTTGGAAACAGGTAAACAATTTGGTACAGTAGTTGTAGTACATGATGAAGGTGTCGTCGAAGTAACTACCTTTAGAGCTGATGGAGAATACATAGATGGAAGAAGGCCAGAAAATGTATATTTTTCAAAAAATATTCTAGATGATTTATCTCGTAGAGATTTCACTATCAATGCTATGGCATATAATAAGAAGATAGGGGTCATTGATTATTTTAATGGAAAAGAAGATTTAGAGAAAAAGATAATAAGGGCTGTAGGTAATCCTCATGAAAGAATGAAAGAAGATTATTTAAGAATAATGAGAGCCATAAGATTTGCAGCACAGCTAGAATTCTCCATTGATGATTCGACCTTTGAGGCATGCAAACTATATAGTGAACATATAGGGACCATTAGCATAGAAAGAATTAGGGAAGAATTTTTTAAAATTTTATTATCAAAAACACCTTCCTATGGAATAAGACTGATGAAAGATACAGGTGTACTTCAAGTAGTTCTACCAGAGATGATGGATGCAGTAGAGTTCAATCAGCATAACCCTCATCATGATAAGGATGTGTTTGAGCATATAATGTGTGTTATAGACAATACAGAGCCTATTTTAGAACTAAGAATTGCAGCTCTTCTTCATGATATAGGAAAGCCTCATACACTAACTATAGATGAAAAAGGTATCGGTCATTTTTATGGCCATGATAAAGTAGGTGCTAAGATGTCCAAGGAAATCTTAAAGAGATTAAAAGCACCTAATGAGCTAATAGACACTGTTAGACTCTTAATAGATAGGCATATGACTCAACATTCTAAAATGAAAGATAAAGGATTAAAGAAGCTCTTAAGATTATTAGGAGAAGATAGAATATTTACATTGCTACAATTAAATATAGCTGATAGAACTTGTTCCAATAAGGAAGCAGATATATCTGATTTATTGGAAAGAAAAGAAAAGATAAGGCATATTATAGAAAATAAAGAAGCCTATGATAAAAATCAATTAGCCATAAATGGAGAAGATGTGATAGAATTAGGGTATAAACAAGGAAAATTAATTGGTGAGATATTAGACTATTTATTGGAAAAAGTATTAGAAAAACCTGAATTAAACGAAAGAGAAAAACTTATCAAAATTATCAAAGATAATTTTGAATTGTAAATTGTAAATTGTAAATTGTGAATTTTGAATGTTGGGGCGGCCCATGTCTTTTCATTCACAATTCAAAATTAAAAATTCAAAATTCATGGGCGTAGCCCACGTGGGGGAGTGTTGATTAAAATGGGTAAACTATTTGGTACAGATGGTATTAGAGGAATTGCAAATAAAGATTTGACTCCAGAACTTGCCTTCAATGTAGGTAGAGCAGGGGCTTATATATTAGCTAAGGAAAATAAGGGTAAGATAATAGTAGGTAAAGACACAAGAGCATCAGGAGATATGCTAGAATCAGCATTGACAGCAGGTATTCTTTCCATGGGATTAGATGTTATATCTGTAGGGGTTATACCAACACCTGCAGTAGCATATTTAACTAGAAAATATAATGCCCTAGCTGGTGTAGTTATATCTGCATCTCATAATCCTGGGGAATATAATGGAATTAAGTTCTTTGATAGCAAAGGATTTAAATTACCTGATGAAGTAGAAGATGAGATAGAAGATATTATACTAAATAAAAAGGAATTAGATATACATCCTATAGGAGATAAAATAGGTAGACTAATTATTGAAGAAAATGGTGGAGAGGATTATATAGATTACTTAGTTTCTACAACAAATATAGACTTAACAGGAATAAAGATTGCTATGGACTGTGGACATGGTGCCTTATATAAAATCGCCCCAGAAACCATAAGAAGACTTGGAGGACAAGTAGTAGCCATAAATACAGAGCCAAATGGAATGAACATAAATGACAACTGTGGTTCAACTAATACAAAGATGATTCAAGAACTAGTAAAAGAGGAAAACGCAGATATAGGGATATCCTTTGATGGAGATGGAGATAGAATCATAGCTGTAGACGAACTAGGAAATATACTTGATGGAGATCATATATTAGCTATTTGTGGTTCTTATCTACATAAACAGGGTAAATTAAAAAATAATACTGTAGTAGGTACTATAATGACTAATATGGGCTTAGATATGTTTCTAAAGGAAAACAACATTGATATAGTGAAAACTACAGTTGGTGATAGATATATATTGGAAGAAATGGTTCGTTCTGACTATGTGCTAGGTGGTGAGCAATCAGGCCATATAATTTTCTTAGATTATAATACTACTGGAGATGGTTTAGCCACAGGACTTCATTTGCTTGAAGTAATGAAAGCAACAGGAAAAACCATGTCTCAGTTAAACAACTTAATGAGTAATTTTCCACAGGTTTTAGTAAATGCAAAGGTTAAAAATGAATTAAAGTATAGATATGAAGAAAATGAAGAAATAATGGAAGAGATAAAAAAGGTTGAAGAGATTTTCCATGGACAAGGTAGAGTTGTTATAAGACCTTCAGGTACAGAGCCTTTAGTTAGAGTAATGATAGAAGCAAAGGAAGATATTGGATTATATAAAATTGCATCTGAACTGGCTAAGTTTATTGAAGATAGAATAGGCATTAACTCTTAAAAATATATTATGAGGTGATGAAATGAATTATAAGATTGTTGCAGATAGTAGCTGTGACTTAAATAAGGAATTAAAAGAAAAACTTAATATCAGCCTAGTTCCGTTTAAAATAGATGTAGACGATAAAAAGTTTATAGATGATGAAAGTATGGATACAATGGAACTAATCCAAGCAATGAAAAACAGTCCAAACCCAGTTAGAACTTCCTGTCCATCACCAGGAGATTTTGTAGATGAATATAAAAAAGCAGATACTATCTTTGCAGTTACAATTTCATCACAATTAAGTGGAACATATAACTCGGCAGTATTAGCTAAGGATATGGTAAAGGAAGAGATCCCAGAGAAGTTTGTACATGTTTTTGATTCCAGATCAGCCAGCATCGGGGAAACTTTAATAGCAATTAAGATACAAGAGTTAATAGAAAAAAAATTGAGCAATTTAGAAATTGTTGAAAAGGTAGAGAATTATATTAGTTCAATGAAAACATTTTTTATCCTAGAGAGTTTAGATAATCTTATAAAAAATGGAAGAATTTCAAAGACTAAGGGTCTTATAGCTAATGTATTAAATTTAAAGCCTATAATGGGTTCTACAGAAACTGGAGAAATAAAACTAGTTGAAAATATAAGAGGAACTAAAAAAGCATTTAAAAGATTAGTTGAAATAATTGGAGAAACTGGAGAAAAGTTTGAAGAAAAGATATTAGCTATCTCTCATACTAATGCACTGGAAAAGGCAGAAGAGTTAAAGAGAGAAATTCAAGAAAAGTACAAATTTAAAGATATTATCTTAGTTAAGACAGCTGGACTTAGTACTGCCTATGCAAATGATGGAGGAATTATCCTAGTTTTTTAAGCAAGATAAAAAATATAAAAAAATAAAAAATATATTGACAAGTACAAATGGCATGATATAATAATAAGGTAATCAAAAATTACTTTATTCATGCGGGAGTGGCGGAATTGGCAGACGCGCTAGACTTAGGATCTAGTGTCATTGACGTGGGGGTTCAAGTCCTCTTTCCCGCACCATGCTAAAACCAGTGGATTTGTACCATTGGTTTTTTTCATATGTTTTGATATATAATATTGGATAATGTTATTTGTTATGTTATAATTTTATGATATAATGGATTAGCTAAAAAATGGATAAATATATTGAGGAGGAAATAGCGGATGAAAGCGATTCTAGAAAAAAAGGAAAACAATATAGCTGCATTTACTTTTGAAATATCAGAAGCAAAGTTTGAAGAAGCATTACAAAAGGCATATATACAAAATAGAGGTAAATTTAATATCCCAGGATTTAGAAAGGGAAAAGTTCCAAGACAAATCATAGAAATGAACTACGGAGTAGAAATATTCTATGAAGAAGCTATTAATATAATATTACCAGAGGCTTATAACAATGCTGTTGTAGAACTAGGACTTGAGCCAGTAGATCAACCAGAGGTAGATATTGAAGAAATCGAAAAAGGCAAACCTATCCTTGTTAAGGTAGAAGTAGCAGTAAAACCAGAGGTAACTCTTGGAGACTATAAAAGTATAGAAATTGAAAAAATAGAGTATAATGTAACAGATGAGCACGTAGAAGACGAGTTAAAATCAGTTCAAGAAATGAACGCTAGAATAATCGATGCAGGAGATAGACCAGTAGAGAATGGTGATATTTTAACAATTGACTATGCAGGATTCGTTGGAGAAGAACAATTTGAAGGTGGTACAGCTGAAAACCAACAACTAGAAATTGGTTCAGGAAGATTTATTCCAGGTTTTGAAGAAGGATTAGTGGGTAAAAATAAAGGTGAAGAAGTAGAAGTAAATGTAACTTTCCCAGAAGAATACCATGCAGAAGATTTAAAGGGTAAAGAAGCTACTTTCAAAGTAACAATTCACGAAATAAAAGTAAAAGAACTACCAGAATTAGATGATGAGTTTGCAAAAGATGTATCTGAATTTGATACTCTAGAAGAATATAAAGCAAGCATTAGAGAAAAACTAGAAAAAGAGTTTAAAGATAAAGAAGAAATAGAAAACGAAAATAACTTGATTGAAAAAGTAATAGAAAGCTGTGAATTAGATATACCAGAGGCTATGATAGATTCTCAACTAGAAAATGAACTAGGAGAATTTGATTATAGAATGAGAATGCAAGGCTTAGACTTAGAGCAATATCTTCAAATAACTGGTTCAACAGAAGAAAACTTAAAAGATCAGTTAAGACCTATGGCAGCTAAGAGAGTTAAGGGAGATTTAATCCTTGAAGCTATAGGAAAGGCTGAGAATATTGAAGTATCAGAAGAAGATATAGATAAAGAATTAGAAAAAATGGCAGACTCCTATAAACAAGAAAACAAAGAAAAATTCATAAAAGATATGAAAAAGGGAGATTTATCTTTCCTAGAGACAGCTATTACTAATCAAAAAGTTATTGAATTGTTAAAAGCAAACGCTAAATTCAAATAATATTGGAGGGATGTAAAATGACTCTAGTTCCTATGGTTGTGGAACAAACAAATAGGGGAGAAAGATCCTATGATATTTACTCTAGATTATTAAAAGAGAGAATAGTTTTTTTAGGTGATGAAGTAAATGATGTTACTGCAAATCTAGTAGTAGCTCAACTATTATTTCTTGAAGCTGAAGACCCAGATAAAGATATTCAACTTTATATAAATAGCCCAGGTGGTTCAATAAGTGCAGGATTTGCTATATATGACACTATGCAATATATCAAGCCTGATGTATCAACTATATGTATGGGTATGGCGGCGTCTATGGGTGCATTCCTATTGGCGGCTGGTGCAAAGGGTAAAAGATTTGCATTGCCAAATGCTGATATCATGATACACCAACCACTAGGTGGAGCTAAGGGGCAAGCAGAAGACATAAGAATTCAAGCTGACAGAATAATTAAAATGAGAGAAAGAATAAATGAGATATTATCTGAAAGAACTGGTCAACCGCTAGATAAAATATCTAGGGATACAGATAGAGATTATTATATGACAGCTGAAGAAGCTAAAGCATATGGTATAATAGACGAGGTAATATCAAGAAAATAAATTAAGTGAGGTGTCATCGTGGCTAAATATGATGAAAAACAGCTTCGTTGCTCTTTTTGTGGAAAGCCACAGGAACAAGTAAGAAGACTTATAGCCGGACCCAATGTTTATATATGTAATGAATGTATAGAGTTATGCCAAGAGATAATCGAAGAAGAATTTATTGATAACTTCGACTATGAAATGCAGGACCTACCAAAGCCTGCTGCCATAAAGGAAACTCTAGATGATTATGTTATAAAACAGGAAAGGGCAAAAAGAGCCTTAGCTGTAGCCGTATATAATCATTACAAAAGAATAAATAAAAAACCAACGAAGAATAATGATATAGAGCTTCAAAAGAGTAATATCATTATGTTGGGACCTACAGGTTCAGGTAAAACATTACTTGCCCAAACCCTAGCAAAGATCTTAAATGTACCTTTTGCTATAGCAGATGCCACTTCTCTAACAGAAGCTGGATATGTAGGTGAGGATGTTGAAAACATAATCTTAAAGCTTATTCAAGCAGCAGATTATGATATTGAGAGAGCTGAAAAAGGTATAATATATATAGATGAAATAGATAAAGTGGCTAGAAAGACTGAAAATCCATCTATTACAAGAGACGTAAGCGGTGAAGGCGTACAGCAGGCACTACTAAAGATTCTTGAGGGAACTGTAGCAAATGTTCCGCCACAAGGTGGAAGAAAACATCCACATCAAGAATTTATTCAAGTAGATACTACCAATATATTGTTTATAGTTGGTGGAGCATTTGATGGATTGGATAAGATAATCCAAAACCGTGTAGGTAAAAAATCTATGGGATTTGGAGCAGAAGTATCATCTCAAAAGGATGCAAAAATAGGAGAGCTTTTAAAATACTTACAACCTGAAGATCTTCTAAAATTTGGATTGATTCCAGAATTCGTTGGTAGATTACCAGTTATGGTAACTCTAGAGGAGCTAGATGAGGAATCACTAGTTAAAATCCTTACAGAACCAAAGAATGCCCTTGTAAAACAATATAAAGAATTGTTTGCAATGGATGGAGTAGATCTCGAATTTGAAGAAGAAGCCCTTCTTTCTGTAGCTAAAAAAGCAATTGAAAGAAAAACAGGTGCAAGAGGTCTTAGAAGTATAATAGAAGAAACAATGCTAGATATTATGTATGAAATCCCTTCTAGAGATGATATAGAAAAATGCGTCATAACTAAAGAATCCATAGAAAACAAGGTAGAGCCTACTTTGGTACTCTCAGATATAAAAAAGAAAAGTAGGTCTAAGAAAACAAGTAACAAGGAATCTGCATCTTAAAGGCTCACGTTTGTGGGCTTTTCCTTGTATATAGAGATAAATTTAATATGGGAGGGAGATAACAAATATGAAACACTATGAAGTGCAAAATAAAACCCTGCCACTAATACCTTTAAGAGGAATATCAATATTTCCTCATATGGTTGTTCATTTTGATGTTGGAAGAGAAAAATCTATATCTGCCTTAGATAAGGCTATGCTAGATGATAGCTCCATCCTTCTATGTACTCAGAAGGATCCAAAGGTCAATGAACCAACAGTAGAGGATTTTTATCATGTAGGTACTGTAGCTAAGGTTAAGCAAATGTTAAAATTACCTGGCGGCAGCATTAGAGTATTAGTTGAAGGCATGAATAGAGGTAAAGTATCTAAGATAGTCCAAGAAGAACCATTTTTTATAGCAGATGTTGAAGAATTGTCCTATGAAGAAGAGAATATAGAAAAAGATATAGATTTAGAAGCAGCCATGAGACTTGTAATGAATGATTTTGAAGAATATCTTTCTTTAAACGATAGGGTGTCCTCCGATGTTTTGATTACCATATCAGATATTGAAGACCCAGGTAGACTAGCAGATGTTATAGCATCCTATATATACCTAAAACCAGAGGATGATCAAAGAATACTAGAAACCTTTGATTTTTATGAAAGATTAGAACTGCTTCATATAATATTACAAGAGGAAATCGAAGTACTAAGAATAGAAGACAAAATAAACCAAAGAGTAAAGAAGCAAATAAACAAGGTTCAAAAAGAATACTATCTTAAAGAGCAGATAAAAGCCATCCAAAAGGAATTAGGTCAAGATGATGATGTAATGGCAGAAGTTGAAGAATATCAAGAGAAGATAGAAAAAATAAAAATGCCTAAGGAAGTAAAAGAAAAGGCAATGAAAGAGGTAGAAAGACTTACAAAGCTATCACCTCATTCACCAGAAACAGGAGTTATTAGAACCTATTTAGATTGGATAATAGATTTACCTTGGGATAAAGAGACTAAGGATAAAATAGATATTAAAAAATCAAGAGATATCTTGAACAAGGACCATTATGGACTAATGGATGTAAAGGAAAGAATACTGGAGTTTATAGCCATAAGAAAGCTAACTAATAGTATGAAAGGACCTATAATCTGCTTAGTAGGACCTCCAGGAGTTGGTAAAACATCTATTGCAAGATCCATAGCTAAATCCCTCAATAGAGAGTTTGTTAGAATGTCCTTAGGTGGCGTAAGAGATGAGGCGGAAATAAGAGGACATAGAAGAACTTATATAGGTTCTATGCCAGGAAGTATAATTAACTCCATGAAGAAGGCAGGAACCAAAAACCCAGTATTTTTATTTGACGAAATAGATAAATTGGGCAGCGACTATAAGGGAGACCCTTCTAGTGCATTATTAGAAGTACTAGACCCAGAGCAAAACCTTACATTTACTGACCACTATTTAGATGTACCATTTGATTTATCTAAGGTCTTATTTGTAACTACAGCAAATACTACAGCTACAATCCCAGCACCACTTCTAGATAGAATGGAAGTAATTAGAATATCAGGCTATACTGAAGAAGAAAAGCTACAAATAGCCATAAATTATCTGTTACCGAAACAGATGAAGGAGCATGGTTTAAAAGAAAACAATCTAATAGTATCAGAATCAGCCTTAAGAGGTATAATTAACTTCTATACTAGAGAAGCTGGAGTAAGAAATCTAGAAAGAAATATAGCTAATATATGTAGAAAAGCAGCTAAAAGAATAGTGGAGAAAAACCTAAAGACTGTAAGAATAAATAGTGGAAATCTATCAAACTATTTAGGTATTGAAAAATACAGATTTGATACTCTAGGAGAAGAAAATCAAATTGGTGTAGCTAATGGACTAGCTTGGACGGCAGTTGGCGGAGAAACCCTTTCAATAGAGGTAAATACCATGAAGGGAACGGGAAAGATCCAATTAACAGGAAAGTTAGGAGAAGTCATGAAGGAGTCTGCCATGGCAGGTATTAGCTATATTAGAGCAAATTCAAGCATATTAGGTATTGAAGCTGATTTCTATAAAGACATGGATATTCATATCCACGTTCCAGAGGGAGCCATACCAAAAGATGGACCATCAGCAGGTATAACTATTGCCACAGCTGTTATCTCTGCATTATCCAACACTCCTATTAAGAGAGATGTTGCTATGACCGGTGAAATAACTCTAAGGGGTAGGGTCTTACCAGTAGGAGGAATTAAAGAAAAAGTATTAGCAGCAAATAGAATGGGAGTAAAAAAGGTATTACTTCCAATAGATAATGAAAAGGATTTAGAGGAAATTCCAGATAAAATAAGAAGGAAAATGTCTTTTGTTCTAGCAAAATCTATGGATGAAGTATTAGAGCATGCATTGATAAAGAAGGTGGATAATGATGAAGATAATTAAATCAGACCTACACGCCATTGCTGTAGGACCAAAACAATATCCACAGGATGAACTGCCAGAAATAGCCTTTGCTGGTAGATCCAATGTAGGTAAATCATCCTTTATAAATTCCATGATTAATAGGGCAAATTTAGCTAGAACTTCAGGTAAACCTGGAAAAACAAGAACCATAAATTTCTATATAATTAATGAGAATTTTAGATTTGTAGACTTACCGGGCTATGGATATGCCATAGCCTCCAAAACTGAAAAGGAAAAATGGGGAGAAATAATAGAAAGATATCTTACAGATAGAAAAAATTTACGTGAGGTAGTACTCATTGTAGATATACGACATGAACCAACAGATCAGGATTTGATGATGTATCAATGGATAAAATCCTTTGGATATAAAGGAATCGTCATAGCCACTAAGGCAGATAAGATATCAAAGGGAAACTACCAAAAAAGTATAAAAATTATAAAGGAAAAGCTAGAAATAAAAGATACAAGCCTTATTATACCTTATTCTTCAGATAAGAAGATAAATAAGGAGAAGGTATGGGAAGTATTTGAAAATATCCTACTATAATAAAACAAAGCCCAGTGGCTTTACCACTGGGCTTTATGTAGGGGATTATTCCTTTGAAAATTGATCCTTGTCTGCACCACAAACTGGACAAACCCAATCAGCTGGAACATCTTCCCAAGCTGTTCCTGGAGCTACTCCGTTATCTGGATCTCCTTCAGCTGGATCATATACATAACCGCATGGATCACATACCCATCTTTCCATTTTCATTCTCCTTTCATTTTAAGATCATATAGATGATACCCAGAAAAACAGATTATAAACCTAAAAGTTTATCTGGGAAAAAATTATTTCCTGTTGATATACAAGTAGATTAGACTATCAAAAATATGGGTAAAATAGAAATACATTAAAGGAATAATAATATAATTAGATGGAAGTGATGACAGTGGACTTTAAATACAGTGGAACTGTATGCTCTGATTTAGATATGATAAAGAACTTTGTGGATGAGATCTTAAAAAAACTTAACCATATAATAGATAATAGTGATATTATGTTTGACATAAGACTAATACTAAATGAATTAGTTGTAAATGGTGTATTACATGGTAATGATTGTAATACAACAAAATGTGTTAAGCTGTCATTAGAGGTAAGCAAAAGTAGAGTAACAATTGAAGTGGAAGACGAAGGTAAGGGTATAGACTATGATTTAAAATCCTATGACCCAAATGATTTAAAATGCTGTGGAAGGGGATTAGTTATAGTCAATGGTCTTTCCGATGAGTTTTATATACAAAAGAATAGAGTTACTGCAGTGAAACATATAAATTAGGGGGTGCGGTATTGTGAAAAAGATTTCAATTGCTTTACTAGCTGTTATTGTAACTATTAGTGGACTAATACCTATTGCTGCCTATGGAGAAAATAGTTATGATAAAAAATTAGAAGAAGCCATACTTAAGGCAAAGAAACTCTTCAACATCTCAGATGAATATGACAAATTTACATCTAATGTGAATTCCTATGACAATAATATTAATTTTTACTTAAATTGGGTGGATTCAACTGGTAAGCTAAAGAATATCAACGTAAACGTTGATATAGATGGGAATATAATCTCCTATGATGGCTATTCGTCAGTATATAAGGAACCAGATTTAAAACTACCTACCTATACAAAGGATGAGGCAGAAAACATAGCTATGGAATTCATAGCTAAGATAGACCCAAAGGTTGCAAAAGAGATTAAACTAATTCCACAAAACTATCCATCTAATTCTATGGATCAACAATATTACTTTAATTTTAGTCGCTATGTAAATGGGATCCAGTTTCAACAAAACTCAGTTAGCGTAAGTGTAAACAAATACTCTGGGGAAATAGAACACTATTACTCTAATTGGGATAGAAAAGCAGTATTTCCTTCACCAGAGAAGGCTCTAACCTTAGATAAGGGAAAGGAAGCCTATAAAACTGAAATTGGAATAAAACCAATGTACAAGGCTGATGTCTACTATAGGCCAGTAGATATAAATGGAAGAGAAAATAACTATTACCTAGCATATGGAGTACTTGGACCAAATAGAGGTATAGATGCCTTTACAGGTAAAAAGGTAGACTTAAACTACTATGGTCCTTATTATGGAGAAGAAGAAAAGGTCATGGATAGTGGAGATGGTGGTCTTACTCCAATAGAGGAAGAGTCAGTTGATAAGCTATCAGGCCTCTTAGATGAAAAAACAGTAGAGAAAAAAGCAAGAGAAACACTAAAAATAGATGATAGCTATAAATTAATTAACACAAATATTTACAGCAATTACAAGAATCCAGGAGAATACAAATGGCATATGTATTTTCAGAAGGAAGTATCAAAGGATAAGTTCCTATATATAGATGCAGGACTTAATGCTAAAACAGGAGAGATACTAAACTTCTATAGAACAGTAGAATATGAATTAGGTGCTAAGGCAAATATAAATAGAGCTAAGGCATTAGATATAGCAAAGGAATATATTAAAAAAATCCAACCAAATAAGGTAAATGAAATAGAGCTAATGGAAGATCAGTATGCAGAAGATAATCAACTAAGCTATTACTTCCAATTCATTAGAAAAGACGGAGAGGTTTATGTTGAAAATGATAGGATTTATGTAGGAGTAGATGGAGTTGGCGGAGAGGTAAGTTCCTATACCTTAGACTGGTTCAAGGGAGAGCTTCCATCAAAGAAAGAGCTTATTTCCATAGATAAGGCCTATGATGCATTGTGGGATAAAATTGGTCTAGAGTTAATGTATATTAAAACCTACGATTATACTAAGCCTGAAGGTCAAAACTCCGAGATAAAACTAGTATATACACTAAACCAAAACAAACCTGTAATCATAAGTGGAACTACAGGAGAACTTCTAGATTATACAGGGAAGCCTTATGTTGAATATAAACCAATAAGCTATAAAGATATAGATAAATCCTATGCTAAGGATAAAATAATGACATTAGCTGAATATGGAGTTGGCTTTAAGGAAGAAGAATTTAAGCCAAAGGAAAAGATAAAGCAAAAAGATTTTATGTATCTACTTTGGAAATCTCAGAACCAATATGGAATAGATAATCTAACGGAAGATGATCTCTATAGGGAATTCATTAGATTAGGCTATATTAAGGAAGAAGAGAAAAATCCAAATAGAATTGTTACAAAGGAAGAAGCTGTAAAATATATTATCAGGGCTATGAAGCTAGATAAGGTAGCGGAACTAGATATCTATAGAGATTTATTTAATGATCAAAAGGATGTATCAGATGGACTAATGGGATATATGAATATAGCCTATGGTCTAAGGATAGTAGTAGGGGACGGCAAAGGCAATATCAAACCTAGATATGAGTTGGTCCGAGAAGATGCAGCAAATATGATTTACAACTATATGTTCAAGTAGATAAAAGGATGCAATGGGTATAGCCTATTGCATCTTTATATATTTTTATATTATATTTTCTATTAATATGACATAAAATTCCATACTACTGGGAGTGTAAAAAAGTATCCTCTATTTCTTTTTCTAATTTTTTAATATCCTCCTCTTTTCTACATACTCGATAGAAGCCTAAACAATCCTGAAAAGAACTATAGGAATCATCCTTAAATCCCATCTTGAAAAGTAATCTTGATTTTTGAGCTAATAATTCAGGGAAAAAACGCATATAGTTTTCATTCTTAGAAAATACAATTCCCTTATCTACATATTCTAAGGATTTGTTATAATCTAATTTATTCATATATAATACACTGAGATTATATGCAGTACTTTGATATAGCTTTTTTTCAAAATCTAAAGAGCCATACATATTTAAAGAAACATTAGAAATATGATTATCTAATACTAGAAAAATGGATTCAATGATATCAAAGCTTTTTTGTTTTTCTCCTATTCTATTATAATTACTAGCTAAAAGGTTAAGAATAGTTAGCCCTATCTTAGAATATAATTTACTTTTGATTAAGTCAATGCTAAAGTCAGGATCTTCAATACCTAATCCCTCTATACAATATTCAATAGATTGATGATAATCTTTATCTATATGAGTGTTACATATAGCTTTACCATATAAAATATATTGCCTATTCTCATCCTCTTTAAATTCATCCATATTTTCAATTTTTGATATCAATTCTCTTAATTCTTGTAAATCTGCATTTGATATTAATATTGTAAGCTTTGATTTAAAATCGTGAGCTATGAATGACTTGCTACTAAAATAGATTCGATAGTATTTTTGCAGATCAATATTTAGTTTCTTAGAAATATTATGAAGTATGTATAAGGAAGGATTGCTATTTCCATTTTCAATCCGAGATAGTTGACGAATGCTACATATTCCCTTAGCTAGTTCTTCAAGAGTAATATTATATGATGTTCTAATTTCCTTTAATAACTCACCAAAATGAGAGTAATTCATAAAATCACCATACCTTAAAATGAGATAAGCAACCAAATAAATTCAGAACAAGCGTACTGCTAGACATAAGTGTCTATATAAAAGATTGGATAATCTTGTTATAATGATTTTAAATTAAAGTATCAAAATAAAATAGAATTACAAAGGTTTCTTATACCATTATACAACATGGAGGGATATTGTGAAATATTATATTAGAAGCTATAGGAAGAGTCAGGTATAATTACAGATATCTTTATGATTTACAGAATACTATAAATATAGAAGAAGATATCAATCATACCGCTTAAGGACTATTATTATTGTAAAACCATGAAGGAGTGAAAACATGAGTTTATTAAAGTTAGAGAATATAAGTAAAACTTATGTAACGGGGGTGTAGATATGCTGCGAAAAATAGCCTTATCTAGTATGAAGGGAAGGAAAAAAGATACTCTTATATTATCATCTGTAATTATTTTATCATTTTTATTTATAACAATAGCCACAGTATTTCATGCAAGTTCGGAAATGACTAAGTATGAACAAAAAACTGCCATGTTTGGGAAATGGGATCTTGCATATTACAATGGAGATCAACATATGCAGGAACGTTTATTGGAATTGAAGGATGTAAATAAACTAGGAGTTAGTAGAATAATAGGCAGATCATCTACCTGTGGAATTGTAGGGACTATAAATCAGGATCTTCTAGATCTAGGTTCTTTCCATATATACGAGGGAAGGATGCCAGAGGAGGATGATGAAATTGCCCTAGAATTAAATCAACTTAAACAATTTTCTGGTGATATTAAGGTTGGGGACATTATTCCTGTAAGGATAGATATTCCAATATATGAAGGAGATGAAAAAGAGGCTACCAGGAAACAAATGGAGCGAATACTCCCAATCCTTAAAGAAATAGAAGCAAATCAGGAAGTGCAGGGAGCATTAAACTTAGTCGAGATTTATGATAAGTATGCCACTAAAAACATAAGAAATATTCAATCCTTGGAAGCCTTTGATGGAACAGAAGTTGGTGTAAAGACAGGTTATGTATATATGTATACAAAATTAGAAGATGAACTCGTCGAAGACCCAGAAATTTATAGAGAAGAGACATTAAAATATGGAACCATGATAAATCAAAAGGCTTATATAGTCAGATATATGACAGTTACGGGAATATTTCAAACATACAGTAATCTCTGGGATAATGGACACTATTCCGTTGCCAATGCTTTTATAACGGAAAATACAGGGAGACAACTTATTGAAAAAGGATTTTTTTTAACTAAGGAACTAGATGCCAGTACATATGAGACATCATACCACTTATTTATAGATACTAAATCTTCTCCAAAGAATTTTTATAACAAGTATAATGGTGATTTTGAAAAGTTAAGGATAAATTCCTATCTTCATTCTGATGAAGAAGGTTCTACAGAAAATATATTAGTCTATGGAATTTTATTATTAGTATTTATAGCTACAATTTTCATAGTGTTTTTAATATATTTTACTCAAATGAAAAGGCGGACGAGGAGAATTGCCTTATTGAAATCTATTGGTGCAACAAATTACCAAGTAGGAAAGCTTCTATTATGGGAAGTGCTTTATATTTTAATCATAACTATTCCCATAGGTTTAGTTGGTGGAATTGGGATAGGGAGGATTATCTTACTTATTACAAATAAATATGGAAAAACTGAGTTAAATTTTTATATTAATTATGGCCTTACAGTTCTAGGTATATTGATAGGTGTTGTGGCTATATTTATTAGTATGGTAGCTCCAATGATAATGTCTACTAAAATTCCACTTACCGGAACCATATCAGAACCACCTAGAAGGAAAAAAACTTTAATGAAATTTAAGAAGGATAAAACCAAATCAAAAGAATTGAGTCCTAAGAAGTCAACTGTAAAATCCAATCGTAAGATAAAACCAGTAAATTTAGATATGAAGATACAGACATTTGGAATAATATCCTTGAAAAATATTAAATATCATAAAGGAAAACATTTTCTTACATTGGGATTATATACTATTACTATAACTGTACTATTAGGATGCGTATTTTTAAGCTTTCTATTTTTTGGGGATTATATCAATAATATTGTAATTACAGGTAAGCCATCATATGGTTTCGAAGTAATTTATGGCTTGACGAGGGATGAGATAAAAGACTTTTCACAGGACCTTAAATCAATTGAAGGTGTGACCAATGTTGATCTATACAAAGGTGGAGAACGTGCGTTTCTATGGTATGAAGGTATTGAGAATAATGTGGTATACAATGGATTTAAAAAGATATTGCCTTTTTATCTATCAAAGGAACATTTTGGGCTACACAGTACTGACTATAGTAATTTAAAGGAAGACAATAATTATTTAGTTAAAGAAGCAATAGTTACAAACATATATGGTATTGATGTAAATGAAAAGATCTATAATGAATTCGAAAATTCAATAACTAAGGGAAGCCTAAATAAAGAAGAATTTGAATCAGGACAAGAAGTAATCTTAATGTTACCTATTTATGGTGAGTTGGGAAGTAATTTAGAAGAAGTTGATAAAGATTATGAAAAAGATATACTATCAAATGCAGAACAAAAAAATAGGGTTAAAAAATTACTAGAATATAAGGATCTCTATGACATCACTTATGATTTTCGAAAGAAGGAATATTATTTACAGGATAATAGTATTGAAGTCGGAGATACAATATATTTAACAATACCTACGGAAAAAGAAATTAATGATGTAGCATTTAATGATGTAAAGGTTGCAGCACTAATCTATTATTTTCCAGAGAGAGGTATATGGCCTTTTTCAGATACTATAGAAAACCCAGTAGTTATAGGCTCATATAACTTAACTGAAAAGCTATATCCTACCACTATTACAGGTAAGGGAAGATTAGATGCTAGGACTTTATATGATAGGATAAAGACTTTGACTCCTACAAGATACGGTAGGTCATGGGTCTTTATTGAGACCAATAGTAAATCATTTGAAGCCCAATTGCAGACTAGCATGCAGAAAAGGGCAAGGGATTGGGAGTTTAAATTACATGATTATAAAGAAACTAATGATATTATATATAGAAAAGCGTTCAACTTCACATTAATCATAGCAATACTAGGAATTGCTGTTGCAGTAATTACTAGCATCATACTTTATAATACCTCCTTATCAAAACTTGAACAGGAAAGAGAGAGGATAGGTACTTTCCAAGCCTTAGGAGTTACAAAAGAACAGTTTCAAAAGCAATATCTAATAATGGGATTTTCTTATGGTTTAATCTCTTTGGTGATATCACATATAGTGCTAATTATAGCAACTTTAACTACATCTATAGGAAATAGTAGACCTATGTTAATAAATACAAGACAATATATTGAATATATTGTAAAGGATCAATTATGGTTATATCCATGGATTGTTCATATATCAATATGTATTATATTCTTTGTAGCTGCCATATTGACATACTATTTACCACTAAAAAGGATTCTAGACAATCAACCAATTGATAATATTAGAAGTTTAGGAAGATAGAATATAAACTAAGACTGGTATAATCTATGATTAAGGTTATACCAGTTTTTGCATAATAATAAACATTTAAATTTGATTTATCTATAAAGTATGATAAAATTAATTCTGTTAAAGATATATATAACGATTTTAAATATGAAAGGATTTGTTTTATGAAGATTAAAAGAGATGACATAAGAAATATTGCAATAATAGCCCACGTAGACCATGGAAAGACGACTTTGGTGGATAGCCTATTAAAGCAATCTGGAGTTTTTAGAGCCAATCAAGTAGTTGAAGATAGGGTAATGGACTCCAACGATATAGAGAAGGAAAGAGGAATTACAATCCTCGCTAAGAACACAGCCATATACTATAAGGATATTAAAATTAATATTATAGATACTCCAGGCCATGCTGACTTTGGCGGAGAGGTTGAACGTGTATTAAAGATGGTAAGTGGAGTAGTATTAGTAGTTGATGCTTTTGAAGGACCAATGCCTCAAACAAAATTTGTTCTCAAAAAGGCATTCGAATTGGATTTACCAGTTATAGTATGTATAAATAAAATAGATAGACCAGAGGCAAGACCTGATGAAGTAATAGACGAAGTTTTAGATTTATTTATTGAGTTAGGAGCAAATGAAAGTAATCTTGATTGTCCATTTATTTTCGCCTCAGCTAAACAAGGTACTGCAACCTTAGATTTAAATGATGAAAAAGAAGGTATGGATGATTTCTTCACTACCATAATAGAAAATATACCAGCTCCAGAGGGAGATACTGAAGGACCACTTCAAGTTCTCATATCTACCATAGACTACAACGAGTATGTAGGTAGAATTGGTATAGGTAAGGTAGAAAGAGGAAAAATAGGAACAAATCAGGAAGCTGTTATAGTAAATATAATGAATCCTGAAAAAGTAGAAAAAGTAAAGATAAATAAGGTATTTGAGTTTGAAGGTTTAAATAGAATAGAAGTAGAATCAGCTACAGTAGGGAGCATCATAGCTATAACAGGAGTTGAGGACATCCATATAGGAGATACTATATGTGATCCATCAGAGCCAGAAGCATTACCATTTGTGAAGATATCTGAACCAACTATAGCTATGACATTCTCAGTAAACAACAGTCCCTTTGCAGGAAGAGAGGGAAAATTTGTAACATCAAGACAAATAAGAAATAGATTGTTTAAGGAATTACAAACAGATGTAAGCCTTAGAGTAGAAGAAACTGAGGCTACAGATGCATTTAAGGTATCAGGTAGGGGAGAGCTTCATTTATCTGTTTTAATTGAAAACATGAGAAGAGAAGGCTATGAGTTCCAAGTGTCTAAGCCGGAAGTTCTTTTTAAAGAGGAAAATGGCAAGAAGATGGAACCAATGGAAAAGGTAACTATAGATATATCTAATGAATTCGTAGGTGCAGTTATAGAAAAGCTAGGTCAAAGAAAGGGAGAACTAGTAAGTATGACTGAATCCAATGGAGGATATGGAAGACTAGAGTTTATTATACCTGCTAGAGGTCTTATAGGATATAGACAAGAGTTTATGACAGATACTAGAGGTAATGGAATCCTAAACTCCATATTTGAAGGCTATGCTCCATATAAAGGTGAAATCCCTAGAAGAAAAGTAGGCTCACTTATTTCTTTTGAAACAGGAGAATCTACTGCATATGGGCTTTACTCTGCTCAAGAAAGGGGTATATTATTTATAGGAGCTGGAGTTCCAGTATATACTGGAATGATAGTAGGCTCCAATCCTAAGGGCTTAGATATAGATGTAAACGTATGTAGAAAGAAACAACAATCCAATATTAGAGCTGCAGGGTCAGACGAAGCCCTAAGACTTTCTCCACCTAAGGACATGTCACTAGAGGAAGCCTTAGAGTTCATAGAGGATGACGAACTAATAGAGATAACACCAACTAGCTTTAGAATAAGAAAGAAAATATTAGACAGTAGTAAAAGGTATAAGGCAAAGAAAAATAACTAATTTCTAGGGTGATGCTATGGATTTCCTATTTACATCTTATGGGTGGATATTTAGAAATATATTATGGTTAAATATATTATTTGCTATTTTGCTTGTGTTTTTTGAAAGAAGAAATCCCACTTCAACATGGCTTTGGCTTATGGTATTGACATTTTTACCAGGTGTAGGATTTATTCTATATCTATTTATAGGTCAGGACTTAAGTAAGAAAAGAATGTTCAAAACTAAAGAAGAAGAGGATTATTGTTTTCGTGACCTAGCTTCTCTTCAGGAAGAGCAAATGGGAAAGGATGAATATAGATATAGAGATCCTAACTATATGAGGTATGAGGATTTAATAAAGATGCACCTAATTAGCTCCGACTCATTCTTTACCCAGGATAATAATGTGGAGATATTCTTTGATGGAGAGGATAAGTTTAAGGCATTACTAGAAAGCATAGAAAATGCAGAGCATTATATCCATCTACAATATTATATTTTTAAATCAGATGGTCTAGGAAAAGAAGTAATCGAAGCCCTATGTAAAAAAGCTAGGGAAGGTATTGAAGTAAAACTTCTTGTAGATGGCATGGGCGGTAGAAAGTTTTCAAAAAAATATATAACCAAGCTAAGAGCATCAGGAGCAGAATTTGGAGTGTTTTTCCCACCATTTGTTCCCTTAGTAAGCCTTAGAATTAATTATAGAAACCATAGAAAAATATGTATAGTAGATGGTAGAGAGGCTTTTGTAGGAGGATTTAACGTAGGAGACGAATATATTGGACTATCAAAGAAATTTGGATATTGGAGAGATACCCATATTAGAATAATGGGATCTGCCATATCTTCCCTTCAATGGAGGTTTTTCTTAGATTGGAGATTTGCCACTGGCAAGGAAATAACTGGATGCCAGACATATCTTGCAGAGAATGGATCCTTAGGTGAGACAGGAATACAAATAGTATCCTCTGGTCCAGACTCTAAATGGCCAAGCATAAAGGACGGATATCTAAAAATGATTTCCAATGCAAGGGAAAAGGTTTATATAGAGACTCCATACTTCATACCTGATGATAGTATATTTGAGGCTCTAAAACTTGCAGGACTATCAGGTTTAGATGTTAGGGTAATGATACCCTGTAAACCAGACCATCCCTTTGTTTATTGGGCAAGCATGAGTTATATTGGAGAACTTTTACAGGCTGGTGTAAAATTTTATACCTATGAAAAAGGCTTTCTTCACTCAAAAGTAGTATTGATGGATGATTTTGTTTCCTCTGTAGGTACAGCAAACTTAGATATCAGAAGCTTTAAACTAAATTTTGAAGTCAATGCATTTTTATATGATGAATCTATTAACTTAAAATTAACAGATAAGTTTCTAGATGATTTAAAATATTGTAAGGAAATTACAATAGAAGAATATAATAACAGAAGCAATGTTGTTAAAATAAAAGAGTCTGTTTCTAGGTTATTGTCACCTATCCTTTAATAACAAATTATGATAATAAATTCACCTCTGGAGATAATAATCTAGAGGTGATTATTTTGAAAAAAATTAAGTGCTATATATTGTCTATAATAATGATTTTCATATTAAGTGGATGCAGATCTACAAAAAACCAAGTAGTCAAATTTGAGAAAAAAGATAAAGCACCTAGTGCACTAGAAGATATAAGTAAGGACCTTCAAGATATATTAAAAGATGCTGAAAAAATAGAGTCTATATTAGATGGAACCGATATGGAAGTAGAAAAAGCTGAGATGGAAAAAGTTAAAGAAGAAGAAAAAGCTAAACAAACCATTGAAGTAAAAACTGAAGGTGGAGGGGCAGCTGGAGATCAAGGAGGAGGCCAGGGAGGTGGAGGTACCAGTGGAGGATCCAGTGGGGGTCAATCTAGTGGTGTTTCACAAGGTGGCCAAGAAAAGAAAAAGAAACCTGAGGGTAAAGATGAAAAGCTTTTAGATACCTGGGAGAAAATAGATAAAAAAATAGAAGACACACACAATAAATGGAATGAATATGAAGCAGAAGGGTTGAAGAAGGGAATCTCTCTAGAAAAGGCTGAAAAATTTAAGAACAGTCTAAATTCCTTAACTAAATCCATTGAAAACAGGAGGATATTAGGTATCTATGACTATGGTAGTCAGAGTATGGGAAACCTTGCACCTATGTTTGAACTTTATAAGGATGAAGTATGGGGAGAAATAAATAAGTTAAAAAACTATACCTATCAAGCTTATATAAGAGCTATACAAGGAAAAGAAAAAGAAGCATCAAAGGTATTAGATAGCTCAGAGGAAGAAATAAACAAGATTAGGTTGAAGCTTGGCAAGGATGAGGGTAAAATAAAAGTATTAGATAATGTTAGACTATCAATAGAAGATATGAAAAAGGCATTAAATGAGAAGAGTCTAAAATTAACTAGGATTAAAAAGGATATAATAATAAAAAATCTTGAAGAAGTAGGAAAATAAAGATAAAAAGGGGGATAAAGATGAAACCAGAAGCAATTAAAGATTATTATGTTATAAACGGTAATATTGAAACTACAGACAATATGGAGATTTTTGAAAAGATAGAGAAACCACCTATCTATGAAGTTATTAGGGTAATTAATGGAGTACCTTTATTTTTAGAGGACCATCTTAAAAGGATGTTCGACTCTGCCAATATAATAGGCTATGATATAGACAGATCTGAATCTGAAATAAGAAAAGACATAAAAACTCTCATTTTAAAAAATGGAGTAGATAAACTAAATGTAAAACTTTTATCTACAGAAATAGAAGATAAAGGTAAAGTATTTTTAGTTTATAATATTGAAAGCTTTTATCCACCGGTGGAATATTATAAAAAAGGAATTCATACTACATTATTCTACTACGAAAGAAACAACCCAAATGCAAAAGTATTATTCACATCATTCAAGGATGATGTAGCTAAGACTCTCAAAGAAAAAGAAGCCTTTGAAGCCTTACTTGTAAGCAAATCAGGCCATATACCTGAAGGAAGCCGATCAAATATTTTCTTTGTAAAGGGAGATAGGGTATATACAGCTCCAGCATCAGAGGTGCTAATAGGTATCACTAGAAAGCATATATTTGATGTCTGCCATAAGCTAAATACTAAAATAGTGGAAGAAACCATTCATATAGATGATCTACCAAAATTAGATGGAGCTTTCATGTCAGGAACCTCAGTAAACGTATTACCTATTTCAACTATTGATGAAATCACTTTAGGTTCTGTAAATAATGAAATAATAAAGGCCATAAACAATGGTTATATAAAAGAAATGGAAAACTATATTTTAAAGCATAAAGATGAATGGAGATAAAGGCAAATGCCCTTAGATTAAGCTAAGGGCATTTCTTGTACTAATTCTATTATCTTTAATATTGTTTCTACTGATTTCTCCATAGCAAATATTGGAATATACTCAAATCTTCCATGATAATTGTGTCCGCCTGTAAAAAGGTTTGGACAAGGTAATCCCATGTAGGAAAGTCTAGCCCCATCAGTTCCTCCCCTAATAGGCTTTATTAGAGGTTGGATTTCCAAATCTTCCATAGCCTTTTTAGCAATATCTATTACATACATAACAGGCTCGATTTTTTCCTTCATATTATAATATGAATCAGTTATTTCCAAAGAGATGATATCACCATATTTATGATTTAGGAATTCAACTGCCTTTGTTAAAGTTTCCTTTTTAGCCTGGAACTTTTCCATGGAATGATCCCTTATAATATATGTGATTTCAGTTTTCTCAACTGAGCCATTAAAGTGAATTAAAAGATAGAAGCCTTCATATCCCTCAGTATATTCAGGTCTCTCATCTACAGGAAGCATATCATTAAGCTCACTAGCTACTAATATGGAATTGATCATCTTATTCTTAGCTGCACCAGGATGAATATTTCTACCTTGGATAGATATTTTAGCTGTGGCAGCATTAAAGTTTTCATACTCTAATTCACCTATTGGGCCACCGTCAACAGTATAAGCAAAGTCTGCACCAAACTTCTCTACATCAAAGCAATCTGCTCCTCGACCGATTTCCTCATCTGGAGTAAAACCAATTTTTACAGTACCATGAGGAATATGAGGGTTTTGGATTAAATATTCTACAGCTGTTATTATCTCAGCAATCCCTGCCTTATTATCTGCTCCCAATAAAGTTGTGCCATCAGTAGTGATTAAATCTTTCCCAACATAATCCTTTAAATCTGGAAAATCCTTTGTAGACATGATTATGTTTTCTTTTTCATTTAGAACTATATCTTTTCCATCATAGTTTTTTATTATCTTAGGATTTACATCTTTACCAGACATATCTGGACTTGTATCCATATGGGCTATGAATCCTATAACTGGAGCATTCTTATTCGTATTTGAAGGCAAAGTAGCCATGATATAGCCATTTTCATCTACAGATACATCAGATAAGCCTATTTCCTTTAATTCTTCACCTAAGATCTTAGCAAATTCCATTTGATTAGATGTACTAGGTACCCTAGTAGAACTTTCATCTGAAGTAGTTTCATATTTCACATACCCTAAAAACCTATCAACTAATTTACTCATATTATTACCTCCCTTAATTTATTCTGCATTATCTATATTATACAATATAAAGAATAATATTATGGAGAATTTTGTAGAAAGATTTGGAAAAATATCAATTTAATTTCGGAACTCTAAATGTTATAATAAACAAGTTAACAAAAAATAGACTACTATAGCAACAAAAAGGTTTGTAAATAGCAATAGAGGGTATAATATGATAAAGCACTAAACTGAAATTGATTTATATATTAGATAAAATAATAGTAAGCTTATGGGTCTATAAGGTAGTTGGGAAAGAACTAGAGAAAGGTAAAGGGAGAACTATGGATAAAAATATAAAGGTAGAAGAACTAAAGGAAGAGATCAATCAAAAGCGTGATGAGCTTAATAAGATCCTTACAGAAGGATCAGATAGAGACAAGATTTTAGAGTTTAGTCAAGAACTGGACCAGCTTATAAGCAAGTACTATACTTTGGGCTCCATGGGATAGAAAAACAGCAGATAATTTATCTGCTGTTTTCTTATCCCAAGGTAACATCTAATATCATCATTATAATAAATCCAATAATTACTCCGTAGGTAGCTTCTCTTTCGTGTCCATTGTTGTGAGTTTCTGGTATTATCTCATCAGATATAACAAATAACATTGCACCAGCTGCGAAGGCTAAGATAAAAGGAAGAATAGGTTTAAAGACAGATACAAGTCCAATGCCAAGTATTCCCCCAATAGGCTCCACTAAGCCTGTTAATAGTGCAATTAAAAAGGCCTTTTTAACATCATACTTTTCTCTAACTAAGGCTAGAGCCACAGCTAATCCCTCTGGCATATTTTGAAGTCCTATTCCCATGGCTATAGACAGACCATTTCTTACATTATCATCACCAAAGCCAACACCTACAGCTAATCCCTCTGGGAAGTTGTGCAATGTTATGGCAATAATAAATAACCAAATTTTCTTTAGTGATGTACTAGAACCTTCTACTCTTTTATCTAATAGATGCACATGAGGAGAATATTTGTCTGTTAAATCGAGAAAAACAGAACCGATAAAGATGCCCAGTGCAGTGATAAGAGCACCCTTTAACCCGCCACCTGAGGCCTCCAAACTTGGCACTATAAGAGAAAAAGAAGTGGCAGCAAGCATTACACCAGCAGCAAATCCAAGTAAAGTATCTAACATTTTTTCTGAAATATTCTTTGTAAAAAATATAGGTAGTGCCCCTACGCCAGTCATTAGACCAGCAACAACACTAGCTAAAATACCTAATATAATGGTATTCATTAATCCCCCTCCTTTATATATTAAGTATAAAGAGGTATGTTTTTTTAGTCAAGAATTAAACTAAAAAAGGGACACCTATTAAAAGAATGATTAGTAAAAATAATATAGCAATTATCCAAAATAAAGTTTTTTTTCTAATAAAGAATAACTTCATATAACTCAACTCCTTAAAATAATAGTATTATAATCTATTGTGGAAATAAAAAATATATGCCATTATTTTCAATTTAATGTTAATTATACAGGTATAATGGTGTATAATAATAAAGGGAAAGGGAGGTAATAAAAATGGCAATTAAAATATTAAGTGACAGCGCTTGCGACTTATCAAAGGAACTAATAGAAGAGTATAATATAGACATTTTACCTATAATCTTAAATAAGGGGGATAATGAATATCTAGATAAAGTAACTATAACTCCAGAAAAAGTATACGAGGATATGAGAAATGGTGAGATGTACAAAACAGCACAAATCCCACCAAATATGTTTAATGAAAAATTCCTAGAATATGCAAAAAACGGAGATAGTGTAATCTACATAGCATTCTCATCAGGATTATCGGGAACCTATCAAACTTCATTATTTGTAAGAGAATCAATACTTGAAGAGTACCCAGACTTTGATTTAAGTATAGTAGATACAAAGGCAGCTTCAGGTGGATTTGGCCTTATAGTTCTACAAGCAGCTAAATTAGCCAAGGAAGGCAAAGATAAGGAAGAGATATTAAAGGCAGTTGAGTTCTATAAGGAAAATATGGAGTATATCTTCACAGTAGATGATATAGAGTATCTATTTAGAGGCGGAAGAGTATCAAGGGTTCAAGCATTTGTAGGTGGACTATTAAATATAAAACCTATACTAAATGTTGAAGATGGTAAACTAGTTCCAATAGAAAAGGTAAGAGGTAGACAAAAAGTATTTAAAGCAATGTTAGATATGATGGAAGAAAGAGCAAAAAATGCCAACCTAAAGGAACAACTAATAGGCATTACCCATGGAGATGATTTAGAAGGAGCATTGAAACTAAAGGAATTAATCCAAGAAAAATTTGGAGCAGAGTCCTTTATTATCAATATAATAGGTGCAGCAGTAGGCGCTCACTCCGGTCCAGGAACCATAGCTTTATTTTTTATGAAGGAAAACTATAAGGGATAAAAGACATAGGGCTAAATAAAGAAAAAAACTTTCTTTATTTAGCTTTTTTTATATAAAACTATAGACAAAATAGGACAATAGGAGTATAATAAATGATGTTGATTGAATTTGCACCTTTAGCTCAGATGGTAGAGCAACTGACTCTTAATCAGTGGGTCCAGGGTTCGAGTCCCTGAAGGTGCACCAATCTTTATTTTTTACCACAATCATTCGTACATCGAACGAAGAAGGAGAAAGGAACAAGATATGAAATTCTTTAACCCAACATCTGATTTAAAAGAACTACAACTACTACAACATATAGAAAACAATCCAGACACTACACAGAAAGAACTAGCCAATATAATAAACGGTGCCGCTTCTATGGTTAACTTGTACATAAGTGAGCTAGAGGAAAAGAATTATCTTGTAAGAGAATACAGATCCGCTAAGGTGGTTTATTATAGGATAACGGCTGAAGGGGTTAAGAGGAAGAATTTTCTTCTTATTACTTATATGAGAGAGCTAGTAGACTTATATAGACTAGCTAAAAGCAATATAGAGGATTTTTTAAGAACAGTTGAGAGTAAAGGATTCAAAAACATACTCCTTTATGGTGCAGGAGAAGTAGCAGAAACTATTATAGGGGTTATACGAGATAGAGAACTCACTAGGATGAATGTATTAGCTATAATAGATGATAATCCTGCTAAGATAGGTAAAGTTATGCTTGGATACAAGATAATATCTAGGGATGAAATAAAAGACTATAACCATGATGCAATAGTTATTACATCATATACATTTGAGGAAGGGATAAGACAAAGATTAGAAGAAATAGATTATAGCAGGAATAAGGTAGTTAGGTTTTTTGGGGAGTAAAGAATAATTGTTCCCTCGAAAGTAATATATGAAAATTATTTAACGTTATGAGATAGAGATTGCGGAGGTAGTAGGAAATGACTTACATGAAAATTAAGAGAATTATAGATATAATTCTTTCTTTTATAGGATTAATTGTATTATCACCAATATTTTTAATCCTAATTATGGCTATTAAATTAGATTCAAAAGGACCAATATTATTCAAACAAAAGAGAGTAGGAATACATAAAACTCATTTTAATATATTAAAATTTAGAACTATGAGAATAGATACTCCTAGAGATACTCCAACTCATTTACTAGAGAATCCCGATCAATGGATTACAAAGGTAGGCAAGTTTTTGAGGAAGACAAGCCTAGATGAACTTCCACAGATAATAAATATCCTAAAGGGTGAAATGAGTATTATTGGACCAAGACCAGCACTTTGGAATCAATATGATTTAATAGCTGAAAGAGATAAATATTGTGCTAATGACATATTACCAGGGCTAACTGGATGGGCACAGATTAACGGTAGAGATACAGTTGAGATAGAAGACAAGGCTAGATATGATGGTTATTACACTGAGAATTTGGGATTAGCTTTAGATATAAAGTGTTTCTTTGGGACAATAGTTAGCGTCTTAAAGAGAGATGGTGTTGTTGAGGGTGGTACAGGAAAGATTGAAGTTGACAAAACTGTAAATAAGGAGATAGCAAAGCGATGAAAAGGATACTTATTACAGGAAAAAATAGTTATATTGGGACAAGCTTTGAAAAATGGCTTGCTAAATATCCTGATAAATATAAAGTAGAGTCTATCAGCTTAAGAGATAGAACATGGAAGGAGAAGGACTTCTCAAAATATGATGTGGTGTTCCATGTAGCTGGGATAGTGCATAGAAAAGAATCAAATGAAAATAGGGATTTATATTTCCAAGTAAATAGAGATTTAGCATATGAAATCGCTAAAAAATCAAAAAAAGATCGAGTAAAGCAATTTGTATTTTTAAGCACAATGAGTGTTTATGGACTAGAAACTGGAATTATTACTAAAAATACTCCACTTAAGCCAAATAACGCTTATGGGAAGTCAAAATTAGAAGCAGAGGATCTAATTAAATCATTAAACGATGAGTCTTTCAAGGTAGCTATTATTAGACCTCCTATGGTCTATGGCAAAGGCTGCAAGGGAAATTATTCAAGATTGGCAAAATTAGCAATAAAAACTCCAATATTCCCAGATATTGATAATGAGAGAAGTATGATTTATATAGATAATCTATCAGAATTTGTTAGGCTGTTAATTGAGAATTATAATAATGGATTGTTTTTACCGCAAAATAAAGACTATGTTAATACAAGTGAAATGGTTAGACTAATCGCTGAAATACATGGTAAAAAGATTATAATGACTAAGTTATTTAATCCGATATTAAAATTACTAAACATAAGTATAGTAAATAAAGTATTTGGTAATTTAGTATATGATAAAAAATATAGTCAGAACAAAGAGTATCAAATTTTTTCAAATGAATTATCAATTAAAATGACCGAAGATTAGTTATGTATAAATATAGAATTAATAAATGAAAGTAGTCATAGAAAAGAGGGTTGAACTTGAGAAAAAAGATTCTATTTATTGGACGAGGAGCATCTAATGATAGTAAATTAGATGGAGGAGAATACGGGGCAAGACGTGTTCAAAGTATGGTTGAACATACTGTAGGTATTTATAATGTTGAATCAATAATTATAGAAAAACCAAAGTTCATGCAACGCATTAAAAATATGCTATTATTTCAAAGCTATGGTCACACAAAAACGATAAAAAGTAAAATTAAAAGTATTGATTACGATAATGTCGAATTAGTTTTTTTTAACGGTTCAGTTTATGGGAGATATGTAAAAATGATTGCTAAAAAAGGTATTAATGTTATGATATTTTACCATAACGTTGAGCACAATTTTTATTTAGACAAGTTTAAAGCTACTAAGAAATTATCTGATTTGTGGATGTATTTATATATTTGGTATAATGAGAAACTTACTACAAAATATTCGAAATATAGAATTACTTTAAACCAAAGAGATTCTAATGAACTGAATAAGGTTTATAATAAAATAGCAGATTTGATAAGTCCAAGTAGCTATGATTATATAGGCGTGGCAGAAGATGAAATAAATAATGATGACATAAAGAACCAATATCTTCTTTTTGTAGGAGGCAACTTTTTTTCTAACATAGATGGGATAAAGAGTTTCATAGAAGAGGCTTTACCTAAAATTGATATGGATTTATGGGTTGTTGGTAACTGTTGCAAATCATTGGAAAAATGGGTTAATGAGAAGGAGCATCCAAGAGTCAAATTAAAAGGATTTGTTGAAGACCTTACAAAAATATACAAAGAAGCATCAGCTGTTATTTGTCCGATATATTCAGGCTCAGGTATGAAGACAAAGACAGTGGAAGCCTTAAAATTTGGAAAATATATTTTTGCTACAAAAGAGAGTTTTGAAGGAATAGATGGAGATTACAATAGGATTGGCGCTTTATGTAATAATAGTGAAGAATTCGTTAAAGCTATTAACTTTTGGATGCAAGGAAATCCATCAAAATATAATGAATATTCATTCAATATATTCATGAATAATTATTCTAATGAGATTGTTTTTAAACGATTTAAGGACTTTTTAATATCATGTGATATAACTTTAGGAGAATAGCAATGATGAAAATACTATACTTAGATTTTATGTATTACACTGGACATATAAGGTCAAATAAAAATTTTATCAAAGCATTGTCAAGATTTTCTACCGTATATGCATTAACACAAACCAATTATTTTGATGAATATGATAGTGAACTTGCAGATATTAAATCTGTAAAGCTTATTAAGAAAGATAATTTATATTTATCTAAAGGACAATTATTAAATCGTATAAGCTCAATAAAGATTATGTTAGTTTCAGCAATACAGGCTAAAAAGATAAAACCAGATTATATTTTCGTAGCTTCTTTCGATACGATAGCATTTAAGTTTGGGAGGTTTTTGTTTGGAAAAACGGAAAACATGTATTTGCTTCATACAATTAATATTGATGAACTCTCAAACAATATTAAGAAAAAAATCTTTAATATGTATAAAAATAAGGTTAAGCATATAGTCTTTGAACAATATATGAAGGAACATCTGATAGCAAACATTGGCATAGACCCAGGTAGGGTATTCGTTATACCACATCCACTAAATGATAATACACAAACCAAGACTAAAGAAATTGAATATAAATGTGTAGGCTTGAGTAATAGTAATAACGAAGAATTTATTGCCAATATAATAAAACATGAACAAAAAGAACAAATATTTAAAAAAAATTCTAAAAGAGTAGTTTTAAAATCAAAAGAAAAAGAATTTGATAATGGATATCTTAAGGTGATCAAAGGTTTTTTAGATAAGAATATATATGATGAATATATAAACAATGCTGAATGTATATTAATCCCATTTCCTGAAAACTTTACTTATCGTATGAGTGGCACATTAATTGATGCTTTTTCTAATAATAAAATAGTTTTAGGAAATAACATCCCTATTATTAATGAATATGCCAGGCGATATCCTAATATATGTAAGATTTTCGAAAATGAAGCTGAGATGATTAATAAAATATGCTTTATGAAATCAGAGGAAAACCTAGAAAATAAATTTAATGAGTTTAAAAACAAGCATTCAATAGAAGAGTTAGAAAAATCCTTTAAATATATGTTTAAATAAATATAATTTATAAGAAAGGACAATAGAAATGATAAAAAAAAAATGTTTAATAATTTTACCACGTCCTTTATTCCCGATTGTAAGTGGTTATTCAAAGAAAAATTTCAATTTAGTAAAAATCCTAAGTAATAAATACGATTTAAAAGTGATTGTAATTTCAGAAGAAGAATTGTTATCTGAGGAAATAGAGTTTTATAAAAACAATTGTTATTCGTATAAAAATTGTATATTTCCCAAGTGGAGATATTACTTAAACGCCGCTTTAACTTTGTTTACACCAAAACCTCTTCAAGTAGGGTATTTTTATTTTACTGAAGTACAAAATATAGTTAACTTGGAAGCTGGAGAATGTGATGTTGTAATAGGATGCTTATTGCGTACAATGAAATATCTTGAATTTCTACCAACTAATAAAGTTAAAGTTTTTGAGATGGTTGATTCTATTGATTTAATATATAAGCAAGCCAAAACTAAAACTAGTTCAAAGTTATGGAAATTAATATATTCTATTGAAAGTAAGAGATTAGGTAAATATGAAAAACACTATATAAAAACAAGTAATATTACATTTTTAGTTAATCAAGAAGAATATGAGATTTTAAATCCTTATGGAAATGTTAAATGGGTTCCTCATGGTGTTGACTCTGAACTTTTAAATTATAATACTAAAGCATCTGGGCATGAGAAATATGTAGCATTTATAGGGAAAATGAACTACCAACCAAATATTGAAGCAGTGAAATGGTATTTGGAAAATGTTCATTCTAGAATTGAATCCGGATTAGGATTTTGGATTATTGGAGCAGACCCTACAGAAGAAGTTTATTCAGTAGCTAGTAAATATAAGAATGTTAAAATAACAGGATTCGTTGAAGATCCATTTATGTTATTAAACTCTTCTATTGTGATTGTTGCACCAATGCAAACAGGTGGAGGGATTCAAAATAAAGTTTTAGAAGGAATGGCCCTTGGTAAAATAAATGTTATTTCATCACTTGCAGCAAAACCTATTGTTGGGGCAAAAAATGGAGAACACTTTATTATAGCAGATTCACCAGGGGACTATTACAAAGTTATTATAGATATTTATAAAGATGCCAGTAAATATGAGTATATAGGTGTAAATGCTAAAGAATTCATTAGTAATAATTTTACTTGGAAAGCTTTTGAAAAGGAATATATAAGTGCTATTGAACAAATTAAATTAAATTAAAGAATTTTAGGATGGGATTAGAGAATGGAACTTAATAAAAAACTAAACAATAAGAACAAAATATTACCCTTAATACTGTTTATCTTATCCATGTTATCTATTGATTTTGTGCAATATGATTTTAACATTACAAGTCACATATACACATTAGTATGGTTAGGATTACTGTCTTTTGCTTTTATGTGTGGAAGAATTGATAAAGCTTATGTCTGGATATTTATTTTAATTTTATTATTTCAAGATTTATCTCGCTTCTTTTATATAGATCATAATTTTAATTCCTTATTTTTAGGAAGTTTTAAATATATGTTTATAATTTCGATTACCTTAACAGGAATTGGGAAAAGGGCATACACTAATAAGGATTTTTTAATGTATTCATTATTTTTTATTGGGATTTTTTTTATTAGTATAATTAAAGGACAAGCCAATTATTATATTGCAAAAGATATCGTATTTTATTTCAATTTGTTTTTTTTACCTATACTAATTAGCTATGCTTTACCCATGGATAGTTGCAAAAAGATAATAAAATTATATGAAATTTTTGTATATTCTTTTCCAATATTTAGCTTGTTATTACTAATTTTTAATAGATATTATAACATATTTGGAAGTTTATATACTACTGTGGGCAATATCACTATAATGAACTTAGCATATTTAGTTGGAGCGTTATTTAAAAAAAATAAAGAGAAAGATATTTTAAAAAAAATATATATATTTGCATATTTAGGGTTGTATTTTTTTTCACCTACTTCAGGAGGGATTTTACTTGTAGTTGCTATTGGACTATATTATGTCTTTAAAAAGACTGAAAATGTTAGCTGGCACATTAAGGGAATTGTTTTAATAATCTTGGTTATGACTCTAGTATTATTAATTGTTACAATCTTTAACTATATAATAGATTCTCCAAAATATAGTGGTACCTTCACTAGATTTAAAGTAATTCAAATACAACAAATGTTTCAAGCTAGAAGTTTGTCAGAGCTCCCTTTTTCAGTTAGAGTGAGAGTAGCTGAAGTTTTAAACATTTTACATAGCGATGGAATTGTAGAATTTGTTTTTGGAAGGGGTTTTGGTGGATATTTTGAAGATTCCTTAAATATATTTGGCGTAATCTCTCCTTCTGATAATGCTTTTAGTGTGGAAGAATTGATGAGTGGTCAATACTATTCAGCACATTTTATTCTAATCTATATATTTTTAAAGTTTGGATTAATAGGTTCTATCTTTTATATAGGAAATATAATAAAAACATTTAATAATATAAAAATTTATTATACTGAATTTATTCCAGTTGCTATGGTAGTTTTCTATTCATGTGGTTATGGAATTAAACTGTTAATTATATTTAGTTTTATTTATGGTAGTATAATTAAGATAAATAAACACAATAAAAAAATAAGTCAAGGCACTGAATAACTAACCTTTAAATAATAAGGTTTATATAAAAATATGGGAGGGAACAAAATGATTATACGTTCTAAAGCACCACTTAGACTTGGACTTGCTGGTGGTGGAACAGATGTGTCTCCGTATTGTGATGAATATGGAGGAGCAGTTCTTAATGTTACAATTGATATGTATGCTTATTGTACTATTGAACCTACTGAGGATAATAAAATAGTATTTATAGCGCCTGATGTAAATGAAACTTTTGAATGTGAAAGTAAATCCAGAATAGAAATAGACAATCAGTTACTATTACATAAAGGGATATATAATAGGATAGTAAAAGACTTTAACAATGGTAAACCCTTATCATTTAAAATGACAACATATTCGGATGCCCCTGCTGGGTCAGGGCTTGGTTCCTCTTCCACTATGGTAGTTGCAATTATTAAAGCCTATATGGAATGGCTTAACCTACCACTGGGCGAGTATGACATGGCTCATTTAGCTTATGAAATAGAAAGAGAAGATTTAAAATTATCTGGTGGTAAACAGGATCAGTTTGCTGCTACCTTTGGTGGCTTTAATTTCATGGAGTTTTATGAAAACGATAGGGTGATTGTAAATCCACTTAGAATCAAAAACTGGATTAAAAATGAGATTGAAAATTCGCTTATTTTGTATTATACAGGGACATCAAGAGAGTCAGCAAAAATTATTGATGAACAGATTAAAAACACAAAGTTAGGAGTTGAAGAAAGTCTTAAGGCTATGCATGAGTTAAAAAGCTCTGCAACAGTGATGAAAAATGCAATATTAAAAGGTGATTTTGATGGCTTAGCTAATAGCTTAAAAGAAGGTTGGTTATCAAAGAAAAAAATGTCTTCATCTATATCGAATCCATTAATAGAAAATATGTATGATTTTATTATGAACAATGGTGGAAAAGCTGCTAAGGTATCTGGTGCTGGTGGTGGTGGATTTATGATGATTATTTGTGATCCTAAAGATAGATATACTCTTGTTGAAAAACTAAAAGAAACCGATGGTGAAGTTATATTAGTGCAACTGACTGAAAAGGGAGCTCAAGCATGGTACTTATATGACTAGTGCAATTGTATTTTAAAGGAGTGATATTGTGAAAGAAACAACTATAACAATAATAGAGGATTTTAATAATCGATATCCAGTATTAAAAGGACTTCCAGTTTTAGAATCTATTAAAGAAATTATTGAGTGCTATAAACTAAATAATAAATTATTAATTTGTGGAAATGGTGGAAGTGCAGCTGATTCATTGCATATAGTAGGTGAGTTGATGAAAGGATTTCTTCTACCAAGAAAATTAGATATAAGAAAACAAGATGAAATTAGAAATCTTTTTCCTGAAACTTCTCAATATTTTATAGATAATCTTCAAAGAGCTTTACCAGCAATATCTCTTATTGGAGAAACAGCACTATCAACTGCATATGCAAATGATAATGCACCCGATTTAGCATTTGCTCAGCAAGTTTTAGGGCATGGAAATAAAGGTGATATACTTTTGGCTATCAGTACGTCTGGAAACTCAAAAAATGTAATTTATGCAGCTCAGATTGCAAAGGTACAGGGAATGAAGGTAATTTCATTAACAGGAAATAGTGGTGGAAAACTCAAAGATATATCAGACATATTACTTAATGCACCTTCTGATAAAACATATATTATTCAAGAATATCATCTTCCGATTTATCATGCTATTTGTGCGGCAGTTGAAAATGAATTTTTTTCAGGGGAGGAATAAGATTGGAAGCTATAATACTTGCTGGAGGATTTGGTACACGATTGAGTCATATTGTTTCAGATGTTCCAAAACCAATGGCTCCTGTTAATAATAAACCATTCTTAGAATATATATTTAATAATCTAAGTAAATATAATCTTAGTAAAATCATAATGGCTGTTGGATATAAAAGTAATTTAATAAAGGAACACTTTGGAGACTCATTTAAAGAGATCAAAATTGAATATTCAGAAGAATTAACACCTTTAGGAACTGGAGGAGCTATAAAAAAAGCTGTATCAATTTGTAGAGATAAAGAAATATTTATTATTAATGGTGATACATTTTTTGATGTAGATTTGAGAAATATGAAAGAAATTCATAGAGATTCTTCTTGTGATATTACGATAGCAGTAAAAGAGATGAAACATTTCAATAGATACGGGACAGTTATTATTGAAAATAATAGAATTACAAAATTTATTGAGAAACAAGACGTGGATAGAGGGAAAATTAATGGTGGGGTTTATTTAATAAACAGAAATATTTTTGAAAATCTAGATGATAAGGTTTTTTCCTTTGAGCAGACCATATTAGAATCGTTAAAATATACAATGTGTGCATATGAAAGTAATGGATATTTTATTGATATAGGAATACCAGAAGATTATTATAAAGCACAAGAGGATTTTAAATATGAAAGATAAGGTTATTTTTTTAGATAGAGATGGGACTATAAATAAAGAAGTTAATTATCTCTATAAAATAGAAGACTTTGAGTTTATACCTAACACAATAGAAGCGATTAAAATATTTCATGAATTAGGATATAAAGTAATTGTAATTACAAATCAAGCGGGAGTGGCTAGAGGATATTATAAAGAACGTGATATAGAAATATTACATGAACATATTGATAGACTATTAGAAAAAGAAGGTACTTATATTGATGCTTACTATTATTGTCCTCATCATCCTGAAGGAATAATAAAAGAATATAGTTGTAAGTGCAATTGTAGAAAACCTGAAGTCGGAATGATTGAACAAGCAATGAAAGATTATAGCATAGATTTAAATAACAGTATTTTTATTGGTGATAAAGAAATTGATATACAAACGGGAAAAAAAGCAGGGATTGGAAAATGTTATCTAGTAAAAAGTGGTCATAGTATTGACAAGAAGTATACAAAAGCGCATGCAATTTTTAATAATATATTTGATATTTCAATTATGCTAAAAGAGAAGATTTAGAAATATCACATTAATAGCTAAAATTAACTGTTTAAATTAGATAATCAATTCTGGTCAATAATTTGTTGTAATAAAAGGTTTTAAAGGTTAAAAAGATAAAATTAGTTTATATAGGAGGAATTAAATGAAGCAAGTAATAAAGAGCGTTCTAAGGAGCATTTCTCCTAAGATACCTTTAAAAAACATAATATTATTTGAAAGTATTCCTGATCTTAATTGTAATACTTATCCAGTATTTAAAAAGATGATAGAAGAACAACTGAATAATAAATATAAAATGGTTTGGTTAGTTAATAATAAAAATAAATATAAAAATTTAAAGATTAAAAATGTAAAATTTATAAACTTTAGTCCTGATAATTTTTTTGAAAAAATACATTTAATATATTTACTAACATTTTCAAAAGGAGTTATTTTTAGTAATCGTATAACTAGCAAAATTAATAAGAATCAATTTAGGATTTTTTTAGGACACGGTAGCTTAATAAAAAAATCTCGTGGAGTATATGAAATTGGAGACAATTGTAACTATATGCTTAATCAATCAGAGTTTTTTAAAAATATTAACTCCTACGAATTCAATATAAATTCAGATAATTTAATTTGTTTGGGTTATCCACGAAATGACTATCTATTTAAATCAAAAGATGTTATAAGTTTGTTAAAGAAAGATGTTTTTGATAAATTCATAGTTTGGTTACCTACTTTTAGACAACATAAAAAAGGATTGAAAGATACTAATATATCTTTCAATTATGGTATTCCAATTCTTGAATCAGAACAAGATTTTAAAGATTTAAATGATTACCTTCAGGAACAGAATATATTACTTATATTAAAACCGCATCCCTCTCAAGATTTAAGTTATATAAAAACAATTGAGTTTTCAAACTTTTTATTTATAGATGATGATTTGTTGTGTAATTTAAATATTCATTTATATGAATTATTAGCTCAATCAGATGCATTAATAACTGACTATTCATCAGTATACTATGATTACTTACTATTAGATAAACAGATTGGATTAACAATAGATGATATTAACAATTATTCTAAAGGGAGAGGTTTGGTTTTTGAAAATGTTTTTGATATATTAAAAGGGGAATATATTAATAATTTTGAAGATATGTTGATGTTTATTAAGAATGTAAAAAATAACAAAGATATCTACAAAAAAGAAAGAGATAGAATTAAAAATCTTACAAACTACTTTCAAGATGGGAAATCAGCCGAGCGAGTTGTTGAATTTATAATTAATGAATTAGATAAGATATAAAGTAGATAGTATACGATATTTAGAAAGAAAGGGTGAGAAAAATGCAATCTTTTAATTTACCATTATTTTTAGATATAGGAGATAATAATATTAAGGATTTAATGTTAAAACTTGATAAAGAATTTAGAGATATTAAGTCTAAAAAAATTGTTATCTTTACATCTCAAGGAATCTATAAGACTTTTAAAACACTTATAGATGAATTAATAAATCCATATAGAGAAGTCTCGATATATTTTATAAAAGATAGTTCATATGATGTAGCTGTTAATATCGCTAAAAACTTAGCTATAAATAATGTAGATATTGTAATTGGTTTTGGTGGAGGAAGAATATTAGATATGGCCAAATACGCTTCATATGTGAGTAAGAAGAAATATGTAGCTATTCCTACAACGCTAAGTAATGATGGATTGGCTTCACCTATATCTGTATTAAAAACATTTGAAGGAAGAGCTAAGAGTTTTGGGTGTAAATCACCAGATGGAATAATTATTGACATTGAAATAATTAAGAACACTCCTATAACATTGTTAATGGCAGGTATTGGCGATACCGTTTCTAATTATACATCTTTATATGATTGGAAGATCGAAAGTAAACATAAAAATGTTCCAACAAATGATTTTGCATATTTATTGTCCGATACTGCCTTAAATATGCTTTTGTTTAGTAGAGAAGAACATATTAGAAGTGAATATTTTATAAAACAGTTAGCTCAATCGTTGGTGCTATCAGGTTTAGCAATGGATATAGCTGGAAATAGTAGGCCTTGTAGTGGTTCAGAACATTTATTTAGTCATTCATTAGATGAAAATTTTAACATAAATATTCCACATGGATTAAAAGTAGCACTTGGAACTATTACCAGTTGTATTTTTCAAAAAAGAACCTATTATCCAATTATTACTTTTTTAAATAGATATTCTATTGATATATCACCAAATAAATTAGGCATATCAAAAGAAGTTTTTATAGATGCTTGGATTAAAGCACAAAATACTAGACCGGATCGATTTACTATATTAAATACAATTGAACTAAATAAACCATACTTAGAAAAAATATACAATGAAATTATGGAGGTACTGAAATGAAAGCATTAATACTAGCAGCAGGATTAGGAACAAGGTTAAGACCAATTACTGATAATAGACCAAAATCCATGGTTGAAGTAAATGGAAAGCCTATTTTATTTAAACAGTTAGATAATTTAATAGATAATGGAATAAAGGATATTACCGTTGTAGTAGGATATAAATCAGAAATAATAATTGATGCAATAAATAAAAATTATAAAGACATTAAAATCATTAATAATAATATTTATGATAAAACGAATAATATGTATTCTGCATATTTAGCATTAGAGTCTATGTTAGGGCAAAAATTTTTACTAATGAATGCAGATGTTTTTTATGATTCTGATATTATTAAGGAGTTACTAAAGGAAGAATATCAAGATTCTATTGTAATAGAGAAAGGTATCTATAATGATGAAAATATGAAAGTGTCATGTATAAACAATAGAATTATAGATATTAGTAAGGCTATACCAGAAGATAGTGCTTATGGAGTGTCCATTGATGTATATAAGTTTTCTGAAAATGGGTCTAGAACACTTTATGATAAAATAAAAGAATATATTGAAGTTAGAGAAGACCTAAATCAATGGACAGAGGTTGCACTTAATGAGATACTAAATACAGTTGAATTTCTTCCTTGTCCACTAAAAGGAAGATGGATAGAAATAGATAATCATGATGATTTAATAAAGGCGGAGAGTATTTTCAATGATTAATAAGATACTTAAAAACAAAAAATTGTTTTTACTTGATATGGATGGAACTATTTATTTAGATAACATACTTTTTGAAGACAGCTTGAATTTTCTTGAATACATTAAGTCAATTAATGGTGAATATGTTTTTTTGACAAATAACTCTTCAAAAAGTGTTAATGATTATATTAATAAGTTAAAAAAACTATCTATTAAAGCCGATTTGAATAATTTTATGACATCATCTCAGGCAACAGCATTGTATTTAGAGAAGTATTATAATAATAAGAAGATTTATGTTTTAGGTACAAAGTCTTTTAAAACAGAGTTATCAGAAAAAGATTTATATATAGTGGATAAATATGAAGATGATATAGATTGCATGGTAGTTGGTTTTGACACAGAATTAACTTATCAAAAGCTTGCTGATGCTTGTAAATTATTAAATATGGGAATAGATTATATTGCTACAAATCAAGATTTAGTTTGTCCTACTTCTTTTGGATTTATACCAGACTGTGGTTCTATTTGTAATATGCTAGAAACGGCAACTGGTAGAGTACCAGAATATATTGGAAAGCCTAAGCCTACTATGATTGAGCTAGCAATAAATGCTACTGGCTTTTCTATTGATGAAACTATGGTTATAGGTGATAGATTATATACTGATATTTCTTGTGGAATTAATGCTGGTGTTACAACTGGAGTTGTATTGACGGGAGAAACTAAAATTGAGGACATTGAAGGTACAGAATTTAAGCCAGATTTTATATTTGAAGATATTGGAGAATTATATAATATATTAATATCATAACAATCTTATTTTATGAATGTAATATTTGTTTGATTTACAAAAAATTCAAACTTAATGTTGTAAATAAATTAGACTTGTTTGAGATTGGACAATATTAATAATATAATTGGAGAGGTTATTAAGATGAAATCAAATAAAGCAGCTAAATCTGCTAAATCTGCAATAATAATAGTAATTTTTACCCTAGGAAGTAAACTCTTAGGGTTTTTTAGAGAAATGTTAATAGCTTCAAAATTTGGCTCTAGTGTAGAAACAGATACATTTTTTATAGCACTATCAGCAGCGGGTCTTATTGGAAATTTTTTAAATAATGCCATAAGTACAACTTTTATACCCGTCATCTCTGAAGTTGAAGCTAAAGAAGGAAAAGAAGGGAAAATTAAACACACTAATAATATATTGAATATTATTTTTTTTGCAACTTTAATATTAACAATACTATCTTTAATTTGTGCTCCTTTATTAGTAAAGCTACTAGCATCAGGCTTTCAAGGAGAGCAATTTGATTTGGCAGTTAAACTGACAAAAATAGGATTACCTATGATAGTATTTAGTGGATTAATAGGTGTAATGGTTGGATATCTTCAATCAGAAGAAAAATATAGAGCAACTGCCTTAATGGGGTTTCCTCTTAATTTGATTTATATTATGTTTTTACTATTTTTTTCTAATACATTTGGAATAAAAGGATTGATGATTGTAGGCGTTTTAGCTGTCTCATCACAACTACTCATTCAAATACCAGAAGCAAAAGAATGTGGTTTTAAATATAAATTTACATTTGATATAAAAGATGTATATGTCAAAAAAATCTTATACTTAAGTATGCCTATTCTTATAGGAGTGGCTATAGGTGATATTAATGCTATAATTGATAAAACTTTAGCTTCGTCTTTGGAACCTGGTAGTATATCTGCATTAAATTATGCAAATAAATTAAATAGTCTTATATTAGGAGTATTTATAACAGCAATAACCACTGTAATATTTCCATTATTGGCAAAAGAGGCTAATACTAATAATATCATTGGGTTAAAGAGAACTATGAAATATGGAATTAATCTTATATTATTAATTACTATTCCTGCTACAGTCGGACTTGTTATATTGTCTAGACCAATAGTAGAAATAGCTTTTCAACGTGGGGAATTTGGGACTACTGCTACTTTAATGACTTCTCAAGCATTAATATTCTATTCATTAGGCCTAATAGCAATGGCAATTAGACTTCTTATAACTAGAGTATATTATTCCTTACAAAGCACTAGGATACCTATGATAAATGGAGCTATTTCTGTAGGTCTTAATGTAGTTCTTAATCTTATTTTTGTTAAGTATATGGCTCACTCAGGCCTAGCCTTAGCTACAAGTATAGCTACAACAATAGCTACCATTATGTTATTTTATGGTCTAAAAAAGAAAATAGGTTCATTAGGAACTAAGCAATACATCATAACATTGCTTAAAACTGGACTAGCCTCGGCCATAATGGGATTAATAGCTTATGTAACTTATCATGGATTATACGGTTTGCTAGGTGTATCTAAGATATACAATCTTATTTCATTGTTAGTAGCTGTAGGACTAGGTGTCATTATATATGCAGTATTGTGTTATGTATTCAAGGTGGAAGAAGTTAGAGATGTAGTTAATCAAATAAAGAAAAGAATTATAAAAATAAATAAAAAATAATGATATAATAGAATATAAGAAAATAAGTTTTGACAGATTACAGGTTGGTAAATACTAAAAACTATTAAAGCAAGGTAACAAATAGAACCTTGAAAACGTTGAGATTTCAAGTGTTATAAAATAAATTAAAACGCACTAAAGAGAAGGAACTTTGACTTAATAACTTATTGAATACTATAAAAACGGAATAATTAAAGGCCTATAGAAACTACAAAAGGAACTACTCAATTTCTTATCAATTGAATTAACTGTAATACTAACAGCAGCATTACTTATCATAGAATTACGTGGAGCTATCCCAGTAGGTATATCTCTGGGATCGTCTCCTATTCATGCTACTATTCTTGGCTTTATAGGTAGTATGATTCCAGGACCTTTTATTTTATTTACTATTAGGCCTATATTTAACTATTTAAAGAAAACAAGAACATTTAAAAACATAGTACATAAACTTACTGACAAATCTCTTAATAAATCTGTAAATATACAAAAATACGGTGTATGGGGACTACTTATATTTCTTTACCTGGGACAGGAGTGTGGAGTGGAAATCTTGCAGCAGCACTTCTTGATATGAGATTTAAATGGGCTTTTCCTGCTATATTTGTAGGGGGCTTAATAGCAGGCATACTTATTATGGGGCTTAGTCATGGAGTATTTAATGTGATTGGTGGATAAAGAAAACAAGAGAGTGATAAATTCTCTTGTTTTTTTATTTGAATATTTGAATGAGGAAATTGTCGAAAATTACGGTAAGCGGTCGATAATAGATGTATTTTAATCTACCACAAATCATGAGATAATATCTCTACAAAGTAGTCCTAATGTTGCCAACACACTTTGTCAACATTAGAACAGTAGGGAGATGATGATTTGACAACTATGAAAACATCGAAGCATGAGATAAATAAAGCCCAGTG
>JAEWGC010000053.1 GCA_023388495.1 Bacillota bacterium | reverse complement strand
TAGTAGGAGAGATTTGGGAAGACAGACCTAGTATTCCAAATGGAAAAGTATTTGCACATGAATTAAAATACACAGGTAAAACAGGTAAAGAGAAAATTGAAGAAATAAGAGCTGAAATGAAAAAACATAATGCAGACTATTTCCTTATGGGAAGTCTAGACGATATAGCTTGGACTTTTAATATAAGAGGAAGAGATGTATTAAACAATCCTGTTGTAATCTCCTATGGTTTAATTTCCATGGATAAGGCCTATTTATTCGTAGATAAGGAAAAGATAGATCCAGAGGTTGAATCCTTCTTAAATGAAAATGGAGTAGAGGTTCATGAATATGAAGAAGTCATCCAATATGTAAAAGCCATAGATAAAGAATCTAAAGTATATGTAGATAAAAATAGAATAAATAGATGGCTATACAAGGCTATACCTTCACAATGTGGAATAATAAATGGAATAGATATTACAACAAAACTAAAGGCTATTAAAAATCCTATTGAAATTCAAAACCAAAAGAATGCCTATATTAAAGATGGAGTTGCTTTAGTTAAATTCTTATATTGGCTAGATAAAAATGCAGGAAATACTATAGTTACTGAAATGTCTGCGTCTGAAAAATTACTAGAATTTAGAAAAGAGCAAGAGGGATTTATTGAGCCAAGCTTTAATACTATTTCAGCATATAAAGAAAATGCAGCTATGATGCATTATTCTGCTAGCGAAACATCAAATGCTGAAATAAAAAGAGAAGGGCTATACTTAATTGACTCTGGTGGACAGTATTTTGATGGAACTACTGATATTACTAGAACTGTAGTTATGGGACCTATAACAGAAGAAGAAAAAAGAGATTTTACTTTAACATTAAAGGGACATATTAATTTAGGTAATGCAAGATTTCTCTATGGTGCTACAGGACATAGCCTTGACGTATTGGCAAGATATCCACTATGGCAGGAAGGTATAGATTATAAATGTGGTACAGGTCATGGTATAGGGTTTTTACTAAATGTACATGAAGGGCCTCATAGAATAGCAATGGTGGCTAATACTGTTATATTGGAAAAAGGAATGGTGGCAAGTATAGAACCAGGAGTATATAAGGCAGGAAGTCATGGAATAAGAATTGAAAATATAGTAGTGGTAGAAGAAGATATTAAAACTGATTCAGGTCAATTTATGAAATTTAGAACATTATCCTTTGTTCCAATAGATTTAGAAGGAGTAGATGTAAATATATTATCCGAAGAGGAAAGGATATGGCTAAACGAATATCATGAAGAAGTATATAACAAACTTTCACCTTATTTAAATGAAGAAGAGAAGGTTTGGTTAAAAGAAGAAACTAGAAACATATAATAAAACTGAAATGGGGCAACCCATTTCAGTTCCTCATTCATGTAGTTTTAATTGACAAAAACTGGGTATAAGGAATACTAGTACATATATAATAGGAGGGGAAATATAGTGAACGTAACGAAGGTGACTGATGATACCTATTTACTTTCAGTAAATGTAGAAAATATATTGTTTGAAGGATTATGGGAAATACCCAATGGGGTTTCAGTAAATTCCTATATAATCAAAGGTGAAAAGACTGCCATAGTAGATGGAGTTTGCGGTTGGGATGGAGTACCAGAATCTCTTTTTGCTTTATTAGATAAACTAAATATAGATCCAAAGTCAATAGAATATTTGATAATAAACCATATGGAGCCTGATCACTCAGGTTGGATTGAAGATTTCAAGAAAATAAAATCTGATTTTAAGGTAATTTGTAGCCAGAAATCAGCTGAATTATTAGAAGCATTCTATGGACATACGGAAAATATCACTGTTGTAAAACAAAATGATACTTTAGATTTAGGTAATGGTCATGTTCTACAATTCGCAGAAATACCTAATGTCCATTGGCCAGATACAATAGCAACCTTTGATACCTTAACAGGAACTTTATTTTCTTGTGATGCTTTTGGTTCCTTTGGAACTGTTACAAGCTCTAGTTATGATGATATGATTACAGATGCTGAAATAGATTTTTATGAAAAAGAAGCTGTTAGATATTATGCAAATATAGTAGCAGCATTTTCTATGCCAGTTAAGAAGGCTATAGATAAATGTTCTACTCTACCTATTAAGATAATAGCACCAGGACATGGAATAGTATGGAGAAAGAATCCTAATAAAATTATAGAAGATTATCTTAGATATGCATCCTATCAGAAGGGACCTGCTAAGGAAGAAATAAATATTATATGGGGATCCATGTATGGAATGACAGAGAAGGCAGTAAAACATGTGGTTAAAGTATTAGAAAAAGAAAATATAGCTGTCAATGTTCATCAAGTTCCACAAGACTCATGGGGAACAATATTGGCTTCAGCTTGGAATTCAACAGGAATTATTCTCGCTATGCCAACTTATGAGTATAAAATGTTTCCCCCAATGGCAGCTGCACTAGAAGAGCTAGGAAAGAAAAAGGTATTTGGTAGAAAAGCTTTTAGATTGGGATCCTATGGTTGGTCAGGTGGAGCTCAAAAAGAACTTGATGAGATCATGAATAAATATTGTATGAATTGGGATTTCATAGAGCCAGTTGAATTTAAAGGAGCTCCTAGAGAAGAAGATTTAATATTAATTGAAGATAGAGTTAAGGAATTAGTAAAAGAAGTAAGAAGTATGGTGAATAGTAAATAATGAGAAAAATGCGATACTAAGAATTAGTATCGCATTTTAATAACTAAAAACCTATTAATTTGCTATAATATAATTAGGGTTTTAATTCACAATTCAAAATTGACGAAGTCCAAAGGGTGATGAAATGTTTAATATAGAAGAAGCGTTAAAGCAACTGCCTGATAAACCAGGTGTTTATATAATGAAGGACAAAAATGGTGAAATAATTTATGTAGGAAAGGCAATATCTCTTAAGAAAAGGGTACGACAATATTTTCAATCAGGAAAAAACAACCCGCCAAAGGTTAATGCAATGGTGAGACATATCTCTGAGTTTGAATATATTATAGTAGACAATGAGATCGAGGCCTTAATCCTTGAAGCTAATTTAATAAAGAAACATAAACCAAAGTATAATATTCTATTAAGGGACGATAAGCAATATCCTTATATTAAAGTGACTATAAATGAGGAATATCCGAGGGTAATGAAAACTAGACAGATTGTAAAAGATGGAGCAAAATACTTTGGACCATATCCTAGTGTATATGCGGTAAATGATGCCATAGAAATAATAAGAAATCTATATCCTCTTAGAACATGCAATCGCAATCTAGAAAAGGATATGGGAAAATCAAGACCTTGCCTAAATTACTATATAGGTAGATGTTTAGGTCCATGCCAAGGTAATGTAGATAAATCACAGTATATGGATATGGTAAACGAAATACTCCTATTCTTAAATGGAAAGGAAGATAAGCTAGTAGATATAATAGATAACAAGATGAAGGAGGCTGCAAAAAATCTGGATTTTGAATTAGCAGCTAAGTATAGAGATCAAATAAACTCTCTAAACCTATTACATGAAAAACAAAAGATTGTATCAACTACTAATATAATAGACCAAGATATAATTGGAATGGCTAGAGGAATTGAAGAAGTTTGTATGCAGATATTCTTTATTAGGGATGGGAAAATACTAGGTAGGGAACACTTTATATTAGAAGATACCTTTGAAGAAGATAGAAGTGAAATCTTAAGCTCATTTATTAAACAGTTCTATATAGGGGCAACATATATACCAAAAGAGATTATAATTGAAGATGAGATACTGGATTCTGATCTTATATCTAAATGGCTAAGTGAAAAGAAAGGCTCAAAGGTCAATATCTTAACTCCAAAGCGTGGAGATAAATTAGAATTAATAGATATGGTAAAGAAAAATGCAATGGATATGTTAAACAAATATGGAGATAAGTTCTTAAAAAAGGCTAGAGAAAATCAAAAGGCATTGGAAGAATTACAAACCATAATGGGAATAGATAGTGAATTAAATAGAATTGAAGCCTTTGATATATCAAATATTAGTGGAGTAGAGTCTGTAGGCTCTATGGTGGTTTTTGAAAAAGGGGAAGCTAAAAAATCTGATTATAGAAGATTTAGGATTAGAACTGTAATTGGCTCTGACGATTATGGAAGTATGGAGGAAATCTTGAATCGAAGATTTATTAGGGGACTTGAAGAAAGAGAGTTAATGAAGGAAAATAAAATAGAAGTAAAGGGATTCTCTAATTTTCCTGATTTGATAATGATGGATGGGGGCAAGGGGCAAGTAAATGTTGCTATTAGAGTACTAAAAGATTTAAATATAAATATTCCTGTATGTGGTCTTGTAAAAGATGATTTTCATAAAACTAGGGGAATAATATATAATAACAGAGAGATTAGTTTGGAAGAAGATACTTTAGGATTTAGATTAATATATAGAATACAAGAAGAAGCCCATAGATTTGCTATATCATATCATAGATCCCTTAGAAGTAAGAAAATGTTTAAATCCGAATTAGATGATATAAAGGGCATAGGAGAAAAAAGAAAGGTTGAGCTGTTAAAACATTTTCAAAGTATTGAGAAAATAAAGACAGCTTCAATAGAAGAGTTAGTAGAAGTAAAAGGCATGAATAGGTTGGCAGCTGAAGAACTATACAGCCATTTTAATAAAAATAAGGGGGCGGAGTAATGAAACAATTATTTTTATCAGAGACAGATAAGAAAATATGTGGAGTATGTGGTGGTATTGCAGAATATTTTGAAATTGATTCTACTTTAGTAAGGCTAGCATGGGTATTATTATCTCTTTTCACTGTGGCATTTCCAGGAATAATAGCATATATAGTAGCTTGCATGATTATTCCCAAAAGAAATTTCTAATATGGATATATGATAGTTGGGATGAGGTTAATAGCAGAATAGTGAAAATAATCTATTTATAATTTTAGGGCTTTGAAACATTGACTTTCGTTCCAATATTTCATATACTTAAGTAGGAACACAATGTCATAAATTAGTAATGGTTTAATTGACAGAATGTTAAAATATTTACAAACTACAATAGTTTTATAATAAAAAAGGAGGCTTATATATGGCAAAAATAATGAAGACCATGGATGGAAATACGGCCGCTTCTCATGTTGCTTATGCTTTTACAGATGTAGCTGCAATCTATCCTATTACACCATCTTCAACAATGGCAGAATTAGTAGATGAATGGTCTGCCAATGACAGAAAAAATATATTTGGGCAAGAAGTTTTAGTTACAGAGATGCAATCTGAGGCGGGAGCAGCAGGAGCGGTACACGGTTCCTTATCAGCAGGAGCCTTAACTACTACTTTTACAGCTTCACAAGGTTTACTACTTATGATTCCAAATATGTATAAGATGGCTGGAGAACTTTTACCAGCAGTATTCCATGTTACAGCAAGAGCCATAGCTGGACATGCACTTAGTATATTTGGAGACCACCAAGACGTTATGGCGGCTAGACAAACAGGATTTGCTTTACTTGCTTCAGGTTCTGTTCAAGAGACAATGGACTTAGCAGGCGTTGCTCATCTTTCAGCTATAAAGGGAAGAGTACCTTTCTTACATTTCTTCGATGGTTTTAGAACATCCCATGAAATTCAAAAAATTGAAGTTATGGATTATGCAGATTTAGAGAAGCTAATTGACTATGACGCTCTAAATGAATTTAGAGAAAGAGCATTAAATCCAGCAAGACCATATACAAAAGGAACGGCACAAAATCCAGATATTTATTTCCAAGCTGCAGAAGCTGCTAACCCATACTATGAAAGAATAGTAGATGTAGTAGTTGAGTACATGAATGAAATAAATAAAATAACTGGAAGAGACTATAAGCCTTTCAACTACTACGGACATCCAGAAGCTGAAAGAGTAATAGTTGCAATGGGTTCAGTTACTGAAACTATAGAAGAAACTATAGATTACTTAATGGCAAAAGGCGAAAAAGTAGGGGTTATTAAAGTTCACCTATATAGACCTTTCGCACCAAAATATTTCTTTGATGTTCTACCAAAGACTGTAAAGAAAGTTGCAGTATTAGATAGAACTAAGGAAAAAGGTGCTGTTGCAGAACCGCTACATTTAGATGTTAAGAATATATTCTACGATTCAGATATAAGACCAGTTATAGTTGGTGGAAGATATGGACTTGGTTCAAAAGACACTACTCCATCACAAATATTAGCTGTATATGAAAACTTAAAATCAGAGCAACCAAAAGATAGATTTACTATTGGTATAGTAGACGATGTAACTAATCTATCATTAGATATTAAAGAAGTTATAAAAACTGAACCAGAAGGAACTATTAGATGTAAATTTTGGGGATTCGGTTCTGACGGAACAGTTGGAGCTAATAAATCAGCTATAAAAATCATTGGTGACGATACTGACATGTATGCTCAAGGATATTTTGCATATGACAGTAAAAAATCAGGTGGAGTTACTATATCTCACTTAAGATTTGGACATAAGCCAATTAAATCAACTTATTTAATAACAGATGCAGACTTCGTTTCCTGCTCAAAACAATCCTATGTATATCAATATGATTTACTTAAAGGATTAAAGGATGGAGGAACTTTCCTTCTAAACTGCACTTGGAACAAAGAAGAACTTGATGCACATCTTCCAGCATCAATGAAGAAATATATTGCAGAACATAATATCAATTTCTATACAATAGATGCTACAAAGATAGCTGTGGAAATAGGCTTAGGTGGAAGAACTAACATGATAATGCAATCAGCATTCTTCAAATTATCAGAAGTATTGCCACTAGAAGAAGCTATTAACCACTTAAAGAAATCCATAGTTGATGAATATGGCAGTAAAGGTCAAGAAATAGTTGAAATGAACTACAGAGCAGTAGATAAGGGTATTGATGCTCTAGTTAAGATAGATGTTCCAGCTTCTTGGAAAGACGCAGAAGCTAAAGTTGTAGAAGACAACAAAAACTTACCAGAATTCATTGAAAAAGTATTAGTACCAATGAATAGACAAGAGGGAGACGATCTACCAGTAAGTACTTTCGTTGGTAGAGAAGATGGTTCATTCCCACATGGAACATCAGCATACGAGAAACGTGGTATAGCAGTAGATGTACCAAAATGGATACCAGAAAATTGTATCCAATGTAACCAATGTTCATTTGTTTGTCCACATGCGGTTATAAGACCATTCTTATTAGATGAAGAAGAAGAGAAAAACAAACCTGAAAACTTTACAACATTAAAGGCTACAGGAAAAGGCTTAGAGGATCTAAAATTCAAGATTCAAATCAGTCCATTAGACTGTACAGGATGCGGAAACTGTGCTGACGTATGTCCAGCAAAACAAAAAGCTTTAGTTATGACTCCATTTGAAGAAGAATATGAAGTTGAAGCTAAGAACTGGGAGTTTGCTATGACAGTTAAGGCTAAGACAGACGTAATGGATGAACACAGCATTAAAGGATCCCAATTCCAAGAGCCACATCTTCAATTCTCAGGAGCATGTGCTGGTTGTGGAGAAACTCCATATGTAAAATTAATCACTCAATTATTTGGAGATAGAATGATGATTGCCAACGCTACAGGTTGTTCATCAATCTGGGGTGGATCAGCACCATCAATGCCATATTGTAAAGGTCAAGACGGTAGAGGACCATCATGGGCAAATTCATTATTCGAAGACAATGCTGAGTATGGCTATGGTATGGCAGTAGCTGTTAAACAAATGAGAGATAAGATTGAAAGATTAATGAAAGAATTTATCGAATTAAATATAGATGAAGAATTAAATCTTCACTTCAATGCTTGGATAGAAGGTAAGAGAGATGCTAAGGCTTCAAAGGCAGCTACAGGAATGATTCTACCAAGATTAAACAAAGAAGTAGATAACGCAAGAGGAAAAGAAATTCTTGCTGAAATCGAAGAGTTAAAAGACTACCTAATCAAGAGATCCATGTGGATATTTGGTGGAGACGGTTGGGCATATGACATCGGATTCGGAGGACTAGACCATGTTCTAGCTTCAGGTGAAGACGTAAATATACTAGTTATGGATACTGAAGTATATTCAAATACTGGTGGTCAATCATCTAAAGCAACTCCAACAGCAGCAGTTGCTAAGTTCGCAGCTTCTGGTAAGAGAGTAACTAAGAAAAACTTAGGTCTAATGATGACTTCCTATGGATATGTTTATGTAGCTCAAGTAGCTATGGGTGCTAATATGAATCAACTTATGAAAGCACTTAAAGAAGCAGAATCCTATGATGGGCCATCCATAGTTATAGCTTATGCACCATGTATCAACCATGGTATTAGAAGCGGAATGGGTACAACAATCAAGCAAGAAAAGAAAGCTGTAGATACAGGATACTGGCATCTATTTAGATTTGACCCAAGACTTAAAGAAGAAGGCAAGAACCCATTTGTTCTTGATTCCAAAGAGCCAACTGAACCATTTATGGACTTCATCAACTCAGAGGTTAGATATACTTCATTAAGACTTACATTCCCAGAGGTAGCAGACGAATTATTCGAAGCTGCTGAGAAAGATGCTAAGGCAAGATACGAGCAATACAAGAAATTAGCAGAACAATAATATATAAAATAAAAAGGTTATGGGGACGCCCATAACCTTTTTTATGTTTTATGAAAAAGATTTTCTTCAATCTCCTTCTCCAAACTATGCACATCTTCAACTTTTCTAGCTAATTTATATAAACTAAGGCATATTTCATAAGATTTGCGAGACTCTTCATAATTTCCTATCTTAAAAAGCAACCTTGACTTTTGATGTAGCAACTCTGGAAGAAAACGCATATAGCTCTCCTTTAAAGACAATTCAATACCTTTGTTGATATAGTTTAAGGCTTTATCATATTGTCCTTTATCCATGAAAATGACTCTAAGATTATTGGTAATACCCTGATAAAGTTTTTTTTTGAAAATCTAAGGAGCGATACATAGGAAATGATGAATTGAAAATTTGATTATCTAATATATTAAAGAGATCTTCAAGGATTTTACAGCTTTTATCTTTTTGATTTAATCGGCTATAATTCACAGCTATGAGATTAATCATAGTCAATCCTACATTAGAATATATTTTATTCTTTATAGAATCTAAGTTGAAGTCTGAATCTTCGATAGTTAAACCTTTAAAACAATAGTCATTTGAACATGAATAATCTTTATCCAGATGTGTGCTACATAAGGCCTTGCCATAGAATATATATTGGAAATTTTCACCTTCCTTAAATTCATCCATATTTTTCATTTCTTGTATTAACTTTCTTAAAGCATTATAGTCTCCTGAGATGATTAAGTTATTAAAGTTATCTATATATCTTTTAGCCAAAAAAGAACCTGTATAAAAATAGATTCTATAATACTCTTGTAGATCTATATTGAGTTTTATAGATAGATTGTGCAGGATATATAAAGAGGGATTATTTTCACCGTTTTCAATCCGAATTAACTGACGAGTACTGCAAATTCCTTCTGCTAAACGCTCTATAGATATATTATTTGAAGTTCTAATATCTTTTAAAAACTCTCCAAAATGACTGAAATTCATGTGTATAGCCTCCTGACTATTATCAATATATTGGTTCACATGACACAAGTGTCACTATAAAATATGAGAATATAATAGTAATATTAGATTATAAGGAGTGGTAAAACTATAAACAAAATCAACAAAAAATATCTCCTCTCTAATATATCCATTATATATTAGAGAGGAGCTTATAAAAAGGAGAATGTTCAGGGGAGCAGTAATTTGTATATTGATACTTTCAATGTATTTAGGCAATATGTCATATCAAATGGTAAGCTTAGACGAAAATTTATACTTAGGATTTTTCTGGATCTTCTATACATTAATATTAAAATAATAACCATACTGAATTACCATATGTTGTTAATTAAGGAGGGGTTAAATGATTCAAAAAGGAAAGCAGAAAAATAGTTTTAGTATTATTGTTATTATAATAATAGCAGTAGCTATCATAGCAATAGGTTATAATAAAGATACATATCAATTGGTTGCAGAAGATGTATCGTATTATGGATTTGTAGAAACTAACGCATCAACTGCTGAAAAGCTTGAGGATTTTGAATACTTATATAAGATATTAGAAAAAAATTATCCCTTTTTTAATGTAAATAAGAGATTAAATAATATTGATTGGTTAAAAAACAAGAAAAAATATGAGAAGTTAATTAGAAATACAGAAAATGATGCAGAGTTTTTCGTGGCTATACATTTGATACTAAGTGACTTAAATAATGATCATGCATCCATTTTATCTGGAGATAGTTTTAAATGGTTTTATAACTTCTATCATGAAATATTTTATCAATATAATGCTTTAGATAAGTTACAATTTTTTGAAGCACTAACCAATCCTAATGTTATCAGTAGATATAAAGTAAAGAATATAAACAATGTAGAAAATAAAGTACTAAATAATAAAGACAATCTAGAAACTAAAATATTGAAAAAAGATGAAGTTGCATATATGAAAATCAAGTCTATGGCAAGTTCTACTGTATTTGAAAATGACCATGTAAAGATAAGAGAATTCTTAAAGGAAACAGAGTCTTATGAAAAGTTGATTATTGATATAAGAGGTAATAGAGGGGGAGTTGATAAATATTGGGAAGATATCGTGCAATTACTTATACATGAGCCTTTAGTAGCTAAATATTATTCTTTTTTTAAAGATGGAGATAGAGAAGAAAATGATCCCTTCAGAGTATCAAGAATATCTCCTACTACAACTTTAGATAAAAAAATTCTAAATACATTTCCCCAAGAGGTAATAGATGGTTTTGATTTTTACAATAATTATTCAATTCGAATTAATCCATGGAGCATTAGTGAAGACCTTTCAGAGCAAATAAAATTTAAGGGAAAAATATATTTATTAGTAGATAGCAATGTGTTTTCATCAGCAGAAAAATTTGCATCTTTTGCAAAAGATACGGGGTTTGCTACTCTAGTTGGAGAAACGACAGGGGGAGATAGGGTTTTTGAGGATATTCCAATCTTCCATTTACCAAATACTAACTTTGTAATTAGGTATCCTAGAGAATTAAGTATGAATATAGATGGTACTATAAATATGGAAACAAAGACAATCCCTCATATTAAAGTAGATTCAACCTATAATGAAGATTTAAGTAAGGATGAATGTATTCGAGCAGTTATTAAAGATAATATAAATCAATAAATTACTATAATTATAAAGCTCAGTCTTATATTAAGCACTAAAAGGATATAAACTAATTAAGGAGATGATATAATGAGGAGATTAAGTTATAGACTAAAGTATGGGAAATTCTTTAAGGGTGGTATATTAGGATATATACAAAGGGTAATGATTTTTGTTGTTTCAATCTTAGTATTTACATTCGTTATAAGTTTATTTTCAAGCAGAGAGTTTAAAGCAGTTCTTCAATTTTCAATTCTTCTAGTGGCTATAATAGGTGCGTTATCGGTATTAGGAAGTAGTAGTACAACTAGTAATGTTGCATATACATTAATAAAAGCTAATACGAGGATGACATCTGCCGTAAAACAAGATATAGAACTTCGTCATGGTAGCTACTCCTTCTGTATATTTATGGGAATTTCAGCAGGCATTTTATACATTATATATTCATTGATATAGGGTAGAGCCTATGCTCTACCCTATAGTATTAGGTAGTAGATATTAGAAAAAGAAATTACTAATTATTAATTCCTTCAATGAAACATTAAAAAATTAAATGGTAATATTTGTTTTGGTTGGGGTCATGTTGCACTTGTTTTAAAAAATATCATTAATAGTATCTCCAATGGATTACAAGATGAATTTAAACAATACTTCTTAGTGCCAGGCACCCAAAAGTCAACTTATTTTAATTCATCATTTTAGGATTCAAGGTTTAAATCCTGGCTGATTCTTGACGAAAAGTTGCAATAAATGTCGACAATTGTTTGAAAATTCACCGAAGAAAGAATTGATAAAATTCTCCAGCAATGTATAATGGAGTTATACATTAGCTAATCCCAATAGTTAGTATACTCTGCAATACCAATACAGCTTTTATACGGATATATGATATGGTTTAAGTGTCATTTTGGAAGGGGGAGTAAGATGAGTAAAAGACAAAAAATAAGACTCATTACTACTGTATTGGCAATAGCACTATTTATATTAGCATTAGAAAGAATTTACAATAGTAGAGATGAATTTCATGTAACGGCAAAGGATGCATCCTATTATGGAATCATTGAAGCTAATCTAACAACTAAGGAAAAGCTTCACGACTTTGAGTATTTATATGATGATTTAGAAAAGAACTATCCCTTTTTCAAAGTAAATGAAAGACTATATGGAATAGATTGGCTATCAAATAAAAGAAAATATAAAACAAAGTAGCATATATGAAAATTAAACGAATGGCGGGTTTTGATGTTGTGAAAGAGGATTATTTTAAGAAAAGTTACATAAGTTATTTGGAGACATATGGAATAAGAGCCTGGACATTAGAGATAATGTAGATTTTAATGGTAAGATATATTTACTAGTAGATAAAGGTGCCTTTTCAGCCTCTGAAAAGTTTGCCTCTTTCGCTAAGGATACAGGTTTTGCTACATTAGTTGGAGAGCCTACAGGTGGAGATATGGTCTTTGAAGAGATTCCCATTATTCATTTGCCAAAAAGTAAATTTGTAATCAGATATAGCAGAGAGCTCGTTATAAATCCAGACGGCACTATAAATATGGAATCAAAAACAATTCCTCATATTCAAGTAGATCCAACTCCTAATGATGATTTTAATAAAGATGAATGTATTCAAGCAGTTATTAGGGACAATAGAAATTAAGAAAATATAGTTATTAAACTACAATATTATTATAAGGGGGTTATTATGAAAAAAGTATTTAAGATCATAGGAAAAGTCATAATTTATTTAGTATTACTTACAACAGTATTGACAGGTTTTATATTAGTATCTAGAAAGGTAAATCAATCTAAAATAGATAAAGCAGAGCTAGCTTTTAAAACTCATCCTAGAATAAATGAGATGTATAAACTAAGTCCTGAAAATATAAGAGTTATAAGAAGAAAATTTAATGAAGGTTATATACGAGGTTTTCATCATATACCCAATGATATTCGTCATAAGGGAGTTGTTATTACATTTGGTGGTTCAGAGGGGAGCATGAACGATGATATGGCATACTATCTTTCAAGTGATGGATATGAAGTTATTTCAGTATATTACTTTGGACAAAAAGGTCAACCAGAACGTGCGGAGAGAGTACCTCTAGAGATGTACGAAGAGATATATTCTTATATCAAAACTAATTGCAATAATTCAGATATTATTACTATACTAGGTGCTTCCAAAGGAGCACAATTAGCATTACTCATGTCCACATATTATGATACCATTGATAATGTAGTATTATTTGCACCTTCAAGTCATGTTTCTACATCACGTTTTTTAAATAAAGCATCTTCATGGACATATAAGGGAGAGGATATAGAATATCTAAATGGAAAGGTTGGGGTGATGCGATTAGTTAAAAGAGCCATGGATGTATTGTCAAATACACCTGATAATCAGCGTAAATTAATGAATGCTCAATTTAAAAAAAGTACAAATTTAGAAAAGGCTAGAATTAAAGTTGAAAATTCTAATGCCAAGATTTTAATATTTTATGGTGGAGACGATGGAGCATTTGATGCTAAATCACACACAAACATTATTAAAGAATATGCCAAGAATGAAGTTATCATACATGGATATGAAAATGCAGGGCATTCATTTGGTGCTCCTCCTATTACAATGAATAATATTAGTAGTAGGCTTAACGGTGGGGATATCGATTCTAATATAGAGGCATACCTAGACAGCAAGAGAATTCTTCTTGAAATCCTAGATTTATGGCATAAATAATTCAAATTTTTGTTTGTTATTATTAAGGAAAATTTAAGAAATATTGATGTTTTCCATATAATTATTTATATAATCTACAAAACAATCTGAATCTGGAACATAATATAGCATGATTCATTTATAAGTAATTATTTAATAAGATAAAGTTTGAAAATTTAAATACAAGGAGGGCTATTTTATGACAAGAAGAAGGAAAAAACAACTAATAATTATTTCATTTATTCTAATTGTAGGTATTGGGGTAATGGCCTATTTTAGAAAAGAAAAGGAAACAAGAATAATTACCCAGGACCAAATAGAGGCAGTAGAAGCCTTGACAATGGAGGAGAAGTTAGGAGATTTTGAGTATTTACATAGCTTTATTGAAGAGAACTACCCTCTATTAAAGGTTAATGAAAGAATTAATGGAGTTAATTGGTTAGGAGAGAAGGAGAACTTTAGGAAAGCAATAGAAAATGCATCCACAGATGAAATATTTATGGATGAAATAGGAAAAATCATAAAGAAATTAAATGATGATATGACTAATGTTGTAGAAGATGAGTTGTTTAAAAATTATTATGCTTCATATTCAAATCCTAAATATGAAGAGGACTATAAAC